>JANLPQ010000109.1:0-14233 GCA_031367325.1 Polaromonas sp. | reverse complement strand
AAACCACTTCGCTGTTTGTAACTTGGAAGCAATCCACCTCATTAAATCCCACTAAACCAGTACACAGCCCTGGCATTTGGTGTAAACAGCGCAGCGGCATAAAGGGGGAGGCCGAAGGCCGGAGGACAGCCGCGGAGCTGTTCACGCCAAGTGCCATGGCGAGCACAGCTCAAGCGCTAAAGGCATACGAAGCTTATTCCAAGGCCAGTTTTAAGAGTGCTTTTGGCCAGTAACCCAAGTAGATCCTGCTCAAGCAGCTATGCAATTAATAGCATTGTAGGCCTACAAAAGTTATTCGAACTGAGCCTGGCCTAGTCCTCATGAACCCCTCGAAAGGCTCAGGGCGAACCTAGAAGAGCTATTTTTAGGACCAGCTATAAAACCCAATCACACAGCCCGGTAAAAAATATAGTCAGCCTGGTAGTTAACCACTTCCTTGCTACGCACCATGCCCGCATTACAAGGCTTGGCCGGTGCCACACCGCCTACGGTAGCCACGCGCTGAATGTAGGCCAAGCCTTTCATGGCGCCCTCGCCCATGGCAGGGTTAGCTTTGACCAACTGCAACGGGATAGCACCCGTGGCGGCGGGCGATGCTGCCACTTGCGCACCAGTGATTTTGGAGCCGTCAGTGGCTTGCCATGTTGCCGGTGGGCCGTAGTAGGTGCCCACTTGTTTGCCTGCGCGATCCATCAGCTTGGCATCAGGGCCGACAAACACCCATTCAAACTGGTCGGTGGTGTTCGCCTTAGCGCGGCACTCGTAGGTAATGGTGCCCGCGCCTACGGTTTCTAGCGCCACGGCGTGGCCTGCGGGCACTTGCACAGCGGCAGCCAGGGCCGACTGGTCAAACGGCTTGGCTGCCATCATGGGTTGGCTGGCGCAGGCGGCTAGCAGCGCGACGACTGCGACTGAGCTGAGAATTTGGATATTTTTACGCATGGTGGTGTTCCTTTGAATCAATAGTGGAACTGGGGATACGCGGCGTTCAATGCAGTGGATTCAAGATTTTCCAAAGCTGTTTCTAAAGATCAATTTCTTTTGGCCGCCCGGAGCCTGATTTTGGGTTTGCGTGCGCTTCGTTGAGTTGGTCGCTTGGTTCAAGTGTGCTTCGTTGAGTTGGTTTTTTAAGCCAACGGTATTTCCTGAGAGCTGGACTCGAGCCGGGCATCTCGCTGCAAAATACGCTCAACGCGCCTTTACCGTAAGAGCTGTGCACGCCTTGGCACTTGGCGTGCACAGCTGTGTGGCTGTCCTCCGGCCTTCGGCCTCCCCCTTTATGCCGCTGCGCTGTCCACACCAAGCGCCAGGGCTGCGTACAAGGTAGGTAGCGGGCAGTTGATCGCCCACCATGTTTGCGAAGGCTGGCAGACGGTGTACTCAGCGCAGCGGCATAAAGGGGGAGTCGGCGGCCCTAGGCCGCCACGGAGGACAGCCGCGCAGCTGAGTACGCCGCCTGCCAGCTCCCGTACAAAACAAAAAAAAGACAAACCAAGCAACCTACTCAATCGCTATGAAAACGATGCTGGTAAATCAATCTTCAAACCACAAGATGTATGCAAACCCTAGTACAGCTCTGGCTCACCAGCAGGCCGTGTTTTAAAGCGCTTGTGCACCCAATAATATTGCTCGGGCATGGTGCGCACATAGGCTTCTAGCTCGGTGTTCATGCGCAGGGTGTCGGCCATAGCGTCAGCGGTGGGAAAATTGTGCCAAGCAGGCATCACCTGCACGTCGTAGCCCGTGGCGGTTAAGCGTGTGACCACGGGTACCACCTTGGCCCGCCCCAGCCGCGCAAAGCGCGACAGCGATTGCACAGTCGCCGTATTGACGCCAAAAAACGGCACAAACATCGCACCCGCAGTGCCAAAGTCCATGTCGGGCAGCAGGTACAAAGGCTGGCCACTTTTCAGCGCGTTGGCAATATCACGCACCCCCTCAATACGGCCAAACACGCGTGACGTACCAAAGCGCGTGCGCCCAGCCAGCATCCAGTCGTTAACCACTTTATTGGACTGGTTGGTGTAGATGGAGGTAAACAAGCGCGGCACGTTCAACATCAGGGCAGTGCCGCCTGCGTCCATGCCCATAAAGTGCGGCGCAAAGATAACTACCGGGTCGTTACCCGCCAGCTCGTGCACCGCGCCAGTGAACTTAAGCCGCCGCGCCACCACTGCGCGCGGCGCATGCCACAGCCAGCCACGGTCTAGCCACGCTTGGCTAAATTTAATGAATACTTTGTGCCCTAACCCGCGTATTTCCTGCTCAGACAGCTGCGGAAAGCATAGCGTTAAATTAATGCGAACAATGCGGCGGCGACTGCCCAGCAGCAGATACAGCACCCGGCCCATCAAAGAGCCCAGCGCGCGCACCAGCGGCAGTGGCAACCATGCCAGCACGCGCATAAAGGCAATGCCCAAGTGCGATAAGAGCGTACCCATCAGTGGGCTTCTTCTGCGTTAGCCACACCAGCAGGCAAGCTGGTGTGCAGGCCGCGCGCGGGCTGCTTGTAGCGGGCATAACCCCACAGGTACTGGGCGGGGCATTCCATAATCAGTTGTTCCATGGCAGCGTTAATTTGCGCAGCGGCTGTCAACGGGTCAGCGCTGAGCGCGTGTGGCATGGGCCGAAAATGGCTGCAGTAGCCTTGCCCATTGGGCAAGCGCTCGCCCCAAGCTAGCAGCACGGTGGCCCCTGTTTGCTGGGCCAGCCGCACCGGCAAGGTCATGGTGTAAGCATCGCGGCCAAAAAATGGTGCCCATACACCCAAGCCCTGTGGCGGCACTTGGTCGGGCAATAAGCCAACAGCTTGGCCAGATTTAAGCGCTTTTATAAGTGTTTTAACGCCAGATAGCGTAGTAGGCGCAGCTTGCAGGCCCGCGCGAGTGCGCGCTGTGGCCACTACGCTTTGCAGCCACGCCTTGCGCGCTGGGCGGTACAGCACGGTAATTGTTTTGCCCTGCGGGGCATAGCGCTGGGCATAGGCTTGCGCTGTAATCTCAAAGCAGCCCAAATGCGGCGTTAAAAACAGCACACCACGGCCCGCAGCGTGTGCCGCGTCTACCAAGTCTGCGCCATCCCAAGCGCTAGTGATAGGCGCGCCCAGCCACAGGCGGGGCAGCTCGGCCACCGTTTTGCCAGCTTGGGCTATGGCACCGCGCACTTGCACAGGCGTCAGCCCGGCCTGGCTTACATTGGCCACAAACCGCCTACGGTAAGTAGCCGACAGCCCATACGTTAACCAGCCCAGCGCTGCGCCTGCAAGATGTAACACGCCCAGTGGCAAACCAGCGCTGAGTTTAAAAATGGTACGGATCAATTTAGGTAAAATAGTGGTATCGCCGAGTTATGAACTACTTGCGGGGCGATATAAAACAAATCTGCTAAAGCGTTCGCCAAAGCCCTCCAACCGGTGGTTGAAAGCTGCAGCAACGCGGTTTTTTAACTTTTACGTCAACACATGGAGTTTATCTAAATGGCGAACGACTTTCTATTTACCTCTGAATCTGTCTCTGAAGGCCACCCCGACAAGGTAGCCGACCAAATCTCGGACGCCATTTTGGACGCGATCTTTGCACAAGACCCCCGCAGCCGCGTAGCAGCGGAAACACTGACCAACACCGGCTTGGTCGTGCTGGCTGGCGAGATCACCACCAACGCACATGTTGACTACATCCAGGTAGCCCGCGACACCATCAAGCGCATTGGCTATGACAACACTGACTACGGTATCGACTACAAAGGCTGCGCCGTGATGGTGTGCTACGACAAGCAAAGCAATGACATCGCCCAGGGCGTAGACCATGCCAGCGACGACCACCTGAACATTGGCGCAGGCGACCAAGGCCTGATGTTTGGCTATGCGTGCAACGAAACACCTGAGCTGATGCCCGCGCCCATCCACTACGCCCACCGACTGGTAGAGCGCCAAGCCATGCTGCGCAAGAGCGGCAAGCTGCCCTTTTTGCGCCCCGATGCCAAAAGCCAAGTGACCATGCGCTATATCGACGGCAAGCCCGTCAGCATTGACACCGTGGTGCTGTCTACCCAGCATGACCCTAGCCAGTCGGAAACCTCAACCAAGATGAAGGCCTCGTTTAACGAAGCCATCATCGAAGAGCTGATCAAGCCCGTGCTGCCCAAAGAAATGATCACCAAAGACACGCGTTATTTGATCAACCCCACGGGCCGTTTCGTTATCGGCGGCCCGCAGGGCGACTGTGGCCTGACCGGCCGCAAGATCATTGTGGACACCTACGGCGGTGCATGCCCGCACGGCGGCGGTGCCTTCAGCGGCAAAGACCCATCTAAAGTTGACCGTTCAGCCGCCTACGCCGCGCGCTACGTGGCTAAAAACATTGTGGCCGCAGGCTTGGCCACCCAGTGCCAAATCCAGGTGGCCTACGCCATTGGCGTAGCCAAGCCCATGAACGTGACCATCTACACCGAAGGCACCGGCGTTATCAGCGACGAGGCGATTGCTGCACTGGTCAACGAACACTTTGACCTGCGCCCCAAAGGCATCATCTTGATGCTAGACCTGCTACGCCCCATCTACCAAAAGACCGCAGCCTACGGCCACTTTGGCCGCGAAGAGCCAGAATTTACGTGGGAGCGTACGGACAAGGCGGCAGCGCTGCGTGTGGCGGCGGGTTTGAAGTAATTGCATCTATTTAGCTTTTAAAAGCGCAAAGCAAAACGCCCACTGTTGCAAAACAGTGGGCGTTTTTTATGGGCCGTCGTTGGGCTTGGTGCGCGATGGCTTTTGTCCGCTTGGCTTTTTGTACGTCATCAGGTCGGCGGCGCACTTAGCTACGCGGCTGTCCTCCGTGTCGGCCTATGGCCGACTACTCCCCCTTTATGCCGCTACGCTAAGTGCACCACCGACCTGATCTTGTCAGCGTGGCGGGGGTTTGACTGCCATTACAGACACGATCTTTTCCGGCGCTGCGGATGTCGGTCTTGCACACCGCACGCCCACACTGCTCGCTGCCCTGCGCCCATCGACCACCCAATCCATGCCGCGTCACATCAGCACAAACGCGATCCGCGTGGCAACCTGGCTGCCAGCCACTCATGCACATCCGCACGAACGTTGCGGCCCACCAGCAAGAAGTCTTCAAACCGGCTGGGTGTGTAGGGCAAGTACAGCAAGGGCATGCGCGCTTCCTCGGGCGTTCGGGCGGCTTTGCGGCCATTACAGGCACCGCAGGCGGCCACCAGGTTCTTCCATGTCCAGGCACCCCCGCGCGACAGCGGCAGGATGTGTTCGCATTGCAAATCACGTTCGGCAAACACTTGTCCACAATAAGCGCAGGTGTGCCTGTCACGCCTGAGCAGCTTGGCCTTGCTAAAGCTGGGCGTCACGTCAAACAAATTGAGCTTTGGCACACCACGCACCGCGATGATCGGGTGAATCTCCAGCACCGACTGCACACCACGCGCCACATTAAAGCCGCCGCGCAAAGTAGCCAAGGGGCTATGGCCGTCGGACCATATCACAGACTCGCAAGCATAGTGCAATGCTGCATGCTCCACCGAAATCCAAGCCTGCGGCGTGCCTTGCATGTCCAGCTGGAGGACCTGGGGTTGCATGATGTGCTCCTATTAAAAAATGAAATGGTGCGGGCATGGCGGATCGAACGCCAAACCTATCGGTTAAAAGCCGATGGCTCTACCAGTTGAGCTATGCCCGCTTGAAAAAAACACTGAGGGGTGACCACTGGGAATCGAACCCAGATCATCGACACCACAAGCCGAGGCTTTGCCATTAAGCTACGGTCACACCACAGTGCTTTCGGAAAAATTGGTAGTCACGGTTGGGAACGATCCAACGACCTATCTTCTCTAAGCGATTGCTCTGCCACTGAGCTACGCGACTACAAGATGGCTCCCCAGACACGGATCGAGCGTGTGACGCGTCGGTTAACAGCCGATTGCTCTACCATCTGAGCTACTAGGGAATAAAAATGGACGCGGCGGTCAGATTTGAACTGACGCGTGCTTGCGCAAACGGACTTGCAAACCGTTGCCTTCGACCTCTTGGCTACGCCGCGAAAATAATAACTGGCGAGGGCGCACGGCATCGAACCGCGAACCTTTGGTTTTGGAGACCAACGCTCTGCCTATTGAGCTACACTCTCGAAAAATTTGGTGCCGTGAGTAGGAATCGAACCTACCACGCCAGCGCCTTCAACGCTGCGCTCTACCAACTGAGCTACCACGGCAAAAAATGGCGCACCGTGCCGGGATTGAACCGGCGACATTCCCCTAGACAGGGGGACGCTCTACCACTGAGCTAACGATGCAAAAAAATACAAAACTGGTGCCTCGCACACGATTCGAACGTGCAACCCCCGGTTTCGTAAACCGGTGCTCTGATCCAATTGAGCTAACGAGGCAAAAAAACCTGGTAGTCCAAGGTGGGCACGATCCACCGACCACCGCCTTATGAGGGCGGCGCTCTACCACTGAGCTATTGGACTTAAAAATTCCGGTTACGAGTTCCGGTGCTGCCCTATCTTTGCAACCGGTTTCCACGCAGCACTTATACAAATGCTGCACTTCTTTTTCTGGAGTCGCGTAGGGGGTTCGAACCCCTGTTTAACAGAATGAAAATCTGTTGTCCTAAGCCAACTAGACGAACGCGACAAATTTGGAATCCATTTCGGCTGTGCCTGCGCGCGAGCGACCAGCATGACACTGAGCCGAGTTCTCTCGCTGCACCGGCGTTGTATCCAACGCCAGCACATCCCACGCATCGTTCCCGCGACTGCGCAACGTAGTACTGCACAGACACACCCGAAATGGAGAATTTTCAGAGCTCGCGCGCAGCCAGTGCTGGCGCGGCTCTAGTTCAAGTTGTTAAAGATCATCTGCACCATTGAATAAATCAGTAGATGCCTTAGCAGCGCGATCACTGCAGAAATGGAAAAATGAAAAAGGCCCGGATTCTTGCGAATTCCGGGCCTCTTAGGTAAGAGATTGACAGGAGCGGCGCTAGGCGCTGACTCCCCCCGGAGAATGGCAATCGTCATATTCAGAAGCCCAAAACGACTGTGTCGTGTGGAGCACATTAGCAATGAACAAACTGCCTCGCATTGGCTGCGGCTTAATGGGTCGTTCGCACTGATGCAGACTGGATAACCCAAGCGCAGCTACGCCATTGCCGCGTACGGGCATGGTGCAGATGGAGTTAGCTTGCGTTATCACGATGGTCTCAGTAGTTAAATTAAAAAAGTTAGATTCTTAAATTGCGATGTTGTGTACTGTAAAGAAACTTTACTGTAGTGTCAACAGTCTGCGATAATAAATTTCCTCTGCGTTGCAAAATTTACACACGGCCATGGCTACAGCATCTGATTTAACACCCAACGTCTCGGTGACGCGCAGACTTAACTTACTTGCTCTGCTGCAAGAGTTTGCAGAAAATTTAGTGGCTGGTGGCACCACTACCAAAGGTATAGATCAAGCGTTTGCTGAGCGCATTCAAGTCTCGCCCAGCATGCTCAGCCAAATGAAGGCAGGCAGGCCCATCGGTAACAAAATCGCTGCGCAAGTAGAGGCTCTGTGCAAGCGCCCTGCTGGATGGCTGGATGTACAACACCCCGATCAAAAGCCATCGCCTGCGGAGGACGCGTTTATTGAACTGGCACGCAAAGTATGGCGTGCACAAAACGCTAAAGACAAACGCGCTTTGTGCCTGCAGATGCGTGATTTTGGCAAAGTTAAAAGCTAACGAAAACTACTCAAACATGGTTGCCCTCAACGCCCCTTGGGTTTTGCAAACCCGTTCTCTGCCCAAGCCACTGCACTAGCGCGGCTCAGCTTAAACCCCGGATCCACCCGCACACTGGCCAGCTCATCACCGCCATCATCTTGCGCAGTGAGCGTACCGTAGGGGTTGTCTTCATCGGGCACGATGTCTAGCGACACTGTCACGCGCTGGCCTTTTGCGGTCACCGTGATGTCTTGGTGCAGGGCAGCGTGCTGCTGCTGTTCTTGCCTGCGCACAAATTCGTGGGCGGTTTTGACCAGGGTGCTAAAGGCAAATCCGTCTAGTGGCTTCGGGTCTTTTTTGTTGCGCCCCATCGTCCATGGGCCTACTAGCGCAGGCTCGCTGGCACCGTCTTTGGTCATGGCCACGGCCCAGCCGTCATCGTCTTCGTTTTTAATCACCAGTGCAGTCCAGCCGTCGCCTTGCCATAGGCGCGGTTCTTTAACTTGATCTGTCGTGGGTTCAGTGGCGGGTTGGTTGATTGAGGTAGTTTCCATACGCTTGATTAGATGGCAAATTGGCCGGGTTTTGCCTTTAGATACAGGCTTTTGTGCCGCTCGACTTGAAATTGTCACTAAACGCCCTTATCATTAGCACTCGCAGGACTTGAGTGCTAACAATTCATTTGTAGCCCAGTCCTCGTAAGTTTGTGAACGCTAACTCTCTTTAAATCGATGGTTACTGCTCTAAACTTCTTTTAAACCACTTGCTTCATATTATTAGGAGATGCAATGAAACTACGTCCTTTAGCCGATCGCGTGATCGTCAAACGCGTTGACAGCGAAACCAAAACCGCCTCGGGCATCGTCATTCCCGACGCTGCCGCTGAAAAGCCCGACCAAGGCGAAGTGCTGGCCGTAGGCCCAGGCCGCCGCAACGACAAAGGCGAAGTTGCGCCTATGAACGTCAAGGTCGGCGACCGCGTGCTGTTTGGCAAATACAGCGGCCAAACCGTCAAGGTAGATGGCGATGAATTGCTCGTCATGAAAGAAGAAGATCTGTTCGCAGTTGTTGAAAAGTAAAGTAATAACTTTGCGGGACAAACCGATGCACCTGCACAGAAGCGCATCGCTCTGTCCCCAACTGACTAACTCCCCCTCTTCTCTTCTCACTATTAATTTCATAGCTGCTTGAGCAGGTTCTACGGCCCAAACAGCATATTTCACATACATTTTAGGAGCCTATCATGGCAGCAAAAGACGTAATTTTTGGCGGCGAAGCCCGCGCCCGTATGGTCGAGGGTGTCAACATCCTGGCCAACGCTGTAAAAGTAACCCTCGGCCCAAAGGGTCGTAACGTAGTGCTGGAGCGCTCGTTTGGTGCCCCAACGGTCACCAAAGACGGCGTGTCGGTCGCTAAAGAGATCGAACTTAAAGACAAGCTGCAAAACATGGGTGCGCAGATGGTCAAAGAAGTGGCCAGCAAAACCAGCGACATCGCTGGTGACGGCACCACCACCGCTACGGTTCTCGCTCAAGCGATCGTGCGCGAAGGCATGAAGTACGTAGCCGCTGGCATGAACCCAATGGATTTGAAGCGCGGTATCGACAAAGCAGTGACTGCTTTGGTTGCCGAGCTGAAGAAGGCATCCAAGGCCACCACCACCAGCAAAGAAATCGCCCAAGTTGGCAGCATTTCTGCTAACTCTGACGAAACCATTGGCAAGATCATTGCTGATGCGATGGACAAAGTGGGCAAAGAAGGCGTGATTACCGTGGAAGACGGCAAGTCACTCGAGTCCGAGCTCGACGTGGTTGAAGGCATGCAGTTTGACCGTGGCTACCTGTCGCCTTACTTCATCAACAACCCAGAAAAGCAGTCGGCTTTGATGGACAACCCGTTTGTGCTGCTGTTCGACAAAAAGATCAGCAACATCCGCGACCTGCTGCCGATTTTGGAGCAAGTAGCCAAGGCTGGCCGTCCATTGTTGATCATCGCTGAAGAAGTTGAAGGCGAAGCCCTGGCAACATTGGTGGTCAACACCATTCGCGGTATTTTGAAAGTCGTAGCAGTCAAGGCCCCAGGCTTTGGCGACCGCCGCAAAGCTATGCTGGAAGACATCGCCATCTTGACCGGCGGCAAAGTAATTGCCGAAGAAGTTGGCCTGACACTGGAAAAAGTCACCTTGGCCGACCTGGGTTCTGCCAAGCGCATTGAAGTGGGCAAAGAAAACACCATCATCATCGACGGTGCAGGTGCCGCTGCTGACATCGAAGCCCGCGTCAAACAAGTGCGCGTGCAAATCGAAGAAGCCACCAGCGACTACGACCGCGAAAAACTGCAAGAGCGCGTAGCCAAGCTGGCTGGCGGTGTTGCCGTGATCAAGGTAGGCGCTGCCACCGAAGTCGAAATGAAAGAAAAGAAAGCCCGCGTAGAAGACGCACTGCACGCCACCCGCGCAGCTGTGGAAGAAGGCATTGTGGCTGGCGGCGGCGTAGCATTCTTGCGCGCCAAGCAAGCTGTTGGCGCACTGAAAGGCGACAACGCCGACCAAGACGCTGGTATCAAGCTGGTGATGCGCGCCATCGAAGCGCCCCTGCGCGAGATTGTGTACAACGCAGGCGGCGAAGCCTCTGTAGTGGTCAACGCTGTATTGAGCGGCAAAGGCAACTACGGCTTTAACGCAGCCAACGACACCTACGGCGACATGATCGAAATGGGCATCTTGGACCCAACTAAAGTAACCCGCACTGCACTGCAAAACGCAGCGTCTGTAGCCAGCCTGATGTTGACCACCGAGTGCATGATCTCCGAGTCGCCTAAAGACGAACCAGCCGGTGGCGGCATGGGCGGCGGCGGTATGGGTGGCATGGGCGGCATGGGCGATATGGGGATGTAATCTCCAGCTAGCTCTTCAGGCCGTAAAGGCCTGAGCGCCTGAACGCGCAAACACCAAACCCCTGCAAGGCGTAAGCTTTGCAGGGGTTTTTATTTATACTGAGAATTTTAATTGTCCCTATGCTCGACAAATTAACTGCACCTCAACCGAACCAAGCACTTGTAGACGTTCAACGCGAAGTACAACGCAAACTCGGCCGATGCATGGTTCGTGTTCAGCAATTTGAAAAATTGATGAAGGCAATGCTGTCGTCGATGACAGCCGAGGGGGCAATGGGGCAGATAGAGTCGAGCAAGGAAGCAGTGGCCCGTGATTTGAACGGCAAGTCTCTCGGACATTTGCTTCGGGAATACTTTTTTGAAGACTTTCTAGTCGATGAAGCTACTTTGCGCGACGAGAGTGAATCAGCCGCTCAGTCAAAAGCATTGGCTGCTGGATTGCCCTATTTCAAATACCGCTTTCAAATTCAGATGGCACCAGCGGTGCTCGAGAACACAAAGAACGCACTGGTCAAATTTAGAGACTTACGAAATGAGCTAGTGCATCACCTAATCGACAAATTCGATATAACCGACGAGTTAAGCTGCCAAGCGGCAGTGGTCTACCTTGATGAGAGTTACGAAACCATCGAGGGGCACTTCGTGCAACTCAAAGAGTGGGCTTTAGGCATGGAGAAAGCCAGCGAATTGCAAATCGCATTCATGCAAAGTAAAACATTTATCGACTTATTTGATAACGGCATTAAGCCAGACGGCACTGTCGATTGGCCTGCGAGCGGTATCGTGCTAGCGTTGCGCGAAGCTGAAACAGCTTGCGCATTAAACGGCTGGACCCTTCTTGATACCGCGATAGCGTGGCTGCCTTCCGACTATTCGGATCAAACGCCCGCGAAGTATCTGTGCAAGACGTGGCGGCAGGTATTAAAACGATCTGGTCAGTTTGAAGTTAAAACTATCACCAATGAAGTCCGGGGCAAAGGACAGACTTGGTTTCGATCCAAGATCAACCCGCCACCAACTCAATACGCACACCCCGACCCAAAGCCGCAGCCGCACTAGCCAGCGTAGTTAAAGTCAAACTAGTATCCGAATCATCTAATAAACGATTGAGCGCCGCGCGGCTGGCGTGCATGCGTTTAGCCATGGCAGTTTTGGTAAGCTGCTGGGCTTTCATGCCTTCTTCTATTTGCAGGGCTAGCACTTTCTTCATCGCAGAGGCTGTGGCTACTTCCTAGACACCTTCTTCATTGAGAAAATCGTCGAAATTGCTTCCGATGGGCATAGCGATTTATTTTTTTTAGCAGTTTTCAGATTTCATTAAACTGCTGGCACCACTTGCAATTGCACACCCAGTGCATTGATCACTTTTATCATCGTGTCATAGCGCGGTTTGGCACCAGCGCTTAGTGCTTTATACAAACTCTCGCGGCCTAGATTGGTGTCTTTGGCCAGTTGACTCATGCCGCGTGCACGGGCTACATCTTTCACTGCTACCAAAAACACATTAGGGTCTGGGTCAGTCAATGCGGCAGACAGATACGCTGCGATAGTTTCGTTATCGTCTAGGTAATCTGCGGCATCAAAGGGGGCTGTTTCTATTTTGATGATTTTGCTGGTTTTAGCCTTGGCTTTGCTGGCTACTTTGATAGGAGCTGATTGGGTTTTCATGGCTGCTTCCTTTTCTTTAACAATTTGGCTATTTCAATGGCTTGGTCGATATCGCTTTGCTGGCTACTTTTGTCACCACCGCACAACAGCATGTACACCACGCCCCCTGCACGCATAAAGTAAACGCGATAACCCGGGCCAAAGTGAATACGCATTTCGCTTACGCCTTGGCCCACTGGTTGACAATCGCCAAAGTTGCCCGCCTCTGCAGAACGAATACGCTTCAATATCAGCGCTTTACCTGTTTTGTCCTTGAGCAAGTTGAGCCACTCGTCAAATACAGATGTTCGGTAAAATCCGTTCATAACGCCATTGTATCCAAAAGAATACACAGCACGATACGGAGAATAAATGCACTATCCACCGCAAAATCTGCGGTGAATAAGAGTAGCTTGTTTTTACCCATGATTTCGCTAAACTCATCGTAATTTCTGACTTTCTTACTATTGGATTTAACATGGCCAATCTCATCCGCGTCAAAGACAAGTTTCAAATCACTATTCCTGTGGCTTTGCGCACGGCCACTGCATTGCAGCTAGGTGACTATCTAGAGGCCACCCAGTTTGAAGATGGCATTTTGTTCAAGCCCAAGCGAATGGCTGACAGCGCTGCGGCTAAGCCGGGGATTGTGGACTTTTTGAACGAGACGCGTGCATTGGTGCGCACACGCCAAGACATTGATAGCGGCGTAGCACAAGAGCGTGGTTCATGGGCTTGATTGTTAAGGCGGGGGCTACGGTTTATTTAGACACTAATCCGCTGATTTATTTAACTGAAGGCAACCCGGCTTTTAAAGCTAGCATTGAAAAGCTATTTACCGAGTTTGAAAAAGCGCAGGTGCAGTTTGTGACCAGTGAACTAGCGCTCACCGAGGTGCTGGTGCTTCCGCTACGTAACCATGACACTGGATTAGTGGCTATTTACGAGCGGCTGTTTGACACTCTGGTACAGCCGCTGCCCGTCAGCCGCGAGGTGTTGATTTACGCAGCACAATTGCGCGCAGATACGCCCAGCTTGCGAACGCCTGATGCGATTCATCTAGCGACCGCCACCTTGGCTAAGGTAGATGCTTTTGTATCTGGCGATGCGGGTATTAAAGAATTGCCTGAATTTATGCAACGATTTTCTATTTAATAAAACTAATATAAGAGCACCCCATGACAGACAAAAAGCAAATCGCCGAATTTCTAAAACAATCTTTCCCGCAAAGCAAATGCACCGTACAAGAGATAGGCCCCATGACAGCTACAGTGCGGCACACGGTGGGCGTGGACGAGCTGCGGCCTGGGGGCACGGTATCGGGCCCGGTGCTGATGGCTACGGCCGATGTGGCTTTGTATGTGGCCATACTGGGGCAGATTGGCATTGTGCCGCTGACTGTTACCACCAGTTTGAACATCAACTTTCTGCGCAAACCTGCGGCTGACTGCGACATTATTGCGCACTGCAAGTTGATCAAGCTGGGCAAAACGCTGGCGGTGGGCGAGGTGTCGCTGTATTCGGAGGGCAGCCCTGATATGGTGGCGCATGTGACGGGCACCTACGCTATACCGCCTAACAAAAACTCATAACAGCGCTGTAAAAATACTTCAACAGCGTCAAAAAAAGCGACTGCACAAAGCACGGCGCTGGAGGCGTTGCATGACGTTGCATGACGTTGCAGGGTGTTGCATGGCACTACCCACCGCACATCCAATAATGGGTGAATAAAGTCTTTACCGCCGGTACACAGCGCGCTCAAACTTTTCGTATGTGCTGGCAAAACGTGGCTCTATAAACGGTAGCGACTGGGTCATCAGCAACCCAATCACGTTGGCCGTGGGGTCAATCCAATAGTGGCTGTTGAGCACGCCTGCCCAGCCCTGCGACCCAGCGTGGCGCATACCGGGGATGTCTTCGTCAAACCGCATAAAAGCCATGCTGTGGGACTTTTTGTAGCCGGGGAACAAA
>JANLPQ010000089.1:0-15216 GCA_031367325.1 Polaromonas sp. | reverse complement strand
GTGATGGTCTCAGACAGTTTGTTGCCTAGCGTGTCGTAGGTGTAGGCCATGGTGCGGCCTGTTTCTGTCACCAAGGTAGGCAAGCGCAGCGTGGGGTGCCACTGGGTGGTGGTGGTTTGCGCTTCGGGCCGGCCTGCAGCGCGCGTCTCGGCGGTTTTGAGGCGGCGGGCGGTGTCCCAGGTGGACTGATTGGTGAAACCTAGAAAGTCAACTTCAGAATCGACCAAGCCGCTGGCGTTTTGTACGCGGCTGGCAGCATCGCGCAGGCCCTGCCCGCTGGGTTGGTTGGCCCCGGTCACGGCCAGTTGGCCCAGGTTGGTGCTGTAGGTGTAGCTGCGGGCAGTGCCCAGTGGGTCGGTCACTTGGGCGCTGTTCACCGTGCCTGTGCCGGTGTAGGCCACTTGGTAGCGGTTGGCCCCACCGGCGTGCTGCGTGTCAGTGGCGCGGCCCTGCGCGTCGTAGGTGTAGGTGGCCAGGCGGGTGGCGTTTTCGTCGACGACGCCGGTCAGCGCGCCCGGGAAGGTGGGGTTTTCGTACAGGTAGGACTTGCTGCGGTTATCGGGGTACGTGACTTTGCTAAGGCGGGCAATGTTGTCTGTGCCCGTGGTGTAGTCGTAGCGCACCACTTGGCCATCAGGCTGGGTGATCTGGTTGATCTGCCCACTGGCGTTGTAGGCCAGCAGCAGGCTGCGGCCAAACTGGTTGGTGATCTGGCTTAGCTGGCCAGTGGCAAAGTAGGTGTAGGTCATCACCCAGCCGTTGCGCTGTGTGTGCGTCAGCAGCTTGCCTGCGGTGCTGAAACGGTAGATGGTGTCGTCGGTGGCGCGGTAGTCGTAACCGTTGGGTGTGTCGGTCAACGTATCTGTGGCAATGGTGCCCGATAGCCATGCGGCCGTACCTGCTACGCGTTTAAAGTTGCGCACCTTGCCATCACCTGCGGTGATCTTGACCGTGCTGGTAGCCGTAGCCGACAGGCTCACCGTCATCCAAGCGCCCAGGCTGGGCAGCCAGTTGCTGCCAATGGCAGCAGCAGATTCGCTGATTTGGCTGCGATAAATGCGGCGCAGGCTGTGGCCGTGCGGTGCGTTGTCCGCGTAGTCGGTTTCATACAGCTGCTTCTCGCCGCTGACGGGGATGATAGGGTTGTTGGTAGTGGAGCCGTCGGCGTTGCAACTGCCGCCACCGCCACCGCCACCGCCACCGCCACCGCCACCGCCACCGCCACCGCCACCGCCAGTTGGCGGGTCTATCGGAGGCGGTGGTTCTGGGGGTGTTTCACAGGGCAATGTGTAGGGTATTCCTGAAACATAACCTCCCCCGACGCTGGGTGGTCTAGTACCATCCCAAAAGCAAATTAGCCTATTCGGCTCGGGCCGTACCTCTGCCAATATATTGATGGTGCCGCAACTACTAGTCCCGCAGCATCTCAAGCAGTTAGCCATATCATCTGCTCTGTACACGCCAAATGCATCGCATTGCGCCTTGAAGCTTTGCAACGCTGAGGGCGAAACACAGTTAGTTTGCGCATTAGCACTGAAAGGAACAAGCGCCATAGCTAAATAGGCCAATGCGCTGTAAAAAAGAGAACGAATAGACATGATTCAAATCCCTGTGCGGTTAAATGCAAGTTGTTTGTGATTTTTGATTAGCGCACAGTGTCTGTGAATGTTAGAAACTGTGCTGAATACTTACTGTCAATTTTGACAATAGTTTTGTAAATGCAGGCATTTTTTACGACTTTATAGGGCAAACATAAACTTAGGCGTCCTCTGTTGAGGTGTCTAGGTACTATTAATTAAATAGCTGCCTGAGCAGGTTGTACGGCCTAGAACGGCTAAAGCATGCTTCAAACTGCGGACTCTTGGCAAGCAAAAAGCGAGTTTAAATCGCGTTGCAAAGATTTACCATTTTCAGGATAAATACTCTCAGGTCAACAAACTTCACACCGTAGTGCACAGTTTGCTAGAAGCAGTGTTCCCACCTAGTCGCTGACACCAGTTTCTTTACTTGCGCGAGAGCTATTTTTACAAGCCTTTTAGGCCAGTAACCCAAGTAAAACCTGCTCAAGCAGCTATTGATTTTGTAGTATTTAGGATTGCTATGATGATCTGTTGTTCAGCGTTGGTAGCTTAGTTAGCGCGCGCCGGAGAGCTGGACCCGAGCCTGGTACATCGCGGTCACGCAGCACCGCACGGCAGGCCCATGCCCAACGTACCTAGCGGCCCTTTACTGTTTGTCATAGGCCTACCGAACGTTGCTGCGCTCCACTGGCGTGGTCGCTGGCAGAGGGGTAGCAATCTCAACCAAGTACTGACCGCAACAGTGCGCGTACTAGAACAACGAACCCGGTATGAGACAACAAAACATGGAAGAACACAGCCCCAAGCACTTCAAACGCCATTTTCAACATCAAAACAGGCCAGTAACCCAAGCAAATCCTGCTCAAGCAGCTATTAAATTTATAGTAATTTTACAAATAATAACCATCCAACCAACGCACCTCACAAGCTGCAAGGGTTTCCCCGAGTGTGATTAATTGTGCGGTTTGATTAAGATTCGGTTTTTACGAAAACGATTTCGTTCCTTGCTTGCCAGCTAACCGCTAAGCCAGTGCAAAGAAAGCCAACGTATGAGCCAATCCGATGTCCGTCTGCGCGGAATCAAAAAAAATTACGGTAAAGCTGATGTGATCTACGGCATTGATCTGGATATTGAGCCGGGTGAATTTGTCGTTTTTGTCGGCCCGTCGGGTTGCGGCAAAACTACCTTGCTGCGCATGATTGCTGGTTTAGAGGAGATCAGCGGTGGCGAGCTATTGATTGCAGGCGACGTGGTGAACGACTTGCCGCCGGCCCAGCGCGGCGTGGCGATGGTATTTCAAAGCTATGCGCTGTACCCGCACAAGACGGTCTACAACAACATGGCCTTTGGCCTGAAAATTGCCAAAGTAGAGAAAACCGAGATTGACCGCCGCGTGCGCGCCGCCGCCGAGATTTTGCAAATTACCGAATACTTAGACCGCTTGCCCAAAGCCTTGTCGGGCGGGCAACGCCAACGCGTGGCCATCGGCCGCACCATCGTGCGCGACCCCAAAGTATTTTTATTTGACGAGCCGTTGTCTAACCTAGACGCCGCCCTGCGCACCAAAATGCGTGTAGAGCTGGCCACGCTGCACCGCCGCTTGGGTGCCACGATGATTTACGTGACGCATGACCAAGTTGAAGCCATGACCTTGGCCGACAAAATTGTGGTGCTTAACCAGGGGCGTATTGAGCAAGTGGGCAAACCACTGGATCTGTACAACCAGCCAGCCAGCCTGTTTGTAGCCGGTTTTATTGGGTCACCGCAGATGAATTTGATAGCGGATGACTTTGCCAAGCAATACAACGCTACCACCGTCGGCCTGCGCCCTGAGAACCTGAAAGTGCAAGACGACGGCGCTATTAAAGGCACGCTGCGGCATGCCGAGCGCTTGGGTAACGAAACATTTGCGTATGTCAACGCAGGCGCGCTGGGCGAGATTACGGCCCGCATGGAAGGTACTTGCGTGCTGGAGCCAGGCTCGCCCATAGCGCTGGGCTTTGCGATGGAGCATTTGTACAAATTTGACGGCGCAGGCAAACGCATGTGACTGCATGTGAATAGTGCGCGCCGTTGACGATATATTTAAAATTTACTTGGTAGATAGGCTATTCAAGTTTTTATGGAGAAAGAAAGCATGTTGAAGAGACACACTATAGCAGCGGCAGTAGCCGTTGTTGCAACGACATCCCTGACCGGCACCGCCATGGCTGCCGACTACAAAGGCCCTAATTTGAAAGGCCAAACCGTGACGATCACTTGTCCTTGGACGGGCGCTGAAGAAGGCATGTTCAAAAAAGTGATCGCAGCTTTTGAAGCTTCTACTGGCGCGACAGTCAAGCCTTCGTGCTCACAAAGCTCAGAGCAGCAAATTGTGATCGACATCAAAGCCGGTTCACCACCGAACATTTCGGTGTTCCCGCAACCTGGCTTGGCTGCCAACATGGCCGCTATTGGTGGCTTGGTGCCGTTGGGTGACAAAACCAGCGATTGGGTTAAAAAGAACTACGCCGCAGGTAGCTCATGGGCTGAGCTGGGCACGTATGCCAACAAAGCCGGCAAAAAAGAGTTTTACGGATTGTTCTACAACGTCAACGTCAAAAGCTTGGTGTGGTACATCCCCGAGAACTTTAAAGAAAAAGGCTACAAAGTGCCCAAGAGCATGGAAGAGCTGCAAGACCTGACCAAAAAAATCGCTGCTGACGGTGGTGGTAAACCTTGGTGTATTGGCCTGGGCAGCGACGCCGCCACCGGCTGGCCTGCGACCGACTGGGTAGAAGACTTCATGTTGCGCACGCAGACGCCTGATGTATACGACGGCTGGGTCAGCAACAAAATTAAATTCAACGACCCACGCGTGATCGAAGCGATTGAAGCCTATGGATTTTTTGCTAAAAACGATGCCTATGTTGATGGCGGTGCCAAAGCCGTCGCTACCGTGAGCTTCAAGGACAGCCCTAAAGGCTTGTTTGGTTCGCCACCCAAGTGCTATATGCATCGCCAGGCCAGTTTTATCCCTGCGTTTTTCCCAGAAGGCAAGGCCGATGAAGCCGACTTTTTCTACTTTCCTTCGTACAGCAGCAAAAAGCTGGGCAACCCCGTCTTGGGTGGCGGCACGATCATGACGATCACCAAAGACAGCCCGGCCACACGTGCGTTTATGGAATACCTAGAGCATCCACAAGCCCACGAAATCTGGATGGCTGAAGGTGGCTTCTTGACACCCCACAAAGGTGCAAACTTGGATAAGTACAAGAGCAAAGCCCTGAAGAAGCAAGGCGAAATTTTGCTAGGTGCCACTACCTTCCGTTTTGACGGCTCCGACCTGATGCCTGGCGCAATCGGCGCAGGCAGCTTCTGGAAAGGCATGGTCAACTACTCTGGCGGCCAGTCTGCCAAAGCCGTGGCCGATGACATCCAAAAGAGCTGGGACGCTATCAAGTAATTGCTACTTGGCGCACTCACCGTGTCGGCCCTGACCCAAGTCAAGGCCGACACGGCATAGTGAATGCAAACTTCTACGCAATTCCTTTTTTACTTTTAACCGGCCCATTGCATGACTGAACAAGTCTTTCAAGCCCTAGCTGCTGTTGCTGTGAGTGTGGCGTTTTGTCTGCTGTACTTTGCAGGCTCTAACTTTGTACTCGACAAGTTGACGCAGCGCCCCAAAGGCAATCCCACGGCCAAGCGCCCACTGGCTGACGCGCTAGAGTCGGGCATAAGGCCATGGTTATTTTTAGCCCCAGCGTTATTGCTGCTGGGTATTTTTTTGTTGTATCCGCTGTTTGAAACTTTCCGGCTAAGTTTTTACGATGCGCCGGGCGAAACGTTTGTGGGCCTTAGCAATTACACATGGGTGTTCGCTGATCAATACTTTTTTATCACCATCCGCAACAACATACTTTGGCTGCTAGTCGTGCCTGCTGTGGCTACCGTGCTGGGGCTGATTGTGGCGGTGCTGGCTGACCGCGTGTGGTGGGGCAACTTTGCCAAGACGATGGTATTTATGCCCATGGCGATCAGTTTTGTCGGCGCCAGCGTGATCTGGAAATTTGTCTATGACTACCGTGGCCCGCAGTCAGAGCAAATCGGTATTTTGAACGCCATTGTGATGGGCCTGGGTTTTGAGCCGCAGGCTTGGGTCACAGTGCCGTTTTGGAATAATTTTTTCTTGATGGTGATTTTGATTTGGATACAAACAGGCTTTGCCATGGTGATTTTGTCTGCAGCCCTGCGCGGTGTACCGACCGAGACGATTGAAGCGG
Source organism: Polaromonas sp. (assembly GCA_031367325.1). GTDB lineage: Bacteria > Pseudomonadota > Gammaproteobacteria > Burkholderiales > Burkholderiaceae_C > JAAFIP01. The sequence continues at coordinate 9,370 of JANLPQ010000089.1, read as the reverse complement.
CGCATTTAGACGGCGCAAGCGAGCTGCAAATCTTTTTTGAAATTATGGTGCCACAAGTGATGTCTACCATTTTGGTGGTGTGGACGACGATCACCATCACGGTGCTTAAAGTGTTCGACATTGTGATGGCAATGACCGGCGGGCAGTGGGACACCAGCGTACTGGGCAATTTGATGTACGACTGGATGTTTCGAGGCGGTGGTGACTACGGCCGCAGCTCTACGCTAGCGATGGTGCTGATGTTTGCCGTGATACCTGTGATGGTGTTTAATATTCGGCGCTTTCGGGCCGAGGAGGCGCAGCGATGAAAAAATATTTCAGCCTGCAGTCCATCGTCGCGCAGTTACTGCTACTGGTGATTGTGGTGATCTGGATTTTTCCGACACTGGGCTTGCTAGTATCCAGCTTTCGGGTCAAGGAGCAGTTGATCTCTAGCGGCTGGTGGACAGCAGCATCCACGCAAAAGCGCGCTGACATGCGCCGTACAGGGGGTGCGCAAAGTGTGCAGCAGGTAGGCGATAAATACGTTATTAGTGGCCGTTTGTTTGCCGCCGACTCGGCTACAAAAATCGGCAAGTTTTCACTCAAATCATCCAAGCCCGACGAGTTTGTAGTAGGCACCACAGCGCCTGTGCCAGATGGTCAGATTTTTGATGAAGAAGATGGCAAGCCAGATGGCACATTAACCGTCAACACCGATGGCACTTACCGGCTTGAGCTGACCGCAGCGTACGAAAAAGCCAATGGCGTACGGGTGTTCTACGTAGCGCAGTCACCGCCAGAATTTTCAACGCAAAATTACCAAAAAGTGATTGCCTCTGAAGGGGTGGGCCAGGCCTTCGTCAACACCTTTAAAGTCACCATCCCTGCCACATTGATTCCTATTTTGATTGCGGCGTTTGCAGCTTATGCCTTCAGCTGGATGCAATTCCCGGGGCGTAAATGGCTGTTTATCGTGGTGGTGGGTCTGCTAGTCGTGCCCTTGCAGATGTCGTTGATACCTTTGCTGCGGCTGTACAACGAGGCGGGCGCTGCTGTCGGTATTGACTCCAAATCCTACCCCGGTATATGGCTTGCGCACACCGCTTTTGGCTTGCCGCTAGCTATTTATTTGCTGCGCAATTACATTGCAGCTCTGCCGCGCGACATTATTGAGAGTGCGCGTATGGACGGTGCATCGCATTTTCAAATATTCACCAGCATTGTGTTGCCATTGTCGATACCGGCGCTGGCCAGTTTTGCTATTTTCCAGTTCTTGTGGGTATGGAACGACTTTTTGGTGGCATTGGTGTTTTTAGGCAAAGGGCCTGAGCAAGTGGTGTTGACCATCAAGCTTAATGACTTACTAGGCTCACGTGGCGAAAGCTGGGAGATTTTGACGGCCAGTGCCTTCGTGTCGATAGCAGTGCCTGTGCTGGTGTTCTTCTCACTGCAGCGCTTCTTTGTGCGCGGCTTGTTATCAGGTTCTGTCAAAGGCGGTTAAGTCTTGCCTGCGCAGGCATTCTTTAGTGCCTGCGCAATAAATTCAGTTAACAGAACTTCCAATTTTCATTTCAAGGTATTTATTCTTTTATGCAGAAAGCTCCTAACAATAATTGGTGGCGCGGCGCAGTGGTGTATCAAATTTATCCGCGTTCATTCCAAGACAGTAATGGCGACGGTATTGGTGACTTGCCCGGTATTACGCAGCGCCTAGAGTACGTGGCCAAGCTGGGGGCTGACGCGGTGTGGTTATCACCGTTTTTTACCAGCCCCATGAAAGACTTTGGCTACGACGTGTCGGACTACTGCAACGTAGACCCCATGTTTGGCACGCTGGATGACTTTAAAAAATTGCTGGCACGCGCGCATGAACTGGATTTGAAAATCATCATCGACCAAGTGCTGTCGCACACATCTGACCAGCACCCCTGGTTTGTAGAAAGCCGCGCAAGCCATACCAGTCCTAAAGCCGATTGGTATGTCTGGGCCGATGCAAAATCTGATGGCACGGCACCCAACAACTGGTTGAGCATATTTGGTGGCACAGCGTGGCAATGGGACACGGGGCGGTTGCAGTATTACCTGCACAATTTCCTCACCTCGCAACCAGACTTGAATTTTCACAACCCTGCGGTGCAAGATGCCATATTGGGCACCGTGAAATTCTGGTTAGATTTAGGTGTTGATGGCTACCGGTTAGACACAGCTAATTTTTATGTGCACGACGCGCTATTGCGCAACAACCCGCCACGCGGTAAACCTGTGGGAGAGAACCCGGCGGTAAGCTCGTCTAATCCCTACAGCTGGCAATTCCATCAATTTGATAAAAACAGACCCGAGAATATTGATTTTTTGAAGCGCCTGCGTACCTTGGCAGATCAGTACCCCAACACCACACTGGTTGGCGAGATTGGTGATGATGACGGCTTAGTGCGCGTGGCGGAATATACCAATGGCGGTGACAAGCTGCATATGGCGTATTGCTTTGATTTGCTGGCCACTCGGCACGACGCCCCGTATTTGTACGGCGTGTTCAGCCATTTCAGCGAAGTAGTGGGTGATGGTTGGCCGTGCTGGGCGCTGGCTAATCACGACGTAACACGCGTTGCTACCCGCTGGGGCGGGGACAAGCCAGACCCACAATTGCTCCGCTTAAGCGCGGCCATGCAAATATCACTGCGTGGCTCGCCGTCGTTGTACCAAGGCGATGAGCTAGGCCTGCCTGAGGCCGATATCGAATTTGAAGATTTGCAAGACCCGTATGGAATCGAAATGTGGCCTAAATTAAAAGGCCGTGATGGATGCCGCACACCTATGCCTTGGGACAGTAAGGCTACCGCAGGGGGTTTCTCGACGCTTGCACGCCCTTGGCTACCCATTGCCAAACCACAATTGCCTTTGGCTGTAGATCAACAGCAATCCAGCAAGGATTCATTGCTTCATTTTTATACGCATTTATTGCACTGGCGGCGCACGGTACCGGCATTGGTCGTTGGCACAATGCAGCTGCTGCCAGTGCACCCGCAAGTACTGGCCTATGTGCGCGAGAGCAATGGACAGCGCGTGCTGTGTGTATTTAACTTTAGCGACCAGCCTGCTGCGATGAACTTGCCTAGTGAACTGGGGGTCGCGACACTGCTACAACAAAGCGGTTTGCACGGCGCTACTTTGCAGCAGGGTGCAGTGCATTGCGCGCCATGGGGCGGACTTTTTGCGGCGCTAACCTAGCAATTAACAGACAATTTCTGGTGCTAACAGGTAGATTCAAGTGACCGTAGATATCAAGTACTTGGCAGCCAGCTTGGGTATATCCCCATCTACAGTGAGCCGCGCCTTAAATGGCTACACCGACATCAGCGAAAAAACGCGCGCACGTGTGGCGCAGCGCGCCAAAGAGCTGAACTACCAGCCTAATTTAGGTGCGCAGCGCTTGGTTAAAGGCCGCGCAGACGCTGTGGGTTTGGTGTACCCATTGGATACCGACTATCTAGGCAACCCCAGGTTCTTGGCCATGATCGCTGCGTTCTCAGACCGGCTGGAAAACGCGGGTGTAGACCTGCTGCTGGCAGCAGCTCGTGGGAACACAGAGCTTATTACCTATGACCGCTTGGTACGCGGCAAACGCGTAGACGGTGTGCTGCTGGCCAACACGCGGGTGGACGACCCGCGCATCGACTACCTGAAGAAAGCCGGGTTTCCGTTTTTAGGCTACGGCCGCTGCGGTGCGCGTGATGATTTTGCATGGTACGACGTGGACAACGAGGCGGGTAGCCGCATGGCGGTGCAGCGTTTGGCCGCATTGGGCCATAGAACAATTGCGCACGTGCATTCACCTTTGGATTTCAACTTTGCAACACAGCGAAAAAAAGGTTTTTTGATCGGCATGAAAGAAGCGGGCTTGCAGGTAGATTTAAACATGGTGATTGACGGTGGCATGGACCGCCGGGGAGGCTACGCAGCCGCCGAATATTTGCTGAAGCTGCCCACACGCCCTACCGCCATATTGGTAGATAACAACTTGGGTGGCGTAGGCATCATTCGCTATTTATTGAATGCAGGCCTGCAGCTGGGCCGCGATATGTCTGTAGTGGTAGATGGTGGCATACCCGAGGACACCCTGCTGGGCGAGCTCAGCGTCGCGTCTATTTTGCAGCCCACCCCGTTTGATTCAGGCGTGACCATGGCCGACATGCTGCTAAAAATTATCGACGGGGTTGCGCTACAGACAAACCACGTGCTGGTGCAGTCGCAGTTTGTCGAAGGGGCCTCCATGGGGCCTGCGCCCTTGGCCCAATCTGCTAAAGCATAACTTCAGCATGCTCTGCCGTGCTTTGCTGCAGCGCCCACATATGGGCATAGCGGCCTTGCATGGCCAGCAACTGCGCGTGCGATCCGCGCTCTAAAATGCGGCCCGCGTCAAGCACCAGTATTTCATGCGCATCCACCACGGTAGACAATCGGTGTGCTATCACCAAAGTAGTTTTGCCGCTGGAGACGCTTTGCAATTCAGCCTGAATAGCACGCTCGTTAGCGCTGTCTAGCGCTGACGTGGCTTCGTCAAAAATCAATATTGGTGGATTCTTCAGCAGTGTGCGGGCAATAGCCACGCGCTGCTTTTCACCGCCCGATAGTTTTAATCCACGCTCGCCCACCATGGTGGCATAGCCTTTGGGTGTGGCGCTGATGAAGCTGTGGATATGCGCGGCTTGCGCAGCGGCCTCAACCTCAGCGCGGGTGCTGCCGGGTTTGCCGTAGGCAATGTTGTATTCCACCGTGTCGTTAAACAGCACCGTGTCTTGCGGCACGATGCCAATAGCGCGTCGCACACTGGCCTGCGTAACCTGTTTAATGTCTTGCCCTGCAATACGAATAGCGCCTTGCTGCACATCATAAAAACGGTATAGCAACCTCGCGATGGTCGATTTACCAGAACCGCTAGGTCCCACTACGGCTACTGTTTTTCCAGCCGGTATGTTAAAGCTGACATTGTGCAAAATAGGTCGATCAGCCTCGTAGGCAAAGCTGACATTGTCAAACTGTACTGTCGGTGATGCTTCTATTTTTATAGCTACTGCAGCAGGTAAATCGGCTATTTCCCGCTCTTTTTGCATTAAAACGAACATCTTGTCCAGGTCGGTCAAGCTTTGTTTGATCTCGCGGTAAATCACGCCCAGAAAATTCAGTGGAATGTACAGCTGGATCATGAAAGCGTTCACCATCACAAAGTCGCCAATCGTCAAGCGGCCATCCACCACGCCCTGGGTTGCACGCCACAGCATGGCCACCAAACCTACGGCGATGATGATTTGCTGGCCGGTGTTCAGCAGCATCAGCGTGGTTTGGCTTTTCAGCCTTGCCTTGCGCAATTTTTCTAAACTCTCGTCGTAGCGTTGGGCTTCAAAACCTTCGTTGTTAAAGTATTTGACGGTTTCATAATTAAGCAACGAGTCAATGGCCTTGCTGTGCGCAGCCGAGTCAAATTCGTTGGCTTGCTTGCGAAACTGCGTGCGCCATTCAGTCACCGTAACGGTAAAGGTGATATACAGCACCAGCGCCGTGATGGTGATGCCTGCAAACCAGATGTCAAATTTGACAGCCAAAATCGTGAGCACTAGTACCACTTCAATCAGCGTAGGAATGATGGAATACAGCGAATATGAAATGAGCGACTCAATGCCGCGCACGCCGCGCTCAACATCGCGCGACATGCCGCCTGTTTGCCGTTCTAGGTGAAAACGCAGGCTCAGCGCGTGCAGATGTTGAAAAGTTTCTAGCGCAATGGTGCGCGCCGTGCCGTGGGTGGCCTTGGCAAATACCAGCTCGCGCAGCTCGCCAAACAATGAGGTAGATAAGCGTAGTGCGCCATAGCCCAGCAGCAGCGCCACGGGCACCACCAGCAGGGTTTGGGGGCTACCAGGCTGCAGGCTTAAGCTGTCGACCAGTTCTTTGAGTAGTAAAGGCACGCTGACGTTAGCCGCTTTAGCCGCTACCATAAAGGCCAGCGCCGCCAGCACGCGCCATTTGTAGCGCCACAGATAGGGGAACAGGCGTTTGAGCGTGGCCCAGTCGTTGCTAGGCAGTGCAATGGCAGCAGCGGTGCCAGCAGGGGCTGTAGATGCGGGGGATGGTAGCGAAGTAGGGGCCAGTGAGCGCATGGGACAATGTCAGTTCTTTAATTACCATATATTGTGCCTATGTCTGATAACTCAAGCGCGCCCACGGTTATGCCCACCGACAAAGAGCTGGTGCTCAAGGTCATCCCCATGCCAGCGGACAGTAATGCCAATGGCGATATTTTTGGCGGTTGGGTGATGGCTCAGGTTGACTTGGCTGGGTCGGTTATTCCTGCGCGCCTGGCTAGAGGACGCATTGCTACCGTGGCAGTCAATCAGTTTATTTTCAAGCAAGCGGTGAAAATCGGTGACTTGTTGAGCTTTTTTTCCGAGGTAGAGCGGGTAGGTACGACATCGGTGACCGTGAAGGTGGAAGTCTATGCGCAGCGCATGCGCCAGCCCGAGCCGGTGATTAAAGTGACCGAGGCTAACCTTACCTACGTGGCGATTGACATGGAAGGCAAACCGCGCCCGCTGCCTAAAGACTAGCCAGCGACATCGATAAGGGACAACTGCTGACAGCAACATCGGTCAAATCGCGCTAACATGATGTCTACAACCCTCTACCCAAGCTGAAAGTTGCCATGAACGCTCGTGTACCCACCTATTTACTGAACACTGCCGACGCACTGCGGCACGTTACCCACGCGTGGGACAGCGACATTACCCAGCGCATTACTGACTACATCGCTGTCCCTGCCAAATCCCCCGGCTTTGACGCTGACTGGGCGGCGAACGGCTACATTGACACCGTCATGCGCCAGGCCGCTGACTGGGTGACTGCGCAGAAAATTCCGAATTTAAAACTAGACGTACTTCGCCTGGCCAAGCCCGATGGCACACCGCGCACGCCTGTACTATTTTTTGAAATTCCAGCGCACCAACACGCATCGACCGACACCGTGCTGATGTACGGCCACCTCGACAAGCAACCCGAATTTGAAGGTTGGCGCAATGACCTTGGGCCTTGGACGGCAAAGCTAGAAACTGGCAGCGACGGTGCCACGCGCTTGTACGGGCGCGGCAGCGCAGACGATGGCTACGCGGTGTACGCGTCGATTGCCGCAGTCAAAGCACTGCAAGCCCAAGGCGCACCGCACCCGCGCATTGTTGGCTTGATCGAAACCTGTGAAGAATCAGGCTCGTATGATTTGCTGCCGTATGTGGACGTGCTCAAAGCCCGGCTAGGCGACGTGTCGCTGGTGGTCTGCCTAGACTCTGGCGCAGGCAACTACGACCAACTGTGGCTGACAAGTAGCCTGCGCGGCATGGCCAGTGGCGTGCTGAAGGTGCAAATTTTGACCGAAGGCGTGCATTCGGGTGACGCCAGTGGCTTGGTGCCGTCCAGCTTTCGCATCATGCGCCAAGTGCTCGACCGGCTAGAAGACAGCGCCACAGGCCGCCTGCTGCCCGCCAGCTTTCATTGCGAGGTGCCTGCAGACCGCTTAGCCCAAGCCAAAGCTACAGCGCAAATACTAGGCGATGAAATTCACAAGCGATTTCCGTGGGCCCACTACGACTGCGGTGGTTCTAGCGCATTTTCCTTGCCCACTACCACCGACCCACTGCAAGGTTTGCTCAACCGCACTTGGGCACCTACGCTCAGTGTGACTGGGGCGGAGGGATTGCCTGCGCTTAAAGACGCTGGCAATGTACTGCGCCCCTACACAGCCTTTAAATTGTCGCTGCGCCTGCCGCCCTTGGTAGATGCCGCGCAAGCCGTACAGCAACTGAAAACCTTGCTGGAAGACAACGCGCCTTACCAAGCCAAAGTCACGTTTGAATCTAGCGGCGGTGCCACGGGCTGGAACGCACCTAGCAACGCCAGTTGGTTTGAAAACGCACTTAACGCTGCCAGTACGGCCCACTACGGCGCACCGTGTGGCTATATCGGGCAGGGCGGCACCATTCCACTGATGAACATGCTGTCAAAAGGTTTTCCCAAAGCGCAAATGATGGTCTGCGGAGTATTGGGCCCCAAGAGCAACGCCCACGGGCCGAACGAATTTTTGCACCTAGACTACGCCAAGAAGCTGACCGCCGCAGTAGCCAGCGTGATTGCTGCGCACCCCTAAAAAATTATTCTTGCGGCCATGAGTGAATCGTATCTATCGCCACTTACCGCCGCTGATGGCGACAACATAGCGGTGCAATACTGGCCGCTGGACGAAGCCGTTGAGCCATTGGGCACGGTGCTGATCGTGCACGGTTTGGGCGAACATGCTGGGCGGTATGCCCAAGTGGCTGCAGACCTTAACAGCTGGGGCTACAACGTGTGCAGCTACGACCAGGTAGGCCATGGTGAATCAGCCGGTGCGCGTGGCGACTTGCCACATGCTACGCGCCTGCAAGATGATTTGGCAGATGTAGTTGACACCGTGCGCCGCCAAATGCTGGCACAAGAACCGTTGATCATTTTGGGCCACAGCATGGGCGGCGTGGTGGCAGCGCATTTTGCGCGGCAGAAGGCTCGCCGTATTGAAGGTTTGATACTAAGCTCTCCCGCGCTTGATCCGGGGCTGAGCGCGGCACAAAAATTTTTACTGTCTACCGTGCCCCGCTTTGCGCCGCATTTGTGCCTGGGCAATGGGCTGAAACCCCAATACATCTGCCGTGACAAAGCGGTGGTTGCCGCCTACCTGAAAGATCCGCTGGTGCATGACCGTATCAGCACCAGCTTAGCCAGCTACATTGCCACCCATGGGGCGCAATGCATAGCGGCGGCTGCGCAGTGGAGCACACCTACATTGCTGGTGTATGCAGGCGCGGATCGCTTGGTCAGCCCAGCGGGTAGCCGTGCATTTGCTGCAGCGGCACCCGCCAAAATAGTGCAGTCCCAATGCTTTGATGCCATGTACCACGAGATATTGAACGACCCGGAGCGCGGCCAAGTGCTGGCAGTGATGCGGCCTTGGTTGGATGGTTTGCGGGGTTGATAAAGTGCGCATGCACGGTTCGTAGGGCCTTTACTGTCTTAGCACCTCGCGGTCACACAGTACTGCGCGTACTATAGCTATTCACAAATAAAGCTGCATTAGCTAAAATCAGACCATCCAAACCACTTAGGGAGTTTGCTATGGCCTACAGCGATGATTTACGCCAGCGCGTGCTGCACTACGTGCACAGCGGGGGCAGCAAAACCCAGGCCGCGCAGCTGTTCCAAGTGGGCTTGCGCACGGTCCATGTGTGGCAAGCCCAAGGCAGCCACTACCAAAGAGGCAAGCCCGGCCCACGCGGCAGCCGCAAGTTTGATCGCCAGGCGCTGGCCAAGATGG
>JANLPQ010000050.1:0-31903 GCA_031367325.1 Polaromonas sp. | reverse complement strand
TCATGGCCCCCGCACTGGTGCCGCTGATCCCGTCAAGCTCCAGCCTGCCGTCCTCCAGTATCGCGTCCAGCACGCCCCAGGTAAATGCGCCGTGTGAACCGCCGCCTTGCAGGGCTAAACTGATGGTTTTGGTAGCTTTGGCCATAGGATTTCAGTAGTGACACGTGTAAACCCTAAGCATAAGGTGTTCCCGCCCTTGTGGGGCGGTTTTGCATGAAAGTTGCAACTGCGCAAGAATATCGGCAGAAAAACAAGAACTTTGACAAGCGCGCAAAACTTGTGGCATAATCAAAGGCTTCGCGCAAAAAGGAGTTGCTGTACTGAAGTGCTAAGGCAATCTCAGTGCAGTAAAGCAGTTTGCGCATATCCGCCCAAGCGTTGCCGGTTTGTAAAAACAGGTAGCGACGGGCCCAAAACTGGTTCTGCTGGTGTTTGCATGGCGATAGTGCTGTTGCAAATGCCCTCAGAGGCTAAGTTGGGAAGATTAGACAAATGATCCAAACCGAATCTCGACTAGATGTCGCCGACAACACGGGCGCTAAATCCGTGCTGTGTATCAAGGTGCTAGGTGGCTCCAAGCGCCGCTACGCGTCTGTGGGCGATGTAATCAAGGTCAGCATTAAAGAAGCTGCACCACGCGCCCGCGTCAAAAAAGGCGAAGTGTACAGTGCTGTAGTGGTGCGTACCGCCAAGGGCATTCGCCGCAGCGACGGTTCGCTCGTCAAGTTTGACGGCAACGCCGCTGTGCTGCTCAACGCCAAGCTGGAGCCGATTGGCACCCGCATCTTCGGGCCCGTTACGCGCGAGTTGCGCAACGAGAAGTTCATGAAGATCGTGTCCTTGGCTCCTGAAGTTCTGTAAGGAAGTCACAGCCATGAATAAAATTCGCTCAGGCGACCAGGTGATCGTGATCGCCGGTCGTGACAAAGGCAAGCGCGGCACCGTGTCGCTGCGCAAAGATGACAGCCATGTGGTGGTTGACGGCATTAACTTGGTGAAAAAACACGCCAAGCCTAATCCGTTGAAAAACACCACCGGCGGCATCGTGGAAAAGACCATGCCCATCCATCAGTCCAATATCGCCATTTTCAATGGCGCTACGGGCAAGGCGGACCGCGTGGGTATTAAATTGTTAGCCGATGGCAAGCGCGTTCGCGTTTACAAGTCCAGCGGCGAAGAAATCAAGGCAGCATAAAAATGGCACGCCTCAAGCAAATTTACAACGACAAAATCGCCCCCGAGCTGATGAAGCAGTTCGGCTACACCTCTGTCATGCAGGTGCCGCGTTTGACCAAAATCACCTTGAACATGGGTGTGAGCGAAGCGGTTGCAGACAAAAAAGTCATGGACAACGCTGTCAGCGACATGACCAAAATTGCCGGCCAAAAGCCAGTGGTAACCAAGGCGAAAAAGCCTATCGCCGGTTTCAAAATCCGCGAAGGCTTGCCCATCGGTTGCATGGTCACCCTGCGCGGTGAGCACATGTATGAATTTTTGGATCGCTTCGTGACCGTGGCTTTGCCGCGTGTACGAGATTTCCGTGGTATTTCTGGCCGTGCATTCGATGGCCGTGGTAACTACAACATCGGTGTGAAAGAGCAGATCATCTTTCCTGAAATTGAGTACGACAAAGTGGATGCTTTGCGCGGCCTGAATATCAGCATCACCACCACCGCTAAAACCGACGAAGAGTGCAAGGCGCTTCTCACCGGCTTCCGCTTCCCGTTCAAGAACTGAGGTGACTCGTGGCTAAAATGGCACTCATCCAACGCGAACTCAAGCGCGACAAACTCGTCGCTAAGTACGCACCCAAATTCGCTGCTCTCAAGGCTGTCATCAACGACGCCAAGAAATCAGACGACGAGCGCATGGCCGCCCGTCTTGAATTGCAAAAACAGCCTCGTAACGCTAACCCCACTCGCCAGCGCAATCGCTGTGCGATCACGGGCCGTGCACGTGGTACCTACCGTCAATTTGGTCTCGGTCGCATGAAAGTGCGTGAGATGGCATTCGCGGGCGAAATCCCGGGCATGACCAAGGCCAGCTGGTAAGAGCGAAGGAAAAATCAAATGAGCATGAGTGATCCTATCGCCGACTTGTTAACGCGTATTCGTAACGCGCAAATGGTCGCTAAAGTGTCTGTGTCTGTCCCCGCTTCCAAAGTGAAAGTGGCGATTGCACAGGTTTTAAAAGATGAAGGCTACGTGGACGGTTTCAAAGTCGTTCAAGACGCTGGTAAATCCGAACTCGTTATTGCATTGAAGTACTACGCTGGCCGTCCAGTGATTGAGCGCATTGAGCGCGTCAGTCGCCCAGGTTTGCGTGTTTACAAAGGCAGCGGCGCTATTCCTCAAGTCATGAACGGCTTGGGCGTGGCAATTGTGACTACCCCACAAGGTGTCATGACCGATCGCAAAGCACGCGCCACTGGCGTGGGCGGCGAAGTGTTGTGTTACGTGGCGTAAGCGGCTAACGTAGCACAACCCAAGGAGAAATTGAAATGTCCCGTGTAGGAAAAATGCCCGTTACCGTCCCTGCTGGCGTCGACGTGTCTATCAAATCAGACCATATCAGTGTCAAAGGCACTGGTGGGTCGCTGTCTGTTCAAGCTAATCCATTGGTACTGATCAAAAATGATGCTGGTAAGCTCACTTTTGCACCTGCCAACGATTCGCGTGAAGCCAACGCCATGAGCGGCACTTTGCGCCAGTTGGTTAACAACATGGTGGTTGGTGTGACCAAGGGCTTTGAGAAAAAAATGTCGCTAGTAGGTGTGGGTTACAAAGCCCAAGCCTCCGGTAACAAGCTCAATTTAACTGTAGGTTATTCGCACCCTGTCAACTTTGATATGCCCGCCGGCATCAAAGTAGAAACACCGACACCTACTGAAATTATTGTCAAAGGTGCTGACCGCCAACGTGTGGGCCAGATTTCCGCCGAGATTCGTGCTGTTCGTCCCCCGGAGCCTTACAAAGGCAAGGGCATCCGTTATTCGGATGAGAAGATCACGATCAAAGAAACCAAGAAGAAGTAAGGAGCTGCGTTATGTTGACCAAAAAAGAGCAGCGCCTGCGCCGTGCACGCCAAACCCGTATTCGCATTGCCAACCAAGGCGTTGCACGTTTGAGCGTAAACCGTTCCAACACGCACATCTACGCGCAAGTTATCTCTGGAGACGGCGCCAAAGTGCTGGCTTCCGCATCGACAGCTGAAGCTGAAGTAATGAAATCTATCGGTGGTTCTGGCAAAGGCGCTAATGTCGCTGCCGCCAGCTTGATTGGCAAGCGTATTGCCGAAAAAGCCAAAGCCGCCGGCGTTGAAAAAGTTGCGTTTGATCGCGCAGGTATGGCCTACCACGGTCGCGTCAAGGCCTTGGCCGAAGCCGCGCGTGAAGCTGGCTTGCAGTTCTAACCAAAGCGAGAATTTACATGGCTAAATTACAAGCAAATACTCCAGCAACCGGCCCAGAAGACGGTTTGCGCGAAAAGATGATCGCGGTCAACCGCGTTACCAAAGTGGTCAAGGGTGGTCGTATTCTCGGCTTCGCTGCGTTGACCGTAGTAGGTGACGGTGATGGTCGCGTTGGTATGGGCAAGGGCAAATCAAAAGAAGTGCCAGTGGCTGTAACTAAAGCTATGGAGCAAGCGCGCCGCGGCATGGTCAAGGCAAACTTGAAGAACGGCACCATTCACCACCGCGTGTATGGTTCGCACGGCGCTGCTAACGTCATGATGTCACCCGCCCCTAAGGGTACCGGCATCATTGCAGGTGGCCCAATGCGCGCCGTTTTTGAAGTCATGGGTATCACCGACATCGTCGCCAAAAGCCATGGTTCAACCAACCCTTACAACATGGTGCGTGCCACATTAGACGCCCTGAAGAAATCTACAACACCCTCTGAAGTCGCTGCGAAGCGCGGTAAGAGCGTTGAAGACATCTTCGCTTAATCAGGAGCACGGCAATGACTGCTCAAATAACAGCTAAAACCAATCCAGTGAAAATTCAACTGGTTCGCAGCCCTATCGGCTGCAAAGAGTCACACCGTGCCACCGTGCGTGGTTTGGGTTTGCGCAAAGTAAATTCGGTGTCTGAGCTGCAAGACAGCCCAGAGGTGCGCGGCATGATCAACAAGATCAGCTACTTGGTGAAGGTGCTCTAATGGAACTCAATACTATTTCCCCTGCTGATGGCTCGAAAAAAGCGCGTCGCCGTGTAGGTCGCGGCATAGGTTCTGGCCTAGGTAAAACTGCTGGACGTGGCCACAAAGGTCAAAAATCTCGCTCAGGTGGCTACCACAAAGTAGGCTTCGAAGGCGGTCAAATGCCTTTGCAGCGCCGTCTGCCCAAGCGCGGTTTTAAATCACATCTGCTGAAATACAACGCAGAAATCACACTGACAAACTTGGAAGTTTTGGGCGCATCTGAAGTTGATGTATTGGCTTTGAAGCAAGCTGGTTTGGTCAATCAAATCGCTAAAGTGGTCAAAGTGATCAACACGGGTACCTTGACTAAGGCTGTTAAGTTGACGGGTATCGGTGCCACGGCTGCTGCTAAAAAAGCGATTGAAGCAGCTGGCGGCTCTGTCGCAGTTTAATTTTTAACCTCAGAGAATCCCATAGGAACACTGCGCAGTGGCAACCAATACCGCTCAAATAGCAAAAACTGGTAAGTTTGGCGACCTGCGTCGTCGGCTTGTCTTTTTGTTGCTCGCGCTGGTGGTGTACCGCATTGGCGCGCACATTCCTGTGCCCGGCATAGATCCTGGACAACTTCAAGAGTTGTTCAAAGGCCAGCAAGGGGGCATCCTGAGCTTGTTCAACATGTTCTCTGGCGGCGCTCTATCGCGTTTTACGGTATTTGCATTGGGCATCATGCCCTACATTTCGGCCTCGATCATCATGCAACTGCTTACCTACGTGGTTCCCACGTTTGAGCAGATGAAAAAAGAAGGCGAATCCGGCCGTCGTAAAATTACGCAATACACGCGTTACGGCACGCTGGGGCTGGCAGTTTTCCAATCTTTGGGAATTGCATTGGCTTTGGAAGGTTCGGCCGGTTTGGTGCTGTCACCGGGTTTTGGCTTTCGTATGTCTGCTGTGGTAAGTTTGACGGCGGGAACAATGTTCTTAATGTGGCTGGGTGAACAAATTACCGAGCGCGGTTTGGGCAACGGAATATCGATTTTGATTTTTGGCGGTATTGCGGCAGGTTTGCCCGGTGCCATCGGTGGCTTACTAGAGCTAGTGCGTACTGGAGCCATGAGCATTCTGGTGGCTATTTTGATCGTGTTCTTAGTGGTTGCGGTAACCTATTTTGTAGTGTTTGTAGAGCGCGGTCAGCGCAAAATACTGGTTAATTACGCACGCCGACAAGTAGGCAATAAAGTGTACGGTGGACAGTCTTCACATTTGCCACTTAAGCTGAACATGGCTGGTGTGATTCCTCCTATTTTTGCATCGTCCATTATTCTGCTGCCAGCTACGGTGGTGAGCTGGTTCAGCACCGGTGAGTCAATGCGTTGGCTTAAAGACATCGCAAGCGTGATGACGCCTGGTCAGCCTATTTACGTCATGTTTTACGCAGCAGCGATCATATTCTTCTGTTTCTTCTACACGGCATTGGTATTTAACAGCCGCGAGACTGCAGACAATCTGAAAAAGAGTGGCGCGTTCATTCCTGGTATTCGACCCGGTGACCAGACTGCTCGCTACATAGATAAGATTTTGGTTCGTTTAACACTGGTTGGTGCGATCTACATTACTTTTGTATGCTTGTTGCCAGAATTTTTAATTCTGAAATACAACGTACCGTTTTATTTCGGTGGCACATCGCTGTTAATTATTGTGGTTGTCACTATGGACTTTATGTCTCAGGTGCAGAACTACATGATGAGTCAGCAGTACGAATCCTTATTAAAGAAGGCGAATTTCAAAGCTTAAATAACGCAAATTCAAGCTTTTTGCTTGGTGATGCAAAGTGATGATTTTTACCTATTAAAGTAAATTAACAAATACAGAGTTATAGGAGAAAAGACATGAAAGTCTCAGCTTCAGTTAAGAAAATTTGCCGTAATTGCAAAGTTATTCGCCGCAAGGGTGTTGTTCGCGTGATCTGTACAGATCCGCGCCATAAGCAACGTCAAGGTTAATAGAAAGATTTAGAGGAACGCTATGGCACGTATCGCTGGTATTAACATCCCGCCGCATCAGCACGCTGAAATCGGTTTGACCGCCATCTTTGGTATTGGACGCACGCGTGCACGCAAAATTTGCGAAGCATGCAATATTGCCTATTCCAAGAAGGTCAAAGACCTGACAGATGGTGATCTGGAAAAAATTCGTGACGCTATCGCCACGATCACAATCGAGGGTGACCTACGCCGCGAGACAACCATGAACATCAAGCGTTTGATGGACATCGGTTGCTACCGTGGTTTTCGCCATCGTCGCGGCCTGCCTATGCGCGGCCAACGCACCCGTACCAATGCACGCACCCGTAAAGGTCCGCGCAAAGGTGCAGCGGCGCTGAAGAAATAAGCCAGTAAGAGAGAAACAGTATGGCAAAAGCACAAGCAAGCTCCACATCGACCCGTGTTCGCAAAAAAGTCCGCAAGAATATTGCTGACGGCGTAGCGCACGTTCACGCATCGTTTAACAACACCATCATCACGATCACCGATCGCCAAGGCAATGCATTGTCCTGGGCTTCCTCGGGCGGCCAAGGTTTCAAGGGTTCGCGTAAATCGACTCCTTTTGCAGCCCAAGTTGCCTCTGAGATGGCTGGCCGTGCAGCGATGGAACAAGGTATTAAAAACCTCGACGTCGAAATCAAAGGTCCCGGCCCAGGCCGTGAGTCTTCGGTTCGCGCGCTAGGTGCATTAGGCATCCGTATCACGTCAATTCGTGACGTGACGCCTGTCCCCCACAACGGCTGCCGTCCGCAAAAGCGTCGCCGTATCTAAAGGATTTCTAAGCCCAAGGCTTAGATTTGCCAAAGCCGCTGAGCGAGAGCCAGCGGCTTTGGTTATAATAGAAGGTTGCCTTACAGCAATCTTCGCATGAAGCCCACCGCCAGCGCTTGTAGTGATTTGCAAATGTCAGTGACAGATGTAATCACCTAAGCAATGGCTCCCACAGCCAGTCCTGTGGCAGTTCGAAACCAACGTGAACAAAGGAAATTAAAGTGGCACGTCTCTTAGGCCCTAAGGCTAAACTCTCTCGCCGTGAAGGCACTGATCTGTTCTTGAAAAGCGCACGTCGCTCGATCGCAGACAAAGCAAAATTTGACTCCAAGCCAGGCCAGCACGGCCGTACCTCAGGTCAGCGTATGTCTGACTTCGGCTTGCAATTGCGCGAAAAGCAAAAAGTCAAGCGTATGTACGGCGTGATGGAGCGTCAGTTCCGTCGCTATTTTGAAGAAGCTGATCGCCGCAAAGGTAACACCGGTGCTAACCTGCTGTTTCTTTTGGAAAGCCGCATGGACAACGTGGTGTACCGCATGGGCTTTGCCTCGACTCGCGCTGAAGCGCGTCAGTTAGTATCGCACAAAGCCATGTTGGTCAACGGTCAGTCCGTCAATATTCCATCGTTTTTGATCAAGGTCGGAGATGTAGTGTCGGTGCGCGATAAATCTAAAAAGCAAGTGCGTATTGCAGAAGCTTTGGAGTTGGCTGCACAAGTAGGTTTTCCTGCTTGGATTGAGACCAACAAAGACAAAGCTGAAGGTACCTTTAAGAAAGTACCGGACCGCGATGAATTCGCCTCTGACGTCAACGAATCTTTGATCGTTGAATTGTATTCACGTTAATTTTAATCAACACAGCCAAGACGTTGGCTGTGATAAGTTCCCTGCGCGCAGATGCATCTGCGGCAGGGTTTTCCAGCCTTACCGGTGTAACGAACTGGGGGCAACCCAAAGGAAGACTGCATGCAAACCAATCTGCTAAAACCTAAAACTATCCATGTTGAACAGCTGGGCCACAACCGTGCCAAAGTAACATTAGAGCCTTTTGAGCGTGGCTACGGTCACACACTAGGTAACGGCTTGCGCCGCGTTCTGCTGTCGTCTATGGTGGGCTACGCTGCCACTGAAGTGACCATCGCTGGCGTGTTGCACGAGTTCTCGTCAATTGACGGTGTACAAGAAGATGTTGTAAACATTTTGTTGAACCTCAAAGGCGTAGTGTTCAAGCTGCATAACCGCGACGAAGTCACTTTGTCTTTGCGCAAAGACGGTGAAGGCAAAATCACGGCAGGCGACATTCAAACGCCGCATGACGTAGAGATCATCAATCCAGACCATGTGATTGCCCATTTGTCGCAAGGCGGCAAATTGGACATGCAAATCAAGGTTGAAAAAGGCCGTGGCTATGTGCCTGGCAGCATGCGCCGTTATGGCGATGAGCCTACCAAGTCGATTGGCCGTATTGTGCTGGACGCTTCGTTCTCCCCCGTGAAGCGCGTAAGCTACACGGTAGAAAGCGCACGCGTTGAGCAGCGCACCGACTTAGACAAATTAGTCATGGAAATCGAAACTAACGGTGCAGTGACTGCAGAAGACGCCGTGCGCGCATCGGCCAAGATCTTGGTAGAGCAATTAGCCGTGTTTGCCCAGTTGGAAGGCAGTGAGTTGGCCGCGTTTGACGCACCAGCACAGCGCGCTAGCCAGCAGTTTGACCCGATTTTGTTGCGTCCAGTGGATGAGCTTGAACTAACCGTTCGCTCTGCCAACTGTCTCAAAGCAGAAAACATTTACTACATTGGTGATTTGATTCAGCGCACCGAAAACGAGCTACTGAAGACGCCTAATTTGGGTCGTAAGTCGCTCAACGAAATCAAAGAAGTGCTGGCATCACGCGGCTTGACTTTGGGTATGCGTTTAGAAGCTTGGCCACCAGCCGGGTTAGATAAGCATTGATGGTAAAACATCACTGCGTGGACAAACACTAAACCGACCAGCTTAGTGCGGATAAACAGTGATGCAAGCATCATTGTGGACAAGCAGCTAACGGTAATATTTTTAAGCGCCCCATCGCATTTATAGGGGCAAGTGCGTAGGTGGTACCTGACACGGCCATCTCGATTACATTGAAAGGAAAGCACCATGCGTCACGGACAAGGACTTCGTAAACTCAACCGCACCAGCGAGCACCGCCTCGCTATGCTGCGCAACATGATGAACTCGCTGATTCAGCACGAGGCCATCAAAACTACTTTGCCTAAGGCTAAAGAGTTGCGCCGCGTTGTAGAACCCATGATCACCCTGGCTAAAGAGCCCACGCTAGCTAACAAGCGCTTGGCCTTTAACCGCTTGCGTGACCGCGATATGGTCGTCAAGCTGTTTGCCGAACTCGGCCCGCGTTACAAGACGCGTCCAGGTGGCTATACCCGCATTTTGAAGATGGGTTTCCGCGTGGGTGACAACGCACCTATGGCCTTCGTAGAGCTAGTTGATCGCCCAGATACCAGCGCTGAGGCACCGACAGCTTAACTAGGCTGGCCATGTTAAACATGGCAGTTTATATTTCTGAATCACGCCGCACTGCGAAGTGATTCAGAGTAAAATAGAGATTCAGACGCGGAGTGGAGCAGCCTGGTAGCTCGTTGGGCTCATAACCCAAAGGTCGTTAGTTCAAATCTAGCCTCCGCAACCAAATATTTAACGCCAACCCTAGGGTTGGCGTTTTTGTTTGTGGCCACTGCCTGTAGTTATTGAGCGGTTCTCCTATAGGCTAGAGGCGTGTGTCATTGCCATGCCGCCGTGATGCCATTGTTTGCACACGAGCTTAGCGTTTTTCACCATAATCACACTATGCGTAAATCCAAACTCCAATCGCTCACTGTTGGCGGCAGCGCTGATGATATTGAAGCCGTGTTTTACGAAGCCTTGCAAACGGGCGACATTGAAAAATTAATGGGTTGCTGGGCTGATGAGGACGAGGTGGTGTGCGTGCACCCCGGCGGGCCACGCGTGGTGGGCATCAGTGCTATTCGCGCGGCGTTTGATGGCATGTTTTCTAACGGCACCATCAAGGCTACGCCCCAGCGTGTGCGCAAGATTGAATCGTTAGCCAGCGCGGTGCACAACGTCTTAGAAAAAATTGAAGTACTGACTGAAAACGGCCCACGCGAGGCCTACGTGATCGCTACCAACGTGTACCACAAGACCGCGCAAGGCTGGCGTATGGTGGCGCACCACGCCAGCCCTGGTACGCCGCTCGAGATGCAAGAACTCAGTGAAGCTCCGATGGTTTTGCATTAATAGGCAATATGTGCAGTCTAGGCCGTAAAACCTGCTCAAGCAGCTATTAAATTTATAGTAAATAGTCTATGCATTACCAAGCACCGCGTTGGCTGCCAGGTGGCCAGGCGCAAACCATTTGGCCTGCGCTTTTTTCGCGCCGCTATTTTGGTCCCGCACCGGTGTACAGGCGTGCGCGCTGGGATGCACCTGATGGTGATTTTGTCGATGTAGATTTTGCGGTCAATGCGCAGGTCGATAGAGCGGCTGACACGGGCCACAACATGATCGCGACGGCTGTGCCCTCGCCACTGGCTAGTCTTGCAAGTGCGAACAAGGCAGTGTCCAAAGACTTTGCACCCGAGGCTGCACACAATGCTGCGACGCATGCCTTGGCGAAGACTGACCAACCTTTGCTCGTACTGTTCCACGGCCTAGAAGGCTCATCGCGCAGCCACTATGCCGAGGCGTTTGCCGACTGGGCTGCGCAGCATGGCTGGGCCTACGCGGTGCCGCATTTTCGGGGTTGTAGCGGCGAGATCAACCGCGCGCCGCGTGCCTACCATTCGGGTGACTACGAAGAAATAGGCTGGATCTTGCAACGCATGCGGCGTGACTATGGCACGCGCCGCATCGTAGCGGTAGGCGTGTCGCTAGGGGGCAATGCGCTGATGCGCTGGGCGCAAGAGATGGGCGCTGCGGCAGCGGGGGTGGTGAGTGCAGTGGTGTCGGTGTGCTCGCCGCTCGACCTCACCGCATCAGGTCGCGCGATTGGCACCGGCTTTAACCGGCAGGTGTACACACGCATGTTTTTACGCACCATGAAGCCCAAGGCACTGGAGCGCTGGGTGCTACACCCTAAACTGTTTGACCGCGAGAAACTACTGGCCACGCGCGATTTGTACGAGTTTGACAACTTGTTTACCGCACCGCTGCACGGCTTTAAAAATACCGATGACTATTGGCGATTAGCCTCGGCCAAGCCACACATGCGCCGCATCCGCATCCCCGCGCTGGTGCTGAACGCGCAAAACGATCGCTTTGTTCCTGTGGCCAGCCTGCCGCAGCAGCATGAGGTCAGCCCCAGCGTGACGCTATGGCAGCCCCAGCATGGCGGGCATGTGGGATTTCCGACAGGCGGACCACCGGGCCATGTGCGCGCGCTGCCTGATGCAGTGGGTGCCTGGCTGCTGCAGAACACTTAGTGTTGTGATGCCAGGCTTGGCGGCTATCGCTGGGTAGGTATGCACTTACTTGGTCTGTCCAAGCTGATCCTACGCTAGCGCTCAACCCCACATTTTCCCAAAACCAGCCGTTTGCCAGACGCCTAGGGCAAGCGCAGACCAAACGATGGCCTTAAGAAGAGCTAAAGTGACTGCGTCAGGTTGGCCAAGTACACCGCGCAGTACAGGCTATTGCCCAAGCCGCGATAATCAAGCCATGGATGACATGGTACTTAAAGCAATGGCCAAGTGGCCCAATGTGCCCCACTGCTACGGCTGGCTGGGGCTGGACGCACGCGGTGGCTGGTGGATGCGCGATGACCGCGTGCAAGCCTTGGGTAGCTTTAGCAGCGGTGTAGACGGTGCCAAAGGGTCATTGTTGCAGCACGAAAAGCTGATCGACTTTATCAACCGCAACTACGCGGCCGATAAACAAGGCCAATGGTTTTTTCAAAACGGCCCCCAGCGCGTGTATGTCGAGCTGCAAGCCACGCCCTACGTATGGCGTGTGCAAAGCGACTTTAGTTTAGTAGCGCACACCGGCTTGGCTGTGCGCGCCCAGCGCTGCGTGGTGGACGAGCAGGGCCGCGTGTACATGGAAACCGAGGCTGGCTTTGGCCTAGTGCATACACAAGACGTAGGCCTAGCCGCTGACGCTGTAGAACAAGGTCTGTGGGTGCCCCAGCAAGAGCTGGCCGCGCAGCTACCCCAGCACTACGGCTACGTGCGCTCGCCGCAGGCGATGCAACAGCCGCAGGCGATGCAGGCTACTACAGCAACTACATAACAATTCCATTTGCTATTTATTAAATAGCTGCCTGAGCAGGATTAGCTTGGGTTACAACGCTATTCGGCAATAAAAAACCGCCTCAAAAGGCGGTTTTAAATATAAGCTGGCTGTTTACTTGGCTGCCACCGGAGCAGACGCTGCCGAGGCTGCTGGAGCTGAGGCCGCAGCAGACGCACCGTCAACCGGTGCTGCGGCAACGGGCTCAGGAATAGGAAATTTACCACCTGCAGCCGCCGTCATGTACACCACGGCCCGGCCAATTTCTACGTCGTCATAGTCGCCGCCGCCTTGCGCGCCCATAGCGCCTTTACCCTTTAGGGCTGAGTTCCACAGCGCTGGGTAGCCAGTGGCAATACGCGCACCCCAAGCGCCCGCATCGCCAAACTTAGGCGCACCTGCCAAGCCTGCGCCGTGGCAGGTCACGCACTGTGCTTTGTAGATTTCTTCACCGGCTTTGAGGGCACGGTTCGCATCGCGAATCTCCACAGTGCCTACTTTTTGAATGCGTGCCGCTACCGATTTGCTCAGATCAGCCGCCGACAGCCCGCCCAAGCCTACGCCGTCTTTGCCTTTGGCTTCCGCAGCAATTGCTTCGGCGCTGGTAGTGGGTTTGGCCTGTGTGGTCACGTAGTACACCAAGCCGATGATGATAAATACGGGTGCCACAAAAGAGAATAACACCGTCATCAGCAGCTGCATCGGAGTTTTGATGGGGCCGTCGTGGCTCATATCGTGGCTGTGGTCGGTGTGGTCAGGGCTGCTCATGGGGATTTCAATCAGTGCATTAAAACAACCTTTAATTATAACCGTGCTGCCCGTGCAAACCCTTGCCGCAGCGCCAACCACACTACAATCCATGGGTATGTGCGGCTGTAGCTCAGTGGATAGAGTATTGGCCTCCGAAGCCAAGGGTCGTGGGTTCGATCCCCGCCAGCCGCACCATCTGTATTTTTTGAGGCAACTTTTAACATGGAAGACGACGCTCGTTGCTGTGGCACAGGCCACTGCATGATCAATGCACAGGGCCAGTGCTGGTGCGGCCAGCAGTGGGACGGCACGAAAATGTGCTTTGCGCCCCAAGGCGCGGTTGCGGATGCTAAGGACAATGTAGACGCGGTTGCGCTCCCAGCAGGCAATCCGACGCAGGCCGCATCCTCTGGCGATGCGCAACCGCTTCCAAAAGACTAAATCATCCATGCGTCCAGCTGTTGACTAGTCGCCCGATTAGTTATACGCCGCGTCACACCGCGCCCTTTCATCGCCCATGCAACGCCGCCAACTTCTACACTACGCCAGCGCCACTGCATTAGCGGCCAGTACCGCGGCCCTAGCAGGCTGTACTTTTGCACCTGACTACAACCATGATGGTGACAATGCACCGCGTTTTGACGCTGCGCTGGTGCAGCCCGCGCGCATCACCTGGGTGCTTAGCTCTGGCGGGCCGCGCGGCTTTGTGCATGTGGGCGTGATCAAGGCGCTAGACGAGCTGGGCTGCAAACCCGACCTGATCGTGGGCGGGTCGGTGGGTGCGCTGGTGGGCGCGCTATACGCCTGTGGCATCAGCGGGGTAGAGCTGGAGCGTATGGCGCTAGAGCTGGGCATCACCGAGATGGGCCGATTGGCTGTGACGGGCGAGGGCCGTTTTGCAGGCACCCCCATAGCCGAGCTGATCAACCGGTCGCTGGTGAACCAGCCGATTGAAAAACTCAAAACCCGGTTTGCGGCGGCGGTAGTGGCTAAAAGCAGTCGCACGCCGGTGCTGTTTAACGCCGGCGACGGCGGCGTGGCCGTGCAGGCCAGCTGCGCGATTGAAGGCTTGTTCACCCCCGTGCGCGTGCGCGGGCAGCAGTATGTGGATGCTGACTTGGTAGCTCCCATGCCTGTGCGCATGGCACGCGCTTTGGGTGCCACCAAAGTGCTGGCCATTGACGCATCAGCCCATGAAGACAAAGCCCCCGAGACGGCTGGCCGCTACCGCGAAGGCGACCTGCGCAAACGTGCCCTGACCGAACCCGACGCGCGTGCCGCCGACCTGACCCTGCACCCCAATTTTGGCTACTACGTCAGCGCCAGCCGCGAGTTTCGCGAGCGTGCCATGCGCGCAGGCTACGAGCAAACCATGGCGCAAGCTGCCAGCATCAAAGCCTTGCACGCTTGAGCCTACGTCTTAGCGACAGCCTAGATATTTACGTCTGTGACGGCATTTTTTTAGGTCTTGTAAGCAGTTCAGGCCGTAGAACCTGCTCAAGCAGCTATGTAATTTGTAGCACTTGCAGTTGGCATACTTCTGCCTAGCCAGTAGCAGCAGACGC
This sequence comes from Polaromonas sp., assembly GCA_031367325.1. GTDB lineage: Bacteria > Pseudomonadota > Gammaproteobacteria > Burkholderiales > Burkholderiaceae_C > JAAFIP01. The sequence goes on along the minus strand of JANLPQ010000050.1, from coordinate 17,340 downwards.
CTATTGCCGCGTACAGTGTGTCTATGCACTCCCCAGAGCCCCGCTTTTCCCGCGTTGCCGCCGTCATCGCCGACCCCACCCGCGCGCGCATGCTGGCCGCGTTGCTGGGCGGTGAGCACAGAAGCGCTGGCGAGCTGGCCACGGCCGCAGGCATCACGCCCCAAGCGGCCAGTACGCAGCTTGCCCAGCTGCTGGACAACGGCCTGGTGGCCCTGCGCCAGCAAGGCCGCCACAAATACTTTAGTTTGGCCGACGGCGACATCGCCTGCGCGCTAGAAGCCCTGTCGATGGTGGCTGAGCGTGACAATGTAAGCGCCCGCTGGGACAAACCTGCTTATAAGCCGCTGAAATGCGCCCGCCGTTGCTATGGCCACTTGGCAGGCGAGCTGGGTGTGGCGCAGTTTGAGATGTTGATGCGCCAGCAGTATTTAAGTCATGTTGATCAAGGTTTGCAAATCACCGATGCAGGCCGCGCGTGGGCGCAGCAGCTGGGCTTAGCGCTACCTTCAAAATCTACCAGCCGCTTTGCCTACCCTTGCATGGATTGGTCAGAGCGCAAAGACCACTTGGCGGGCAGTTTGGCCAAGGCCTTGCTAGAACTGTACATTGCCAACAACTGGCTGCGCGCACCTAAAGAAACCCGCGCTTTAAGTCTGACGCTGTCGGGCCAAGAACTTCTTGTGCCCTTGCTGCATGGCCATTCACATAATTTTATTTAACCCAAGTTCTGGCGTATAAACTTGCGTTTAAGCCAATTAAGTGAAATAATTGGCGCACAAATATATTTTGTACGCCATATGCCAGTATTAATTTCGCCGAAATCGCTAATTTCAAATGAATTGCGCCAAATAATAAGCCAATCTGGTACGGTTGGAATAGGTATGGCCGCATTGGAACAAGCGTTGGCGGCCCGTGGCCAGCCGGTGCCACGCCGCACTATCTTACGCAAATTGAGCGATCTAATATCGGTGGGCGCGGTGCAGTCCATCGGCAACAGGCGCGGCGTAGTCTACCGCGCCGCGCCTTTGATAAAGCAATGGCCTAGCGTCCAGCCGCCCATCCACGAAGTGCGCGAGCCTGAACCCAACATTTTGATCAACACCTCCATGCAAGTGCCGCTCTGCGCGCAGGGGCTAGAGATACGTGACCATGTCCGCCAGCCCCTGCAGCAGCGCGCCAGCGTGGGCTACCAGCGCAGTTTGGTAGACCAATACATTCCCAACCAAACCGCTTACCTTAGCCCACAGCAGCGCGCCCGCTTGTGGGAGCAGGGGCGCACCGCACAGGCAGGCCAGGCAGCGCAGCCTGCCGGCACGTATGCGCGCCAAATTTTTGACCGGTTGCTGGTTGATTTGTCGTGGGCCTCGTCGCGGCTAGAGGGCAACACGTACACCCAGCTTGACACGCAAAATCTCATCGAGTTTGGCCAAACCGCGCAAGGTAAAGACACGCTAGAGACGCAAATGGTGCTGAACCATAAAGCTGCCATCGAAATGCTGATCGATAACGCGGGCGACATCGGCTTTAACCGCTTCACCATCCTTAACTTGCATGCTATCTTGTCCGACAACTTGATAGCTGATCCGCTAGCCAGCGGCCGCCTGCGCAGGCGCGAGGTGCGCATCAGCGGCACCAGCTACACCCCGCTGGCTGTGCCGCAACAGTTGCAAGATGGCTTTGATGTAGTTCTAAACAAAGCCGCGCAAATTACCGACCCCTTCGAGCAAGCCTTTTTCGCGATGGTGCATCTGCCATACCTGCAAGCGTTTGAAGATGTGAATAAACGCGTTTCGCGCCTGGCTGCCAATATCCCGCTGCTACAACACAACCTGTGCCCTTTGTCGTTTGTTGACGTGCCGGTACAAGCCTATATCGAAGGCCTGCTGGGCGTATATGAGCTGCAGCGTACCGAGCTGCTGCGTGATGTATTTATCTGGGCCTACGAACGCAGCTGCCAGCGCTATCTGGCTATTCGCCAAACCTTGGGTGAACCAGATGCCTTTCGGCTGCAATACCGCGATGCGATCCAGCAAACTGTGCAACAGATCGTGCGCGGTAACTTGCGCGGCACGCCCACTGACATAGCGCAAGTGGCCGCCAGTTTGGTCAACCCTAGCGGCATGCAGTCATTGATTGAAGCCGTGACAGTGGACTTAGCGCATTTGTACGAAGGCAATGTGGCGCGGTATCGGCTCAAGTTGTCGGAGCTCAATCAGTGGGCGTACAAACATTAATGCAGTAATGCCTCGGTCGTAGGTACACAATGGCTGAGTTGAGATGATGATGTTGCTAACCGAAAGAACCTTATGAAAAACGCTGCCTACTCCCAGTTCGCCAAATCCGCGTCACGCTTTAGCGGCAAGCCGATTGTGTTTGTCTTGGCAGTGGGCATTATCTTGGTCTGGATTGTCACCGGGCCGATTTTTAAGTTCAGTGACACGTGGCAGCTGGTGATCAATACGGGCACCACCATCATTACTTTTTTAATGGTGTTCCTGATCCAAAGCAGCCAAAACCGCGATACGCAGGCGATCCAAATCAAGCTGGACGAGTTGATTCGCGCTACCAAGGGTGCGCACAACGCATTGCTGGATTTAGAGGAACTGGAAGAAGTGCAGTTAGACGCTTTTCGGGCCAAGTACCAAGGGCTGGCCACCCAAGCGCGGGCGAGTGTAGGCTTGGGCAATGTGGATACTGATTCGCCTGAAGCTTGAGATTCAAAAGACTGTAGGCCCGACAGTCCAAAGCGTTCACGTGGCTAAGCCGTCGGCGGCAGCTCGATAGGTTTAAACGTCATCTCGGTAGCAAAGTCTAAAAAAGCGCGTGTGCGTGCCGGGATAAGTTTGCGTGTGGGCAGTGCTGCATACAAAGTAAATCGGCCAAAAATCCAATCGGGCAGCAGGTGCACCAATGCGCCTGACTTAAGGTAGTTTTCTACCGGAAATTTGGGCATGACGACGATGCCCGCGCCGTCCAGCGCGGCGGTAAACAAGGCGTCGTAGCTGGCCGACTGCAACACCACCTGCATGGGGGTTTCAACATCATCTTGGCTGCCATCGATGCGTGATAAACGCAGGCCACGCGCGGTGTGGCCCGACGCTGCCAGCCAAGGAAAGCGCAGGTAATGGTGTTGCTGCAGATCGGCTGGTTGCAAGGGCGTACCCCGGCGCTGCAAATAGCCTGGGCTGGCGCACACAACCCATTCGGTTTGGGCCACAGGGCGCGCCACGATATTGGCGTCAAACCCTTCGTCGACGATGATAAAGGTTACGTCAAATTCTTCTACCCGCGACTGAGGGAACGGGTCTACATGCAAGTTAATAGTGACCTTCGGATAGCGGCTGATCCATCGGCTGATTTGGTTGGCTAAAAAGTTATTGGCAAACAAGGGCGGAGCCAGTACGTGCAGCATGCCTTGCAGCTCGCTGGCGCTGTTGGCTGCAGTGGCCTCCGCGTCGTCTACTTCGGCCAAAATGCTGCGCACGCGCATTAGATAGGCCTCACCCGCCTCGGTCAGCGCCAGCTTGCGGGTGGTGCGCTGCATCAGCCGCGTGCCCAGGTGCTGCTCTAGGTCAGTGACCAGGCGCGTTACGCCTGCGGGCGACATATCTAGCATGCGGGCTGCCGCAGCAAATCCGCCCTCGTCAATCACCCGCTGAAACACCCGCATGGAGAGAAGTCGGTCCATCAAACGCCCCTTTAAATTAACATCTTTTTACGCAATTAAACCAACTCTAATAATTGTTTTATTGCAATATCAACAATAGTATATTGTGCTTTAGGTGGTTTGAAGTATGAAGGGTATACCCTAAAGTATCACCTATCGATGAGCCGCAGTGACATGATGACATGAACGACTCACCGAGCACGGGCAGCTAGCCAAGGGTGACCAAACCCCAGCTGTGTGACCCGTAACGGTCAATCGGACCATTTTGTTAACCTAGAAGGATATTTACCATGAAAACGAAATTAATTGCTGCTACCGTTGTTGCCTTGGCTGCTATGAGCGGCGCGAGTGCCTTTGCGGCCACACGATCTGGCAACGCTGGCGTCTACATTCCCACACCGTTTGGCGAAATCAGTACTGTCACCCACGCACAAGTGCAAGAAGACACTGTGCAAGCCCGTAAAGAAGGCACCTTGCAATCAAACAGTGATTCAGCTGCTATTCGTAGCACCGACTCGGTTGCCATCGCCCAGCCTGCTGTAGCGTCTGTTGTGTCCCGCAGCGAAGTGCGTGCAGAAACCAGCCAATGGGCCATGTCGCACCAAGCTAACAGCGATTCTGACCGCAAACTAAGCTCGCAATAAACTGCGAAAACTCACACTAGGCTCTAGTGGCCTAGTGTGAGTCTAGCTTGCCCCAGAGACGCATTTTTTACGATAAAACGAGCTGTAACCCAAGTAAATCCTGCTCAAACAGCTATTATTTCAATAGTGTGCGAGCGGACGCAAATTGGTTAGTCAGACAATTGAGGCGTTGAATTTAAGGTAGACAGTGGCAAGCTGCTGATCTCTAGCAGCAATTTTGCCAACTGCACACCAGCCGCATCCACTAAGCGCTGGCCTTTGGCAGCCGTAGCGGCCGCTGCATTGCCTGCCGCACCCATAGCGTTGTAGTCTTGCATTTGCCAGCCTAGTTTGGCTGACGTACCGTTGCCCAAAATGGGGTATTTCTCAGAGCGGTCTTGCGAAGTGCTGCGAAAGTCTCTAGCTTGCGCCATATCCACGTGATTAGGAGCCAGCGCTAGCATCATCGACGTTTCTATGTCGCCTGCGTGGATACCAAAACGGTGCTCCTCAGGGCCAAACTGCCCCATCACATCACTACCCAGTGGCAGGTTGTACCAGCTGGTGTGGTAGACGATCAAATCGTGCGCGGTGCGCAGGTCGCGCGCTACGATGTCCATCACACTCACCTGACCGCCATGGCTGTTGAGCAACACCAGTTTTTTAAACCCCGCACGCGCTACGCAGGCTCCCAGCTCCATCCACACGCTGATCAGTGTTTGTGCACTCAGCGTTAAAGTTCCTGGGAAGCGAATATGCTCATTGCTTTTACCTACCTGCTGGGTAGGCAGAAACAGCACTGGCAAGTCTGCGGGCAAATGCGCCAGAGCTGCGTTGACGATACCGTTGATCAGTGAGGTGTCCACACTAAGAGGTAAATGCGGACCATGCTGCTCAGTAGCGGCTACGGGTAGCACCGCCACGGCGTGGTTGATGGCGGGCGATGCGGCGAGTAGCGCAAATTGGCGGCTGGTCAGGTCCGCCCAAAACCGGGATGGAAGTTGCATGCTCGCATCTTAAAGCGAAGCAGCGCTAAAAAGCAAAAAAGACCCACAAGGGGTCTTTTATTGCAGGTCGTGTTGATTACAGCTTGGGTTTATCTTTGCTAAACCAAGAATCAGTGGCTGACACTTCCCATGAAGCGACTTGTTTCTCGGCCTCTTCTTTGGCAATGCCATAACGTTCTTGAATTTTGCCGGCCAGTTGGTCGCGGCGGCCTGCAATCACGTCAAAATCATCGTCGGTCAGTTTGCCCCATTGCTCTTTAGCTTTGCCTGTGGCTTGCTTCCAATTACCTTGAATTTGTTCCCAGTTCATAGTTGGTTCCTTTAAATGAAATAAAAAAGTGCTTTGATGTCAGCGGACAAAAAAAGCTGCGTTTACGGACGCACCGAAATTTCGTTTTTGACGGACTTCACGCCATTAACTTTCATCGCAATCGACTCTGCGGTTGACTTTTCTGTCGGGTTTTTGGCAAAACCAGACAGCATCACAACGCCTTTAAGTGTTTCGACACTGATGCTAGACGCATCAACAGCTTTGTCTTCGACAAACCGGGCTTTGACCGAAGTGGTGATCGCGGTGTCGTCAACATACGCGCCGACTGTTTCTTGGCCGCGCGTCACGGCGCAGCCTGTAGTGGCTAGCAGTGCCAGTACAGTCAAAGTGGTAGCTAGCATAGATTTTGTATTGGTCATGGTGGTTCCTTCGAGTAGGTTTGGTTTCTAAAAACATTGGGTGACGATTAACCCCGTCGCCACTGGGCACTAGGCAAGGCCTAAATAAATGTCACGCAGTCAGCCAGTCTTTCAGCTCATCTGCATGCTCTTGTTCGGTACTGAGGATGTCTTCAATCAAACGCTTGGTCGTAGGATCTTTGTCACCAATCAAAGCAATCATCTGGGTGTACGACTCTATGGCTACGCGCTCTGCCACTAGGTTGGCTTTGATCATGGCTTGCAGATCCAGCGCGTCGTTGTAGTCGGCATGGCTGCGTTTGGCCAGCGAATCAGGCGAAAAATCAGGCTCGCCGCCCAACTGCACAATACGCTGCGCTATACGGTCTGCGTGGCCTGATTCTTCATTGGCGTGTACCAAGAACTCGTCTGCAATTTTGGGCGACGATAAACCAGCTGCAGTGTAGTAATGGCGCTTGTAGCGCAGCACGCACACTAACTCAGTCGCTAAACTGTCGTTTAAAAGTTTCACAATATCGTCGCGCCACGGGCCGTAGCTGGGCGTGACCGCACCTTGGTCAATGCTGCGTTTGGCCTCTTCAATAGCAGTCATGTTAAGCACCATGGGTGTGTGCGCATCAGCTTGGGTGGTCTTGGTTGCAGTTTTAGTGGCCATATACTTTTTCGTATGTCGTTGCGGTGTATGTATCGCCGCAAACGAATGGTTAAAAAATTCGATAACTAAATGTAGGATTTACAGCGTAACCGCACTATCAGCCGTCGCCTTGCGGATGTGTAAGACAACACCGTATTGGGTAAACGGGTAATGACAATGGCGTTATGCTTAGCTAACTTAAGAAAGCAGCCCATGATGAAATACTTCGCCGCTTACGCTGCGGTCGCCATAGTGATGCTGTTATTAGATGTGCTGTGGATTGGCTTCATTGCCAAGCCGCTGTACCAGCAAGGCATTGGTCATTTGATGGCAGACAAGCCGAACTTGGTTATAGCGGCTTTGTTTTACGTGGTGTACGCCGCAGGGTTGATGTGGTTTGTCATAGCGCCCAATGCAGATGCAACCAGTTTTGGCAAGGTAGCATTGACCGCTGCAATGTTCGGTTTTTTCGCATATGCAACCTACGATTTGACCAACTGGGCCACACTTAAAAACTGGCCTGCTTCAGTGGCCATAGCAGACATGTTGTGGGGATCGTTTGCCAGCGCTACGGCGGCGGTTACGGGTTACTATGTTTTGCGTGCTATGCCCATGCGCTAACACCATGCGAGATGCTTATACCTAATGCTTGGTATGGTTTGCATGCTTGTTGGCGCTGGCAGAAAAATGGGTAACCAGTGCCGACGTGATCTGAGGCATAACACCGGCGAACAAAATGGGTTTAACTACCAAGCGCCATGGTCGCGCCCAAGCCAGCAGACCACCCACTAAAAACGCCCCAGCCACTAATGCAACTGGGTTGCGCTGAGCCATAGGCTTAATGGATGCATCTGCTGTTTTAGCCAACAGAGTGATAGCCAAGCGCAGTGGATGGCGCGACCACCAAAATTTAACTGCCTCTACGCCCAGAGCAAACCCCGGTATGGAAGACAGGCCTGCGGGCGATGCATGTTCTGGTGTGCCGGGCAATCGGTTATTGATGGACGTAGCGGACGATTTAGCAGTATTTGGGTATGGCCCAAGGGCTGTTTGAATTAACGCGCGTGAACGCGACAGGCGCTGCGTTGCCAAACTCAGGGCTGTTGATCCGCCAGGAACAGACGTGGAGTGATCTTCGCCCAAAGGCTGTTCGCTGGAAAGCGAAGGCGGCATGTTTTGGGTAGTGGCAGGTGTGTAGGGCGTTCTAGTGCTTGCGTCGGGTGTCATGTGGCAGCCTTAGTGGTACGCAGCATGGCCATGTCGGCTTTTAATTGACTGCGAAGATCGTTAAACGCACCTTGGCGCGCATTATTTTTAGCTACGACGCCGCATACCAGTGCAAGCACCAGTGGCGTGAGCGGCACAAGCCACAGCATCCATGGCGAATGGATCTGTGCTATGGGCGCTGTAGCCCATAGCAATAACGCTATACCTGTAAAAGTAATGCCCAAAGCAAATAGCAAAATTGCCAGCACGCCGTACAGCAACCTGCGCTGGTATGCGCTAGATACTTGTGCAATTTCTTCTACTACTAGTTCTGAATACGCCTCAACATGGTCCAGCAGCAGCTGTGGCTGTGTGGTGATAAGGCGAAAGATGCTTTGTAATGTCATAGTTGTGGCCCTTGGTGAGTGAGCCTGTGTGTGGTCAATAGGTGCTTAGTGGCGATGACCCGAGCGGCTAATCAGGCTGAGCATTGCCATTAACGCAGCACCTGTGGCGGCGGCAATCAGCATGGACTTGACAGGTTCGTCTTTGATGTAGTCTACGGTGCTGTCACCTAAAGACTGGGCCTTCTCGCGCAGTTGCTGGCCGCCTGCACGTACGGCGTCAGCACCACGTTGTGTTAAATCGCTAGCTTGTTGCGCAACATGCGCAGCTTGGTCTAAAACAGAATTGGTTTGGTTGGTAAGAGGCGTGGTGTTCATGGGAAAGTCCTTAGGGTTAAGAAAAGCTGACAAAGTTATCAAACAGTTGTCAAGTATGCAATAACCAAGCTAGCAATACCCATAGGAAACTTGAGTGCAGCCTTGTAGGGCAACAGCGCAGAGCGCTGTAAGACGCACCTTACAGCGTGCAGCGCAAGAGGTTTAAATTTGTGCTTGTACCAAGGTTCCGACACCAAGCTCAGAGGTAATAGCCAGTACGCCGTTGGCGGCCTCTACCCTGTAACGCATGCCCAGCAAACCGTACGACGTACTAAGCCTGGTCGATGTGTCAAAGCCTAGGCCATCGTCGCGCACCGAGGCGGTTACTACGCCGTCTTGCACGCCTAAATCCATCCATACGTTACTTGCTTTGGCGTATTTCAAAATATTAGTGCACGCCTCTTGCATCATGCGGTACACCATCAGCTCAGACTCTGGCGGCAGACTGACCGCAGCGAACGTGCAGTGCACTTGCAGCCCAGAGCTTTCTGCAAACTCGCGCGCCAAAATCTCCAGCGTGGCCACCAAGCCTAAGTTGCTGAGCGCGGAAGGACGCAAATCTTCAATGATTTTTCGACCTAGTGCGATGCTGCTGTTCAGGTTGGATACCAGATGCGCAAGTAACCCATTGGTTTCGGGTGAATCGGTGGCTACCCGCGATTTAATGCGTGCTGCATCCAGCTTGGCTGAGGTCAACAAAGCACCTAAATCGTCATGTAAATTACGCGCTAATCGACTACGTTCATCCTCGCGCGCAGTTTGCAAGTAGCGCGCCAGTTCGGTCAGTTGTTTGGTACGGCTGCTTACCGTTACCTCAAGCTGGTCGCGTTCCAGCGCTGCCAAACTGTGCAACTCAAACTGTTGCTGCTTAAGGTGTAGCGCTTGCCGCAAATACAAAATCAGCGCCATCAAGCTTAATGCGGCCAGCAGGGCTACGCCTGCACGATTGAGCATCAGCGAGCTGAGCATATGGTCTTGGCTTTTTAAAAGGTTGCTCTCCTCGTTCATCACCAGTGCATCGCTGAGTGCGCGCATGCGTTGCATTTTTTGCCAACCACTGTTGTTCAAAACCAGATCTAAGCTGGCCTCGGCTTGACCTTTTTTTTGCATTTCGATGGTTTGGGCCATCTCAGCAAGCTTGCTGTCGGTGACTGTTCTCAGTTCTTGCACTATTTTTATTTGATCGGGCTGATTTATATAGCGCGTTTGCAGTTGCCCAAAGCTTTGTTTAATTTGGCTTAGCGATTCCTCATAAGGCTGCAAATACTCTTTGCGCTTTGTCAGCAGATAGCCGCGCTGTCCTGTTTCAGCCTCCAAGGTGCGCGTATGCAATTGGTTAATTATTTTTTGAGTGGCCACAACAGACAGGGAATTTTGTGCTGCTTGGGATGAGTTCCAGTAAGCAAACTCGTTAATTGCCAGCATAGCCAGCGCTGCGCTGCAGGCTAAAGGCAGCGCCACGCGGTTGCCTTTAAGGACCGCGAGAAGTTTCATGCCAGTGCGGCGCGGTCGCTGTCGCTGGGCTCGCCACTGGCCAGCGCGTTGCAATACTCTATTAGTGCATCAATGTCGTTGGACTTGTCAAACACCCGGTTAGCACCCAGTGCCAGACATGTGTGGCGCATATCGGTCGTAGCGTAATTGCTCAGCACCACCATCTTTGGGCGCATTGGCAATTTTTGGCTAGCGCTGATAACCCCCAATCCAGAACCGGCGCGCAACTGAATGTCAATAATCGCAAGATCACATTGATGGGATGCGTCGGCCATCCACAGCACCGCACTTTGTTCGTCCTCTGCAGTGGCTGATACGACTACAGGTGCAAGCTCTTCCAGTGCAGCGATTAAGCTGGCACGTATGACGGCACTATCTTCTACAAGATAGACCTTAAGGATATTCACAAGTTAGGGTCTCTATATCTGGAGAAAGCCAGAATTTTTATTATTATGCGCTGCACAAAGCTGCTTTTCATCAGCGCGCACCGTCCGTTTGCGTAGGACGTGTCTTACGGCAACATAGAAACACGCAGCCCCACCATTTAAAGTACTACCGGACCATGCAGTGCTTTGCCCCAAGTGAGTAATTGGTAGCTGCGCCAGCGCGGGTCAGTATGGATCATTTTCAATCAGCTCAAGAGCGCGTTCGCGCGCTGCAAATCAGCCATCCATCGTCCTGCTTGCCAAATTTCGTGTGCGACGTATCATGCATCTTTGGTCAGTTGACCTTCGCAACGTCATTGGAGGCGCTATGAAACCCGTCATTGAACTTCTTAAAAAGCGTGACACCCAGTTGTTTAGAGTAGCTCCGGACGTCATAGTGTTTGACGGTTTAAAGCTTCTGGCTGGTTATGGTGTGGGTGCCATGGTGGTGATGGAACACGACAAACTGGTGGGTATTTTCTCTGAGCGCGACTACACCCGTAAAGTCGCGCTAGAAGGTAAAAATTCCCGCGAAATCACGATCGCCGACATCATGACGCGCGAAGTAGTGTCTGTGCAACCCACCACTGGCACGCGCATGTGTATGTCGCTGATGAGCCAAAAGAAGATTCGCCACTTGCCAGTAGTGGACGGCAATAAAGTGCTGGGCTTGATCTCAATTCGCGACATCATGGATGACATCATTGCCGACCATGAACAGACGATTACGCAGCTACAAACCTACATTACAGGCTAAGCCTGGCTGATTAGCCTTGTGCAGCCGTAGTCGGTATGGCTGGCCAAAGCCTTACCATCTAGCCATCTTCCTAAGAGGCTATCAGGGTGAACTAAGCCAGTTTGCACCACTCAAACACCAACTTATGCGTACTATCTCTGCTTTTGTTCAATTATCAACCGCTCTAATTTTAATAGCTGTTGGTGCAGTACCTAGCAGCGCTACGGCCCAAAACATTTCAGTATCTGCAACCAAATCCGAGGTCACCACACCCCAAGTCAAAGCCGAGCTAGTAGCCTATGCTCCTGATGGCGTGGAGCCGGGTAAAAAGGTGATGGTGGGGCTGCAAATTACCCATAAGCCTGAATGGCATACCTACTGGAAGAACTCGGGCGACTCGGGCCAGCCCACTGATTTGCAGTGGACACTGCCTGCAGGCGTGACGGCGGGCGAGGTGCAGTGGCCTACACCCAAGAAAATTCGCATTGGTTCGCTGGCTAACTACGGGTACGAAGGTACGGTGCTGCTGCCTGTGCCGTTAGAGGTCAGTCAACTGTTCAAGCCCGGCGTGCTCAGCAGCGATTTGGAGGTCAAGCTCAAAGCCGTGTGGCTGGTGTGCAAGCAAGAATGCATCCCCGAGGAAGGTGAGTTTGCCTTGAAAATTCCGGTCAAAGGATCGACTGCGTTAAGTAGCCCTGCGTTTGCAGCGGCCAAGGCGGCCAGCCCGCGTGAGGTGCCTAACTTGCAAGGTCTGAGTAGCACGGCCAAGATTGCGGGCGACAAGCTAGAGTTTGCCATCCACAACCTGCCGGTGGCGCTGCGCGGTACAACACTGGCGCTGTTTCCAGAAACGCCCGAGGTGTTGCACAACGCGGCTACTTTGGTGGCCAATGCAGGCGCAGGTAAAAACTGGACCCAAAGCTGGCAAGGCGCGGTGTGGACAGCGCAAATGCCACTGTCAGACCAGCGCAGCGCCAGCCCACGCGACATGGCTGTGGTGCTGGCGACCGAAGATGGCCAAGAGGCGTACCGCGCCCAAACTGCCGTGGTGGGCGAATGGCCCAAAGTAGCCGCAGCCGCCCAAGTCTCGCCCGAGCTGGCCACAGCACTTAAAGCCAACGCTGCCAGCCAACAAGCCCCGGTAGATGCAGCGGGTGGCACCAGCGCCGGCGATGCCACGGGTTTGCTACCCGCGTTGCTACTGGCGCTGGTAGGCGGCTTGATTTTGAACCTGATGCCTTGCGTGTTCCCGGTGCTGGCCATTAAGGTGATGGGTTTTGCCCAGCATGCGCACGACAAGCGTGTGCGCGTGGCCAGCGGCGTGGCCTACACCACGGGCGTGGTGCTCAGTTTTATCGCGTTGGGCGGCCTGATGCTTATCCTGCGTGCGGGTGGCCAGGCGCTGGGCTGGGGCTTTCAGCTGCAGTCGCCTGCGGTGGTGGCGGTGCTGGCGGCGCTGTTTACCTTGATAGGCCTGAACCTGATGGGCGTGTTTGAATTTGCCAATGTGCTGCCGTCTAGCTTGGCCACGCTGCAGGCTAAAAATCCGCAGATTGATGCGCTACTGTCCGGCGTGCTGGCCGTGGCGATAGCGTCGCCGTGCACTGCGCCGTTTATGGGCGCGTCGCTGGGCTTTGCGCTGGGCTTGCCGGCGTGGCAGGCGCTGGCGGTGTTTGCGTTTTTGGGCATCGGTATGGCGCTGCCGTATTTGGCTGCCAGCCTGATCCCCGCGGTGGCGCGTTGGCTGCCGCGCCCCGGTGCGTGGATGGACGTGTTTAAAAAAGCCATGGCCTTCCCCATGTTTGCCACGGTGGCGTGGCTGGTATGGGTGCTGGGCCAGCAAAGCGGTATTGATGGCGCAGCGGCTTTGTTGCTGCTGCTGGTGGGTATCAGCATGCTGGCCTGGGCGCTGTCATTGCGCGGGCGCACACGGCTGGTGATTGCTAGTATTTCAATAGCTGCTCTAGCAGGTTTTACTTGGGTTACAGGGCCTTATATCACTCAAAACATGCCTGAAAACACACAAGTTTCCACCTCCAATGGCTGGCAAGCGTGGGAGCCGGGCAAGGTAGACCAGCTGCTGGCCACCGGCCGGCCCGTGTTTGTAGACTTTACCGCTGCATGGTGCGTCACCTGCCAGCTCAACAAAAAAACCACCTTGAACAACGCCGAGGTGTTGGCCGACTTCAACGCTAAAAAAGTGCAGCTGCTGCGCGCCGACTGGACCCGCCGCGACCCCGCCATTACCCAAGCCTTGGCCACGCTGGGCCGCCAGGGTGTGCCTGTGTATGTGCTGTACCCACCCGGCAGTGCCCCTGTGGTCATGTCGGAAATTTTGAGCCCGACGCAGGTGCGTGCGGCTGTCGCTAAGTTGTAGTGCTAAGCTGTAATGTTGAACTGTAAATAATTTTCCCGCAAGGAGTTAAACCATGCAACGTCGTGATCTGATGGCCTGTGTTGCTACCGTGGCCACTACATTTTTAATAGCTGCTCCAGCATATTCTGCGGCGGTGGTAGGCCAAAAAGCCCCTGAATTTACCGCCAAAGACGCTACGGGTAAAACCGTCAACCTAGCGGACTTTAAAGGCAAAACCGTGGTGCTGGAATGGGTTAACCCCGGCTGCCCGTATGTGCGCAAACACTACGGCGCAGGCAATATGCAGTCCACCCAAAAAGACGCTGCAGACAAAGGCGTGGTGTGGCTGGCCATTAACTCAACCGACACCCAGCACCCCGACTACTTGGCCCCCGCCGCGCTGCAAGGCTGGATGACCCAGCAAAAAGCTGCTGCCACCCACACCGTGATGGACGAGAGCGGCACCATTGGCCAGCAGTACGCGGCACGCACCACGCCGCATATGTACATCATCAGCGCCCAAGGCAATTTAATCTACGCAGGCGGTATCGACAGCATCGCCAGCGCCAACCCAGCCGACATTAAAACAGCCACCAACTACGTCAAACAAAGCCTGGGCGAGGTGGCGGCAGGCAAGCCCATAAGCAGCGCAAATACCAAGCCGTACGGCTGCTCGGTCAAGTACAAATCTTGAGGTGGTTTAGCCGCAGGCAATAAAAAACCTTGCTGCACTTACAAAGCACAGCAAGGTAAACCTTGGTTGAAAATTTTTAGGCTGGCTTAGCAAAAAGCTAAGCCAGCGCTACGTTCGATTAGAACGTGTAGTTAAAACGTACGCGCACAGAGGTATCTTTCAGAGATGTACCAGCCACGCCGCCAACGTCTTTAGCCTTGGATGCCGACAACGCAGGCGTTACGGTAGCGCCTTTGATGTCAAACAAAGGCAGTGAGTACGATGCGTAGAAAGTAGTGACTTTCTCTTTGGTGCTGCCGCCAAAATCATTTGAACCAGCAATTAAGCCCAACACTGCGGGACCTGCTTGACCGGTAATACCGAAAGATGTGCCTTTGGTAGATGTACCAGCTAGTTTGGTTTTGCCGCTGGCCAAGTTACCAGTGATTTTGAAGCCACTGAAGTCGTAACCTGCAGTCACGCCAAAGCCAGTTAACTTAGCGCCTGTAGGCACAACTTTGCCTGCTTCTACACCTACTTTGAGGGACAGTGGGCCTGAATCAACAAAGAACACGGGGCGAATGCCTTTGGTGTCAGGAGTATTTTTAGTTTCGATCACGCCAACTTCTAAGCCAACACCTTTTGCAAAGTTAATAGTGCCTGCAGCGTGAAAAACGTTGGCTGATTTACGGCCGCGCAAAGAGTTACCTTTGTACAAAGTTGCAGCATCATTCACTACGGTGTCTTGCGCCAATGGGAACAAATCAGCGGCTTCGAAGCGGCCTAATTTCACATCGCCAGCTTCGCTACCTAGCTGAATCCACATGTCGTCGGTAGCAACACCGCCAGTTTTTTGGGCCAAAATAGCAGCCTTACCGGCTACAAAATACTTGCTGCCGACTTTGCCGGTCACGTTAACTTCAACACGGCCGCTTTGGCTTAGGCCTTCGTCAGGACCGCCTTTGGTTAAAGAGCCAGTGCGGTAAGTGTTATCCAACTCAATATTGGCCGAGGTTTCCAAGGCAAAAGCGGTGCTGGCCAGACCTAGCAAGGCGGCCGCTGCGGTAGCGCGGAGAGCAAAAGTAGTGGAGGTTTTCATGTATGTGTCCCGTAAGGTTGTAAAAAGTAGTCAAAATTTCTCAAATGAGAGGCACTCAGCAGCCTAATTTGCGCATTGCATTGATATTTCGCAATATCGATACAACCATATGTCAGCATGCTGACAACATGCTACAAGTTAGAAACTAAATTACAGCGTTTTAGGAGTTACTAATTGGGTACAAGTATTCGATTTGTCATAATTCTGTCGTATTTTTGCTGAATTTTTACCGTAACTTGGCCGTGTCCTACACGTTGCTTCCTATGCCTCTGTTATCAAATATGTCCAATGATGTCTATTCATGGCTGCGGACGGCCCGCACTATCGCCATCGTGGGCTGCAGCCCTAAGCCGCACCGCGACAGCTACGACGTAGCGCGCTACTTGCAAGCGGCGGGCTACCGCATCTTGCCCGTTAATCCGGTAGTGGCAGCATCCAGTCAAACGCAGATACTGGGCCAGCGTTGCTATGCCTCGCTTGCTAAGGCCAGCCTGTCGCTAGGCGCAGACCAGCGCATCGACATTGTGGTTATTTTTCGCAACAGCGCCGATGTGCCGCCTGTGGTGGACGACGCCATTGCTGTACATGCGGGTGCGGTGTGGATGCAGCTGGGCATTGCGCACCCGCACGCAGCAGCACTGGCCCAAGCGGCAGGCCTGCACGTCGTGCAAAACCGCTGCATCAAAATTGAGCATCGCCAAATGCTGGACTAGGCCTAAGCCTAAGCCTTAAGCCATAAGCCATAAGCCATAAGCCATAAGCCATAAGGCGCTGCAATGGGCTGGCGCACGCCACCTTCACGCTTTAAAGTCGCCTTGGTTTACAAGTGTGTCAGATGGTGAATAATGTGGCTTACATCACACTTTGCAGGCTGCTTTATGCCACTACTGCCTTCGACTTTGTCATCGGTTGACCCATTAGCAGCTGCACTGCCGCTGCAGGGGCCATTTGCTGCGCTGGTGCTGGATAACTCTACGCTGGCAGCGCCGTTTTGGCGGCAGTTGTATGTGCAAATTACGGCGTTGATTGCCTCGGGCGTGGTAGAGCAGGGCGGCAGCTTGCCGTCTGAGCGCGAGCTGGCCCAAGCCTTGGGCGTTAGCCGCGCTACCGTCAAACGCAGCTACGACGAGCTGCGCCGCTACGCGCAGCTGGGCGGGCGCGGGCGCGGGGGCAGCGTGGTGCAGGGGGTGCAACCTGTGCTACCCATACTGGGCAAGCTCAAAGGATTTACGCAAGAAATGCGGGAACTGGGCCGGGTGGCCAGCACGCAACTGCAAGAGCGCGCCGTGGTGGCCGACCGCATGATGGCCAGCGTATTTGGCCGGCCGTCTACCGCGCAGTTTTTGCGCCTGGTACGCGTGCGCTTGGCCGACGGCGTGCCCATGACGCGCGAGGTGGCCTGGTACGACCTCACCCTAATGCCCACCCTAGCCACGTGGGACGCGCAAGGCTCGGCCTACGCCACCATACAGCAGGCTTGCGGCGTCACGTTAGGCCATGCAGAGCAAACCATAGAAGCCGTGCAAAGCAGCGCCGCTGAGGCGCGCACCTTTAGCTTTGCCGCGCCACAACCGTGCCTGCTGATTAAACGCAAAACCTACGCTGCGAACGCGCAGCTGGTGGAATATGTAAAAGGCACTTTTCGCGGTGACGCGTATGTGTACAAGCTGACGCTGCAAAAGTGATGGCGTTGGTTGCGGCGGTTCTACTTTAACTGCGCGGCGGTCCTACGGGAAACTGTGCAGGTCTTGTACGGGAGCTGGCAGGCGGCGTACTCAGCTACGCGGCTGTCCCCTGGAAAACTGTGCAGGTCTTGTACGGGAACTGGCAGGCGGCGTACTCAGCTTCGCGGCTGTCCTCCGTGGCGGCCTAGGGCCGCCGACTCCCCCTTTATGCCGCTGCGCTGAGTACACCGCCTGCCAGCTCTCGTGACCTTGGTAGGTAATCCACCGCTGTATTCGCACTTAGCCAGTACGCAGCCTTGGTGCTTGGTGTGAACAGCGCAGCG
>JANLPQ010000046.1:0-47033 GCA_031367325.1 Polaromonas sp. | reverse complement strand
CTCATGCTCGCCGCTGGATATCCACATCTTGTTGCCACGCAGTCGGTAGCGGGGGCCCAGCGGGTCACTGGCAAAATTTTCGCCGTCTGGCAGCGCCTTGGTAGCCACATCGCTCAACGACGACCCTGCCTGCGGTTCGCTTAAACACATCGTCCCCGCCCAGCGCCCGTTAAATTCATTCGCTGCAAACACATCTTTTTGCATTTGCGTGCCACACGCCATCAGGCAATTGGCATTGCCTGTAGTTAGCAAATTAGAGCTAATTGAAATCGACGCCACCGCAAAAAAGCTGTTAGCTGCAGCTTCTACCGTATACGGCAGCTGCATTCCGCCCATGTCGTAGTCTTGCGCCGCCGCCAGCATGCCTGAGGCCACATACGCCTTGTGCGCATCGTGCGTAGCTTGCGGCAAAACCACCTTCTCACCATCAAAGTGCGGCTCTTGCGTGTCAACCAGCCGGTTAAATGGCGCGTATTTCTCGCGCGCTATGCGCTCGCAAGTGTCCAACACAGCATCAAATGTTTCACGCGAGTGATCGCTAAAACGCTCGCGTTGATTGAGCGAATTGGCTTGCAGCCAGTTGTAGAGCAAAAAATCAAGCGTCGTACGCAAAGCCATTTGAAATATCTCCAATCCAGTAAAAATGGGGCTCTAAACCTTGTTGTTCAGAGCCCCACCTGATGACACAACGGCGTATTTACAGCACTTCAAACACACCCGCAGCACCCATACCGCCGCCAATACACATCGTCACGCACACGCGCTTGGCACCGCGGCGTTTGCCTTCGATGAGGGCGTGGCCCGTCAGACGCTGGCCGCTAACGCCGTAGGGGTGGCCCACTGCAATAGCGCCGCCGTTGACGTTAAGCTTGTCATCAGGAATACCCAGCTTGTCGCGACAATAAATAACCTGCACTGCAAAGGCTTCGTTGAGTTCCCACAGGTCAATGTCGCTGACTTTCAAACCCAAACGTTTCAACACTTTGGGGATGGTATACACCGGGCCAATGCCCATTTCGTCAGGCTCGCAGCCCGCTACTGCAAAACCTAGAAATCGACCCAGCGGTTTGAGGCCACGCTTAGCGGCCAACGCTTCACTCATCACCACGCATGCACCCGCGCCGTCCGAAAACTGGCTGGCATTGCCTGCAGAAATCAAACCACCCGGCAAGGCTGAGCGCAAGCCAGTGATGCCTTCAAAGGTCGTGCCTTCGCGGATACCTTCGTCTTTAGACACGGTGACTTCTTTGGTCATCAAGCCCATTACTTTGTCGGCAACGCCTGCCTTGACGGTAATGGGTGCAATTTCTGCATCAAACAAACCAGCCGCTAGCGCAGCGGTGGCACGCTGTTGGCTGCGCGCGCCATAGTGGTCCATCGCGTCGCGGGTGATGCTGTAGCGCTTGGCCACTTGCTCGGCAGTTTGCAGCATGTTCCAGTAAATCTCGGGCTTCTTTTTAACCAGCGCGGGGTCGGCAATCATGTGCATGTTCATCTCTTGCTGCACGCAGCTAATGCTCTCTACGCCACCGGCCACATACACATCGCCCTCGCCTGCGATGATGCGCTGGGCGGCTAGTGCAATGGTTTGCAAGCCAGATGAACAAAAACGGTTTACCGTCATGCCTGACACAGTGATGGGGCAATCGGCCATCAGCGCGATTTGGCGGGCAATGTTGTTGCCGGTTGCGCCCTCGGGGTTGGCGCAGCCCATGATGACGTCGTCTACCTCTGCGGCTTCGATACCAGCACGTTGGATGGCATGCTTGACGGCGTGGCCACCTAAAGTTGCGCCGTGGGTCATGTTGAAAGCGCCCTTCCAGCTTTTGGCTAGTGGCGTGCGGGCGGTCGATACGATTACGGCGGATGTCATGTTGAATTCTCCAAAACTAGGGTCAATATTTAGCTAGCAGGGCTGAAGGTTTTACCTTCAGATGCCAATCGTGCCAACAACGGTGCGGGTTTCCAAAACTCGGCATCGTCGTTAGGGTTTTTGGCAAAGCTGTTCATCGCCATGCACACATTAAACAAGCCCAGCTGGTCTGCGTAGTGCATCGGGCCACCACGGTAGATGGGGAAGCCGTAACCCGTCAAGTACACCATGTCGATATCGCCTGCTTTGCTGGCAATGCCTTCTTCCAAAATGTGGGCGGCTTCGTTGACTAATGAGAACACCAAGCGCTGCACAATTTCTTCGTCGCTGATTTTGCGCGGTGCCAAGCCAATGGCTTTGCGGTGCTTGTCGATCATCTCGGTGACTACCGTGGAGACCAGCGCATCGCGCTTACCGGGCACATAGTCGTACCAGCCTGCGCCGGTTTTTTGGCCATAGCGGCCTAGCTCGCACAGCAGGTCAGCAGTTTTGCTGTACTTCATCTTTGGTTTTTCCTGGTAGCGACGCTTGCGAATAGCCCAGCCAATGTCGTTACCGGCCAAATCACCCATGCGGAACGGGCCCATGGCAAAACCAAACTTTTCTACAGCCTTGTCGATCTGCTGCACGCTGGCGCCCTCTTCTAGCAAGAAGCCTGCTTGGCGGCTGTACTGCTCGATCATGCGGTTGCCGATAAAGCCATCGCACACGCCAGAAACGACCGAGGTTTTCTTGATCTTCTTGCCCAACGCCATGACGGTGGCCAGCACGTCTTTGCCCGTCTTTTTACCGCGTACTACTTCTAGCAGCTTCATCACGTTAGCTGGGCTGAAAAAGTGGGTGCCAATCACGTCTTGCGGGCGCTTGGTAAATGACGCAATTTTGTCCATGTCCAACGTGGATGTGTTGGACGCTAAAATTGCGCCCTTCTTCATCACTTTGTCCAGCTGGGTAAACACTTTTTCTTTCACGCCCATTTCTTCAAACACGGCTTCAATTACCATGTCGGCATCTTTCAGGTCGGCGTAGTCCAGTGTGGTAGACAACAGGCTCATGCGCTCTTCGTACACGGCTTGCTTTAGCTTGCCTTTGGCCACTTGCGATTCGTAGTTTTTGCGAATGATGCCAATGCCTTTGTCCAAGGCTTCTTGTTTCATTTCCAACATTTTGACGGGGATACCCGCATTCAAAAAGTTCATGCTGATGCCGCCGCCCATCGTCCCCGCGCCAATCACGGCGATAGACTTAATGTCGCGCTTAGGGGTGTCTTCGGGTACATCCGGTATCTTGCTGGCAGCGCGCTCGGCGATGAACAGGTGGCGCAGTGCGCGGCACTCGGGTGTCCACATCAGGTTGATAAAAATCTCACGCTCAATGGCCATGCCGGCGTCAAACTTGTTTTTAGTCGCTGCTTCTACCGCGTCCACACACTTGGCAGGCGCGGGGTAGTTTTTACTCATGCCCTTGACCATGTTGCGCGCAAACTGAAAGTACGCATCACCCAGCGGGTGGCGGCACGGCAGGTTGCGCACCAATGGCAAGGGTGATTTGTCTTTAGCGTGCGTATCAGCCTTCTCGCGGGCCATGGCTACGGCTTCGTCGATCAACGACTCTGCTGATTTGGCCATTTTGTCGATCAGCTTTTGACCGGGCAGCATGGCCAGCATTTCGCTTTTGACGGGTTCGCCGCTAACGATCATGTTCAGCGCCGCCTCCACACCCAGCACGCGCGGTAGGCGCTGCGTGCCGCCTGCACCGGGAATCAACCCCAGCTTCACCTCAGGCAAGGCCACGTTGCAGCCAGGGGCCATCACGCGGTAATGGCAGCCCAGCGACAGCTCTAGCCCGCCGCCCATACAGGTGGTGTGCACGGCAGCAACAATGACTTTGGGCGAGTTTTCGCAAGCTGAGATCAAGCTGAGCAAATTAGGCTCTTGCAGCGACTTGGGCGAGCCAAATTCTTTAATATCGGCACCGCCCGAGAAGGCCTTGCCAGCGCCGGTAACGACGATCGCTTTGATCTTGCCATCCAGCTGGGCCTTGGCCAACGCGGCAGCAAACGCCGTGCGCGTAGCCAGGCCTAGGCCGTTGACCGGGGGGTTGTTCAGCGTGATGACTGCCACGTCGCCGTGGGCTTTGTACTCTGCCGTCATGGGAGTCCTTTAGAGCGTTATAAACAAAAACTAAGTGTGGGATGTGAGCCGATAGTGTGCAGCAAAGCGCTAAAAAGCACGACCGTTCTATTTAGTATTCTAAGCAAAATTCAAGCGCTGATGAGGCTTGTATGTCACGCAGGCTACTTTATGTGTATTGGGAGGCAGATTTATATAAGCTTTTAGGCCTCTAACCCAAGTAAAACATGCTCAAGCAGCTATTAAATTTATAGTGATGATGAGGCAGATAATTAAACCTCTAACCATTCCTTACGAATGTACGCATCCGCCCGCAGGCTTTCTGGCGTGCCGTGGAATACGATGCTGCCGTGGCCCATCACCAAAGCGCGGTCGGAGATAGCCATGGCGATAGTGAGTTTTTGCTCGATCAACAGCACCGAGACGCCGCGCTTTTTCAGCTCTTGCAAGTACTGCGCTACCAGCTCTACAATTTTGGGCGCTAGGCCTTCGGTAGGCTCGTCGATGATGATCAAGTCGGGGTCGCCCATCAGCGTGCGGCACAGGGTCAGCATTTGCTGCTCACCGCCGCTCATTACGCCAGCTTCAGTATGCTGGCGCTCTTTCAGACGCGGGAACATGTTGTACATATCGTCGAATCCCCAACGCGGGTTTTTAGCGCCACGCTTTTGGCCCAACATCAGGTTTTGGTGAACTGTGAGCGTGGGGAAAATATCGCGGTTCTCAGGCACATAGCCAATGCCCAGGTGTGCTACCTCGTAGGCTTTTTTACCCGTAATTTGCTGATCTTTCCACAGCATAGACCCTGTGCAGTCCACCAAACCCATGATGGCTTTGGCTGTAGTGCTGCGGCCCGACCCGTTACGGCCCAGCAGCGCCACAATCTCCCCTGCATTCACGTCAAAATTGACGCCGTGCAGCACATGGCTTTTGCCGTAATAACCGTGCAGGTTTTCAATCGTTAATAGTTTTGACATCAGTGATTTCCTTGGGCATCAGCAATGTGCGAGCCCAGATAAGCCTCTTGCACCTTTGAATTGGCGCGCACTGCGTCGGGCGTATCAAACGCCAGCACCTCGCCATACACCACTACCGCAATTTTGTCGGCCAGGCCAAACACCACGCCCATGTCGTGCTCTACCGTTAGCAGGGTTTTGCCCACGGTGACGCTTTTGATCAGATTGATAAATCGGCTGGTCTCAGACTTGCTCATTCCCGCTGTGGGTTCGTCTAGCAAAATGACGTTAGCGCCGCCTGCAATGGTGATGCCGATTTCTAGCGCGCGCTGCTCTGCATATGTGAGGTTCATCGCCAGCACATCGCGTTTTTTGTCCAGCTTGATCATCTCCATCAGCTCATCTGCGCGGTCGTTTGCGTCGTCCAGGTTAGCCAAAAATTTAAACATGGTGTACTTGTAGCCTAGGCTCCACAGCACGCCGCAGCGCAGGTTTTCAAACACGCTGAGTTTGGGGAAAATATTGGTAATTTGAAAACTGCGCGACAAGCCCATGCGGTTGATCTCGAACGGCTTTTTGCCGTTTAAGCGCGCACCGTTTAAAAGTATGTCGCCCGAGGTAGGCTCAAAACGCCCGCTGATCAAATTAAACAAGGTGGATTTGCCAGCACCGTTGGGGCCAATGATGGCAATGCGCTCACCCGCATTCACCGCCAAATTAATGCCACGAATAATCTCGGTTTTGCCAAAGCTCTTGCGCAAGTCTTTCAGCTCAAGTGCTAAGATTTCATCGGCTACGCTGGTAGCTTGTGCGGGGCGGTCTGTCGCTACGCTCGTCATACCAATGCCTCCCTGCGCTTGATTTCTTTTTCAATGTCTTGTTGAATGGCACCCCATTCATGCAGGTACTGGCGGCGGCATAGTTCAAACAAGCCAACCCCTGTAAGTAGCACAAAGCCAGCGCCAAACCAACTGTTCAAGCCCTTAGCGTTCAGTGGCATACCCATAAAATTCATCTGTGGCCCTAATGCTGCGTTCAGCTGCAAGTGGTACACCATCTCAATCATGGCAGCTGCGCCTAGCAGCGCTACCAGCGCTGTTACTGCCAGTGCCAAATAACTCACCCACAGCTTGCGCAAAAATCCAAACGATGCCACGCGCAAGTTCATCATAATCAGCGACGCAATGCCGCCTGGTGCGTACATCACCATAAACAAAAAGATCAAACCAAGGTACAACAGCCACGCCTTGGTCAGCTCAGACAGCAGCACAAAAGCCAGCACCATCAAAATAGCGCCCAAAATTGGCCCGAAGAAAAATGTAGCGCCGCCTAAAAAGGTAAATAAAAGATACGCACCTGAACGGTAACCGCTAACCACCTCTGAGGTAACAATCTCAAAATTTAGCGCGGCCAAGCCACCTGATATACCTGCAAAAAAGCCTGCGGTGATAAACGCGATGTAACGCACCTTTTGCGTGTCGTAGCCGACAAATTCCACCCGCTCGGGGTTGTCGCGCACTGCGTTGAGCATGCGGCCCAGTGGCGTACGCGTAAAGGCAAACATCAGCGCGGTACAAATAAAGGTGTACATCGCAATCAAGTAATACAGCTGAATCTGTGGCCCAAAGGTAATGCCAAAAGGTTTGCTACCCGTCACGCGGTTACCGCTCACGCCGCCCTCACCGCCGAAAAATTCTGGAAACATCAGTGAGCTAGCCCACACCAGCTCGCCCACGCCTAGCGTGATCATGCCAAATGTGGTGCCCGCCTTTTTGGTTGTCACATAGCCCAAAATAACGGCCACCAACAGCCCAGCCAAACCACCGATGATGGGGATCAAGCTAACCGGAATATTGAATGTGCCCGAGGAGGCCAAATTAAGCGTATGAATCGCTAAAAACGAGCCCATGCCCGAGTACACAGCATGACCGAAGCTGAGCATGCCGCCCTGCCCCAGCAGCATGTTGTAGCTTAAGCACACAATGATGGCGATGCCCATCTGACTAAGCATGGTATGACTTAAACTCGATGTAAACAGCGCTGGTACAGCTATTAATATCAGAGCATAAATACCCCAGACCAGCCAGCGCCCTACATTGAGTGGTTTGAATTCATAATGTGTTTTGCTCATAGTTTAGCCCTCGCGTGTGCCCATCAAGCCACGCGGCCGGAAGATCAAAATTAAGACTAAAAACAGGTACGGCAAGATGGGGGCTACTTGGCTGATCTTCAGCTTAAACAACGCATAGCCAAAGGTCGCGGGTGTGATGTTGGCACCCACCACGTTGAGGCCTCCCATCAGCGACGAATCGATACCCACCGCAAAGGTTTGCACCACCCCGATAAGTAGCGATGCCAAAAATGCGCCCGGCAACGACCCCATGCCGCCTACCACCACCACCACAAAGATAACGGAGCCTACCGTAGCGGCCATACCAGGTTCGGTCACAAATGCGTTGCCACCGATCACACCAGCCAAGCCCGCCAGCGCTGCCCCGCCGCCAAACACCAACATGAAAACACGTGGCACGTTATGGCCCAACGACTCGACCGTCTCCGGGTGCGTCAGCGCCGCTTGAATCACCAAGCCAATGCGTGTGCGCGTGAGCAGCAGCCACACGCTAACCAGCATCACCATAGCTACGGCCATCATGAAGCCGCGGTACATGGGGAACTGGGTGCCGTAGATGGTGAACAGTGGCCCCTCTAGCGCAGCAGGCACGCGGTAGTCGAGCGAGCTGCGGCCCCACACCAGTTGCACCAGCTCTAAGATGATGTAGCTTAAGCCAAAAGTAATTAGCAGCTCAGGCACATGTCCAAACTTATGCACTCGACGCAGGCAGTATTTTTCAAACCCAGCGCCTAGAAGCCCTACCAGCAAAGGCGCCACGATCAGTGCAGGCCAAAAACCTACTAGCAGCGTCACGCTGTAGGCAAAATATGCGCCCAACATATAAAACGAAGCATGCGCAAAATTCAGCACGCCCATCATGCTAAAAATTAGCGTCAACCCAGAACTGAGCATGAACAGCAGCAAGCCGTAGCTGATGCCGTTGAGCAGCGAGATAGTGAAAAACTCCATGCGCTAAATCTTTTTAAGAATGAGGTTTCTTATTTTGTAGCAAAAAGCCGGGCTGGCCCGGCTTTTTGATGGTACGTCAAAGCAGCAAAGTGCTCCTAAAGATGTGACAAGTTTTTAGGTAGGCTTTTTCATCGCACAGCTGGTGGGTGTGCTGGCAATGTAAGCGTCGATAGCTTTGACAGGCGCAAAGGTATAACCGGTATTTTCCACGCTGTACGCATTTTTTGCGTCCACTTTTTGCCATTTGCTGATGAACAATTGCTGCTGTAATTGGTGGTCATTTTTGCGCATGGTGTTCTCGCCGTTGGCACCCTTGAAGGTAATGCCTTCCATGGCAGCTGCCACTTTGACTGGGTCAGACGACTTGGCCTTGGCAATAGCCTCGGTCAGCATCACCGCGCCGTTGTAGGTGGCAAAAGTGTAGTAATCGTCGTTAAACTTCTTTTTATAGTCGGCCATCATTTGGCCCATCTCCCCTGTGTAGTTGCTGTGGCCGTAAGAGATTTGGTACACCTCCATCTCGCCGCCAGCTGCTAGCGCGGTAGGCGTACCTGTGACACCAGCGTAGTAGGCGTAGATGGGAAGCTTTAAGCCCGCGTCGTTCAGCGCTTTAACAAACAAGGTCAAGTCTGCACCCCAGTTGCCGGTGACGATAGTGTCAGCGCCTGACTGCTTTATTTTGGCCACATACGGTGCAAAGTCTTTGACTTGGCCTAGTGGATGCAGGTCTTCACCAGCTATTTGCACGTCAGGGCGCTTGCGGGCCATGCCTTCTTTAAAGTATTTAGCCACTTGCTGACCGTGGGAGTAATTTTGGTTGAGCAGATACACGCTCTTGATCTTGGGCTGGTCCTTCATAAAGGTAGACAGCGCTTCCATCTTCATCGTGGTGTCGGCGTCTAAACGGAAATGCCAGTAGCTGCACTTCTCGTTGGTCAGCGCAGGGTCAACTGCAGCGTAGTTTAAGAAGATAACTTCTTTACCGGGGTTACGCTCGTTGTGCTTAGACACCGCATCGCTAATGGCCAGCGCTGCGCCCGAGCCGTTGCCTTGGGTAACGTAGCGAAAGCCTTGGTCGATCGCCGCTTTCACCGAGTTCAAACTTTCTTGCGGTGAACCTTTATTGTCAAAACCTGTGACTTCTATTTTTACGCCCGCTGCATTCTTTGCGTTGACCTTTTCAGCCGCAAACTGCCAGCTTTTAAGCTGGTTTTGGCCGACGTTGGCAAATGGGCCTGACAAGGGGTCAATAAAGGCGATTTTGACGGTTTCGCCTTTTTGAGCAAAAACACCAAACGCAGCGGCCATCATGGCACCGGCTGCTACAGATTTCAAAGCAAATTTCATGAAAATCTCCAAAAGGATAAGGGTCTATCTACGTGCACAGATACAACGCAGAGAGTACCGGACAAAGCCGACACCATAACTAGGTGATTGCCCGTAACTCCTATCTCTTTTGTGACTAAATCACGAATAATTTTATGCCGCTAAGCCGGCAATTTGTAGTCTTTCAGTTGCTCACGCAGTTTCATTTTTTGCATCTTGCCTGTAGCACCCAACGGAATAGCATCGACAAACACCACATCGTCTGGTATTTGCCATTTGGCGGTTTTACCGTCAAAGAACTTGATAAGGTCTTCACGGCTTACGTCCATGCCCGGGCGTTTGACCACTGCCACAATGGGCCGCTCGTCCCACTTGGGGTGCGGCATGCCCACGCAGGCCGCCATCAAAATGGCGGGGTGCGCCATGGCAATGTTTTCAATGTCAATGGAACTGATCCATTCACCACCCGACTTGATCACGTCTTTGCTGCGGTCGGTAATTTGCATAAAACCGTCGGCATCAATCGTGGCTACATCCCCTGTGGGGAACCAGCCGTCTGCGGTGAGTGGGTTACCACCCTCGCCTTTAAAGTACTCGCGCACCACCCACGGGCCTTTGACCAGCAGGTCGCCGTAGGCTTTGCCATCATGCGGCTGGGGCGCGCCATCAGCATCTACAATTTTCATGTCTACGCCGTAGATCGCCCGGCCTTGCTTCAGGCGGATTTTCATCTGCTCGTCTTTGGACAGCGCCAAGTGCTTGTTCTTTAGCGTGCACAGCGTGCCCAGTGGCGACATCTCGGTCATGCCCCAAGCGTGCAACACTTCTACGCCATAGTCTTCTTGAAAAGCATGAATCATCGCTGGTGGGCAGGCACTGCCGCCGATTACCGTGCGCTTGAGCGTGCTGAACTTGAGCCCTGCTGGCTTCATGTGGGCTAGCAGCATTTGCCATACCGTAGGCACGCCCGCAGCGTAGGTGACTTTTTCACTTTCTAGCAGTTCGTAAATAGACTTGCCATCCAGTGCCGGGCCAGGGAACACCAGCTTGCAGCCCGTTAATGCTGCGCTGTACGGTATGCCCCACGCGTTAACGTGGAACATCGGCACCACCGGCAGCACACTGTCGCGCGCGCTCAGGCACATCACATCCGGCAGCGCGGCAGCGTAGGCATGCAAGGTCGATGACCGGTGCGAATACAAAGCCGCTTTAGGGTTGCCCGTGGTGCCGCTGGTGTAGCACATGCTAGAGGCCGTGTTTTCGTCAAACTGAGGCCACTCGTAAGCCGTCGATTGTTTGCCGATCCACGCCTCGTAGCTGATCAAGCCGGGGATACCGGTATCTGCAGGCAACTTATCAGCATCGCACATCGCTATGTAATGCTTAATGGTGGTGCAGCGCGTGTGCACGGCCTGCACGATGGGCAGAAAGCTCATGTCAAAGCACAGCACTTGGTCTTCGGCATGGTTGGCTATCCACACCACTTGGTCGGGGTGCAGGCGCGGGTTTAAGGTGTGCAGCACTTTGCCCGAACCGCTGACGCCAAAGTACATCTCCAGGTGGCGGTAGCCGTTCCATGCCAGCGTGGCAATGCGATCGCTAAAGGCCAAATTCATGCCGTCCAACGCGTTGGCTACTTGGCGCGAGCGTTTGGCTAGGTCGGCCCATGTATAGCGGTGAATGTCACCCTCAACGCGGCGCGAGACAATCTCGGTGTCGCCGTGGTGAAGACCCGCAAACTCAATCAATGATGAAATAAGCAGTGGCTGTGACTGCATTAAACCTAGCATGGCAAACTCCTAAATGAATAGCCCTAGTATTACGCAATTCAGTATGGCCGTAGATGCGGATTGACCCTGAATGCATGCTAAGGCGGGCCAAAATCCGCAACTAGGCACACATATTTTGAGTCTGGGACAATCTACAAATGAATTTAAATCCTAGCGAACGCGGTTTCGCCCATTTAGGCGCTGCGTTTTTTACCCGCCTGCCCACGACACCATTAGCCAACCCTTACTGGGTAGCGCGCAGCTTGCCGATGGCGCGTGAACTGGGCTTAGCAGACGAATGGATGCAATCTAACGCGGCGTTACAGGCGCTGACTGGTAACGCAGTATTGCCCGGCAGCCAGCCGCTGGCCAGCGTGTACAGCGGCCACCAGTTTGGCCAATGGGCCGGGCAACTAGGTGACGGGCGGGCTATTTTGTTGGGCGAGACTGCTGCGCCAGATGGGCAAGGCTGGGAAATTCAGCTCAAGGGTGCAGGCCCCACGCCGTATTCGCGCATGGGCGATGGCCGAGCGGTGCTGCGCAGCTCAATACGTGAGTTTTTGTGTTCCGAGGCGATGCACGGCTTGGGCATACCCACCACGCGGGCGCTGTGTGTCACAGGGTCTGACCAACCCATAAGACGTGAAGAGATCGAAACGGCCGCCGTCGTCACCCGCTGCGCGCCTAGCTTTATCCGATTTGGGCATTTTGAGCATTTCTCCTACAACAACCAGCACGAAGAACTCAAAGCGCTGGCCGACTACGTGATCACCCGTTTTTACCCCGACTGCGCCACGCAGGCCAACCCCTACGCCGCATTACTGCAAGCGGTCAGCGAGCGCACCGCCGTGATGGTGGCGCAGTGGCAGGCGGTAGGTTTTTGCCACGGCGTGATGAACACCGACAACATGAGTATTTTGGGTCTGACGATTGACTATGGCCCGTTCCAATTCTTAGACGCTTTTGACCCCGCCCACGTGTGCAACCACAGCGACACGCAAGGCCGCTACAGCTATAACCGGCAGCCCAATATTGCCTACTGGAACCTGTTTTGCCTGGGCCAAGCGCTGCTGCCGTTGATCAGCGAGAGCGGCCAGCAAGACGAAGCGATTGCTGCACTGGAGCCGTATAAAACCATCTTTCCACAGCAGCTTGCTTTGCGCTTTGGCCACAAGCTGGGCTTGCCCGAGGGCTTGTTAAGCAACCCAGACCAAGGCTGCCAAGAGGTCATAGAAGGTGTTTTAAAACTGCTGGCGCAAAACAAAGTGGATTTCACCATCTTTTGGACCCGCATGACCAGCAGCGCCGCCAGTAACGACTGGGAACCCGTGCGCGATTTATTCCTGGACCGCCAATCTTGGGACGCCTGGCTGCTATCGTATTCGAAGCTGCTTGAGCAGGTTCCACGGGCTGAAATGGTTAAATTGATGCAAAAAAGTAACCCTATTTACGTGTTGCGCAACCATTTAGGCGAGCAGGCCATTGCGGCGGCGAAACTTAAGGACTTTTCTAAAGTCAAAAGCTTGTTAAGCTTGCTGCAGGCCCCATTTACAGAGCAGCCGGGTATGCAGGCTTATGCTGATTTCCCGCCAGATTGGGCTTCTGGTATTGAGATTTCGTGTTCCTCTTAGGTCAGGGGGATTTTGGACGCGAAGGTCGCGAAGGTTTCGCGAAGGACGCGAAAGAAGACAAAAATGAATACCAAATTGAGCATGACTTTTATTTTTGATCTGAACCTATTTTTTAAAACTTTTTATTTTTATTTTTTTGGTTTTTTTAGCGTCCTTCGCGAAATCTTCGCGCCCTTCGCGTCCGGTATCAAATCTTAAAACCCTTTAATTATCAAACCCCACCATGACTAACAAAATTACCAAAACCGACGCCGAATGGCGTGACCTACTAACCGCCAAGGGCGCTGAAAAACTCGCTTTTGACGTGACCCGCCACGAAGCCACTGAGCGTGCTTTTACTGGCAAGTACGATGCCAACAAAGCAGCAGGCATCTACACCTGTATTTGCTGCGACAAGCCGCTGTTTGAGTCGATCGCCAAGTTTGACAGCGGCACCGGCTGGCCTAGCTTTTTTCAGCCTTTAAGCCCAGAGGCTGTGGGCGAGAAAACTGATGGCATGCTGTTTATGAAGCGTACCGAGGTGCATTGCGCCGACTGCGGCGCGCACCTAGGCCATGTGTTTAACGACGGCCCCGCGCCTACCGGCTTGCGCTACTGCATGAACTCTGCGTCGTTGGGCTTTACGGGGCAATAAAAGGCATTAGTAAGACTACGCTACAACTGCGCAACAATCTAACCTGCAAGCTATTGCCCCGCCAGACTGTGTATCCACAAAGCCTGCCGCGTCATCTACGATAATGTGCCTATGAAACAACTTCTCGATTTTTTGCCTATTCTGCTGTTCTTTGGTGCGTACAAGTTCTACAACATTTACGTGGCCACCGGCGTCATCATGGTGGCTACCGTGGTGCAAATGGCCATTTTGTACAAAATGGACGGCAAGCTGCAAACCATGCACAAAGTAACGCTGGGCCTGGTACTGGGGTTTGGTGCGCTGACGCTGGCTTTTCAAGACGAGCGGTTTATCAAAATAAAGCCTACCGTGCTGTACACCTTTATGGCAGCTACTTTGGGTATTGGCCTGTGGTGGTTTAAAAAGAACTTTTTAAAAATGATGCTGGGTGGGCAATTGAGTTTGCCTGACGGCGTGTGGCGCAACCTGACCGCTGCTTGGATGGTGTACGCCCTGTGTATGGCGGCGCTCAACGCTTATGTCGCTTATTTCTACACCACCGAGCAATGGGTCAATTTTAAAATATGGGGCTATGCTTTCCCGGTGGTGTTTTTGATTGCGCAAGGCTTGTATATTGCCAAATATATCCAGCCTCACGACGATGAGGCGCAGTCCTGATGAGCGACAGTAACCCATTATCTAGCACCGCCAGCGTGTTGCGCACGGGTCCTGCCAGCCTGTTAGGCACTGGCCCTGCCAGCGCAGACACCGTCGCCCAGCACTTGCGTGCCGCTTTGCAAACAGCGCAAGTGCAAGTGTGGGACGAATCCGCTTCGCACGCGGGCCATGCGGGCAACCCCGACGGCGCAGGCGTGGCCACGCACTTGCGTGTGCGCATTGCGTCACCACTTTTTACAGGCCAAACCCGCGTGGCGCAGCACCGGCTTGTGTATGATGCATGTCAGGCGTTTTTAGCGCAGGGCTTGCATGCGCTGGCTATTGAGGTGGAACCAATTCGCAGCGAAGCGCACTAAACACAATGGCGGCAAGTAGCCACTATGAATAGCATAGCTGCTTGAGCAGTATTTACGGCCTGAAAGCCAGATTTAACCGAGGAAATCAATGAAAAAACAAGTCATTTCTAGCATCGCATTGGCCGCACTGGCTGTCAGCAGCGCTTGGGCGCAAAACGTGGCCATCGTCAACGGCAAGCCCGTGCCCACCGCCCGCGTGGACGCCTTGACCCAGCAAATTGCCGCGCAAGGCAAGCCCGTCACCCCCGAGATGACCGCGCAAATCAAAGACGAGGTCATCAACCGCGAAGTGTTTATGCAAGAAGCGCAAAAACGCGGCATCGACGGCAGCGACGACTACAAAACCCAGATGGAACTAGCCCGCCAAGCCATCATGATCCGCGCGCTGTTTAGCGACTACCAAAAGAAAAACCCGGTTACCGACGCCGACATCAAGGCTGAATACGACAAATTTGCCGCAGCCAACGGCGGTAAAGAATACCGCGCCAGCCACATTTTGGTAGAGACCGAAGACCTGGCCAAAAAGCTAACGGTCGACATTAAAAAAGGCGGCAAGTTTGCCGACATTGCGAAGAAAAATTCTAAAGACCCAGGCTCAGGCGCCAACGGCGGTGACCTGGACTGGGCTAACGCCAGCAGCTACGTGGCCGAGTTTTCGCAAGCCTTGGTTAAGCTAGAAAAAGGCAAAATGACCGACGCGCCCGTGAAGACCCAGTTTGGCTACCACATCATTCGCCTGGACGATACACGCCAAGCCCAACTACCCCCAGTAGACCAAGTTAAACCGCAAATTGCGCAGCAGCTAGGCCAGCAAAAATTGCAAGCCTTTCAAAAAGAAATGCGCGATAAAGCCAAGATTGAATAATTTTCTTGCATGCGCGGCAACCTGTGGCGCATAGAACGTAAAAAGCGGCTTTTTAGCCGCTTTTTTAATGCCTTTTATGCCAGTAACCCAAGTAACTCCTGCTCAAGCAGCTATGCAATTGATAGTACTAATCGTCATCACCTTCTACGCCAGCTAGCTCTGGAAACAACACCTCGGTAAATCCAAAGCGCGTAAAGTCACCTACCCGCATCGGGTACAGCACGCCCAGCAAATGGTCGCATTCATGCTGCACCACCCGGGCATGAAAGCCATCTGCCATGCGGTCTATCGCGTCGCCATACTGGTCAAACCCTTGGTACCGAATGCGCTTAAAACGCTGCACCGCGCCGCGAAACCCCGGCACCGACAGGCATCCCTCCCAGCCTTCTTCTAGCACGCTGTGGTCTGCGCTGAAAGTGGCAGCGCCTTGAGCGCTTGGGTTTAGGACATTCGCGGCCTGAGCAATCGGTAAAAAAGTTGGGGCCGCTTTGTTGGGTGATTCAGCCGCAGCAAAATACTGGCGCACTAGCGGCGCACTTTGCAGCTGGTTGTACGTTACGCCTTCCAGCGGCACGCTCTGCGCATCTAGCGGCGTGATCACAGGGTTGATCAACACCGTGCGGGGCACTACCGCTGCATCCGGGTAGCGCGGGTTCGCTTGCCCGGTACCAAAAATCACCACCTGCAAGTCCACCCCTATCTGCGGCGCTGCCAGCCCTGCACCGTTAGCCGCAGCCTTAGTGTCCAGCATATCTCTGATTAGCAGATGCAGCGCGTCAGTATCAAAAGCAGTGACGGGCTGGGCTACGCGCAGCAAGCGCGTGTCGCCCATTTTGAGAAGTGTTTGAATAGCCATGACAGTATTGTCAGGGCAATAGAGGCTTTTTACTGAACAACTTTATCAAACCACATGGCAAACAGCCCTGCACACCCAAGCGTTTGCATTAAGTTAGTTCGACCTAACGATTATGGTGATAGTACGGGTAGCCATAACCATACCTGTAGCGCACCGCAGGGTACACCACCACGGGCGGAGCTACTACCACTGGCGCGGGTGCTACTACCACAGGGCCAGGCTGCACTACGCCGTAGCGCGGGCCTACGGGCACCACCACGCACGCTGTGAGGCCTACAGCCAGCAGCGTCACAGCGCCCAGCTTGGCGACACTTGCAGTAATAAACGTTGATTTCATAGCGTTCTCCTGTAGGACGTACATGTTTAACGCGCTAGAACGTTAAATGGCAGACTAGCTGTTGTATCAAGCAGGTAAAGTCGTGTAAAGCGCGGACAAATTTAAGGGTGCACCGCCTTCCACGCCGCCGCTGCGCGTTGCACTAAAGAGGGGTGCAGCATGCCCATTCTGGGTAACTGCCCACATGGCGCATGGGGCGGCACCTTAAACCACGTTGCGTTGTAGGCAAGTTCCACCACTTCTTTCACATTGAACTTGGTGTCAAACGACAGCCCAGACAAGCTGTACGCTGTGCGATCTTGGGAGGCTATGACAAACTCGCCCGAACGTAGCGTGCGTATCTTTTGGCTAGTGCCGTAAGCCAAAAGCACGCGATAGCGCGTACTGCTGTCTTCAAACACTCGCACAACCAAAGCAGGCCGTGGCTTAGGACCCGGCACGGTGGCGGGCAAATGGGGGAAATAACACCACACAATATCGCCTGCCGCAGGCTTGGGCCACCAGAGTTCGCTAGAAACACCCATCGCCTAAAACAGACTGGAGCTTACTTTGCCACCTTTGGCGGGGCCTGCCACTTTTCGGACAGCCGCTAGCTGTTTAGCGGTCAACGGGCCATCGTCAGGCTCGTAATGGGGCAGCACCTCATCAGCCAGCTTGCGTACCGCATAGTGCAACACCTCGGCCTCACGTGCGTAGCCCAACTGCTTGGCCAAACGCGACAGCGTGGCGCGAGATACCTTGGTGGCTGTGTCGGTGGGTTGAAAGCGCATTAGCAATGCGTCGGGGGCGGTGGCAGTAGTCATATCAAATCCTTGATATCTAGATGATATCAAAAAATGGCCTTTATGTAAAACAGAACCAGCTAAGTAATCGAACCATGTAATAGCGTTTGCATCTGCGCCTCATCAATCACCGCCACACCTAGCTCACGCGCTTTGTCTAGTTTGCTGCCAGCATCAGCACCGGCCAGCAAATAGTCGGTCTTTTTACTCACACTACCAGCCACTTTGGCACCTGCGGCTTCTAGCAGGTCTTTGGCCTCGTCGCGGCTTAGGGTGGGCAGGGTGCCAGTGATGACGAAAGTTTTGCCAGACAGGGGTTTGGGTGTTTGTGGTGCGGCATCGCCTTCGGGCCAGGTGAGGCCGCAGGCGCGCAGTTGGTCTACTACGTCGCGGTTGTGCGGCTGGTCAAAGAAGGTGCGCAGGCTTTGCGCCACGATGGGGCCTACGTCGGCTACTTCTAGCAGCTGCTCTACGCTGGCGTCCATGATGGTGTCTAGCTTGCCAAAGTGGCGAGCGAGTTCTTTGGCGGTGGCCTCGCCGATATGGCGAATGCCCAAGCCGAATAAAAATCTGGGCAATGTAGTGCGCTTTGATTTTTCTAGCGCGGCCATGATGTTGCGTGCAGACTTGTCAGCCATGCGCTCCAAACTGGCCAGCGCGGTAAAGCCTAGTTTGTACAAATCAGGCAAGGTTTTGATCACGCCTTCATCAACTAATTGCTCTACCAGTTTGTCGCCCAGGCCTTCTACCTCTACTGCGCGCCGGTGGGCAAAATGCAAAATAGCCTCTTTACGCTGCGCGCTGCAAAACAGGCCGCCTGTGCAACGGTAGTCGGCCTCGCCCTCCTCGCGCACGGCGGCTGACCCGCACACGGGGCATTGGTGGGGCATGCTGAAGACTGCGGCGTCTGGCAAACGTTTGTCCTGCAACACACTGACGACTTCAGGTATCACATCACCTGCCCTGCGCACAATCACCGTGTCGCCTACACGCACGTCTTTGCGGCGGGCTTCGTCTTCGTTATGCAGTGTGGCGTTGGTTACGGTGACGCCACCAACAAACACAGGCGCTAGCTTGGCCACAGGGGTCAGCTTGCCAGTGCGGCCTACTTGCACGTCAATCGCCAGTACGGTGGTCAATTGCTCTTGCGCAGGGTATTTGTGGGCCACGGCCCAGCGCGGTTCACGGCTGACAAAGCCTAATTGTTGCTGCAGCGCCAAGTTGTTAACTTTGTAAACCACGCCGTCAATGTCGTAGGGCAGACTGTCGCGCTCTGCTGCTATACGCTGGTGGTACGCTATTAATTGCGTAGCTGCTAGAGCAGTAATTACTTGGGTTGCTACCGGAAAACCCCATAATTTCAGGGTTTGCAGCAGCTCAAAATGGGAGGTCCACGGTAACGTGCCATCGGCAGTAACTACCTGCCCTACGCCGTAAGCAAAAAAGCTCAAGGGCCGTTGCGCTGCAATTTTGCTGTCTAGCTGGCGCACGGCACCGGCGGCGGCGTTGCGGGGGTTGACAAAGGTTTTTTCGCCTTTCTCGCCTGCGGCTATTTTGGCGCGTTGACGGTCGTTTAACTTTTCAAAATCATCACGGCGCATGTACACCTCGCCGCGCACTTCCAGCACTTTGGGCGACCCGCTTGGCAGCTTCAGTGGTATTTGCCCAATCGTGCGGATGTTGTTTGTCACGTCTTCGCCCATCTCGCCATCACCGCGCGTGGCAGCTTGCACCAGCGTGCCGTTTTCATAGCGCAGGTTTATCGCTAAGCCGTCAAACTTTAGCTCGGCTGCATATTCCACAGCCGGGTCGGCGTCGGTCAAACCTAGCGCCTTGCGCACGCGTGTGTCAAAGTTTTGCGCGCCGCTGGCCTGGGTGTCAGTCTCAGTGTTGATGCTCAGCATGGGCACTGCATGCTTAACTGAGGTAAAGCCGTCCAGCACTGCGCCTATCACGCGCTGCGTGGGTGAATCTGGGGTTACTAAATCAGGATGCTCTGCTTCCAGCTTTTGCAGTTGCTGAAATAGTTTGTCGTATTCCGCATCGGGCAGTTGCGGGTCGTCCAGCACGTAGTAGCGGTGCGCGTGGTAGTGCAGCTGCTGGTGCAGAGTATCGCGTTGGTGGGTGATAGTTGCTACTGATTGCATAGCTGGTTGAGCAGGTTTTACTTGGGTTAGAGGCTTATTTTGCTCTGAAAATAGGTCGTTCATAAAGAACTTGACCTCTCAGGAATTAATTAACTAAACAAGCGCCGTGCTTGCAGCGAGCCTGCCGTTAAATCGCGCTCTTCCAGCGTGTCGTACAGCTGCTCTAGATCGGCGCCGATAGCGTCCAGCGCTTCGGCGCGGATGATGTTGCCGTGGTCGTCGGTAATGACGCCGTCCATGCTGGCCGCTAACGCCAGCGCCATGTCGCGCATGCGCATGAAGGGCTGCTCAACGCGGGCTACTTGGGGTACGTCTAGCGACAAGGTTACGCTGCGTAGGGCAGATTGCTCTGGGTCTTCGGCCAACGCGGCTTGGGTGTCAAACGACAGGCTTAGCACGGGCGGCAGGCCAACAGTTAACGCGGGCAGCACCATGCGGCCGGGTATCACGCCGGGCACCAAGCCTTGGCGCGCGGCGTGCTGCTGCACGTAGCCGGGGCTCCAGGCGGTAGCGCGGGCGCGGATGGTGACGCTTAGCTGCGCGTCGTGGCTGCTGGCAAACTGGTCTAGCTCGCGGGCACGGGATACTTCGTCGCGCATCTCGGGAAATTCTGGCGTGCCTGCTACAGCGTCGGCAAAGGCTTGGGCTTTGACCACAAATTCAGAGTATTCAATGTCGTTAAGCGCACCCGTGCGGTTGGCCAACTGCACGCCCGCTTGAAAAGCGTTGTAGCGCTGGCCTGCCACGGGTTGCTCCCACTGCTCAGTAAATCGGTTGTAGCCCTCAACTGCAAAAGGTTTGCTGCCCGCGCGGCGCGTGGGGGGCATAGACGCTACGGCCAGCTCACCCGCTACCTCGCCGTCTACCACAATGGGGGCTATCACGTCGATCAATGCATCGAGCATGGGTTTTTTGTCTTGCGGCGCTAGCGGTATAAGGTTGGAGTCAAAGTCGTTGCGGTTTGCATTGGCAGGGTTGGCGTGACTAGGTTGCGACAGCGCGAAATCGACACTGTCGCCCATGCCTGGCTCGGTACGCTCTGGCTGGTCTACTCGGGCTGGCGCAATGGGATCCGCATTTGCATCAGCTGTGCGGGGCGCGTTGCGCCGTGCATTCCACGCGCCGTGCGCCACTACGGCGGCTAACACCAAGCCGCCTGCTATCGCTAAGCCTATTGTCAATGTACTCATGCGGTCTCCGCCATACCTAGAGCCGATTCCATATCCACCGCCACGATGCGTGATACGCCCTGCTCTTGCATCGTCACGCCAATCAATTGTTCGGCCATTTCCATGGCAATTTTGTTGTGGCTGATAAACAGGAACTGCGTGCCTTTTTTACTCATGCTGCGCACCAGTTTGGCATAGCGCTCGGTGTTGGCGTCGTCTAGCGGCGCGTCCACCTCGTCTAGCAAACAAAATGGTGCGGGGTTCAAGTTAAAAATAGCAAACACCAGCGCAATCGCGGTCAGTGCTTTTTCACCACCTGATAGCAGCGCAATCGACTGGTTCTTTTTACCCGGCGGCTGCGCAATTACCTGCACACCAGCGTCCAAAATTTCTTCGCCCGTCATCACAAGGCGGGCCTGCCCGCCGCCAAACAGCTCGGGGAACATGCGGCCAAAGTGTTCGTTGACGGTGTTAAAGGTGCCGCTTAACATCTCGCGTGTTTCGCCGTCGATTTTTAAAATCGCGTCTTGCAGCGTGTTAATCGCCTCGGTCAAATCCGCCATTTGCGCGTCGAGGAAGGTTTTGCGTTCGCTAGCGCTGGTCAGCTCGTCCAGCGCAGCCAAGTTCACCGCGCCTAGCGCAGCAATGTCGCGGTTGAACTGGTCAATAGCGCTTTGCAAGCCGCCCAGCTTCACGTTGCCCTCAGCTATCGACTTGCCCACGGCCTCCATGTCGGCCTGCGCTTCTTGCAGCAGTTGCTCGTATTGCTCAAAGCCTAATCGAGCGGCTTGTTCTTTGAGCTGAAAGTCGGTGATGCGCTGGCGCAGCGGGTCTAGCTCGCGCTCCAGTTTTAAGCGGCGCTCATCGCTAGCGCGCAGCTTGTTGGTCAGGTCGTCATATTCACTGCGTTTGGCACCCAGCGTGGTTTCGCGCTGCAGCTTGATGCCCAGCGCGCTTTGCAGGCCTGCTTGGGCGGCAGCGTCGGTTAAACGGCCCAGCTCTTCATGGGCGCGCTGCTCGTCAGCAGCTAGCGTGGTAGCTTGCTGCGCTGCAGTTTCTATAGCGCGGCTTAGTTCTGCCTTGCGGGCCTCCAGTGTGCGCAGGGCATATTGCGCCTCGCTGCTTTGGCGCTCTAGTGTGCGTTGCTGTTCGCGGGATTCGGCCAGTTTGCGTTCAGCCTCTATCACGCGCTCGTCTAGCTGGGCATGGCGCTCTTGCGTGTCGGCCAGTTGCATGTCTAGCTCTTCAAACTTAGCCTCTGCGGTCACCTTGCGCTCTTGCAAATCGTTCAGCTGCGCGTCTACCTCGCCTAGGTCGCCGGTTATTTGTTCACTGCGGGCGCGGGTTTGCGCGGCCAACTGCTGCAGGCGCAGTGTTTCTACGGCCAGCTCATGCGCGCGGCCTACGGCCTCGGCCGCTTCACGGCGGGCGGTCACCAAGCTTTGCGAGGCGGCGTTGTACGCCGACTCGGCACGTACCAGTGCGCTTTTGCTTTCTTCGCTGATCAGCGCTTGGGCTTTAAGTTGTTTGTCCAGGTTCTCAATCTCTTGCGCACGCGCTAGCAGGCCCGCTTGCTCAGAGTCTTGCGCAAAAAAGCTTACGCTGTGCGCGCTAACGCAGTGGCCCGCTTTAACGTAAATTACTTCGCCTGCATGCAGCTTGTCGCGTGCGGCCAGCGCGTCTTCTAAGGTGTTAGCGGTATAGCAGCCTGCCAGCCAGTTGGACAACAACGCTTTTTGGCCAGCGTCGTTTAGGCGCAGCAAATCGGCTAGGCGTGGCAGTGCGCCTGCTTTCTCGGGCAAGCCCGCTTGCGGCGCGGTGTAGAAGGCCAGTTTGGCAGGCGGTGCATCGTTGCCAAATGCGCGCACCATGTCTAGCTTGGACACTTCCAGGCTCGAGAGGCGCTCGCGCAGGGCGGCTTCTAGCGCGTTTTCCCAACCTTGTTCAATATGAATTTTGCTCCACAGGCCTTGCAGGCCGTCTAGCCCGTGTTTAGCCAGCCAAGGTTTCAGCTTGCCATCGGTTTTAATTTTTTCTTGCAGCGCTTTCAGTGCTTCCATGCGGGCTGACAAGTCGGCTTGCTTGCCCGATTCTGCGTTGACCGTTTGCTGTTTAACACGGCGGTCTTCGTCTAGCTGGGGCACGTTGTCTTGCAGCTCGTGCAGGCGCGCCTCGGCAACGTCTTTGGTCTCAGTCGCCGTAGCAGATTGCCCTACTAGATTGACCAAGCGTTGCTCGTCGGGCGAGGCCAGTGCGTTTTTGTCTGCACTCAGACGCTCGTGGCGCAGGGTGAGGTTGCGGGTTTGCTCGTCGATGTTGCGTTGGTCAGCGGCTAGCACCTGTATTAGCTGTTGCACGCTGCCTACGCTGATACGCTGCTCGTTGGCTTTGGTTTGCGCGCTGCGCAAGGCGTCTTCTAGCTCGGGTAACCGCTCGCCTTGTTCTTCGGCCTGAGCATACAGTAGCTGCGATTTTTCTTCGCTGTCCATGGCTTGCGCGGCCAGCGTGTCAATCTCGCTATGCGCATCGTCTTTGCGCGTGGCCCAGTGCAACACTTGCTCTTTCAGTTGCGTCAGGCGCTGCTCTACCCGCTGGCGGCCTTCTACAACAAATCGAATCTCTGCTTCCAGGCGGCCTACTTCGGCGCTGGCCTCGTACAGCAAGCCTTGCGCTTGGTTCACATGGTCACCTGCGGCGTAGTGTGCTTGGCGCACGGTTTCTAGCTCGGCCTCTATATGGCGTACATCGGCCACGCGGCTTTCTAGGTCGTTCACCGCTTTTTCTTGGTCGGCTTTGATACGGGTTTGCTCACCTTGGGCGTCAGCACGCTTTAAAAACCACAGTTGTTGTTGCTTAAGTGTGACATCAGCATGCAATGAATTGTATTTTTGCGCTACCTCGGCTTGTTTTCCCAGCTTCTCCAGGTTGGCATTCAGCTCACGCAGGATGTCATCCACGCGGGTCAGGTTTTCGCGGGTATCGCTAAGCCTGTTCTCCGTTTCCCTGCGGCGTTCTTTGTATTTCGACACGCCAGCGGCTTCTTCTAAAAATAAGCGTAGTTCTTCAGGCTTGCTTTCAATAATGCGGCTAATCGTGCCCTGGCCAATGATGGCGTAGGCGCGTGGCCCCAGGCCCGTGCCTAAAAACACGTCTTGTACGTCACGCCTGCGTACGGGCTGGTTGTTAATATAGTAGCTGCTGGTGCCGTCCCTCGTCAGCACGCGCTTGACAGCAATCTCGGTAAACTGCGCCCACTGGCCGCCTGCGCGGTGGTCAGCGTTGTCAAAAATCAATTCTACTGACGAGCGCGACGCCGCCTTGCGGGTGGTGGTGCCGTTAAAAATCACGTCCTGCATCGACTCGCCGCGCAGCTCACTGGCACGGCTCTCGCCCAGCACCCAGCGCACCGCGTCCATGATGTTAGATTTACCGCAGCCGTTGGGTCCCACCACGCCCACCAACTGACCGGGCAACATAAAGTTGGTAGGTTCCGCGAATGACTTGAAACCTGCTAATTTGATCGAATTTAAACGCACGAATATCCCTGTTGCTTTAGTCAGTTGCTTATGCAGCGATTGTCGAGTTGTTGTGCCCAGCCTCAAGGCGGCCTAAGTAGCAATGTTACCCGAGCCGCTGGCCGCTTCCAGCAATGCAGCTTTGCACGTATTTCCAGCCTTAAACGAACCAGTCAGTCCAGCCCGATGCTTGCTTGAATTTCAAGCGATAGCCTATTGAAACTACTGTTGTGCGCGTAGCAAGCTAACTACCGATGAAATTACCCATTTTACAATTTATCACTAGATGGCAAGATTGTCATGAACTGCAGTGCTGTTCAGTTGCGCATCTCATGCATGATGGTATTCATTGTCTTAATGGCTTACGTAAGGAATGAACTTGTGTACAAAAATAATCCATATTTATTAGTGCGTGTGGCTGCTCTGCTGGCAGCCACGCTGATCACAGCTTGCGGTAGCGGGGGCGGATCGGACTCAACAGCCAGCACTACGAATGCTGCAGGGCCCGGGACTACGCCAACGACCGGAACCGAAACTGGAACTGGAACTGGAACTGGAACTGGAACTGGAACTGGAACTGGAACTAATACCGCAGCCGGGCCGACCTGTGCTGGTGTTGGGCAAGTTCAACCCATTGCGGCTGACCCAAACACCGGCGCTGTCGATGTGTCCGATTACTGCCTTGGGCTTATTAACGGATATCGCGCTCAAAAAGGCCTGAAACCCTACTACCTTCACTCTAAAACGACAGAGGCAGTTTGCTGCCAAGCAGCAGAAGCTAAAACAGCTGCGGAGATCGGTGGCCATACTAACGGAGGATGCGGCTGGCAATCCCAAGGTTTATGCGCTGGTGGTCGCAATCCAAACGGAACTGTAAAGGCATCCATGGACTGGTGCCCAAGGATGTTTTTTGAGGAGGGTCCTGCCGCGCCTG
Source organism: Polaromonas sp. (assembly GCA_031367325.1). Classification (GTDB taxonomy): domain Bacteria; phylum Pseudomonadota; class Gammaproteobacteria; order Burkholderiales; family Burkholderiaceae_C; genus JAAFIP01. The sequence goes on along the minus strand of JANLPQ010000046.1, from coordinate 22,012 downwards.
GAAGCGCAAACCACTACACCGCCATGATGGAAGAAAATCCGCGCGGCATTATGTGCAGTTTCTATGGCGTATCACGAGATAAGCATTCAATTGTTGTGAACTATTACTAATTAAACTTTAAAAGGAGACACTAATGACTGATAAAAACTTGCAATCTTTGCATCACGTAACTTGCGTATTTGCTCTAGCGCTGGTTACAGCCTGCGGTGGGGGGTCTGGTTCCGTTGAAACTGGCGCTGGCGCTGGCGCTGGCGCTGAAACTGGCACTGAAACTGGCACTGGCACTGGCACTGGCACTGGCACTGGCACTGGCACTGGCACTGGCACTGGCACTGGCACTGGCACTGGCACTGGCACTGGCACTGGCACTGGCACTGGCACTGGAGTAATTACAGTACCCGGCGCTTGTAAAGCGGCTACTGTAACCTGGACAGTAGCAGGCGCAACGTGCACTGCCAACACACCAGCTACTGCTACTGGTACCAACGCTGAAGCCAAAGATCTTGCAGCTCCTTCCTTCGGGGTTGCATCTTTCTCGTGCAGCAATGGCGTAGTGTCATCCAAGCCAGTTGCAAGCCTAGTGGCTAGTTGTTTAAACGCACCGCTTGAAAATGCAACTCTACACGGTTACCTTGGTTACGGCCGGAAAAGTGCTCCACAAGAATATGATGGTGGTTACTCTATGTACACAGCCGCTTTTCCGTTGTATGGCACATACACTGGTAATGAAGTTCAGTCTGGCTTGCCTGGTACATGGATGTTTGCCAAAGGAGAGGTGCCAGCTGAAGCCTATCAAACTATTGAAGGCGGTTTAGGTTGGTGGCACGATACAGTCTTTGGCGTAGAAACACCTAAATTTCACATGGGCGCTGTGGCAACTGACTTTAGTAGCGTTTCTAATGGCCCAGGTAATGGTTGGGGTGGCTGGGGTCGACCAAGTGGCAAATACGCTGTATCTCAGCTTAGCAATAAATTACTATGGCCTTTAGATGGCCTTAATTTGAAGAAAGACACCAATGGTGAACTGTTAGGCACTGGTTACTTGCCACTACCGTTAACTGACGCCAAAAGCACTACGAATGGTATAGCTAATAAACCAACCGGCGATAACTCCTGGACACTTTTTATAAATGCTGCTAACTTCAAAGGCCCGGCAACATTCGTAATGCCATACTTCTTTTCTCACGTAACCACTACAGACCGAAAAAGAAGAAATAAAGGATTCGAGTCCGTAACCATTGATACCAGCAAGCATCTGGATGCGAACCCTTCAAATCCAGATAAAGGGCACCAAATGGAGACCCAATATGTTCCAGCCTACATGTCAAAAGACGCAAAAGGTGACACTTACGCACGGGTCGCGCCGGTGCAGTTCCCACGGGGTGACGATGGCAACTCAGTTTTGACAAATCGCTTGACGGTCTACAAAAAAGCTGCGCTCTGGGATTCAGTTGAAAACTGGCTAAAAAAAGGTGGCTCGGCGACTAGTAGCCAAATTAAGCTAAGTGAGTCTTACCAACAGGATTTCGAAAACGGAGGTTGGTCGACTTGGACTATCTATTCAGACTCCATGGCAAAAGCTGATAATAAACCGGTGGTCGACTGGAATTCTATTGCAGAAACTGTTGCTTTTAACGCCAGCACGGTTGGGTATCGCTGGAAACAAGATAACGTAACCAAAAAAGATCTGGCTAACGGGTCCGCGGTGGTTTTGCCGCAATACTATCGCATGACAAAATTGCCAAGTGGCCAAATTGTTTGGACTGTGGTGCAGATTAAGGATGTGCCCATCGAAACCGGGTTGACATCTATCGAAATCAAACAGGCCGTGAGAGATCCTAAAAGTCTTCTGACAACACCTATGGATAATCCTGGCCTTTTGCCGAGTAATGACAATACATGGACAACACCTGGGCCATCCAAAGGGCCGTTCACAGTCGACCTAGGTGATGGCAGTACATTAACTTATTATTGGTACAAGTTTATGGACCAACCCAGCATGCTTAACTCTGACTTAACCCTTGCCGAGCGTCAACAGATGCAAATAAGGGTAGAGAAACTACATAAAGAGTGGGCTATTACCAAAGAGTATTTGCCTCCACCAACAACCGGAAAGTTGGCTTCGATTGATCCTAAATTAATCATCACGCCGCCTGCAGGTTTAGAGGTTGGCTACGTTCCTATCGCTGTTCGACAGGCACAAACTGCCAAGTAGTAATTAATGTAATTAGCGCCCTAGCCCCAAGTTAACACGATCTAACTAGGGCGCTTTTCTGTCTGTAGATTTTTCAAAAAACTTGTGAAAACCTCCGATATTTGCCTAATCGCCATTATGAAAAAAAATCTTAAATTCCTTAAAAAAGCAGTGCCTACTTTTAGCCGATCAATGCAGCTAACCAAACGCATTGGACTGGCAGCTTCGTTAGTTGTTCTGCCATTGGTAGGCTGCGGTGGCAGCGACAATGACAGCGAGGGCACGGGCAACAGCACATCGTCTTCGGCATCAACACCGGATTCGACGCCGACCTTGGTGGTCACGGCACCCACGATCACGGCGCAACCTGCCAACCTGACAGTCACTGAACTGCAGCCAGCATCGTTCAGTGTTACCGCTGCAGGCGGGGGTCCACTGACCTACCAGTGGCGGCGCAACGGCACTACGGTGCCCGGTGCCACGTCGGCTACGCTGGTCATTAAATCTGCAGTGGCGGCTGACCACAACGCCAAGTATTCAGCTGTGGTGACCAACAGTGCCGGCTCGGTGACGAGCTCCGAAGCCGTGCTAACCCAAGAGCTGCCCATGTTTTTGCTAGCTGGACAATCGAACATGGAAGGCAATGTTGACACCGAGCTACTTCAAAACATTCTGGCCGACTTGGCGGACACATCGATCATTGACCTCAAAGCTAGCTTGGTTAAGCGTATTCGTTACTGGCATAAAGATACAAACGGCGGCTACGCCGGATACGGCTACTCCGACCCTATGGCCGCTTACGAGTCCTCAGAGTTAATTCGATTGAAAGCTTCCGGTTTGGTAGGTGCCAACTTGACTACCCCCAACACTAAAGTGTTCTGCTCGTGGAACGAAAGTCCACTGGTGCCTTTGCAGGCATTAGTTCCAGACAACGTACGTTGCGGTGGCCCTATTGGACCTGAACAAGTGTTTGGACAGGCGCTTGACAAAGCTGGGTACTCGTCTACCTCGGTAATCAAGGTGGCTTACGGCGGCACTTCCTTGTATGACGACTGGCGCAGCCCAAGTATGGGCGGTGCACCCAATGGAAAGGACCTTTATGCCAAGCTGAAGAGCCGCATCAAGTCGCTGAAAGAAAAGCCATCCAGCGTTAATCCGTCTTGCACAGCCAGGGCCTGCCGCTGGTCGGCCTTTATCTGGTTTCAAGGCGAGAGCGATGGCTTTAACAAAGTCCACGCGGAAACGTACGAGAAGAACCTGAAAAACTTTATTGCCGATGTCCGAGCTGAAGCCGGTTCACCCACACTGCCGGTGGTGATTATCCAACTCGGGGAGTGGGGTACGAATGGAACTGGGTTTGGCCAAAACGTCGCCAGCGCGCAGACAGCATGGGTCAAAGCTGACAAAAATGCACGCATTGTCAACACTGCAGACTTGAGCGGTTTCTACCACTACGACTCGGCTGCACAACTTATCATCGGCGAGCGCGTTTCGTTGGCCGTAAAGTCGCTACTAGCTACCGCACCTACCGCGAAGTGAGCATATGGCGGGTGTACGTTCAGGCCCTGCAAGCGCTAGCAGCTCGTGAAAAATACCTGCAACTGCTAGACATGCAGGGCCGTTCCAAGTTAAATTAGTTGGCCCACGCACCGCAACCTACTGCCGGTGCCTGTTTAAAAACAGCCTACATGGCTTCAAGCAAACTTAACTTGAACGCGATCGTGGCGCCCACTGACACGGCTGTATCGGGATATCCTCCTACCCGCGGCTACGTCATTACCTGATGTGTTCTACCAGAGCTTAGATGTAAATTCGACCTTAACCGGAGTTTCCGGTCAAGCATTGCATTTTGCTTTTCACCATCATTAGGACTTTGTTATGAACGTTAAGAAAATTCTCACCTGTGTTGCCAGCGCTGTCGCCCTGCTGGGCGCTGGTTTGGCCAACGCACAAACCACACCTGACAACGCCGCCGTGTCAGGCCGCAACAACGCATCCAGCGCCGCAGGCGCAGCACGCGCACCTAGCACACCTGCCACCACGCCAGCTACCAACAGTGCCCCGCCATCCGCAGCCGCTGGTACAGCAGGTACACCAGACGACGCGGCTATTGGCCGTGCCTCTGGCGCAGCAGGTAAAGGCAAAGCACCCATGGGCACCATGGATAACAGCAGCGCTGGCGGCACCAAAACTGGCCCTACCAGCGACAGCTCAGCCATTGGCCGACCTGCTGCTTCTACCAAGCCAGCTAACAAGCGCAACTACAAAAAGCGCAACCGCAGCGCGTCGGCTGACAAAGGCTCCAAGGACAACGAAGCCATTGGCAGGTAAGTTGTCCTGCGGCTAAAGGGCTATTTAGCCTCTGGGTTATCGCCTTCTGGCCGCGTTTGTTGCATTGCAGATTCTGCAGCTTGTTTAAACTGCTGCTGAATCTGTTGTGACTGCTGCTTAACTGTGGCATTAGGGTCGGGCGTTGCCAAAACAGCGCCCGGCACTTCTGGTACCTTGATACTACTGACCGCGCCGAGTTGCTTTTTAGACAGCACCGCTACGATGCCTAGCACTACGATTAAACCGATCAATCCAAAACCTATACGCATTGCATGCCCAGCCTGTCCATCCACGCTGCCAACGCCCGCTCGTTTTCGTTGCCTTGCGCATACGCAGCACGCATGCCCGCGTACGCCTCAGGGCGATGCTGGTTAACTTTTAGTTTGCATTCCATCTTGTCTACTGTCAGCTCAAACGCGACGATGCCTGCGAGCATTTTGCTTTGATATTCCTCTCCTAAATCGCGCCACTGCTGCACGTACGGCGGTTCATGGTCGCCAATTAGTTTTTTCAGTAGCACATCTTTGGCTGTTGGCTCGTCGATAATCCGCGCCGTCACCACGCAGTGCACAGCAAGGTAGTTCCACGTAGGTACACGCGCTAAGTCTGGGTACACCTTGGGCGACATGTAGGCATGCGGCCCCATAAACGTAGCCACCGCTTGGGGTCTGGCCTGCAGGTAGCGCCAATGGGGGTTGGGCTTAGCGCAGTGTCCCAGCAGGGTCCATTGGTCGCCTGTTTCAATCAAATGCAGCGGCAAATGGGTCACAAACGGCACGCCCGCATCGTCGCTGGAGATCAGCGACGCAAACGCATAGTCACGTACCAAGGCCGCCGCGTGGGCGCGGTCTTTAGCTTTAAATTGTGCAGGCAAATACATACTGGGTAAATCTTAAATATCTCTTGATGTAGAAATCAACGGTGCCATTTTTTACGGTTTGTTCCACGCCTTCGTTTGACGCTTGTCATAGGCTGATATATATTAGCATACACCATCACCCAGAAATCGAAGGAGGTTATGCATGAGTTCCATGGTTTTGACCCAAGTTTACCTAGAGCCAGCGCAAAAACAAGCGCTGACTGTGCAAGCCAAAAAGTCTGGCCGCAATGTCTCTGAGATCATGCGCGACGCAGTAGACGCGGCCATCGCAGGCGTGACCTTAGACGATATACAAATGCTGGACATAAGCACCCAGCGCGTTCATAGCGACATTAACGCCATGCGCAGCCAGCTGAAAGACAACACCGCCGAGCACACGGCCTTTATGCGCGAGATTGCCAAGCTGCAAAAAGCCTCTGCCAAGCAGCATACATGAGCGTGCTAACCGAGGTGATGGACCGGCTAACGGACATCTCATCATTACGCACCCAAGTGACGGAGTTGATCCAACAACAACGCGAAACACGCAGCATCATGCTAGCCCAGCAACGCGAACTGGCAGAGGTGCGTGGGCAGCTCAAGGCGTTGATTCAAATGCAAAGTGTGGCGGGTCGCAAGGCTTAAAGAGCCGTAAAATATTAGTGTTTTATGCTGTTTAGTCCGTAGAACCTGCTCAAGCAGCTATGCAATTAATAGCGTGGCGCACGATCAAACTTTAGCTGGCGCGTCTGCCCGGCTAGCCTTCCAAGCGCCAAACAGCGCAATTAAGCCTGGCACGATGATCAGCGCCCAAATGATTTTGGAAAGATTGGCTTGCACCCATGGCAAGTTGCCAAAAAAGTACCCTGCCAGACACAGCCCCACCACCCACAGCACGGCACCCACTACGTTGTACATGGTGAACTTGCCTCGCGTCATCTCGGCCACGCCCGCTACAAAGGGCACAAAAGTACGAATAAACGGCATAAAACGCGCCAAGATAATCGTCACGCCGCCATAAGTTTCATAAAAATTGTGCGCTTTATCGAAGGCCTTTTTATTAAAAAACTTAGAATCTTCCCACTTGAATACCTTGGGTCCGAAATAGCGACCAATGCTGTAGTTGCACTGGTCACCCAAAATAGCCGCCGCCAGCAATATGCCAATGGCGATGGGCAAACTGATCAGCCCGATACCGCACAGCGCACCGGTGATAAACAGCAGCGAGTCACCGGGTAAAAACGGCATGACGACTACGCCCGTCTCGGTAAACACAATGATAAACAGCAGCACATACACCCAGGCGCCGTAGGTAGTGACAAAGGTTTTAAGGTGCACGTCCACGTGCAAGATGAAGTCCAGGAGATAAGTAATGAGTTCCATGGGCTGAGATTATGGCAGGGCAAATTAGCCAGCTTCCGCCTGTGGCACTGCACTGCGGCGCACCACACCCGATCACATCGTGACGCACTGTTTTGCAATGTCTCGTAGGTAACAAGCTTTCGATTGAAAAGCGCTACGATTACTTTCTCAAAAAATACAAGGAAAGAGACATGAAAGCTATTTTCAAATTGGGGTTGCTGTCAGTCATCTTGGGCTTGGGTGCCTGCACCACCACACCCCCTACACCTGCTACGCGGCCCACGGCCTGGGCGGCTCCCCAGGCACTGGTAGCGCCTTCGTCATTCCACGGTGTGCACGGCTTGGCTATCGACGCCAAAGGGCGCTTGCTGGCAGGCACCGTGCTGGGCAGCAGCATGTGGGAGGTTGACCGCACCACGGGCGCCGCCAAAGTACTAATCGTCGCGCCTGAGGGCGAGGCAGACGACATTGCCATTGGCCCCAAAGGCGAGATGGCCTGGACTTCGTATCTACAAGGCATCGTGCGTTACCGCGAGAACGATGCTGCCCCGATTCGAATTTTGGCCAAAGATCTAGCGGGCATTAATTCGTTGGCGTTTGACCCAAAAAACGGCAAACTCTATGCGTCGCAAGTGTTTCTGGGCGACGCGATGCACGAGATAGACGTAACGGGGGCTAAACCACCGCGTTTGATTGCCAAGGACATGGGCGGTTTTAATGGTTTTGAGGTCGGGCCAGACGGCATGATTTATGGGCCGCTGTGGTTCAAAGGCCAAGTCGTCAAGATGAACCCGGCAGATGGTGCTATCACCGTCATCAACAGCGAATTTAAAACGCCCGCTGCGGTTAACCTCGACGGCAAAGGCAACCTGTGGGCGGTAGACACTAAAACAGGCGAGCTGAGCAAGGTAGATTTAGCCACCGGCCGCAAGACCGTAGCCAAACAGCTTAAACCCGCGCTGGACAACCTGGCCATCGCGCCTGACGGCACCATTTATGTATCGAACATGGCCGACAACTCGGTGGAATCGTTTAACCCTGCCACAGGCGATACGCGCTTGCTAACGGGCGGCAAGCTGTCGGTGCCCGGTGGTATCAAGCTGGACGGCGACACGCTGTGGGTGGCTGATTTATTTGCGTTTCGTGAGGTGAATGTGAAGACGGGTGAGGTGAAAGACGTGTTCCGCATGCAAGCGTCTGACATGGAATATCCGTTTGCCGTGGGCTTGTCGGCGCAGTACTTTGCCCTGTCGTCGTGGTTTACCGGATCGGTGCAAATTATTGACCGGGCTACCCGCAAAACCGCCACAACCCTGCACGGGCTGAAAGCACCCATGGATGCGCTATTTTTAAAAGACGGCAGCTTGGTATTTGCAGAGATTGCCACAGGGGAAGTAACGCAGGCCAGCGGCGCTGACTTTAAAGACCGCAAAGTGATCGCCAAGGGCTTGCAAGGGCCCGTGCAAATGACCTTAGGGCAAGACGGCGCGCTGTACGTGACCGAAGCTGCGGGCAATTTAACGCGCATCAACCTGGCCGATGGCAACAAAACCGTAGTGGCCGACAAGCTGGTGCTGCCTGAGGGTGTGGCACAAACGCCTTGGGGCACGTTTATCGTAGCTGAGGCAGCAGCACGCCGCTTGGTAGAGATTGACCCTGCCAACGGCACGCGCAGAACCGTGGCCGAGAACTTGCCCATCGGCTTAGAAGCTGGCCCAGGCTTGCCGCCGCCCAACGTACCCACAGGCGTGGCAGTGGGCGTTGATGGCACGATCTACATGAGCGCTGACCGTAACAACGCGATTTACAAAATTACACCGGTGCGTTAATCAACCTAGCCGGTGCATGTGAACGAAATGCGCGCGGGGGTAGGCAATGGGGATGTTCGTGGGCGGTATGTGTGAGGTAGGGGGCGTGTGAAAGCGTTTAGACGTGTGGCTAACTAAGGGGCAAAGCACAGCGGCCTACAATACTTGCGTGAACGCAGTTTTAACCCCTTCCCCCACGCCGCGCACCATCCGCGAGCTGCCTGACGAGCTAATCAGCCAGATTGCAGCGGGCGAAGTAGTAGAGCGCCCTGCCTCGGTAGTGCGTGAGCTGCTGGACAACGCGCTGGATGCAGGAGCCACGCAAATCACGCTGCGGCTTTTAGCAGGCGGCGTGCGCGCCATTGCGGTGGAAGACGACGGCATGGGCATACCGCGCGACCAGTTGCACATGGCGCTTAAACGCCATGCCACCAGCAAGATTGCGTCGCTGCAAGATTTAGAGTCGGTGGGCACGATGGGCTTTCGCGGCGAGGCGCTAGCAGCCATTAATTCGATTGCCGACTGCACGGTACTGTCGCGCACAGCAGCAGACAAAACCGCGTGGATGCTGCACGGCCAAACCGGCGAGCTAAGCCAAGCCGCCCGCGCACAGGGCACCACAGTCGAGGTGAAAGAGCTGTTTTTTGCCACGCCTGCGCGGCGCAAGTTTTTAAAAACCGATGCTACTGAAATGGCGCACTGCCTGGAAAGCGTGCGCCGCCACGCCCTAGCCCGCCCCGATGTAGGCTTTGCGGTGTGGCACGAAGGCAAGCTGGTAGAGCAATGGCGCGCTGGCAGCACCGAGCAGCGTATTAATGACGTGCTGGGCGACGACTTTATTGCGCAGGCCGTGAAGGTGGCCTACACCGGTAGCACAGGCATTACCGTAAACGGCTACGCAGGCATACCTGACGCTGCCCGCAGCCGCGCTGACCAGCAGTTTGCCTACGTCAATGGCCGCTACGTGCGCGACAAAGTGCTGACGCACGCCGCGCGCAGCGCGTACGAAGACGTGCTGCACGGCGGCAGGCAGCCGGTGTATGTGCTGTTCATGCAGATCGACCCCACGCGGGTGGACGTGAACGTGCACCCCACCAAAATTGAAGTGCGCTTTAGAGACAGCCGAGAGGTACACCAAGCGCTACGGCATGCCGTGGGCAACACACTGGCCGTGCCGCGGTCAGCAACGGGTGTGGCGCTAGATGCAACATTGGGCAGCATCACCAGCCCGCACGCGTCTGCAGGCTCTCAACAGGCGTTTTCAGACCCTTTTTATACAAGAAATCAGCCTGTAACCCAAGTAAATCCTGCTCAAGCAGCTATTAATTTTAGAGCATATGAGGCAGCTTATGGCATAGGCAACAGGGTGTCGGATGTGTCAGTAGCATGGGGTCAACCCACTTCTGCATCAAACACGTCCGATCATATTGGGCTTGCCGAAGGGTTCTCAAAAAATGGGGCTGGCTCAACCCGGACGGATGACGATGCTGCACACCACACTTGGCCGCTAGGCAAAGCCTTGGCGCAACTACAAGGCATCTACATCTTGGCCGAAAACGCCCAAGGCTTGGTGATTGTCGACATGCACGCCGCGCACGAGCGCATTGTGTACGAGCGGCTAAAAGCGCAAATACAGCTCAAGCAAAACCAAGAAGGCACAGCGCAAATCGCCAGCCAGCCCCTGCTCATTCCCGCCACCTTCGCCGCCACCCCTACCGAGGTAGCCACCGCCGAGGCCAGCACGACTGTGCTGCAAACCTTGGGCCTGGACATCACCGCCTTCTCCCCCAAAACCCTGGCCGTGCGTGCCGTGCCCACCACGCTAGCCCATGGCGACCCGGTCGAGCTGGCCCGCAGCGTGCTGGCCGAGCTGGCCCAGCACGACGCCAGCACCGTGATACAGCGCGCCCAGCACGAAATACTCAGCACCATGGCCTGCCACGGTGCCGTACGCGCCAACCGGCAACTTACCATTACCGAGATGAACGCCCTGCTACGCCAAATGGAAGCCACCGACCGCAGCGACCAGTGCAACCACGGCAGGCCCACTTGGCGGCAAATTAGCGTGAAAGAACTGGACATGCTGTTTTTGCGTGGGCGGTAGACTAATCTATGGTACACAGCCCACTGTAACGTGCCTCCCTAAGCTAGTGGGATTAAATTAATCACTTTGGTTTATGCAAATCCGAGAAGCCCAGTTCCCGTCAGACCAAGCAGCCTTGGTCGCGCTTATCCGCGAATACGCGGACTGGCTCAACATCGATATGAGCTTTCAAAATTTTGACGAAGAGATGGCGCAAATTGACAGCCAGTACTGTTTGCCCAGTGGCATGCTGTGGGTGGTTCAAGAAGCGCTGCAGTTGGTTGCTTGTGTGGGTTTTAAGCGTTTTGATAGCACCACGGCAGAAGTCAAGCGCCTGTATGTGCAACCTGCGTACAGGGGGTGTCACTGGGGCGACGAATTGATGCACAATGTTATCGATACCACTCGCCAGCTCGGCTACCAGCGCTTGGTATTAGACACGGTGCCGCAGACAGTAGCTTCGCATGGCCTGTACCTGCGGCTGGGTTTTACGCCGATTGCGCCTTATTATTGTGGTCCCACGCTGGCCATACAATTTTTTGAATTAAAGCTGTAGGTGCGTTGTAGCTGTCGCGTGATTTGCGATCAACAACCGACCATGCAAGCAATTGAGCGCGTGATAATGCGAGAGCCTGAGGGCGAGCCGCGCGACCGCTAGGATAAGGGCTTAGTTGTTGACGCTGCGTACAAACCGCGCCTTGTCGTAGCCCAGCGCAACAGCCTTGTCCAAAATAGCGTTGTACGTTGCATCGTCCAGCTTGGCTGCGCGCGACAGTACCCAGCCGTTCTCGCGCGCGGGGTCGCCTACCAGCACCCATTGGTAGTCGGGGTCTAGTGCCAAGATCCAATAGTCGCCGTAGAACGGGCGAAAGAAGCTGACTTTAAGCTTGGCGTTGTTGCTGCCTTCCACAATTTTGGCCACACCTTTGGCCTCGACGGATTTGCCGTTGGCATCCACGCACTGGTTTAGCACCGTGAGGCCATCGCCGTCTTTGGCGTAGGTGGCGCGGGTGTTGCTGGTGCACATTTTTTGAAATTTGTTGGGCACCATGCCTTGTTGCGCCCAAGTGCCTAGGTAGCGGGCCACATCGACACTGGCCACGGTGGGCGGTGCGTTAGCGGGCGGTGCAGAGTTACAGGCAGCTAACAGCGCCAAAGTGGCAATAGCCATGGCAGCAGGGACAGGTTGGGTGAATAGATTTCTAGTCATAGCTAAGCGAAGTTTAAGGGAACCACGGCACAATAGTAGTATCTCAGTCTTTTGTCCTACAACGATACTGCACACTATGGCGATACGATTTTCTTGGAAATTACTGGCCAGTGTCATCGTGACTGCCAGCGCCTTGGCAGGCTGCGCCGCGCTAGACACCAAGCAAGGCCAATGGATTTTTAACCCCAGCGACCGCAGTTGGGGCGATAGCGCCACCGCCGCTGGCAGCTTGCAAGAAGCGTGGGTCAACTACGACTCCAAAGTCACTGGCCAAAGTGTGAAGCTGCACACGCTGATCAACCCTTCACCTCGCGCCGACGCACCTGTCATGTTGTACCTGCATGGCGCACGATGGAACGTCGCCGGCAGCACCTACCGCATACAACGCATGCAAGAGCTGGGCTTTACTGTAGTGGCGGTGGACTACCGGGGCTTTGGCAAAACATCTGCCGAGGTGCCGTCCGAAAAAATGGCCTACGAGGACGCGCTGGCCGCTTGGCAATGGGTAGCCACAGCCTACCCTAACCAGCCGCGTTATATCTTTGGCCATTCCTTAGGCGGCGCTATCGCTATAGAGCTGGCCAGCAAAGTGACGGATGAAAAAGGCACTATTGTGGAGGGTACGTTTACCTCTATCCCCGATGTGGCGGCCACCATGCGCTGGGGCTGGCTGCCCTTTAGCACGCTGATTACGCAGCGCTTTGATTCAGTCAAAAAAGTAGCCAGCATTGGGTCGCCTTTGCTGGTAGTGCATGGCAGCGACGACAGCCTGATCAAACCTGACTTAGGGCGCAAACTGTTTGACGCTGCCGCGCAACCCAAGCGCTTTGTATTGGTAGAAGGTGGCTCGCATCACAACACTAATTCGGTAGGCCAGCCAGCGTATAAATTGGCACTGGCGGAGATGTTTGGTATTTAATTGATAAACCAAGTTCTGGCTTATCAATTGAAAATCCAGGCAGCTCTAGTTACCCGCAAAATACATATCCATAGCGGTCAGCACATCGGGCCAACGCAGGGGTCTTTGGAAGGTGCGCCACGCTTTGGCGGGTGTCACCATGCCAACCCAAATCAGGCCTACATCGGGCTCGTGGTGAAGCTCAGACAGCTCTTGGGCAGCGCCCCCACTGGCACCGTCTACCAGCGCCATCCTAGGTGGGTCAGGGTAACCCTCTTCCCAAGGCTCGTAGCTCACAGTACGGGCTGATGTGGGGTCTTGCGACAGCCTGAACATGGTGTTCAGTGCGTGGCGCTCCACGTTGGTAAAACCGGTAACTCTAATCAGTATTCTTTGCATTACACACAATGATACGTGTAAAACGTGAGCGTCTTAGTACCAAACTAAATTGCAAGGATTCTTAGTACGCGGTCAGGCTGTGCGCACTGCATTGTCTGCTGCCCAAAATTAGCTTGTCACCACTTACAGCGACTCGAGCAGTACCGACAACTGGCCCGGATGTGGTGGCTTGGATAGAAATGCATCTGCACCCGCCAGGCTAGCTCGCATACGCTCCACTAGACCAGTACGGCTGGTAACAATGTAGATTTTAGGAGGCTTTTGGCCCTTGGTGCGGCTGTGCCGTTTGATCGAGCGGCACACCTCATAGCCGTCCAGGCCCATCATGTTGACGTCTAGCAGCACGCCGTCAAATGGTGTGCTTAGTGTGATAGCCACGGCCTCGTCGCCGCTACTGGCCTCGTACACGTCAACACCTTCAATCAACGACAGTCGTGCGCGCAGGTACAGCCTGGCAGCAGTGTCGTCGTCAACCACCAACACGCGTTTGCGGTTGGTGTAGTCTTCGCCGCCCCAAGCCTCGCCCACAGCCATAGCAGCAATCACTTCGTTGTAGTCGGGCTTTAAAACATCTTGCTCCCAGTTCAGCGGCTGGGTTTCTTCAAAGCCTTTGGGGCGCATGCCGTCCGGGCCAGCAGGCGCAGTTACCTCAAAGCTTGTCGCTAAGTCCAAGTCTGTGGCTTGTGTTGCACTGTCAGCAAAAATAGGGGAGCTGGACATGGATGCCGATGTATTGTTACAAGTGCTATCATTTTAGAGCCTGCTTAGGTGGCAAGCAACCATGCAAACTACAAACCGCAAATAAGTTTTACCGTATTGCTATTTCGATTACACCATTGTGCCTTTTGCGCCACGCACGTCAAGCGGATTCAATTGATTTGAAGGGGCTCTTGCTACCCAATTTCTTGACTGGGTTAAAGTATTTTTTGTAGCTTAGTCTGTGGCTGGTGAGATAGCGCTATCCGCTATCACAAGCTAAGAAAAAGTTAACGCAGCACGCTCAGCACAGCCTGCGCATTAGCACGCAGCATGGCGGCTTCGTAGGCGCTTTGGCCACGCGCGTGGGTTGAGCGTTCTAGCAAGGCGCGAGCAGCGTACGCGGGTGCAAGACGGTTAGAAGCAAACAATGTTGCGAAGATGTGGGTTAAACGGGTCATGGTGCAGTCCTTTTTGACGGATTAGCGCGGTTTGCGCCATACCCGTAGATTAAGGGATAACCCTATAAATACAAACCCTTATTTATGCAAAAAATGCATAATCCATGTTGAGGACTACATAAAGCCTGCTAGTTAAACTGTTTTACCTAAATAGTTGTGCAATATGCACGCCGAGCAACCCTCCCGGTCAAGTAAAAACACCTCTTGTAGGCCCTATTTTTACATCGTTTTATGCTTTTAAAGCCGTAGATCCTGCTCAAGCAGCTATTTAATTTATAGCACATCACCGCGTGCAACACCCCAGCGCCCAGCGCCGCAGCTGTTGCCCGCAATCACCTGCGCTACAATATCAACTGCTAGGAGAGGTGGATGAGCGGTTTAAGTCACACGCCTGGAAAGCGTGCGAAGGGTAAAACTTTCCGCGGGTTCGAATCCCGCCTTCTCCGCCACGATATGAAGCCCTGAGTTCCTGTGAATTCAGGGCTTTTTTCGTTAGATTTTGTTGTGCTTCGTTGAATTCGGGCGATGTTAGCCCGCTGTGGGGATTTTTGCCATGAAACGTGTTTTTAACTTCAGCGCCGGCCCGGCCATGCTGCCCGAGCCAGTACTGCGCACCGCCGCCGCCGAGATGCTGGACTGGCACGGCACAGGCATGTCGGTGATGGAAATGAGCCACCGGGGCAAAGAATTTATCAGCATTTACGAGCAATGTGTGGCCGACCTGCGCGAGCTGCTGAATGTACCTGCCAACTACAAAATCATCTTTTTACAAGGCGGCGGCTTGGGCGAAAACGCCATCGTGCCGATGAATATGCTGCGCGGTAAAACGGCTATTGACTTTGTGGTCACGGGCGAATGGTCGCAAAAATCAGCTGCAGAAGCTGCTAAATTTGCTACGGTTAATATAGCTGCCAGCGCAAAGGATACGGGCTTTACCACCATTCCCGCGCGTGCAGACTGGCAGATCAACCCGCAAGCGGCTTATGTGCATGTGTGCATGAACGAGACGATTGGTGGTGTGGAATTTCAAGGGGTGCCCGACCTAGGTGTAAGTGCCGCTGCCGATACGCCATTTTTAGTAGGCGACGTGTCGTCTACGATTCTGTCGCGCCCGCTGGATGTGTCGAAGTTCGGCCTAGTTTTTGGTGGCGCACAAAAGAACATTGGTCCCGCAGGCCTGACAATTGTCATCGTGCGTGAGGACCTGATTGGCCAAGCCGCTGCCTACACGCCCGATGTATTTAACTACGCCGTACAAGCAGCTAGCGACTCGATGTACAACACACCGCCCACGTACGCCATCTACATTGCGGGCCTGGTGTTCCAGTGGCTCAAAGCCCAAGGCGGCGTGCCCGCCATGGAGCAATGCAACATCGCCAAAGCCGCCCTGCTCTACAGCGCGCTAGACGCCAGTAACTTCTACGTTACCAAAGTAGCCAAAGATTGCCGATCACGGATGAATGTGACCTTTTTCTTAAAAGACGACAGCCTAAATGCCGCCTTCCTGCAAGGCGCCGACGCGCGTGGTCTGCTGCAACTTAAAGGCCATCGTGTCGCAGGCGGCATGCGCGCCAGCCTGTACAACGCTATGCCGCTGGAAGGTGTGCAGTCTTTAGTGGCGTATTTGCAAGAATTTGAAAAAACCAAAGGCTAGCCACTAGCCATAAACCCTGCCAAGGGTTTGTCCCAGAGATAAAAAGAACGGTCGTGCTTAAAAATACGACCAGCAAAAAAGCCAGCGGTGGCCACGATTTGCCAAGTTCAAAAAATCTGGGAGACACAATGAAACGCTTTACCGCTACTTGGGGCTTTGTTATTGCAGCGAGCCTCGCTTTAGTTTTAGGCAGCCACAGCGCTGCCCAAGCCACCGACAGCTACGCTAAAACTCAATACCCCGTGGTGCTGGTGCATGGTCTTCTAGGCTTTGACGCTATTGGCCCTATCAACTATTTTTATGGCATTCCCAGCGCACTGCGCAGTGGGGGTGCCACGGTGTTTACACCCGAGGTGTCGCAGTCCAACAGCACCGAGGTGCGCGGCGAGCAATTGCTTAAGCAATTGCAGGCGTTGAAAGCCCAGTACGGCTACACCAAATTTAATCTGATTGGCCACAGCCATGGCGGCAACACCATTCGCTACGTGGCGGCGGTGGCACCTGATTTGGTAGCCAGTGTGACCAGCGTGGGCACGCCACATGCCGGTAGCAAAACAGCCGACGGCATTGCGGGCATTGCCGACGCCACCCACGCCACGGGTTTAGCCAACACATTGGTCAACGGGTTGTCCAAGCTTATAGCCTTCCTGTCGGGCAACAACGCAGACAACCCGCAAAATGCCTTCGCCGCGCTGCAGTCGCTAGGCACGGCAGGTGCGGCCGACTTTAACCGCCGCTTTCCGCAGGGTGCGCCCACCAGCGCGTGCGGGCAAGGCGCTGAGGTAGTCAATGGTGTGCGCTACTACTCCTACGGCGGCACTTCCGTGCTGACCAATGCATGGGACATTAGCGATGTGGTGCTGGGCACCGGTGCTTTGTTTTTTGGGTTTGAGCAAAACGATGGTTTGGTGGGCCGCTGCTCTAGCCATTGGGGCAAAGTATTGCGCGACGACTACCCGTGGAACCACTTGGACGAAGTGAACCAAGCCTTTGGTTTGCGCGGCCTGTTCACACCCGACCCCGTGGCTATGTACCGCGCGCAAGCCAACCGCCTTAAAACCCTTGGTTTGTGACTATTTTTAATAGAAATAGCACGCAAACCCAAGTAAATCCTGCTCAAACAGCTATTATTTTTGTAGTGATTACTGCCTTAGCGGGGCTTGTGTATTTTGCGTTTGGACCACTGGGTGCGCCTGACCGCGCGGTTGATAAAACGGCAGGCCAAGTAGGGTTACAACTGCCGCACCCGCCTAGCCTGCTGGCGGTTGGCGGGCATGGCGCTGATGCACAAACCAACCTTGCGGCCAGCAGCGCAGCGCAGCCGCCCGCAACCAATTCGTTAGCCAGCACCCAGCTAGACGGCGACTGGGGCGTCGGCCCCGATGGTCAGCCCCAACCCAACATGGCGCTGCGCAGGCGGTTTGATTATTTTCTGCTGCTGCAAGGCGAACAAGACTTGAATGCGGTGGCCACCCGCATACGCCAGCTAGTGCAGGCCGCTCATGGCGCAGCGGCGGCCCAGCAGATCATGGCGGTGTGGGACAGCTATCTGCGCTTGCAGCAGCAGCGCTGGGCCACCCAAGTAGACATGCAGCGCCGCGAAACTTGGAGCCCCGCTTTGACAGAACGCAGCTTAGTCCGCCGCCAATTACTAGGCGCTGCATGGGCGCAAGCGTTTTACGCCGACGAGGAAAACGCGTTGCGCCAAATGATTGCGCAAGCCAACAGCGGCTTGCCCACCACGGCCACCACGCCAGTGGCACAACCCACCGGCCCCATCGCTCTGCCCGATGCTGCCCAGCGCGTGGCCGCGCACCAAGCACAATGGCAAGAATGGGAGCAACGGGTTGGCGCGGCGCGTAGTCGCATAGCGCAGCTACGCAGCGCCCCCGAGCTATCCGACCCGCAACGCAGCGACGCCATCGCCTTGTATATCAACCAGCAGTTCAGCGGCAATGAGCTGCTGCGGGCCAAAGCTTTGCTTGGGCTGTAACCGCTACAAAGTAGGCTCTATTAGCTTTGCTGGGATGCATGGGTACTTAAATATGATCAGAAAATGCAAAATGGCGCAATTTGCCACTTTATGCGATAATTTGGCATCATTGAGCTAGGAGTTTGTATGTCTGTCTTACCTTCTGCATCTGCATCCGTGTCGCCGGCCTTCAGTTCGGTCAAATTGTCCAGTGCACTGGTGACCGAGGCCAAGCACGCCGCGCAAACCTTGCGCCGCTCAACCGCAGGCCAAATTGAGTACTGGGCCTTGCTGGGTAAAGCGGTTGAAGACGGCGGACTGACCACGCGTGAGGCGGCTGATGCATTAGGCTTGCAGCAAGACAAGGCCTACAGCAACCCTGCGCGCACTACAACAGCCCGCGCCCCCAGCCAAGCCAACGCCCTGGTAGCGCAGTTCACCGAGTTCAGCGCCAGCGGGGCGCTGGCCCAGCACGTGCGCCACGTGATCGCGCAAAACGCGCACCCCAAGCAAGCACTCAAGGCCTGATGCGCCAAACACAGTTGCCTCAGCCACTGCCGCCGCGCACCTGATGGCACACTGAGGGCGCACTCCTAGCACACTGATGGCATCTCCCCAACCTGTCTTCTACCTGCTAGCCGGGCCCAACGGTGCAGGCAAATCTACGCTGTACCAAGCCCTCAAGCAAGCCGGGCAAATTCCAGCCAGCGCCGAGTTTGTCAACGCCGATCTGTTTGAGGCCAAACATCTACAAGACATAGCAGACCCCGTGCAGCGGTCTGCCGCCGCACGCGACTGGGCCGACACGCGCCGCGCACAACTGTTGGTGCAGGGTAAAAGTTTTGTCAGCGAAACCGTGTTCTCGCATGCGTCAAAGCTGCAGCTTATCGCGCAAGCGCAGGCGCGCGGGTTTTTGGTCATGCTGCTGGTAGTGGCGATAGACCAACCCGAGCGATTGGTAGCCCGTGTTAAGCAGCGCGTACGCGAAGGCGGCCACAGCGTGCCCAAAGAGCGCATCTTGGCGCGCTACCCACGCACCCTGTCGCTGCTGGCCCAAGCCGTGCGCATGGCAGACGTAGCCCTGCTGTATGACAGCTGCGACGCAGCACCCGGCACGCATGCGCTGGTGGCCGTGTGCCAGCAGCAAAGTACACAGATACTACATACACCCCTGCCGCAGTGGGCGCAATTGGTGTTGGCGCTGCCGGTTGAAGCACAAACCTTTTGATACAAAACTACACGGATTAAAAACTTGCAAAGCCTTTAGAAATATTGCCGCGTAGCTTAAAAAATGATTAAATAGTTGTTGGTAATCAAGGAGCTTTATATGCTGACTTTTATTTGGGTATCAGGCTTGGTTTGTATTGCAGCCATTGGGTTGTTTGCTTATCGGCTGGTCAGCGCGGCTGCTAAAGAAATTCCTGGTGAAACTGAAATTGCCAATGTAGGTGACCTGAACGAAAATAACCGCTTGGGCAAGTGGGGCATAGATGGTTTATGAGACGTTACAAATAGAGCCGGACATCATTTATTGCATAAAAAAAGCCGACGCATGCGTCGGCTTTTTGCTTTAAGTCAGCTTGAAGATTTAAGCAAAATTCTTCGCTGCAAAATCCCAGTTGACCAAGTTGCTGAAAAAGGTCTCGACAAACTTGGGCCGCGCGTTGCGGTAGTCGATGTAGTAGGCATGCTCCCACACGTCTACGGTCAACAGGGCTTTGTCGGCAGTGGTCAAGGGCGTGCCTGCGGGACCGGTGTTGACAATGTCTACGCTGCCGTCGGCTTTTTTCACCAGCCAGGTCCAGCCAGAGCCAAAGTTGCCGACGGCGCTTTTGACGAAGGCTTCTTTGAACGCTGCGTAGCTGCCAAACTTGGCATTGATGGCAGTGGCCAGCGCGCCGGTAGGCTCGCCGCCGCCTTGGGGCTTCATGCAGCTCCAAAAGAAGGTGTGGTTCCAAACTTGGGCTGCATTGTTGTACACGCCGCCAGAAGATTTTTTGACAATCTCTTCTAGGGTCATGGCTTCAAATTCGGTGCCTTTTTGCAGGTTGTTCAGGTTGACCACATACGCGTTATGGTGCTTGCCGTGGTGGTATTCAAAAGCCTCGGCGCTGTAATGCGGCACGAGCGCGGTGGGTGCGTAGGGTAATGCGGGCAGGGTATGTTCCATGGTGGCTTCCTTCAGTTGGCTAGTGGGATGGTTGATAAAACTTATTAAACTTTTCCATTGCATTGTAGAAACCTTTTAAAGGTTTATTGCCCAGCGGGGTTTTGATCTGTTAAAACACATATGCACACTTTTTATTTGCCACCCTGCCCCTGCGCGCCCTACCCCCATGACTACCGCCCCTTCCACGCCTGCCGCAACATCTACTGCCAGCACCGCCCCACCCACCATCACCTGGACAGAGGGCGACCAAACGCACACCGTGCAGTGGCATTCTGAGCGGGGCATGCCCGCACCCAAGCGCGTGGTGCTGGCCGACGACACGATGAACGCCGACACCGCCTATCGCCTGGCCTGCGAGGGCGTGGGCCTGCTGTGGGAAGGTGATTTTCAAAATGCGCGCATGCTGCTACAAGCCTTAGCCCGGCGCACCGACAGGTTGCCCGAGCGGCAAAAGTTCAAGGCCGACAAACAGTCGGCCAGGCTGGCCACCAAACAGCGCCATGCAGCCATGGCAACCAGTACAACCCCTCTTGAGCAGGCCGCGCAGCCTGAAACGGGTAAAAATGCTGGCCCGCTAGCAAAGCCTGCTGCCAACGCCACCCCCGCCCAAGCTCTGGCCGCAGAGTCGTTTCACCACCACCGCCTGCTGCAGTCGCAGCGCGCCCGCGTGTTGGGCATGGTGCTGGTGCCACTAGACGAGGCCTACCAAATCACCCTGCGCCGCGCGCCCGATGTGCAGCTAGCCTGCGCCGAGGTATGGGGCGCACTGGACGCTACCACCATGGCCACCGCGCAGGCAAGGCTAGTGGCCCAAAAGCAAGCCGCAGGCATGCTGCCCAAACCTACCGATGAACCCACCGCCGCGCCGTTTATCGAGACCTTCGACGAGCCTGCAAAGCCCGCCAAACTGAGCAAGTTTGAGCAAAAAATCATTGTGCAAAGTAAAGGCGCTGTCACCCACGTCACCAGCCTGCGCGAGTTGCTGGGCATGACCAGCACCCACGAGTGGCGCAAAAAAGGCGTCGAGGTGTCCGCGCTAGGCCAAGTTAGCAGCGACGGCGTAGACATTTACGACCGCATTCACCCGCATTACGGCGTGTTCTCTCCCGTGCGGGGCGAATACGTGGGCTTGGTGGCCAAAGCCCCGCTGCCGGTATCGGCGGCGTCTAAAAACGACTTGATTGCCTGGGACATTGGCACCGGCACCGGCGTGCTGGCCGCCATGCTAGCCCGGCGCGGGCTGCAACACATTATTGCCACCGACCAAGACCCCCGCGCCCTAGCCTGCGCACGCGACAACTTACAGCGCCTAGACGTAAGCGACCTGGTGCAAGTAGTGCAAGCCGATATGTTCCCGGCAGGCAAAGCGCACCTCATTGTTTGCAACCCACCCTGGCTACCCGCCCGCCCCGGCTCACCCATCGAACACGCGGTGTACGACGAAGACAGCCAGATGCTGCTGGGCTTTTTAAAAGGCTTGCCAGCGCACTTGGCCAAAGGCGGGGAAGGTTGGCTGATTTTGTCCGACATCGCCGAACATCTGGGTTTGCGCACGCGCGACGCTTTGTTGGCCGCTATCGACGGCGCAGGTTTAAAAGTAGTCGCCCGCCTGCAAACCAAGCCGCAGCACCCCAAGGCGCTCGACGCCAGCGACCCACTGCATGCGGCGCGATCTAAAGAGGTGACGACTTTGTGGCGATTGACGGTGGCTTAGAACTATGGCTTGTGTCACAGGTGTTGATTCAGCGTTACTACTGATTTCATAGCTGGTTGAGCAGGATTTACTTGGGTTAGTGGGCTGTTTTGCTGTTAAAAATGGCGTTTGAAGTGCTTCTTGAAGCGTTTTTTCCGCGTTGATTGGCTCGTTGTACTAGAACGCGCCCAGCTGTGGCGTAGCCCTATCGCCACCCGAACC
>JANLPQ010000023.1:0-66022 GCA_031367325.1 Polaromonas sp. | reverse complement strand
TCAGTGTCGGGTGATGTGGAGTTGCCTGGTAACTATGAAGTACCACTCGGTACGCCGTTTAGCATGCTGCTCGAACTTGCAGGCGGTATGCGCAAAGGCCGCACTTTGAAGGCAGTGATCCCCGGTGGCTCATCTTCGCCTGTACTACCAGCCGACATCATGATGCAGTGCACGATGGACTACGACTCGATTGCTAAAGCGGGTTCTATGTTGGGATCAGGCGCGGTGATCGTAATGGACGACACGCGCTGCATGGTTGAAAGCCTCAAGCGCTTGAGCTACTTTTATATGCACGAGTCGTGCGGTCAATGCACCCCTTGCCGTGAGGGCACAGGTTGGCTATGGCGCATGGTGGAGCGGATTGACAATGGCCAAGGCCGTGCAAACGATATGGACTTGCTTAACTCTGTGGCCGACAACATCCAAGGTCGCACCATTTGCGCGCTGGGTGACGCCGCAGCCATGCCTGTGCGTGCCATGATCAAACATTTCGCGCATGAGTTCCAAGCCAAGATCGACAGCGCACAAACTACTGCCGCTGTAGCCGCGTAATTCTGTACTAATTTGAACGACCGACACCGAGAAAAGAATATGGTTGAAATTGAACTAGACGGTCAAAAAATCGAAGCGCTTGAAGGCAGCATGATTATTCAAGCAGCTGACAAAGCGGGAACGTATATTCCGCATTTTTGCTATCACAAAAAACTCAGCATTGCCGCCAATTGCCGCATGTGCTTGGTAGACGTGGAGAAGATGCCCAAGCCGATGCCAGCCTGTGCCACGCCTGTAAGCCAAGGCATGATCGTACGCACCAAGAGTGACAAGGCTATCAAGGCGCAAAAGTCGGTGATGGAATTTTTGCTGATTAACCATCCGTTAGATTGTCCCATTTGCGATCAAGGCGGCGAGTGCCAGTTGCAAGACTTGGCTGTGGGTTATGGCGGCAATGGTTCGCGTTATGAAGAAGAAAAACGCACCGTGGCAGTAAAAGATGTTGGTCCGCTGATCAGTATGCAAGAGATGACACGCTGCATCCATTGCACGCGTTGTGTACGTTTTGGCCAAGAAGTTGCCGGCATTATGGAGCTGGGCATGGTGCACCGCGGTGAGCATGCTGAAATCACCACGGTAGTGGGTGATACGGTGGACTCTGAGCTGTCTGGCAACATGATCGATATTTGCCCCGTGGGCGCGTTGACCAGTAAGCCGTTTCGCTACAGTGCCCGCACTTGGGAGCTAGGTCGTCGTAAGTCGATTAGCCCACATGACTCCACTGGTGCTAACTTGATTGTGCAAGTCAAGGCTAATCAAGTAATGCGTGTTGTGCCGTTAGAGAACGAAGCAGTTAATGAATGCTGGATTGCAGACCGTGACCGCTTTAGTTACGAAGCCTTGAACGGCCCAGATCGCTTGACCAAGCCGATGCTTAAACAAGACGGTGTATGGAGCGAAGTTGATTGGCAAACCGCGCTAGAGTATGTGGCCAACGGTTTAAAGCAAATCAAAGCTGACCACAGTGCCTCGTCAATTGGTGCGCTGGTCAGCCCGCACAGCACACTCGAAGAGCTGTACCTCACCAGCGCATTGGTGCGTGGTTTGGGTAGTGACAACATTGACTACCGCTTGCGCAGCGCAGAATTGCCTGCATTTGAGGGCGTGCGTTATTTGGGCACGTCAATTGCATCGCTGTCTACATTGCAGCGTGTATTAATAATAGGCAGCAATGTTCGTAAAGATCATCCTTTGTTTGCACAGCGTATTCGCCAAGCGACCCGCAAAGGATGTGCTGTAGCAGCTATCAATTCTGTAGTGTACGATTGGGCTATGCCAGTATCCACTAGCATTACTGTTCCCGCTGCACAGTGGGCGCAAGCGTTGGCAGATGTGGCGGCTGCCATTGCTGCTGACAAGGGTGTACCTGCCCCTGCAGCTGGTAATGTTACTGATACCGCTAAAGCGGTGGCCAAATCTTTGCTGGGCGGTGAGCGCAAGGCCGTGTTGCTAGGAAACGCTGCGGCTCACCATGCCAATGCATCATCGCTGCTGGCATTGGCGAATTGGATTGGTGAGCACACTGGAGCGACGGTGGGTTATCTTACCGAAGCGGCCAATACTGTTGGCGCGCAACTGGTGGGCGCGCAGCCACTCAAAGACGGCAAAACTGCAGCACAAATGCTGGCTGGTGGTTTGCGCGCTGCTATTCTTTTGAATACGGAGCCTAAGTTCGACAGTGCTAGTTGCCTTGACATTAAAGCCGATATGGTTGTCACGCTCAGCCCGTTTAAAGCCAACATGGACTGCAGCGATGTATTGCTGCCCATTGCACCGTTTACCGAAACCGCAGGGACGTTCATCAATGCTGAAGGTCACATACAAAGCTTCCACGGTGTTGTAAGGCCACTAGGCGAAACACGCCCGGCTTGGAAAGTGCTGCGCGTATTGGGCAATATGTTGGGTGTTGCAGGTTTTGACTTTGAGTCTTCTCAAGACGTGTTAGCTAAAATCATCAACGTGGACACCGAGATACTAGTCGCTGATCAACTCAGCAACGCAACTAAGACGGCAATTTGTTTGGATGTGTCTGCCGCAGAGCCTGCCACTGTCAATATTTACCAGCTCGACAGCATAGTGCGTCGCGCACCTTCATTGCAGTTAACTACCGACGCTAAAATCAACGCGCGCCTCACGCCTGTTGAAGCCGAAGGGATAGCGGCATGATCGATGCTTTACATGGCTTTGGCCAAGGTTTGATCGCCGCGCCTTGGTGGGGCAATATGGCTTGGCCTGTATTGTGGAATTTGGTGAAGATCATTTGTGTGGTGCTACCGATTATGGGTTTGGTAGCCTATCTGACGCTCTGGGAGCGCAAGGCTATCGGTTGGATGCAAATCCGCATTGGGCCTAACCGTGTCGGTCCATTAGGTTTGCTGCAACCCATTGCTGACGCACTCAAGCTGTTGACCAAGGAAATTATTGTTCCCGCAGCAGCTAACAAAAGCCTGTTCTTTATTGGCCCTATCATGACCATCATGCCTGCGCTTGCAGCGTGGGCTGTAGTGCCATTTGGCCCTGACGTGGCATTGGCCAATATCAACGCTGGTTTGCTGTTTATCATGGCCATCACGTCGATGGAAGTCTACGGTGTCATCATCGCCGGCTGGGCGTCTAATTCGAAGTACGCTTTTTTAGGTGCACTGCGAGCATCGGCACAAATGGTGAGTTATGAAATTTCTATGGGCTTTTGTCTTGTGGTAGTGCTTATGGTGTCTGCGTCGCTCAATATGACAGACATCGTTGTAGGTCAGGGCAAGGGGTATTTTGCAGCTGCAGGATTGAATTTCTTGTCGTGGAACTGGTTGCCGCTGTTACCCATTTTTGTGGTGTACATCATCTCGGGCATCGCAGAGACCAACCGCCACCCGTTTGACGTGGTTGAGGGCGAGTCGGAAATCGTGGCGGGGCACATGGTGGAATATTCAGGCATGGCGTTTGCCATGTTCTTCTTGGCTGAGTATGCCAACATGATTTTGATATCGTGTATGGCCTCCATCATGTTTTTGGGTGGTTGGTATGCGCCAGTAGAGATGGCACCTTTCACTTGGATATCTGGGTGGATTTGGCTGGGCATTAAAACCTTCGTCGTCGTCACCCTATTTATATGGGTTCGCGCAACCTTTCCACGTTTTCGTTATGACCAGATCATGCGTTTGGGTTGGAAGATTTTTATTCCCATTACCTTGATCTGGTTGGTTGTAGTAGGCGGCTGGTTGCTGTCTCCTTGGAATATTTGGAAATAAAGAGAGCTTGATATGACTACACTGGCCTCTCCAGCCTTTTCACTCAAAGATTTTTTGAGCAGTTTTCTTCTGCTTGAATTGTTCAAAGGTTTTGCCATGACTGGCAAACACGCTTTCCGTCGCAAAATCACGGTGCAATTCCCAGAAGAAAAAACACCACAATCACCACGTTTTCGTGGCCTGCACGCTTTGCGCCGCTATGAAAACGGCGAGGAGCGTTGTATTGCTTGTAAACTGTGCGAGGCAGTGTGCCCCGCGATGGCCATCACTATTGAGAGCGAGGTGCGTGATGATGGCAGCCGCCGCACGACGCGCTACGATATTGATTTGACCAAATGCATTTTCTGTGGCTTCTGTGAAGAAAGTTGCCCTGTGGACTCTATCGTCGAAACACACATTTTGGAATACCACGGGGAAAAGCGCGGTGATTTGTACTTCACCAAAGACATGTTGCTGGCTGTAGGTGATCGCTATGAAAAAGAAATTGCAGCCAGTAAAGCAGCTGATGCTAAATATAAATAACCTATCTTGGTAAAAAATAAAAAATGGATATCAAAACAGGTTTTTTCTATTTCTTTTCTTTTGTGTTGCTGTTTGCAGCGTTTAAAGTGATCACCGCCCGCAGCCCAGTACACGCTGCACTTTATTTAGTATTGGCTTTCTTTCAAGCTGCTGCCGTGTGGGTGTTGCTGAAAGCTGAATTTTTGGCTATCACCTTAGTGCTCGTTTACGTCGGCGCAGTGATGGTGCTGTTCTTATTCGTAGTGATGATGCTTGACATCAATACCGACAGTCTGCGCCAAGGTTTTTGGAAGCATTTTCCTTTGGCAGCAACGGTAGGTGCCGTGATAGCCATTGAAATGGCCTTGGTGCTGATGGGTGGCTTCCGCTTGACCGAAGAACCAAAAAGCGCTGCTGCGATTGCAGGCCAAGTAGCCAACACCAAAGAGCTGGGAAAACTGATGTACACCCAGTATCTCTATCCCTTGGAAATTGCGGCAGTGCTACTACTAGTAGCGATCATTGCGGCTATTGCGTTGACTATGCGCGAACGAAAAGACAGTAAATATGTTGACCCGTCTATGCAAGTGCGCGTGAAATCGCGTGACCGTATGGAAATTATCAAGATGGATGCTACGCAACAAGCAGTGGCTCCCGTGAATGAACTAACAATTGTAGATGCCTCTACTGCATTAGTTGTTGCCCCCCCTTCTGCAGGAGCTAAAGCATGACCTTAACTCTTGGCCATTTTTTGTCGCTTGGTGCTATGCTTTTTGCGCTATCTGTGATTGGTATTTTCCTCAACCGCAAAAACATTATCATTTTATTAATGGCTATTGAGTTGATGCTGTTAGCCGTCAATATGAATTTTGTGGCTTTCTCGTACTATCTTGGTGATTTACACGGCCAGGTGTTTGTGTTCTTTATCTTGACAGTGGCTGCAGCTGAGTCAGCGATTGGCTTGGCGATCTTGGTATTGCTATTTCGCAATAACTCTAGCATTGCTGTAGACGAACTTAATACGCTCAAAGGATAAGAACAGACATGAGCGCAACATTGAACGCTTCTACCCTGTTGGCTGTGCCTATGGCACCGTTGGCAGGCTCGCTTATAGCAGGTGTGTTAGGTACACAATTTGGCGGTAACTGGATTGGCCGGCGTGCTAGCCACTTTTTCACTATTCTTGGCGTACTGATCGCTTTCGCTATTTCTGTGCAGACCATGCTTGAAGTGATCGGCGGTGCACGCTTTAATGCCACTATTTATGAATGGATGGTGCTTGGTGGCTTGAAAATGGAAGTGGGTTTCTTAGTTGATGGTCTTACGGCGATGATGATGTGTGTAGTGACCTTCGTGTCGCTAATGGTCCACATTTACACCATCGGCTATATGGAAGAAGACGAAGGGTACAACCGCTTCTTCTCATTCATATCACTCTTCACCTTTGCCATGCTAATGCTGGTGATGAGCAACAACATGCTGCAACTATTTTTTGGTTGGGAGGCTGTGGGGCTGGTATCGTATTTATTGATCGGTTTTTGGTACAACAAGCCCACTGCTGTTTTTGCTAACATGAAGGCTTTCTTGGTGAACCGCGTTGGTGACTTCGGTTTTATATTGGGTATTGGATTGATTGTCGCCTTTGCAGGAACGCTCAACTACGCCGAAGCGTTTGCCAAAGCGGGAGAGCTAGCCAAACTCAATTTTCCTGGTACCGACTGGATGCTGGTGACAGTGATTTGCATTTGCTTGTTCATTGGTGCTATGGGTAAGTCGGCCCAGTTTCCATTGCATGTATGGCTACCCGACTCTATGGAAGGCCCGACGCCTATCTCTGCATTGATTCACGCAGCAACGATGGTGACGGCGGGTATCTTCATGGTGGCTCGTATGTCACCACTGTTTGAATTGAGTGATACCGCGCTGAGCTTTATCATGGTCATTGGCGCAATTACCGCGCTGTTTATGGGTTTTCTAGGCATTATTCAAAACGATATCAAACGTGTGGTGGCGTATTCCACGCTGTCGCAGTTGGGTTATATGACGGTTGCTTTAGGTGCATCGGCTTATTCTGTAGCGGTGTTCCATCTAATGACACATGCTTTCTTCAAAGCGTTACTTTTCTTAGGCGCGGGATCCGTCATTATTGGAATGCACCATAACCAAGACATTCGCTACATGGGTGGCCTGCGCAAATACATGCCTATCACTTGGATTACTTCGTTACTTGGATCACTCGCATTGATCGGCACACCGTTGTTCTCGGGTTTTTACTCTAAAGACGAAGTCATCATGGCTGTCAAAGCCAGTACGCTGCCCGGTGCAGGGTTTGCATACTTTGCTGTGATGGCTGGTGTCTTCGTGACAGCTTTTTATTCCTTCCGCATGTACTTTTTAGTCTTTCATGGCAAAGAACGCTACGATCAAAATCCGGATGCGCACCATGACGATCATCATGCGCACGACAGCCACGGACACAATGACAAGCCGCATGAATCACCTTGGGTGATTACGATGCCTTTGGTGTTGTTGGCTATTCCATCCGTTTTCATTGGCTTTATGGCTATAGCACCGATGCTGTTTGGTGATTTCTTTAAAGACTCTATCTTTGTGGATGGTATTAAGCATATGGCTATGGAGGAGTTGGCTAAAGAGTTCCATGGTGCGGCGCAACTTGCATGGCATGGTTTGATGAGCTTGCCATTCTGGCTGGCACTGTCAGGGGTAGCTTTGTCGTACTACATGTACATCGTTAACCCCACGCTACCTGCGGCTATCAAATCGCGTGTTATGCCAATTTACACCTTGCTTGACAACAAATATTACATAGACTGGTTCAATGAAAACGTGATTGCTCTCGGTGCGCGGATGTTGGGTACGGGCTTGTGGAAAGGCGGTGACCAGACATTGATTGATGGTGCTTTGGTTAACGGATCATGGAAAATAGTTGGCATAGTATCTAGCTTTGTGCGCCGCGCACAGACAGGATATTTGTACCACTACGCGCTGGTGATGATGCTAGGTGTTTTTGGTTTGATGACGTATTTTATTGGTTGGCCTATGCTGACTTTATGGCTTAGTAAGTAGGAAATAATAAAAATGGGATTACTCAGCCTAGCTATTTGGACGCCAATCGCATTTGGCGTTCTGCTACTGGCCTTAGGCCGCGACGACCAGGCTCGTACAGTGCGTTGGATTGCGTTAATTGGCGCATTGGCAAGTTTTTTAGTCACCTTACCGTTGTACGAAGGCTTCAAGCTAGGTACATCGGCCATGCAGTTTGTTGAAAAAGCACCATGGATTGAGCGCTTTAATGTGCACTACTATCTGGGTTTAGACGGTATTTCGTTCTGGTTTGTGCCATTAACAGCGTTTATCACCGTGGTGGTGGTCATATCTGCTTGGGAGGCTATTACGGAGCGCGTTAACCAGTACATGGGCGCGTTTTTAATTTTGAGTGGCTTGATGATCGGCGTGTTCTGTGCACTAGATGGCATATTGTTTTATGTGTTTTTTGAGGCTACTTTGATTCCGATGTATTTAATCATTGGCATTTGGGGTGGCCCTAACAAGATTTATGCTGCGTTCAAGTTCTTTTTGTATACCTTGCTCGGTTCGTTGCTAACTTTGGTTGCACTGATCTTTTTGTACACCAAATCTGGTGGCAGCTTTGACATCATGACTTGGCATAAGCTCCCACTGAGTAGTACCGCGCAAACCTTGGTGTTTTTCGCATTTCTCGCAGCTTTTGCCGTAAAGGTGCCCATGTGGCCAGTGCACACCTGGCTGCCTGACGTGCACGTTGAAGCGCCCACAGGAGGCTCTGCTGTGCTGGCTGCCATCATGCTTAAACTTGGTGCGTATGGATTTCTACGATTTTCCATGCCTATCGCACCTGATGCCGCGCATGCCTATGCGTGGTTGATGATTGCATTGTCTCTGACGGCGGTGGTTTATGTAGGTCTGGTGGCGCTAGTGCAACAGGACATGAAGAAGCTAGTAGCTTATTCATCAGTTGCGCACATGGGTTTTGTCACGCTAGGTTTCTTTATCTTCAATGACTTGGGCGTAGCAGGCGGCATTGTGCAAATGATTGCGCATGGCTTTGTGTCAGCGGCGATGTTCTTGTGTATTGGCGTACTGTACGACCGCGTGCATTCGCGTGAAATTGCCAGCTACGGTGGCGTGATTAACACCATGCCTAAGTTTGCAGCACTGGCATTATTCTTTACCATGGCCAACAGCGGATTGCCCGGCACGGCAGGCTTTGTTGGCGAATGGATGGTTATTTTAGGCGCCGTGAAGTACAACTTCTGGGTAGGTTTCGCAGCGGCTTCGGCGCTGGTATTTGGTGCGGCCTATTCGTTGTGGATGTTCAAACGCGTGTACCTTGGTCCTGTTGCCAATGACGACGTTAAAAAACTTACTGACATTAACGGTCGTGAATTTTTAATGTTAGGTTTGCTAATGGCAGCGACGCTATTGATGGGTTTGTACCCTAAGCCCTTCACAGATGTCATGAATACGTCGGTAGCCGACTTGCTAGTGCACGTCGCCAAAACTAAACTTAATTAATCCACTGAACAGCTAGAGAACGCAAATGATTGATAAAGCCAGCTGGATTGCTATTTACCCTGAGATCGTGCTGCTAGTGATGGCCTGCGCGATTTTGCTGGTAGACCTGTTTGTTAAAAGTCCCAAACGCACACCTACTTATGTATTGACCTTGCTGACTTTGGGCGTAGTAGCGGTGCTGCACGGCTTGTATGCTAACAGCGGAAATACCTTATACGGTTTTGGCAACATGGTGGTGAGCGATGCTATGGGCCACTGGCTAAAGTGCTTCGCTAGCATCGCCATGGCCGTAACACTGATTTACGGGCGCCCATACGCATTTGATCGTGGCATGCTGCGCGGTGGCGAGATGTTCACGCTCAGCATGTTCGCACTGTTAGGCATGTGCGTGATGATCTCGGGCAACAACTTCCTAGTGATCTACATGGGCTTAGAGTTGCTAACACTGTCTAGCTACGCGTTGGTAGCGCTACGCCGTGACCATGCGCCTTCCACGGAAGCCGCAATGAAGTATTTTGTACTGGGTGCGATGGCCAGCGGATTCTTGTTGTATGGCCTGTCAATGATGTACGGCGCCACAGGTTCGCTAGAGATTCCTGCTGTATTTAAAGCTATTGCTACGGGCCAGATCAAACAGCAGGTACTAGTGTTCGGTTTGGTGTTCGTTGTTTCTGGTTTGGCTTTTAAATTGGGCGTAGTGCCTTTCCATATGTGGGTACCAGACGTATATCAGGGCGCGCCTACTTCAGTAACCTTGATGATTGCTGGTGCCCCCAAATTGGCTGCTTTTGCTATTTGCATCCGCTTGTTAGTCGAGGGCATGTTGCCACTGGCATTTGATTGGCAGCAAATGCTGCTTATGCTGGCAGTTGCCTCTCTCTTAGTCGGCAACCTAGCTGCTATCGCGCAGACTAACCTTAAGCGTATGCTGGGGTTTTCTACTATCGCGCAAATGGGCTTCTTGCTACTGGGCTTGCTGGCGGGTGTAGTTAATGGCAACACCAATGGTGCTGCTGCAGCCTACAGTGCAGCCATGTTCTACGCCATCACCTACGTGTTGACCACGCTGGCCACCTTCGGCATCATGCTGCTGCTGTCGCGCGAAGGCTTTGAGAGCGAAGAAATCGCCGACCTTGCGGGTCTGAACCAGCGCAGCCCGTTGTACGCAGCAATCATGGCGGTCTGTTTGTTCTCATTAGCTGGTATCCCGCCTATGGTAGGATTTTTTGCCAAACTCAGCGTGCTGCAGCCGTTGATTGATTCTGGCAATCAATGGCTAACTGGCGTTGCGGTATATGCTGTCATCATGTCGCTGATTGGTGCGTTTTATTACTTGCGCGTGGTCAAGGTCATGTACTTTGATGCACCTATTACTGCGACCACGGTGGTTGCCCCATGGGATGTACGCGTTGTGCTCACAGTCAATGGTGCTTTGATTTTACTTTTGGGTTTGTTCCCCGGCGGTCTGATGACGCTGTGCCTGCAAGCTATTGTGAAGACTTTAGGTAGCTAAGCCCTAGGGTTTGGCTACCACTACACGCCATGGGGCAAAGCACTTCTGTCTGGCTGGTTATCGCTTTAGCGTTGGTCGCGGCTAATTTACCGTTTATCTCGCAACGCCTGCTCGCAGTAGTGAAGCTGGCTGCAGGAAAAAGCCTTGCCATTCGCTTGGCGGAACTGGTAATGATGTATTTCTTAGTCGGTGGAATCGCGCTTTTGCTGGAAAAGCGTTTAGGTCAAATCGCTCCGCAAAACTGGGAGTTCTACGCCGTTACTGCCACGCTATTTATCACGCTGGCCTTTCCAGGCTTTGTGTGGCGCTATTTACTTAAACATCGCGATTAACTTCACCATGACGCAACTGCTAGAAACCTTAGTCAGCAGCGAAGAGCTGTTACAAGGCAGTTTTCTCCACGTTAAACGCGACACGGTAAGCCTGCCTGACGGCAAGCATGCCACGCGTGAGTACGTGGTGCATCCCGGCGCGGTGGTGGTGGTGCCCCTGTTAGCAGACGGCCAAGTAGTGTTAGAGCGGCAATTTCGCTACCCGGTAGGCCAAGTGATGATTGAGCTGCCCGCGGGCAAGCTAGATGACGGTGAAGACCCTTTGTTGTGCGGCTTGCGCGAACTACTTGAAGAAACTGGCTACACGGCAGGGCAATGGGCCTATGCAGGCAAGATGCATTTGGCGATAGCCTATTCCACAGAAATTATTCATATCTATTTTGTGCAAAACCTAACAGCCGGAGAACGCAAGTTGGATGATGGTGAGTTCTTAGAGGTATTTACAGCACCAGTGCAGCAGCTTTTAGACTGGTGCGCTGACGGAGTAGTTACCGACGCTAAAACCTTAGTATGCGCTGTGCATTTGGCCAACCATATCAGCGGCAAACGTACTATGGCTTGGCAGTCCGTGCCGCGCCTAGCGCACGTTGGACAATCAGTCTAGGATAGCGCACACACTATGAAAGTGCTAGATTTGCAATGCGAATACGCGCACAGCTTTGAGGGCTGGTTTGGTTCTGAAGATGATTTTCAGAGCCAACTTACACGCGGCTTGGTCGAGTGCCCCCTGTGTGGTAACGCATCTATCACCAAAAAATTGTCTGCACCACGTCTTAACCTGTCTGGCTCGCGTGAAGTAACGGTAGCAGAAGGCGCTATTAATTCAGTAGCTGCTCGAGCAAGTAATACGGCCTCCAAGCCTGTATTTGATGAAAAACAGGGTGACACTGAGCAAGCCATGCAAGTGGTGATGCAAGACCCGCAGTTTCAGGCTGCGTACTTGCAGATGGCGCACAAAATATTGGCCAATACTGAAGACGTAGGCAAACAGTTTGCCCAAGAGGCCCGCAAAATCCATTATGGCGAAGCACACGATCGAGCCATTCGCGGCCAAGCTACTCGCGACGAAACTCTAGAGTTATTAGACGAGGGTATTGATGTGATGCCGCTGCCCTTACCCAAGGTTTTTAAAGAGCCCTTACAGTAGCCTCGCGGCCTCAGGCTGCGCGTCTTACCTCGGGCTGCGCCCTTTGCGCAGCTTGATGTGTGCAGCCAAACCGCCCGATGACGTATTGGCCAGTGCAAACATGCCACCCATGCGCTGCACAGTTTTATCCACAATCGCCAAGCCCAAACCTGCGCCAGTGGCTGCGGTGCGCGCCACGTCGCCGCGAAAGAAGGGTTGGGTTAGATGCTTTAAAGTTTCTTCCGATACTCCGGGGCCGTGATCGCGTACCTTCAGTAACACCCAGTCGTCTTTAGTACGGACAGTGATATCTAGCTTGGTCACGTTAATGTGAGCTGATTTACCATACTTACGGGCGTTTTCAATCAGGTTGGCCATTACTCGGGCCAGCTCAATTTCTTCAGCAATTACGTAAACGTCGCCTTGAATATCCATCTTAATGCGCATGTCGCCAGTGTCATGCACGGCAAACACACTCGCCTCCAGCACGTCGTTAAGGCAAACTGACAACAGTTTGGTTTGATCTGGCCGGGCGTAGTCTAGAAACTTGTCGATAATGCCGTCTAACTGCTCAATATCAGCCGCCATATGGGCGCGTGCAGACAGGTCGGCCACGCTCATTTCAGTTTCTAGGCGCAGACGCGCTAGAGGTGTGCGCAGGTCGTGCGAGATGCCTGCCAACATCACAGCACGGTCTTGCTCTATTTTGGCCAGCTGCTTAGCCATACGGTTAAACCCAACATTCACCTCACGGATTTCGCTAGTGACTGCGCGCTCGTCCAAGTGACTGGCTTCAAAGTTGCCGTCTTTCACACGACTAGCGGCAAAGCTTAGCGCTTTGAGGGGCCGGTTGATTAATCGTGCAATCAAAGCGGCGCCAGAGAGCGACAGCAGTGCGGCAATGCCCAGCCAAATCAACCAAGTTTTGCCAGCCACAGGCACGATGCGCGAGAGGTCAGTTAACAACCAATAAGGATCGCCTTCGATAGCAAAGCCAACCCACAAACCTGGTTCGCCATTGACCGCGCGCGCCAAAATAGTGTCAGGTCCCAGGCGGGAGTGCAGCTCGTTTGTGACGTAAGCGGTTTGTGCGCTGCTGTCAAAATCTTGCACCTTGTCGGTGATTTCGCGTGGCAGCACGCGCACGCCTTCCAGTTCTGCCAGTTGTTTAATCAGGGATACGCGGGCAATCGCGTCTGCATGCACTAAGGCCGCACGGCTTAAATTAACCAACGATGCGATTTGCTGGGCGCTTTGCGCAGCGCGTGGCTCACTCTCTAGTACCCTGAAGGTTTGCAGCCACGCCACGATAGAGCCCACAAGCAGCAAAGACAGTAAAAAAAATGTACGCCAAAACAAACTCAGCCGTACACGGCTGGCTACAGCTTGGCGCATTTCTAATGGGGCAGGTGCAGTCTCAAGCGGTGCAGGGCTGGTGGCATCAATGGTGGCCATAATTCTCTACATATAGAAAAGCGCAACGTGCACATAACATGATGTGCCACGCTGCGCTTAGCGTTTTAACAGCTCAGAGTATGCGCTAAGTTAGCTTTTGCCATCCGGCACAAACACATAGCCCACGCCCCACACGGTTTGAATATAACGAGGTGCAGCCACATCAGCTTCTACCATTTTGCGCAAACGTGAGACTTGTACGTCCAAGCTGCGGTCAAACGGTTCAAACTCGCGGCCGCGCGCTAACTGGGCCAGCTTTTCGCGCGACAGCGGCTGGCGTGGGTGGCGCACCAAGGCTTTAAGCATGGCAAACT
Organism: Polaromonas sp.; assembly: GCA_031367325.1. Classification (GTDB taxonomy): domain Bacteria; phylum Pseudomonadota; class Gammaproteobacteria; order Burkholderiales; family Burkholderiaceae_C; genus JAAFIP01. The sequence continues at coordinate 52,409 of JANLPQ010000023.1, read as the reverse complement.
CGCCAGTGGTCAGCGGCATTTCTTCGCCGTTTTTGCGCAGGGTGCGCTGGCCCATGTCAAAGTCGAACGGACCAAAAGTGATGGTTTCGTTGTCGGTAGACGGTGCGCCAGGCGCTTCATGCGCAGGACGGCGGCGCAACACAGCATGCACACGCGCCAGTAGCTCGCGCGGGTTGAATGGTTTGCCTAGGTAATCATCAGCGCCCACTTCTAAGCCCACAATGCGGTCCACATCCTCGCCTTTGGCGGTCAGCATAATGATAGGAGTCCGGTCACCCGCAGCCCGCAAACGTCGGCAGATCGACAAACCATCTTCGCCAGGCATCATCAAATCTAGCACTATCAAATCGATCGGATCGCGCATCATGATGCGGGTGAGCGCCTTGCCGTCTTCGGCCACGATGACCTCAAAGCCTTCTTGGGCTAGGTAACGCCGTAGCAGGTCGCGAATACGGGCATCATCATCGACGACCAAAATGCGATCGGCTTGTTTAGGGGGTTGTGACATGTAGCACCTCTCTAAAAATTTGTAACAGAGCCTATGTTTTAACTCATTTTTAGAAAAAAACCAACAAAATCATGGAGTTACGACATACTGTTACACTTTTTGCATGACCACGCATTCACTTTACAAAGCGGTGTGGGCACATTGTTGGGTGATAAACTAGCGTTGAAATAACTAGGCGGCAGGATGTAGGTAGCCATAATTTTGTACTTTCTAGGCATGCCGTAGACTTTATACGGTTCTAAATATCCTTAGACCGTAGCGACATTCATGCTGCAGTTACAACGCGTAGCGATCTAGCGTATTTACAGCATAGGCAAAATCGCGGGCTGGGGCTAGCATATTTATATGAATAGATTGAAAGCACGAACGTTTTTGTCCGCCATGGCGTTGATTGATTTGCGAAAAGCAATATTCGCGCTGCTGTCAGTTATTTTGTGCGCTAACGCATGGTGCCAAGCTAACCTGCCGCAAGAGGGTAATCTAGAAAGTAGGCAAGACCGCAGACAAGAGCTTCGCAGCACCGTGCGCCAGCAGGTGGCAGCAGGCAACCCCGCTAAATCTAGCGATAAAATCGTACTCAGCGACAGCAGCGCAGCTAACACGCGTCAACTCAGTTCTACAGAGCGCACTGAGCTTAGGCGCCAACTGGCGAGCGACCCTCGTAGTCAACGCACCAGTACCGCCGCTGCCGAACAACGCTAAATTCGCCACCGTCTTGTATATCATTGCGAATACGCATTTGCCGCAGCGCAGACTGGTGTAAGCTTATCTTTGCTACAAGATCATTGATCTGCAGTAATTAATACTTATGCCATCGCCTTGGAGGATTTTTATGCGTCACACTACCAAATGTATAGCTGCTCTAGCAGTATTTACGGCTTCAAACCTTGTTTTTGCACAAAATATGCGTATGGAAACACCACAAAACGTCGTCTCGCTCCAATCCACCGGAACCGTTGAGGTGCAGCAAGATCTGTTGATGATTTCGATGAATACGACCAAAGAAGGCGTAGACGCTGGCGCAGTGCAAACCCAACTCAAAACAGCGCTTGACGCGGCGTTGGTAGAGGCCAAGAAAAGTGCCCAGCCCGGCCAACTAGACGTGCGCACGGGCGCTTTCAGCCTGTACCCTCGCTACGCGCGCGACGGCAAAATTACCGGCTGGCAAGGCACGACCGAGCTGGTGCTAGAAGGCCGCGATTTTGCACGAATCAGCGCCACATCAGGCAAGATCAGCACCCTGACTTTGGGTCAAGTCACATTCACGCTGTCGCGTGAAGCGCGCGCTAAAGTGGAAGGTGAGGCACAGGCGCTGGCGATTGAACGCTTTAAAGCCAAGGCTAGCGAGATCAGCAAAAACTTTGGCTTTGGTGGCTACAGCATCCGCGAGGTGTCGGTTAACGCCAACGACCAAGGTTTTACACCGCGTGGCCGTATGGAGATGATGCAGGCCAAGTCGTCTATGGCGTCCGATGCGCCCGTACCGGTAGAAGCAGGGCGCAGTAACGTGGTGGTTACGGTCAACGGTGCGGTACAAATGAAGTAAACCGCATTAAGCTGGATATATATGCAATAAAGCTGCACGCGTTAACGCAATTGCTGTACAGCATGAGCAAGCCTCTACCCAGCCCCAAAGTACAAGAAATTCCTGTGGATATGCTTGTATTTCTGCTCCCTGTGGTCAAGCTTTAACGCACAGTTAGCGCAAAAAAAGCCCTAACGCTTATGGCGTAAGGGCTTGATTTTATTAAGGTTTCTGGCTCCTCGACCTGGGCTCGAACCAGGGACCTACGGATTAACAGTCCGGCGCTCTACCAACTGAGCTATCGAGGAATACAGCCGCAGATTATAGCTCGAAATCACTTAAGTTTTGCCTCCCTAGTGGGTCGTGCTTGCCCACAAATCGTAGCATTACAGGGTGTGGCTGTTGCGTACAAGGTGGCCACATGTGCGGCAGCCTGTTGCGAGACGGACAGCAGCATTGTCAGTGTGCTGCTATAAATTAAATAGCTGCTTGAGCAGGAACTACGGCCTGAAAGCACTAAACGGCTTTAAATTTTAATGCCCAGCTAGAATTATTTTACATAGTTCGCCGGCAGTGTTGACGTATAGTTACACACCTTGATAACCGTGTGAAAGCACCCGTACGCCATGATCACCTTGCATAAATTCGTTCCCGCTTGGGGCTTGCCTGACATTAGCCCGTTTTGCAGCAAAGTAGAGACCTACCTGCGCATGACAGGCTGGCAATACCAAACCAAGCTGGGCGATACGCGCAAAGCGCCTAAGCAAAAGCTGCCTTTTATTGAACTGCAGGGCCGTACAGTCAGCGACTCTAACGACATTATTCGTACCCTTGAGGCCCATAAAGACAACCCGTTGGGCTATGCATTAGATGCAGGCTTATCTGTGCGCGATCAAGCCGCCAGCCGGGCCTTGCAGTCGATGCTGGAAGAGCATTTGTACTTCATCGCCTTATGGCGTCGCTGGGCAGACCCTGCTGGCTGGGCGGTAGCGCAACCTGTAGTGGCAGGTATGCTGGTGCAGCTGGGCATACCGCGCTTTGCGACTGGTTTGGTGACTAAGCTAGTGCGTCGCCAGGGTATTAAAACCCTGCATGCCCAAGGCGTCGGTCGCCACAGCCCTGATGAGATCAACGCCATGGGCATTCAACTGCTCACCGCCCTGTCCGACTGGCTGGGTGATCAACCGTACATGTTAGGCGACCAGCCCCGTACGCTAGACGCTTCGGCCTACTCTTTTTTGATCGGCATTTTGCTGCCACCGATTGAAGGGTCTATGAAAGCACATTTGCAAAGCAAGGCTAATTTGGTGGCGTACTGTGAGCGGATGCGGGTGCGGTACTGGCAGTGATGTGAATATTGCGGGGTGTCAACTGGTTAAGATACAAAGGTAAAAAACAACCACAGCACCCATGGCCATCAAAAAATCCGAACTCTACAGCTCCCTCTGGTCCAGCTGTGACGAACTGCGTGGCGGCATGGATGCCAGCCAGTACAAAGACTACGTGCTGGTCATGCTATTCGTCAAATACGTCAGCGACAAGTTTGCAGGCGACAAATACGGCTCTATCACCGTCCCCGAGGGGGCCAGCTTTAAGGACATGATTGCCCTCAAAGGCTCGCCAAACATCGGTGACGACATCAATAAAAAGATTCTCGGCCCGCTGGCCAAGGCCAACCAACTGGCCGACATGCCCGACTTTAACGATGCCACCAAGCTGGGCAGCGGCAAAGAGCTGGTCGACCGGCTGACCAACCTGATCGCTATTTTTGAGAACAAAGCGCTCGACTTTTCAAAAAACCGCGCTGAGGGCGACGACATATTGGGCGATGCCTATGAATACCTCATGCGCCACTTTGCCACCGAAAGCGGCAAAAGCAAAGGCCAGTTTTACACCCCCGCCGAGGTCAGCCGCATCATGGCGCAGGTCATTGGCATCCACGCCGTCAGCACCCGCAGCGACACCACGGTGTATGACCCCACCTGCGGGTCAGGCTCGCTGCTGCTGAAAGTGGGCGAAGAAGCCCGCACCAAAGTCACCCTCTACGGCCAAGAAAAAGACTCTGCCACCAGCGGCCTGGCCCGCATGAACATGATCTTGCACAACAACGCCACCGCCGAGATTGTGCAAGGTAACACCCTGGCCGATCCCAAGTTTAAAGACGGCCACCAGCTCAAAACCTTTGACTACGTGGTTGCCAACCCACCCTTTAGCGACAAACGCTGGAGCACTGGCATAGACGCCCAAAACGATCCGTTTGAGCGCTTTAAAACCTATGGCGAGCCACCCGCCAAGCAGGGTGACTATGCCTATCTGCTGCACATCGTGCGCTCGCTCAAAAGCCAAGGCAAGGGCGCCTGCATCTTGCCCCACGGCGTGCTGTTTCGGGGCAATGCCGAGGCGGTGATTCGCACCAATTTGATAAAAAAAGGCTACATCCTGGGCATTATCGGCCTGCCTGCCAACCTGTTTTATGGCACTGGCATACCCGCCTGCATCATCGTTATCGACAAAGAACACGCGGCCCAGCGCAAAGGCATATTCATGCTAGACGCCAGCAGCGGCTTCATCAAAGACGGCAATAAAAACCGCCTGCGCGACCAAGACCTGCACAAAATAGTCGACGTGTTCAACAAACGCCAAGACGTGCCCCAATACGCCCGTATGGTAGCGCTGGATGAAATAGCCAAAAACGACTACAACCTCAACCTGCCCCGCTACATTGACAGCCAACAAGCCGAAGACCTGCAAGACCTGGCTGGCCACCTGCGCGGCGGCATACCCCAGCGCGACGTAGATGCCCTGCAAAGCTACTGGGCCGTGTGCCCCCAGCTTAAAAAAGCGCTTTTCAAACCCAACCGCGCAGGCTATGTAGATTTAGCCGTAGCCTTCGACGCCATCAAACCCAGCATCTACAGCCACCCAGAGTTTGTGGCCTTTACCAGCGGCATGACCGCGCTATATGCCCACTGGCAGCAGCGCAGCGCCCACACCCTCAAGGCGCTGCAAGCAGGGTGCCACCCCAAAGAAGTCATCAAAGCCCTGGCCGAAGACCTGCTGGGCCACTACGCAGGCAAACCGCTGATTGACCCCTACGCCGTGTACCAGCACCTGATGGACTACTGGGCGCAGACCATGCAAGACGACTGCTATCTGGTAGCTGCAGACGGCTGGCAGGCCAGCACCTATAGAGTGATAGAGACCAAAAAAGGCAAAGACGGCAAGCCCGGCAAAGCCGTAGACAAAGGCTGGGCCTGCGACCTGGTGCCCAAGCCCCTTATAGTGGCCCGCTACTTTGCCAAGCAACAAAGCGCCATCGACACACTGCAAACCCAGCTAGAAGCCACCAGCGCCCAGATGACCGAGCTAGAAGAAGAGCACGGCGGCGAAGACGGCGCGTTTGCCGAGCTAGACAAGGTCAACAAAGCCCACGTCACCGCCCGCCTGAAAGACATCAAAGGCGACAAAGAGGCCAAAGACGAGGCCAAGGCGTTGAACGCTTGGCTCACGCTGTGCAACGAAGAGGCCGAGCTTAAAAAATCCATCAAAGACGCAGAGGCTGCGCTAGACGTGTTGGCCTTGGCCCAATACCCCAAGCTCAAACCTGCCGACGTGCAGGCGCTGGTGGTAGACGACAAATGGCTGAACGCCGTGGGCAGCGCCATCCATGGAGAGATGGACCGTATCAGCCAAGCTCTTACCCAGCGTGTTAAACAGCTGGCCGACCGCTACGGCACGCCACTGCCCGCACTGGCCGTAGAGGTCAATGCGCTGTCGGCCCGCGTGGATGCGCAGCTTAAAAAGATGGGGCTGTCATGGGCCTGAGCGCAACCCGCAGCACAACCAAACAAAAAAACCAGTCATGACTAAAGATAAAAAAACCACCATCCAAGTGCAGGGAAGCGCCATCACCGTGGTGTCTCAGCAGGGGCGCGGTATGGATGACTTTATTTCTTTGACGGACATTGCCCGCCACAGGGACAGTGAGCGCACCGACTACATCATCCAAAACTGGCTGCGCAACAGAAACACCATTGAGTTTTTGGGGCTGTGGGAGCAGCTAAACAACCCCAGTTTTAATCCCATCGAATTCGATGGATTAAGAAAACAAGCTGGGCTTAACAGCTTTTCATTGACCGCTAAGCGCTGGATCGACGTAACCCACGCAACAGGCCTAGCTTCCAAAGCGGGCCGCTATGGCGGCACCTATGCCCACAAGGACATCGCTTTTGAGTTTGCGTCTTGGGTGTCGGTGGAGTTCAAGCTCTACCTCATCAAAGAATTTCAGCGCCTCAAAGAAGACGAAAGCCAACGCCTGTCATTGGAGTGGAACCTTACCCGCACCCTGTCCAAGCTCAACTACCGCATCCACACCGATGCCATCAAGGCGCATTTGATACCCGCCACCGTCACGCCTGAGCAAGCTAAATTTACCTATGCCAGCGAGGCCGACGTGCTCAACGTAGCCCTCTTTGGCCGCACCGCCAAACAATGGCGCGATGCCTACCCAGGCAAAGATGGCAATATGCGCGACGAAGCCGATATTACCCAGCTACTGGTATTGGCCAACCTAGAAAGCCTGAACGCCGAATTTATCCACATGGGCATCAGCCAGAGCGAACGCTTGCAAAAACTCAACCAAAGCGCTATTCGCCAGTTACAAAGCCTGACAGCCCATTTGGAGCTGCAACAACTGGGTGCAGCGATAGATGCTAAACCCGCACTAGGGCGACCATGAAAGCACTGCAATATCCGGTGTCGGATCAAGATGTACGCTATCAAAAAACTAGCTTATCACGCAATATTTTATTGGGATACAGGCCTATTTCATATATAAATTTGTCTCAAAAGCCTTCGCACGGTCTGCTGGCTAACGCGCAGGGGGCGGCATGAGCGCGGCGGTGCGGGCGGGGTACAAGCTGACGGATATTGGAATGATCCCGATAGACTGGAAATCACAGGAGCTTGGCGAATTGGCTTAATTTCGTACAGGTCCGTTTGGAAGTGCATTGCATAAATCGGACTACACAGGCGATGGCGTTCCGGTAATAAATCCGATGCACATTGTTGACAGTCAACTCGTTCCAAGCCGTGCAATGACGATTACAGATAAGGCGGCTGCAAAGTTATCGGAGTTTAAATTAAAGCCGGGCGAAGTAATTATTGGTCGTCGGGGTGATATGGGGCGTTGCGCCGTTGTTCGTGACTATCAGATGGGCTGGCTTTGTGGAACTGGTTCGATGGTAGTTCGACCTGGCACAGAAATGGACGCTGATTTTCTTCAACGAGTATTGTCCAGTCCGTCAGTTATCTCCGCAATCGAAGATTCATCTGTCGGTACAACGATGATTAACCTCAATCAAAGTACTTTAAGAAAGTTGATTATTCAAGCACCGACAGTCAACGAGCAACGCGCCATCGCCGCTGCGCTGTCGGATGTGGATGCCCTGCTGGCCAAACAGGGCCAGTTGATTGCCAAAAAGCAGGGCCTCAAACAAGCCGCCATGCAGCAACTCCTCACCGGCCAAACCCGCCTGCCGGGGTTTAGTGGGGACTGGGAGGTGAAGAAACTGGGGGATGTGTGTAACCTGCTTAAGGGCTCTGGGCTTTCTAAGAATTTAATTAATGCTTCTGGTCTTAGAAAATGCATCCTTTACGGCGAGCTATTTACAACTTATGGTCAGGTAATTCAGGATGTCGTTAGCAGAACTAGCTCAAGTGAAGGCCGCATGTCTGAAGCAGGGGATGTGTTGATACCTGGATCTACTACAACTGATGGCATTGATCTAGCGATTGCATCTGCATTACTTGAGAGCGGAGTTGCACTTGGCGGAGATATAAACATCGTGCGATGCGATATCAAAAGTGGGTTTATCCCACAGTTTCTCGCAAACTATTTGACGCACATTAAAAAACGTGAAATTGCTGAACGTGCGCAAGGCACGACAATAGTTCACTTGTACGGCCGCGACTTGCGTGACTTGACTGTGCATCGGCCCGCTGTTGCTGAACAAACCGCTATAGCCATCATCCTCTCCGACATGGACACCGAGATCGCCGCCCTCGAAGAGCGCCAAACCAAAACCCGCGCGCTCAAGCAGGGCATGATGCAAGAGCTGTTGACCGGAAAGACCCGTCTTGTATGAATGACTTGACTTGACTGCTACTGACACGGCGCTGCTGGTTGATATTCGGCAGCTGATTGCCGATGCCCGCCAGCGCGTGGCGGTGGCGGTGAACGCGGAGCTTACGCTGCTGTATTGGCAGGTTGGCACGCGCATTCAGCGCGATGCACTGGGTGGGGTGCGGGCGGCTTATGGGCAGCAGGTGGTGCCAGCGCTGGCTGCGCAGCTTACCGCTGAGTTTGGGCGGGGCTGGGGGGTTAAGCAGTTGCGGCATTGTCTCCGCGTTGCGGAGACTTTCCCTGACGAGGCGATTGTCTCCGCACTGCGGAGACAATTGAGCTGGACGCACATTAAAACCCTGATGTATGTAGACGACCCGCTGCGGCGCGATTTTTATACAGAGCTGTGTCAGCTGGAGCAGTGGTCGTCGCGCCAGCTGCAAGAGCGTATGAACAGCCTGCTTTTTGAGCGCTCAGCCATATCCAAGAAGCCGGACGAGACGATTCGCCATGATTTGCAGGTGCTGCGCCAGCAGCAAAGGCCATCTCCAGCCTTGCTGCTGAAAGACCCGTATCTTTTAGACTTTTTGGGTTTGAATGACCGCTGCCTAGAAAAAGACTTAGAAAATGCTATTTTGCGTGAAATTGAGCATTTTTTGCTGGAGCTGGGGGCTGGTTTTACCTTTGTGGCACGGCAAAAGCGGGTGCAAATTGACAACGATGACTTTTACATCGACCTGCTGTTTTACAACCGTAAGCTCAAGCGAATGGTGGCGGTTGAGCTAAAACAGGGCGACTTTAAAGCCGAGTACAAAGGCCAGATGGAGCTGTATTTGCGCTGGCTAGCCAAGTACGAACAAGAGGCTGATGAGGACACGCCGTTGGGTATTATTCTATGCACAGGCAAAAAGCAAGAGCAAATAGAGCTGCTAGAGCTGGACAAAAGCGGCATCCACGTTGCGCAATACCTCACGGTGCTGCCCTCGCGTGAGGTTTTGCAGGCCAAACTGCACCAGTCTATTGAAATTGCCCGGCAGCGGCTGGCGCATGACAAGGGGGATGTGTGAACACCCAAGAAAACCAAAACACCGAATGGAAGCAGGCGTGGCGTGACGAATACCTCAAGTGGATTTGCGGCTTTGCCAATGCCGAGGGCGGCACGCTGGTGATAGGCAAAAACGACCGAGGTGTGGTGGCGGGCGTGGCCAATGCGGCCAAGCTGCTGGAAGACATACCCAACAAGGTGCGGGATATTTTGGGTCTTGTGGTGGCGGTGAATCTGCATTCCACCAAGGCGGGGCTGGACTGGCTGGCCATTGAGGTGGACGCTTACCCCAGCCCCATCAGCTACCGGGGTGAATACCATTTGCGCAGTGGCAGCACCAAACAAGAGCTCAAGGGCGCGGCGCTAGACCGCTTTTTGCTGCGCAAGCTGGGGCGGCACTGGGACGGCGTGCCCGTGCCGCATGTGGGCCTGGCTGACCTAGACCCGGCGGCGTTTAAAGCCTTTCGCAAGCTCGCCAGCGTGAGCGGGCGGCTGGGCGCAGATGCGCTGGCCGAGAGCGATGCCGAGCTGGTGGACAAGCTGCACCTGAAAGAAGGGCGCTACCTGAAGCGGGCGGCTACCCTGCTGTTTCATGCTGACCCTGAGAAGTTCACCACGGGTGCGTGCGTGAAGATTGGGTTTTTTCGCACCGATTCTGATTTGTTGTACCACGACGTGATTACCGGCGACCTGTTTACCCAAGTGGACAAAACGCTGGACTTGCTGCTGACCAAATACCTGCGGGCGGGCATTTCGTATAAGGGCACGCAGCGGCTAGAACGCCTGCCCGTGCCCGAGGCGGCGCTACGTGAAGCGGTGATTAACGCTATTGCCCACAAAGACTATGGTGCGTCGATACCGATACAAATTAGCGTGTATGACCACAAACTGCTGCTGTGGAACCCCGGCCAGTTGCCGCAAGACTGGTCGCTAGACCGGCTGCTGGCCAAGCACCCGTCGCAGCCCACCAACCCAGATATTGCCAAAACCTTGTTTTTGGCCGGCAAGATAGAGTCGTGGGGGCGGGGGATTGACCTGATTCGCAATGCCTGCACAGCGCATGGCAGCCCTGTGCCTCAGTTTGCATCTGACAGCACTGGGTTTTGGGTGGAGTTTGGGTTTGCGCCAGCAGAAACGCCGGTAGAAACGCCGGTAGAAACGCTGACGAAAACGCCGTTAGCGATTCTTCAGCTGTTGGAGGGCAACCCCAATATGACGCTCGCAGAGCTTGCTGTTGCGATTGAGCGGTCGCTCAGAGCTGTTGAGCGTGCCACGGCTAAATTGGTTCAAGAGGGTAAGTTAAGGTACGTCGGTCCACGCAAAGGTGGCCATTGGGAGATTGTGAAATGAGCACCATAGGCCAAACCGAGCGCGCCACGCAAAACCGGGTGATTGCGCTGCTTACCGACGCACTGCACTACACCTACCTGGGCAACCGCAAAGACCGGGCGGACAACAGCAATATAGAAAAGGGTGCGCTGAGTGACTATTTGGCCCGCAGAGGCTACAGCCCGGCGCTGGTAACCAAGGCCATGCATGCCCTGCGCACAACAGCAGACAACCCCAGCCGCAACCTGTATGCCAACAACCAGGCGGTGTACCAGCTGCTGCGCTATGGCGTGCAGGTGAAGGCGGCGGTGGGCGAGCAGTTTGAGACGGTGCAACTGATTGACTGGCAAAACCCTGGGCTCAATGATTTTGCGGTGGCCGAAGAAGTAACCGTGCTGGGCAAGCACGACAAGCGGCCCGACATCGTGTTGTACATCAACGGTATTGCCGTGGCGGTGCTAGAGCTGAAAAACAGCCGTGTGTCGATTGGCGATGGTATTCGCCAAAGCTTGGTAAACCAGCAGGCTGAATTTATTGCGCCATTTTTTGCTACCGTGCAGTTTATTTTTGCGGGCAATGACTCTGAAGGGCTGCAATACGGTGCAATTGGTACCGAAGAAAAATACTTTTTAAAGTGGAAAGAAGACGAGGCCGACAACACCCACTTTAAGCTGGACAAATACCTGCTAAAGATGTGCGCCAAACCCCGCCTGCTAGAGCTGATGCACGACTTTGTGCTGTTTGATGGCGGTGTTAAAAAACTGCCGCGTGTACACCAATATTTTGGCATCAAGGCGGCGCAGGCGCATGTGGGCCGTTACGAGGGCGGCATTATCTGGCACACCCAGGGCAGTGGCAAAAGCATTGTGATGGTGCTGCTGGCCAAGTGGATTTTAGAAAACAAGCCCAAAGCCCGTGTGGTGATAGTGACCGACCGGGACGAGTTGGACAAACAGATTGAAGGTGTGTTTACCGAGGCGGGCGAGCCCATTACCCGCACCAGCAGCGGGCGCGACCTGATGACCCTGCTGGGCCAAGCCACACCGCGCCTGATGTGCTCGCTGGTACACAAGTTTGGCCGCCGGGGTGAGGACGACTTTGAACAGTTTGTCAAAGACCTGGAGGCACAGCCAAGCGCTACGGTGGGCGAAATATTTGTGTTTGTAGACGAATGCCACCGCACCCAAAGCGGCAAGCTGCACCGCGTGATGAAAGCGCTGATGCCCAGCGCCGTGTTCATCGGTTTTACTGGCACGCCACTGCTTAAGCAAGACAAGCAGACCAGCTTGGAGGTGTTTGGTGGCTATATCCATACCTACAAATTTAGCGAGGCGGTGGAAGACAAGGTGGTGCTAGACCTGGTGTACGAGGCGCGCGATATTGACCAGCGCCTGGGGTCACCCGCGCGAATTGACGCTTGGTTTGACGAACACACCAAAGGGTTGAACGGCTGGCAGCGCGCCGCGCTGCGCGAGCAATGGGGCACACTGCAAAACGTGCTCAGCTCGCGCTCGCGCATGGACCAAGTGGTGGCTGATATTGCGCATGATTTTGGCGTAAAGCGTCGCTTGAACGACCAGCGCGGTAACGCGATACTGGTGGCGTCCAGTATTTATGAGGCGTGCAAATACTTTGAGCTGTTTCAAAAAACCAGCTTTAAGGGCAAATGCGCAGTAGTAACGTCATACAACCCGCAAACCAAAGACATCGCCACTGAAGACACGGGTGCCAATACCGAGACTGACAAGCAGGTCATCTTCAACATTTACACGGCGCTGCTTAAAGACGTGGATGCACTGCCGGGCAAGTCAAAAACTGAAGTTTATGAAGACCGGGCCAAAGAGCTGTTTAAAAAGCAGCCTGCCAATATGCGCCTGCTGGTGGTGGTGGACAAACTGCTGACGGGTTTTGATGCGCCTAGCTGCACCTACCTGTACATAGACAAACGCATGCAAGACCACGGCCTGTTTCAGGCGATTTGCCGCACCAACCGGCTTGATGGGGTGGACAAAGACTTTGGCTACATCGTGGACTACAAGGACTTGTTTAAAAAGGTGGAGAAGGCCATTGCGGTGTACACCTCGGAGTTAGACCACTCGGGTGCAGGGGCTGACCCACAGATATTGTTGCAAGACCGTCTGGCAATAGGCCGTGAGCGGCTGGACACAGCGCTAGAGGCTATCGCCCTGCTGTGCGAGCCGGTGGCACCCCCGCAAAACGATCTTCAACACATTCATTATTTTTGCGGTAATACAGAGGTGCCATCGGACCTGCAGGAGCGCGAGCCGCAGCGCGTGGCGCTGTACAAAGCCGCTGCGACGTTAGTACGGGCCTTCGCTAACATTGCGGACGACTTGGAAGCTGCGGGCTACAACGATGCCGAGATTGGGCGCATTAAGGGGCAGATTGACAGCTATTTAAAGCTGCGCGAGATTATCCGCAAGGCCAGTGGCGAGACGATTGACCTCAAAGCTTACGAGGCAGACATGCGCCACCTGATAGACACCTATATTCAGGCCGATGAACCGCGCAAAATCTCGCCGTTCGACGACATGCCTCTGCTAGAACTGGTAGTTAAAAGCGGCATTGCCGACGCGATAAACAGCCTGCCCGGCGGCATCAAAGGTGACCGCACGGCAGTGGCTGAGACGATAGAGAACAACGTTCGCAGCAAGATCATCAAAGACCACCTGAGCGACCCTGCTTATTACGAAAAAATGTCTGCGTTGCTTAAAGAAATTATTGCAGTACGCAAAGCGCAGGCAATTGAGTACGAAGAATACCTCAGGCGCATAGCAGAGCTAGCCAAAAAAGTGCATCTGGGGCAAGACAGCGGTACGCCTGCGCAGGCCAACACACCTGGCAAACGTGCGCTGTACAACAAATTGAAAGAAGAGATGGCGGCGGAACTTGATTCACAATTGCAAACGCCTCGCAAGCAGTTTGGTGGCGGTGTGTATGATCCTGTGATGGAGCAGGTTTCGCGTATTGATCACGCTGTTAAAGAAGCCCGCCCCGACGGCTGGCGCGGTAATCGTGCAAAAGAGCAAGTTATTAAAAAAGCTATTTTTGATTTGCTGCACGATGACCCGCAAGTGGAGCGCATCTTTCTGCTGATTACGCAACACCCGGGTGAGTATTAGCCGTGGCAAAAATACAGCTTGGAGATATTGCAGTGGAGGTGGTGCAAAAGAGCATCAAAAACATCCATCTGAGCGTGTATCCGCCGCAAGGCAAGGTGCGCATTGCCGCGCCGCTGCGCATGGACTTGGGCACGATCCGGGTGTTTGCAGCGTCCAAAATTGGCTGGATCAAGCAGCAGCAACACAAGTCGCAAAACCAAGCCCGCGAGTCACCACGGGAATATATTGACCGTGAAAGCCACTATCTGTGGGGTAAACGTTATTTGCTTAAAGTGGTGGAGAACGATGCTGTACCGTGTGTGGTGCTTAAACACAGCGCGATGGTGCTATCCGTTCGCCCCGGGGCAGATGACGACAAAAAGCAATCGGTGCTGAATGAATGGTATCGCCAGCAGATGAAAGACGAAATTCATCTGCTGCTAGAAAAGTGGGCACCGCAAATGGGTGTAGAAGCACCTTCATTCATTGTGCGAAAAATGAAAACCAAGTGGGGAAGTTGTACGCCGGCCTCGAAAAGTATTCTTATCAATCTAGAGCTGGCTAAGAAACCCTCTGAATGCCTGGAGTACATCGTAGTGCATGAGCTTACCCACTTGTTAGAGCCCACTCATAACAGCTGCTTTATTGCATTGATGACGCAGTTCATGCCGAAGTGGCGACTGTACCGGGATGAGTTAAACCGTTTGCCAGTAAGGCATGAAGATTGGGACTACTAAATCTTCATGCTTACGTAGCGCAAACAGTTAGTCAAACACCGGCGACTCCACCCCCAGCACCTTGTGCAGTTTAGGCGAGGTGGTGGTGTACTGCAAATGCACTTTTTTGTCTGGGAAGATAAAGGGCATGGAGCCAAATGCGGCCAAGGCGCATTCGTGAAAGCCGCTGAGAATGAGCTTCTTTTTACCGGGGTAGGTGTTGATATCTCCCACCGCGAAGATGCCTGGCGTGTTGGTGCTGAATTTTTCGGTGTCTACTTTGAGCTGTTTACGCTCAATCTCTAGGCTCCAGTGGGCAATGGGGCCTAGTTTGGGCGACAGACCAAAAAATACTAGCAGCATGTCTAGCGGCATCAGGCGTGTTACGCCGTCGCCGCCGGTCACTTTGACACCGGTGAGTTTGCCGTCTTTTTCTTCGATGTCGGTGATCTGGCCAACGGTAAACTGCATCTCGTGTGCGTCACACAAAGCGCGCATTTTGGCGACGCTGGCAGGCGCGGCTTTAAAGCCATCGCGGCGGTGCAGCAAGATGACAGATTCGGCTTTGTTGGGGCTTTCTTGGGCAAAGTTCAGCGCCCAGTCCAGGGCAGAATCGCCACCGCCGACGATGACGAGGTTTTTGTCTTTGAACTGCTCGGGATTCTTTACGCGGTAGTGCAACTGCGTGTCTTGGTAAGCGTCTAGGCCCTCTACCTTGAGCGTACGCGGCTGAAACGCGCCTACGCCTGCAGCGATAAAAATAGTTTTGGTGATGAACTGCGTGCCCTTGCTAGTCTCCACAAAAAAGCGCCCGTCATCTTGCTTCTCTACCGTGGTGACTTCTTGGCCAAAGTGAAAGGTAGCACCAAACGGCTCGATTTGTTTAAGCAAACTGTCGGTTAATTCTTTGCCTGTGCACACAGGCACGGCCGGAATGTCGTAAATAGGTTTGTCAGGGTACAGCTCAATACACTGGCCACCGGGGTAGGCCAGGCTGTCGATCACGTGGGCTTTAACTTCCAGCAAGCCCAGCTCAAACACCTGAAACAAGCCCACAGGGCCTGCACCAATAATCACCGCGTCCGTCTCGATACGGCCACTGTGCGCATTAGCGGTGTTGATCACTTCTTGGTTCAATTGTGGTTCCATAAATTACTACTTAAAAATTGAATGCCTAAAACGGACTGCCGGACGCGAAGGACACGAAAGGAATACAAAAATAAAATACAAAGCATACAAATAAAAAAAGCTTTCGATTGAAATTTTGGTTTTCTAAATTTTGGTTTTCTTTATCTTCTTTCGCGCACTTCGCGTAACTTTCGCGTCCTTCGCGGCCGGAAGTCCGATTTCGACCTCAGACTAAATTTAACGCTCCAGCAAAGCCAACTTAGGCATCACATCTTTCCACTCATCCGCATCCGCTGGCGCAGGCTTACGTTTGGTGATGCTTTTCCAGCCAGCTTTTTGACTTAGCTCAACGTTTAATTTAATAAAGTGCAACTGGTCTGCAGGTGCGTCTTCTTCCGCATAAATGGCGTTGACGGGGCACTCTGGTATGCATACTGCGCAGTCGATGCATTCATCGGGGTCGATGACCAGCATGTTGGGGCCTTCGCGAAAGCAATCTACGGGGCATACATCGACGCAGTCGGTGTATTTGCATTTGATACAGGCTTCAGTGACGATGTGGGTCATATTTTTACTGGGGCGTTAACTCCAGCGAACAGCGCTGGTGTAAACCCTTGATTTTATTGGGTTTTGACAATGTTTTGCAGAAGGGCTCAACTAATCAACACTGCGCCTGATGTTTTATGGCTGGCCGTGTCTACCAAAATCAGCGCGCCCAGGGTTTTAGACTGGGTGTAGGGCAGGGTAGCCAAGCCTTCTTGCAGGGCTAATTCGATGCCGCCGATCTCGTTGGGCGCCAGCTCGGTGGCATCTTCCTTGGCCAGCGTGTGGATATTCAGGCGGTGGGTAATGCGCGCTACCTTGGCTTTGACCCAGCGGTGGCCGTGCAGCACCCAGTACACGCGGCCTGCCACCAACGGCACATCGTCCATCCAGGCGACGGTGCCGCTGATGCTGCGGCTGGGTTCAAACGCGCCAGGGGCCAGCAGCCAATCGCCACGCGACACGTCAACTTCGCGGTCTAGCGTAATGCCTGCAGACAGGCCTGCCAGACCGGCCTCAGGATTGCGCGCGTGATCTAGCACCTGGGCCACCTTGGCGGTTTGCCCGCTAGGCAAAATAGTGACCTCATGGCCTACCTGCACGCCGCCTGTGGCCACGCGGCCCCAAAAGATACGGCGGCCTTGGGATGTGTCAGCCGAGCTGGAGAATTTTTCTACCCACTGCACCGGAAAGGTAAACGGCAGCTGCACTTCGCTTTGCGGATTGGGCAATTGCTCCAAAATATCTAGCAAGCTGGGGCCGGTATAGCTGGGAAAAGCAGCGCTCTTCTCGACCACATTGCTGCCATCTAATGCTGAGATTGGCACGGTGGCCGCTACCTCAATGCCTGCTTCGGTGGCAAAGGCTGCTAGTGCGGCGCCAATGTTGCGCAGTGCTACAGCAGAATCAGTGACCGCATCGAGCTTGTTAATGGCAAACACCACGCTGGGCACGCGCAGCAGGTGCACCAGCAGGCTGTGACGGCGGGTTTGGGGCAGCAGCGTAAGCGCGGGGTTTTTCCAGTCTAGCTTGGTGGCATCTACCAGCACCACAGCGGCATCGGCGCTGCTGGCGGCGGTAACCATGTTGCGCGTGTACTGCTCGTGGCCCGGCGCATCGCCAATGATGAACTTGCGCGTGGGCGTGCTGAAGTAGCGGTACGCCACGTCTATCGTGATGCCTTGTTCACGCTCTGCCGACAAGCCATCGGTAAACAAGGCTAAGTCTGCCGTGCCGCTTTTAGACACACCCGCTAGCTGGTCTTGCAATACGGCCTTGCTGTCGACCAATAGCCTACCAATCAAGGTGGACTTGCCATCGTCTACGCTGCCGCAGGTGATGAATTTGAGAGTGGATAGATTTGTCATGGGGTGGTCGTTTGGCTTAGGCTTTTAAATCGGACTTCCGGACGCGAAGGGCGCTAAGGTTGCGCGAAGTACGCGAAAGGAATACAAAAATTTAAAAATACTAAAGTTAAATAAAAAATTTAAAGATGCTACGTATTTGGGAAAATTCTAAAAATTAAATTTGGTTTTCATTTCGTCTTCTTTCGCGTACTTCGCGCAACCTTAGCGCCCTTCGCGTCCGGAAGTTCGGTATTAAAAACGTAGATTAAAAATATCCTTCCTTCTTGCGCTTCTCCATCGATGCCTCAGAAGTTTTGTCGTCCATGCGGGTAGCACCGCGCTCGCTGACATCTACCGCCAGTGTTTCAATCACGATCTCAGCGGCAGTGGTGGCCAAGCTGGCTACGGGGCAAGTGCAAGTTATGTCGCCTACGGTACGAAAACGCACATCGCGTTTCTCCACCACCTCGCCAACACGCGCCGGGGTGAGCGGCGTAATCGGCACTAGCAAGCCTTTGCGTTCGACCACTTCGCGCTGGTGGCTGTAGTACAGCGACGGCAGGGCGATTTTTTCGCGATCGATATACTGCCATACGTCAAGCTCGGTCCAGTTGCTGATAGGGAACACGCGAAAATGCTCGCCTGGTTGCAGCTTGGTGTTAAAGGCGGTCCACAGCTCGGGGCGCTGGCTTTTGGGTTGCCATTGGCCGAAGCTGTCGCGGTGGCTGAAGATACGCTCTTTAGCACGGGCTTTTTCTTCGTCGCGGCGGGCACCACCGATCAGTGCGTCAAATTTAAATTCTTCAATGGCTTCCAGCAGCGTCACGCTTTGGTGCACATTGCGCGACTCGCCTTCGTGGGCTAGCCGCACAGTGCCGCGCGCCATGCTGTCTTCTACGCTGCGCACGATCAACTTGGCTTGCAGTTCTTCAGCGCGTTGGTCTCTAAAGTCAGTCACCTCATGAAAGTTGTGGCCAGTGTCGATCATCAGCAGTGGGTAGGGAATGCGGCCGCCACCGTAGGGGCCTTTGTCACCTATGAAGGCTTTTTCTGCGCATTTGAGCATGACCAATGAGTCTTTACCACCAGAGAACAGCAACGTGGGGCGTTCAAATGCGGCGGCTACTTCGCGCAGGATGAAGATGGTTTCTTCTTCTAGCGCGTCGAGGTGTTGGTTGCTTAAGGTATGTAGCAATTGGGGCTCAGTTCTGGCGTTCATGGGGCAATGGTGTTCTAGGGTTCAATACAAATGCGGACTTCCGGACGCGAAGGGCGTTAAAGACGCTAAAGAAATACAAAGAAAATAAAAAAATAAAAAAATAAAAAAATTAAATAAAAAATGCTACGTACTTGGGAAATTCTAAAAAATAAATTTGGTTTTCATTTCGTCTTCTTTCGCGTTCTTCGCGCAACCTTAGCGCACTTCGCGTCCGGCAGTCCGATTTCAAGCGCTTGCAACTATAGGTATGTCCCGTAGTGACGACGTTGCTGCCACATGCAAGCCACACTCTTTAGCCGATTCATTTTCCCACCACCAGCGGCCTGAGCGAAAGTCTTCACCCAGCGTCACCGCGCGGGTGCAGGGTGCGCAGCCAATGCTGGGGTAGAACTGGTCGTGCAACGCGTTGTAGGGTACGTGGTAGGTAGCTAAATAATGCCACACGTCGCCGTTGGTCCAGTCGGCCAGCGGGTTGATCTTGGCTATGGTTGCGCGGCTATCAGTTGGTGCGGCAGGCAGCTCGATAGCGTGCACCTCGGCGCGGGCGTTTGATTGTTCGCGGCGCAGGCCGGTGATCCAGGCTTTTTTTCCTTGCAGGGCTTGGGCCAGCGGCACCATTTTTCGAATATCGCAGCAGGCTTTGCGCAGTGTGATGCTTTGGTACATGGCGTCTTCGCCGTTGGCAGCAACGAAGTCTGCGGCAACCTTAGCATCAGGCTCATACACGCGCACCACGCGGTCGGCACCATAAGTGGTTTGCACGGTGTGCAGCAACGCGTTCGTCTCGGCATGCAGTTTGCCGGTTTGAAGCACAAACACTTCGCTGGGCAGTTGCAGGCTGTGCAGCAGGTGGGTGATAACCATGTCTTCTGCGCCCAAGCTGCTGGCTTGGGTGATGGGTGAGAAGCGCGCTGTGGCGTCTACCAGCAGTGCCCGTGTGGCCGCTAGCTTGGCCGCAAAGCCAGGGGACGCTTTGGCGTACAGCGTGATGGCGTTCATGCTAGTGCCTTAGCAGCGTGGGGCTGAGCAAAAGAGGGCTCTGCAAACGCAGGCTTTGCGTGCACCGCATCGCCTTGATAAAAGCCATTAAACTGCGCTAGCAACTTGCGGCCATGCTCGATGTCCTGGCCGTCTTGCAGCACTGCGCTGCTAAAACCGGTGCGTTGCATCTGCGCTAGCTGGTCAATTAGCACTTCGCCCGTAGCGCGAATGTCGCCTTGGTAGCCGTGGTGGCGGCGCAATTGCACGGCTTGGCTGTAGGCGCGGCCATCGGTAAACTTGGGGAAATGCAGTTCAATAACATCTGCTGTGGTCAAATCTGGCACTGCACTGTCTACCTCGGTATCATTGCTGATTTGTAAGACGATTAAAGGCTTTGAGGCCGTATTACCTGCTCGAGCAGCTATTAAATTTATAGTATGTATCATCGCGTGTAGTCCTTACGCAGCGTGCGCTGCTTCGCGCACATCTGCATGGGTGGGCACATAGCGCGCGCTGTTGGCCGCTGCTTTAAACGGGTCCATGCCTACACGGCGCAGCGTGTCGATAAAATTTTCGTGCTGCTGGCTACCTTGATGATGAAGGTGATTACCGTCTTTAGCTACGCGCAGGTTTTTATACTCGGTTAGCACGGCGTCAATCACCTCTACCACCTCGGCTGCACTAAACGATGGGCCTACCGCTTTGCCGGCTACAGGCGCGCCGCTAAGCGCTGATCCGTCTGAGCCGCCCAGTGTAATTTGGTACCATTCTTTGCCGTCTTTATCTACGCCCAATATGCCAATATGGCCGCTGTGGTGGTGGCCGCACGAGTTAATGCAGCCGCTCATGTGCAGGTCAATCTCGCCCAGGTCGTCTAGCTCGTCCAAGTCTTGGTAGCGCGCGGTAATGGCCTCGGCAATGGGCAAGCTGCGCGCGTTAGCCAGCGAGCAAAAATCGCCACCGGGGCAGGCAATCATGTCGCTAAGCAGGTGAATGTTGGGCTTGGCAAAACCTGCTGTGCGCGCGGCTTGCCACAGGGCGGGCAATTGGTCGCAGGGCACCCACGGCAGCAGCATGTTTTGGTCGTGCGTGACGCGTATTTCGCCTGCGCTGAACTGGTCTGCCAAATCAGCTGCGGCGTTTAATTGGTCTGCCGTAGCGTCGCCCGGTGCGTAGCCCAGGCGCTTGAACGACAGCGTGACTGCGCGCAGGCTAGGGTTAGCGTGTGCAGCCACGTTGCGGGTAACCCAGCGGGTAAATTCGATATTATCTATCGCTGCGGCATCAAGCATATTGCTGACCTTAGTCGCTATTTTATTTATAGCTGCTTGAGCAGGATTTACTTGGGTTGGAGGCACAAATGATGCCGAAACACGGTCAAACTCGGCTTGCGTGATGGTGTGCGGTGCGCCGTCTTGCGTGACGATGCGGGCGTACTCAGCTTCTACATCGTCGATGTATTTTTGGCCTTCGGCTTTGACCAAAATTTTGATACGTGCTTTGTAAATATTATCGCGGCGACCGTACAGGTTGTAGACGCGCACCACGGCTTCCAGGTAGTTCAAAATTTGGTTCCACGGTAAAAACTGGCGCACCGTGGTAGCAATGATGGGCGTGCGGCCCATGCCACCGCCCACCAGCACTTTAAAACCAATGTCGCCGACCTGCGTGCATTGCGTAGCGTTGGCGTGTGCAACGTCGTCTTGGGTAGCCCGCACCACATGCAAGCCTACGTCGTGCCACGCAGTGGCGGCACGGTCTTCGCGCGCGCCGGTCACGGCGATTTTGAATTTGCGCGGTAAAAAAGCAAACTCGGGGTGCAGCGTGCTCCACTGGCGCAAAATCTCGCAAAACGGGCGCGGGTCGGCAATCTCATCAGGCGCTATGCCGGCCAGTTCGTCGCTGGTGATGTTGCGTATGCAGTTGCCACTGGTTTGAATGCCGTGCATGTTCACGCTGGCCAGCAGGTCCATCACGTCAGCGCTTTTGTCCAGCGGGATCCAGTTGTACTGCACGTTTTGGCGGGTGGTGAAGTGGCCGTAGCCTTTGGTCAATTGCACGCCTTGGCCACTAAGGCGCGCTTGGCCGTCCACTGCTGCTTTAAAAACCTCATGCGATGGCTGGTCGTAGTCCGCTGCTATGGTGGCCAGCACGCGCACTTGCGCGCTAGACAGCTCGCCGTAGGGCACAGCCACGCGCAGCATGGGTGCGTAGCGCTGCACATACCAGCCGTTTTGCAGGCGCAACGGTTTGAATTCGTCGTCGCTTAGCGTGCCAGCCTGGTTGCGTTGCAGCTGGTCGCGGTACTGTGCGGCGCGCTGTTTGACGAACTGTTTATCAAAGTCGGTGTATTGGTACATAGTTTGATGAGTGGAGGGCACATCACTGTGGTGCAATGGTCTGCCCTGCAAGGTTTTATATGGCAATTAATTTGAGGCCCGCGTAGGCCAGTAAGACAGACAGTAACGACCGTAGCGCCCGCTCGGGCACCTTGGCGCTGAATTGTGTGCCTAGCCAAATGCCAGGCAACGAACCTGTTAGCAGCTTGGCTAGCAGCGCCCAGTCTACCGAACCGATGGAGGCGTGGCCCAAACCAGCTACCAGGGTTAAAGGTACAGCGTAGGCCAAATCTGCCGCCACAATGCGCGGCAAAGGCAGGGCAGGGTACAACAACATCAGCACAGTAACGCCAATCGCGCCTGCGCCTACGGAGGTAACAGACACCAAGGCACCAATCAGCGCGCCAAACAGCACAGGCAGCGCCCAGTGGCGCGGCTGGGTAGCCTTCATCAGTTGCGCGGGCGACAAATTGCGTGGTGTGGCCTTGCCTTTAATGGCTTTGTACAAAGTGGCCAGTGCGGTCAGCAGTAGTGCAAAGCCTAGCGTCGTGGTCATCACTTTTTGCACAGCGGGGTTGGTGGTGCCAACGGTGTGCAAAAAGTAAATGGTAACCAGTGCAGCGGGGATAGAGCCCGCGCACAATAATCCCACAATCTTCCAGTCGACTGTTTTAGTACGTGCTAGATTGACAGTACCGCCCAGCTTGGTAAAGGCGGCAAACAGCAGATCGGTACCGATGGCTAAATACGGCTTAATGCCAAAACCAAAAATCAAAATCGGCGTCATCAGCGACCCGCCACCCACGCCCGTGAGGCCCACAACGAGCCCCACTATAAAACCCGCGAAAATAAATGCAATATCTGCCATAGGCGTAACTTTAGGTGTTTGCTTGGTAAAGCCAAACTACTTTTTTGTTGGTGGCTTATGCACATAAGCTTATTCGCTAGGTTTTATGCGGGTTTTGGTGGGATTTTAGATGTTTTATTGGCTTTTTACCGGGTTCGTTGTGCCTGTACTCGCGCTGGGGTCATTGTTCTAGTACGCGGGTTGCTGTGGCATGGGTATACCGTGCGGTGCTGCGTGACCGCGAGGTGCTAGGACACCTCACAAAACAACCCTAACCACCCCGCAATACAAAGCACCGAGTATCATTGCCCCATGACCCGCACTGCAGTTTATTCCGGCACGTTTGACCCTATCACCTTGGGCCACCAAGACGTTATCCATCGCGCTGCCGCTATGTTTGATACATTGATAGTCGGCGTTGCCGCAGCACACCATAAAAAGACACTTTTTAGCCTGCAAGAGCGCATAGATTCTGCTCAAGCAGCTCTTAAAGGTATAGCAAATGTCACTGTATTGCCCTTCGACGGCCTCATTATGGACTTTTGCGCACAGCAAAAAGCCAGCGTGGTGGTGCGCGGCGTGCGCAATATGAGCGATTTTGACTACGAAGCGCAAATGGCCGCCATGAACCGCAAACTGCGCCCCCAAATAGAAACCGTATTTTTGCTCCCCCACGCCGATGTGCAGTGCATCAGCAGCACCTTAGTGCGTGAGATCAGCAAACTAGGCGGCGACGTGAGCACTATGGTTAGCCCACATGTGGCCGCAGCACTAGAAGACGCACACCGCCCCCGTGTGCAGGCCTGATAAAGCATGAAGGCACCACTATGGCACTGCTAATTACTGACGAATGCATCAACTGCGACGTGTGCGAACCCGAATGCCCTAACCAGGCTATCTATTTGGGCAAAGAGATCTACGAGATAGACCCTGCCAAATGCACCGAATGCGTAGGGCACTTTAACGAACCGCAATGCGTACAGGTGTGCCCTGTGGCGTGCATCCCCGTTAACCCACAATTTGTCGAAACTCAAGAAACGCTATGGCAAAAATACCATCGATTGCAAGCCGATGGGCCCTCAGGGCAACCGCAAAATGCGCGCTAGAGAATGTCTAAATGTATCTTAAGCTACTTTTTTTATAGCTAAATACCTCAACATAGCAGACGATACGGAGATATGAGCCTTGTTTCGCCGCGCTGGAAAATGTATCTGACGCAAGCAGGATGTGTCGCAGGCAACAGTAAGCAATAACGCTTTGCGATAGCTGTGGTGTGCAGTCCAATAGAGCTTCCTTTAACTTGAACAGGAGTTCTTCTGATGATTTTTAAATCAACCTCACGCAATCTACTAATCGGTACAGCTATCACTTTGTTGACAGCCACTGCGGCATTCGCACAGTCCACAGCACCTGCTATGGGCGAGAAGCCAGCAGCTGGTGGTGCAGCTCCAGCTGCTGCGTCCCCAGGTGGTGCAGAGAAGCCTATGACCTCTAAAGAGATCGATGCTGCTTTCACCAAAGCTGATACCAACAAAGACGGCAAGCTAGACAAAATGGAAGCTGAAGGCATTCCAGGTCTGGCTGCCCGATTTGACCAAGTAGATGCGGACGGCGATAAGTTTGTGTCTAAGGCAGAGCTTGCTAAAGCCATGAAGCCTTAAGACTAGGCATTTAAGCCATTACAGCGCACACGCGCTGTAACCTGCCGCCTGCGTACTCTGACTTCAAGGGTACGCAGGCGTCTTTATTTATACTGACTTGCATCTGCTGAGCCCAAGTTGCATACTCTGTTTGTAGGCTATGTTTCAGGCCCTACGCGTCCGCCAATCACAATGCAAAAAATTCCGCTTCTAGCCCATCACCATGCGCTATTTTTAGACTTTGATGGGACTTTGACCGATATCGCACCCACTCCGCAGGACGTGCATTTGCACGCCGATCTGCTACCACTATTACAGCGCACCTTCGAGTATCTAGGCGGCGCTATGGCCATCGTTACCGGCAGGCCGGTAATTGATATTGCCAACTACCTTGACCCCGTGCGTTTACCTATTGCAGGGGAGCACGGCACACAATGGCGTAACAGCGCAGGCGACATGCTGGCGTTGGACGCGCGGTATTTGGATTCGGTATTGGCCCCTATACGGCAGGCTGCAATACGCTTGGCCCAGCTGTACCCTAGCTTGTTGGTAGAACAAAAAACGGCAGGCTTGGCGCTACACTACCGCATGGCACCTGCTCTGTACACCCTATGCTTTCAAACGCTGGCACCTTTGGTACAGCAGTCCCCCACACTTGCGCTGATGCGCGGCAAATACGTGCTGGAGGTAGTGCCCAGTGCTGTGCACAAAGGCACCGCTATCCACGCGTTTATGCAAACACCCCCGTTTGAGGGGCGAACCCCGCTTTTCAGCGGCGACGACGTGACCGACGAGGCTGGCTTTGACGCCGTGCAAAGCCTGGGTGGCCACGGCATGAAGATAGGTGCAGGCCCCAGTGTGGCCCACTTACGCTGCGCCAGCCCAGCCGCGCTGCGCGAATGGCTGCAGCACAGCCTAGACGCACCACAGCATCACCACGCACCTTACTTGCAGGCGCGCGCCGCGTGATGGCCGGCTCTCACACTCCATTGCAACCGTCATTAAACCTGGGTGTTATTGGCAACTGTGCGTTCAGCGCACTCATCGACGCACAAGCCCGCGTAGTATGGTGCTGCCTGCCACGCTTTGACGGCGACCCGGTGTTCAACGCACTGGTAGACGTAGGCGACAACGCCAGCAGCTTTGCTATTGAGATTGAAAACTTCTCGCACAGCACCCAGGCCTACGAACCTAACACCGCTATCTTGCGCACCCAGCTGTTTGACGCTGCAGGCCAGTCGGTAGAAATTACCGACTTTGCGCCCAGGTTTTACAGCCTGTCGCGGTTTTTCAGGCCCATGACTTTGGTGCGCCGCGTGCGCGTGCTGTCGGGTGCGCCCCGCATCTGCGTGCGCTTGAATTTGCGCTACGACTGGGGTGCCAGCGCACCTACCATCACACGCGGCAGCAACCACGTGCGCTATGTAGGTGCCAGCCAAGCGCTGCGGCTTAACACCGACGCGTCGGTCACCCATGTGCTGGCACAAACACCGTTTGTGCTAACGCAAGAGCACAATTTTTTGCTAGGAACGGATGAGACTTTAAGCGGTGGCATAGCCGACACCGCGCGCCATTTTGAGCAAGAAACCCGCAGCTACTGGTGCCATTGGACGCAGCGTTTGGCCATTCCGCTAGAGTGGCAAAGCGCGGTTATTCGTGCGGCTATCACGCTCAAACTGTCGCTGTTTGAGGACACCGGCGCTATTGTGGCCGCCATGACCACCAGCATCCCCGAGGCGGCTAACAGCGGGCGCAACTGGGACTACCGATACTGCTGGCTGCGTGATGCGTTTTTTGTGGTGCGCGCGCTTAATAGCTTGTCGGAGCTAGGCACGCTGGAAGATTATTTGCGCTACCTTACCAATGTGCTGGAGCATGCCAAGGGTGGGCATATTCAGCCGCTGTACGGCATCGGCCTGGAGCTGGAGCTGCCTGAGTCTGTGGTGGGCCACGTGACTGGCTACCGCGGCATGGGTCCAGTGCGCCTGGGCAACCAAGCGCAAGAGCATTTTCAGCACGATGTGTATGGCAACGTTATTTTGGGCGCGGCGCAGGCTTTTCATGACCAGCGCTTGCTGCACCCCGCAGGTGTGGCCGAATTTGCCCGGCTGGAAGCCGTGGGCGAACAGGCAGTGCTGGTGTTTGAAAAACCCGACGCTGGCATGTGGGAGCTGCGCACCCGCAGCCGCGTGCACACCTCGTCTGCGCTGATGAGCTGGGCAGCGTGCGACAGGCTGGCCAAAATAGCCCAGCACCTGGGCCTGGGCGCGCGCGCCGCGTACTGGCACAACTGCGCCAAGGTCATGCAAGAACGCATCTTGCAGTACTCTTGGAACGCCGAGCGTCAAGCCTTTGCCGAAAGCTATGGCGGCCGCGAGCTAGACGCCAGCGTGCTGCTTATGGCCGAGGTAGGTTTTATATCGGGCAAAGACCCACGTTTTATATCCACAGTAGATGCGCTAGAAAAGCACTTGTGCGACGGCCCCTACATGCGCCGCTACGAGGCGGCAGACGACTTTGGCAAGCCCGAGACAGCGTTCAATATTTGCACTTTTTGGCGCATAGACGCACTGGCCCGCATTGGCCGCACTGCGCAGGCGCGAGAGATTTTCCAAGCCATGCTGGCAGCGCGTAACCCGCTGGGGCTGATGTCAGAAGACACGCATCCAGTGACCGGCGAGATGTGGGGCAACTTTCCGCAAACCTATTCGATGGTAGGCATTATCAACGCAGCGGTGCGCCTGTCGGCCCCGTGGGACAGCGTGGTGTGACCATGTCAATAGACACTGTGACAAGGCAAGCAGCATGGGCCGATTAGTCGTAGTGTCAAACCGCGTGGCCGACCCGCGCAAAAGCGCAGCGGGCGGCTTGGCTGTGGCAGTAGGCCAAGCGCTAGAGGCTGCGGGCGGGCTGTGGCTAGGCTGGAGCGGCAAGGTCACCGAACCCGGGGCCGCGCCCGACACGGCAGACACCCCTTTGCATCTGCACCGCAGCGGCAAGGTACAGTTAGCCACGTTTGATTTGTCCGCTGCCGACCACGACCGCTATTACCTGGGCTACAGCAACGGCGTGCTGTGGCCCGTGTTTCACTACCGGCTTGATTTGGCCGACTTTGATGCCGCCTATTTTGAAGGCTACCGCGACGTTAACGCGCTGTTTGCACGCAAGCTGCTACCGCAGCTAAAACCTGACGACATTATCTGGATACATGACTACCACCTTATCCCGCTGGCCGCACAGCTGCGCGCGCTGGGCTGCAAGCAGCGCATTGGGTTTTTCTTGCACATCCCCCTGCCACCACCACCGCTGCTGGCGGCGATTCCGCAGCATGCGTGGCTGATGGAGTGCTTTTTTGCCTACGACGTGGTGGGTTTTCAAAGCCAAGAAGACGTGCAGCATTTTGCCGACTATGTGCAAAAAGAATTGAACGCTAAAAAACTGCCCAGCCCGTCCGCTGATGCCTATGACGTCAACGACACGGGGCAGGGCGTACATCAAGGTACGCACTATGGCGCGCAGCGCTTTCACGCCTTTACCCGCACGGTGCAAGCACAGGCATTTCCTATTGGTATCGACGTAGAAGAATTTATGCACTTAGCCAATGGCAAAGACGCAATCGACGCCTACACCACCACGCGCCAGCAGTACGCGCGGCGCAGGGTGATGATTGGCATTGACCGGCTGGATTATTCCAAAGGCATTCCCAACCGCATTCGCGCTTTCCGCGCACTGCTGAACGACTTTCCAGAAAATCGCGACAGCGCCACACTCATCCAAATCGCCTCGCCCAGCCGCGAAACCGTTAACGCCTACACCGATATCTTGCACGAGCTAGAAGGCCTGTGCGGCGCTATCAACGGCGACTTTGGCAACCTAGACTGGATGCCCGTGCGCTACATCCACCGCACCGTAGCCCGCAAGCGCCTGCCCGGCCTGTGCCGCGCCGCGCGGGTAGGCTTGGTCACCCCGCTGCGCGACGGCATGAATTTAGTGGCCAAAGAATTTATTGCCGCGCAAGAACATGACGACCCTGGCGTGCTAGTGCTGTCGCGCTTTGCAGGCGCGGCTGAGCAATTAAAAGAAGCATTGCTGGTCAACCCGTATGACACGCACGGCACCGCCCAAGCTATTCAGCGCGCGCTGCACATGCCGCTGGAAGAGCGCCAAGAGCGCCACCAAAAGTTGATAGCGCGCATCAAGGCGCAGGATGTGCACTGGTGGAGTAAAAGCTTTCTACGCGCACTGGAAGGCTGATTTTTTAAGCATTTTAGGGCTGTAACCCGCGTAAAACCTGCTCAAGCAGCTATTTTATTCATAGCGTATTGGGTTCATCAGCAGTCACCTGTGCTGCGCTGTCAGAGACAGATTCAGGCACATTGCTTTTGTCAGAGTCGATACGCCCATCCACCAGTTCGATAATGCGGTCGCACCGCCGCGCCAGCCGCGGGTCGTGCGTCACTATCAAAAAAGTGGTGCCGCTGGTCTGGCTCACATTACGCAGCAAATCAAATACGCTGTCGGCTGACTGGGTGTCCAGGTTACCTGTGGGTTCGTCGGCCAGTACCAAGGCCGGCTGCATAATCAGCGCTCTGGCAATGGCTACACGCTGCTGCTGGCCACCTGACAAGTCGTTGGCCAGGTGGTCTGCCCATGGCGTGAGGCCTACCTTGTCTATCAAATCAGCCGCTCTTTGCCGCATGGCTTCGTTAGGTTTACCTTGGGCCGCTAACAGCGGCAGCATCACATTCTCTAGTGCGGTAAAAGCGGGCAACAAATTATGAAACTGAAACACAAACCCTATAGTGCGTGCGCGCAGCAGGGTCCAGGCTTTGTCACCCAGCGCTTGTGTTGCTTGCTCGGTCACATATATTTTTCCTCCCGTGGGTTTGTCTAGCAAGCCAATAATATTGAGCAGCGTACTTTTACCCGAGCCAGACGGGCCTATCAGCGCGGCAAATTCACTGCGTTTTAAAACCAGATCAATGCCGTGCAAAACTTCGGTTTCACCCGCTTTGCCCATGCTGTAGGACTTGCGTATGCCCTCCAGGCGCAGGGTGGTTGGTGGGGCCAGTTCAGCCACGGATAGCCACCGCGGGGTCTAGCTTGGCGGCGCGCTGCGCTGGGAACACCGCGGCGATGGTGCCCACTACCGTTGCACCTGCAGCCACATACAAGAACAGCACAGGCTCGGCATTGATCACAAACAAAGGTTTGCCGTCAGCGCCAATAGCATAGGTGCGCCAGGCTATTAAAAACAACCACCCCAGTACCGACCCGCCAAGCGAACCTAAAAACCCCAGCAAAGCGCCTTGCACTAAAAATAAACGCAAGATTTGTGCACGCGTAGTGCCAGTAGCCCGCAAGATGCCAATTTCTTTAGACTTTTGCACCACCGACACTACCAACACGCTGGCAATACCCAGCGCTGCGGTCAGCCCCACAAACAGC
The DNA here is from genome assembly GCA_031367325.1 of Polaromonas sp. Classification (GTDB taxonomy): domain Bacteria; phylum Pseudomonadota; class Gammaproteobacteria; order Burkholderiales; family Burkholderiaceae_C; genus JAAFIP01. The sequence continues at coordinate 22,549 of JANLPQ010000023.1, read as the reverse complement.
CGGATCACAAAAAACGACATATTTTGCCCCGACAAAGCACTGAAGAACTCTGCATTGGTTTCTATCCAGCTTTTGGCCTGAATACCTAGTTGCGCTTCGATAGACTGTGCCAAAGCCTCGGCTGCAAATGGCTGGGCTACTTTGATCTGCAAGCTGTTGGCCCCGCCAGGCAGCCCCAGCAGGCTTTGCGCGGTTCTTAACGCGACATACACGCTGCCCTCGTTGCGGCCCTGGCTGCCAAAGTCGAATATGCCCAGCACCGTCAGCGAGGCGGATGCACCCGACGGGGTTTGCAAAGTCAGCTTGTCACCAATCCACACGCCCAGGTCTTTGGCCAGATCGGTACCAATCAAAATGTCGGTGCTAGACAGCTCTGCGCTGCCCGCTACCAGTTTTTTCTTCAAAGCGATCAACCGAAGATAAGTCTCTGGCTCAATGCCCACCATGCTAACGCCCTTGTTAGCGTCTGCACGCAATACAAAACCAGCACCCGCCACGATAGGGGTCACCACTATCACCCCTGGCATGCGGGTAAGCGAGCTGCGAAGGGTTTGCCACTGGTCTAATGACTGTGGGCGTTTGGCGCGCGGCTGCACTAATGTTGCAAGTTTGCCTTGCCCCTCCAGGCGCAATGGACGCGCCACTTCATCCAGCGGCAAAATCACAATCTGGGCTTGATAGTCGGTCAACGTACTGAAAAAATTAGCTTGCAACCCCGTCAACAATGCCGACATAAACACAATCACCGACACGCCCAGCGCTACCCCGGCAATAATAAAAAAAGTTTGCAGCAGCCCTTCGCGCAAAAATCGCGTGGCCAGTATCCACTCAAAAGGTGCCAGCGGGTTCATCGCGGTGGCGCTGGGCTGGCAGTGCGCGTACTGCTAGACATTGCAGACGCTGGCTCAGATGCTGCTGTTTTTGCAGCGCGAACACGTTGCCCCGCAGTGATAGTGCTGTCAGTAGACAGCACCACCCTGTCACCTTGCTGCACACCGCCCAGCACCTCTATATTGCCGTCGCCCCGTAAACCCAGCTTCACCACTTGCTTTTCTGTACGTTTGCCGCGTACCACCAGCACCCAAGGCGCATCCCCAAAGGCATCGCGCACGGCCGCTGTGGGCACTACCAGCGCAGCATTGCGGCGGGCGGTTTCTATGTCTACCGACACGGTCATGTCTTGGCGCAAATAGACGGGGGGATTGATCACACGCAGCTTTATTTCTACCGAGCCACGCACTGCGTCTACCCCGGGGTTGATAAAAATCACCACCGCTTTAAATTGCTGGTCGGCAAAGGCATCGGCTGACCCTAGCGCGGTTTGGCCCACGGCCAGCTTGGCCAGGTTTTTCTCGTCTAGCTGCACTACTATTTGCATCTCGCCGCTGGGGGCCAGCACCATCAGCGCCTTGCCTGGCTGCACAGTGTCGCCCGGCTCTATGCTACGGGCGATTAAAACGCCATCTGCTGGCGCGCGTATCACATCGTCTTCTAGCTTGATTTGCGCTAAACGCAGGCTGGCGCGCGACTGCTGGGCGCTGGCGCTGGCTATGGCTACGTCGCTGCCGCTGGCTTGGTTGGTGCTCACCTGCACATTGGCTGCGTTGGCTTGGCTGGTGGCAACGTCTAAATTGCGTTTGGCCTCGTCTAGCTGGGCTTGGCTTATAAAGCCTTGTGCCACTAAGCTGCTGGTGCGCTCGTACTGTTTGCGCGCTTGTTCTACACTGGCTTGGGACTGCCGCAAGCTTTGCACTGCCGCAGGCAAACCCACCTCGCGCAGTTGCCGCAGCCGTGCGTCGCCTTGCGCTACAGTGGCTGCGGCTTGGGCTAGGCTGGCGCGCGCATCTTTGTCGTCCAGCTCAATCAGCACTTGGCCTTTTTGCACGGTTTGCCCTTCGACCACGGGTATGCTGACCACCCGCGCCGACACTTTGGTAGCCACTGTGACCCGCTGCGGCGTGACCACCCGGCCACTGGCCACCACCGACTGCACCAGCGCGCCCGTAGTGGCCGCTGCCATGCTGACTGGCTGCCCCAGTATTTTGTTGCGCAACAGGTAGGCCAAAACACACACTAGTACCAACACACCCAAGCCAATTTTGAGCCAAGGCCATTGTGCGAATTGATGGCTTTTGCCGGTGGCAGATTGATCGCCACTGGCTTTGGGCGTTTGACTTGGTTGAACGGGCGGCTTACCCGCATCTGCATGGGTTGCAGTGGGTGGAACAGGCAAGGCAGTAGCTTCAGACATGGGGGTACAAGGCTCGGGTGAACTACTACCCATATTAAAAGCACGCACCTGCGCGGTCTGTGCGGCAGCGCACACAGGTGGCTGCAAGGCAAGCTGCAGGGCACTATTTAAGAGCGTTTTAGCCGGTTTAGACCGTAGAACCTGCTCAAGCAGCTATTTAATTAATAGCGGATGGAGTTAATCTTTAGGTGCTGGCGTTGGCACAGGGTCGGCTGGCGCGATGGGTAGTGCAGTCGCTGTCGCAGGCCCAGTGCCCGCTAGTGGTGGTGTCAGCGCAGGTGCAGGGCGCGCAGGCTTGGGCCGTGGTGGTTTGCTGGTGTGCACCGTCATCATGGCTTTTTCCATATTGCCACTTAAAAAATGCGGCAGCGCCTGCACGCTACGCTCTATAGTTTGCGCAATAGCGTCGCGGTGCTCTGCCGATGGCTTTTTTAGCACCCAGTGAATTACCTCAGTCTTCACACCCGGGTGGCCTATGCCAATGCGCAGCCGCCAGTACTGGTCGGTGCCCAGCTGGGCGTGGATGTCGCGCAGGCCGTTGTGCCCAGCGTGGCTGCCGCCCAGCTTTATCTTGGCCTCGCCCGGCACAATGTCTAGCTCGTCGTGCGCTACCAAAATCTCATTGGGCGCAATCTTAAAAAACTTGGCCAGCGCCCCTACCGACTTGCCCGACAGGTTCATAAAGGTTTGCGGCTTCAGCAGCCACACGGTTTGCCCGTTTATTACCGTACGGGCCACCATGCCAAAGTAGCTTTTGTCGTACGTAAGCGGGCACTTTAACTCGCGCGCCAGTGCGTCTACCAGCCAAAACCCCGCATTGTGCCGCGTGGCTTCATATTCCGCGCCTGGGTTGCCCAGGCCAACAAACAGTTTGATCATGCGGCTGATTATCCCTGCTTGCAAGGGTGCCGCCATGTCAACACAATACTTTGGTTTTCAGCTGCGTGTAGCTGCAATGTGTGCAGTGTTGAAATATGTATGCAACAAAGTGTACGTAAACTGCAAAATACTGGCAAAAAGATGCGTTTTCTACTACAAACAGATGACGACAAAGCCCCCACGCCTGATTAATATGAACTCACAACAGACGCCGGTAGACTTTGCTGCCCCACAGCACACTACCGCCACGCTACTCATCATCGATGTAGTGGAATCCGTCCGTTTGATGGAGGCTAATGAGCAAGATGCAGTACGCCGATGGCAAAACTTGGTACAGATGGTGGTGCGTGAGGTGCTGCCCCAGTACAAAGGGCGCTTGCTTAAAAGCCTGGGTGACGGCCTGATGCTTGAATTTGCCACACCCCGCCCCGCCGTGCACGCAGCGCTGCACATACAGCAGCTGTGCCACGCCGCCCACCACGGCGTGCCCCCGCAGCAGCGCGTGCATCTGCGCGCAGGCATACACACCGCCCAGTACGTCACCGATGTGCACGACATTTATGGTGCCGACGTCAACCTGGCCGTGCGCCTAACCACGCTGGCCGGCCCTGGTGAAATAATCGTCAGCGCCCCCGTGCGCGACCAACTAACCCCCGCGCTAGACGGCGACATAGAAGACCTGGGCGACTGCTACATGAAGCACCTGGTCAGCCCCGTGCGCGCCTACCGTGTAGGCAGCGCAGGCGCGGCCCCCATCATCGAGCCCGGCAGCAGCCGCCCGCTTGACTTGCGCCCCACCATTGCCGTTATTCCGTTTGCCGCACGCGGAGCCGAGCCAGGCCACGCGCTGATAGGCGAGGCCGTGGCCGACGAACTGATAGCGGCTTTAAGTAAAACCGCCGAGCTGCATGTGATATCCCGCCTGTCTACCACCGCCTTTGCCGACCGCCCGGGCCGCGCAGGCGGCGAGGGCGCTAGCGCGCTAGGGTTAGGCAAGCTGAGCGCGTTGGCCGACATACGCCAGCACCTAGGTGCCACCTACGTACTGTCAGGCCGCTGCACCGTTATCGGCAGCAACATGAGCTTGTTTGTAGAGCTGGCCGAAGCCGACGGCGGCCGCATCGTATGGGCCGACAACCTTAAAGGCTTGGTTGCAGGCTTGTTCAACCCCCAAGACGACATGCTCTCCCGCATAGTCGCCGCAGTCAGCAGCGCCGTGATGAAGCACGAGCTGGGTAGGGCGCAGAACCATGCGTTGCCTACGTTGGAGGGGTATACGTTGCTACTGGGAGCGGTGGCGATGATGCACCACAATTCACTCACTGATTTTGACAGAGCAAGACAAATGCTTGAGCATCTAATCTCGCGCAGTCAACGACATCCAGTGCCCCATGCATGGCTAGCTAAATGGCACGTGCTGCGCGTTCAACAGGGATGGGCTGAAAACGTCTTACAAAGTACTGCAGCTGCTCAAGCCTGCGCACATCGAGCCCTAGAGGCGTCACCGAATAACGCACTTGCCCTAACTATTAATGGCTTAGTACTTACTAATTTGCTACAACAAATTGATCTTGCTAAAGTGCAATACTCAGCAGCAATTGATGCGGATCCCAATGAGCCATTAGCTTGGTTGTTGAGAGGAGCAATGAACTCTTTTCGCGCTGAAGGATTAGAAGCTGTTGATGATACAGAGCACGCACTATTACTGTCTCCTCTTGATCCATATAAATACTACTTCGATACTATTGCTGCAACAGCCGCTGTTTCCGCTGGCAAATATGCACGTGCTGTTGAACTTGCGAAACGCTCATTAAAAGCGAATCGCACTCATACATCTACATACCGTACTTTAGCAATAGCTCAAACTATGCTGGGGCAATCAGATGATGCGCGCAAAACAATCAATGGATTGCTTTTATTAGAGCCAGAATTTACTGTCGAACTTTTCTTAGAGCGTACGCCTGCTAAACACTATCCAATAGCTACTCGCTTAGCAGAGGTGTTGGCAGAGGCTGGGTTACCTTGGCATTAATTTTCAAATTAAAGGAGAAATATCATGAGTGGATGGAGTGGATGGAGTGGATGGAGTGGCGGCGGCAGTAACGCGAATCCAATGCTTTCTGAGGCAATGAACCGTAGTCGAGATGCGTTGGTGGGTGCGTGGGATCCCTCTTCAATCACTACACCGATGATGCCGAGGATAAATGACCCAATGTGCATAAAAAATTGGTCACCCGAAGTACGATTCGCTGTCTGCCAATCCGAACTTTTTGGAAAATTACATTTTGAAGTAAGTAGTCAAACCGCGAAAATGACTGTTTTGGATAAGGATGTAAGCCTTGATATTTTTAAATCTAAGAATTTGGTTTCAATTACCCGCCCTACACAAACTATTTTTCTAGCGCAACTTGGATTGGTATCTAATTATTCAAATCTTCGAGAAGATAGATCTACCGAAATCCTCACTCAAATTGTTCCACAAACACCGTTTTTTTCGAGCGTGGTCAATATCCAACCGCATAAGCACAAATACACTATTGAGATTATTGGTTTGTCGCTTTCGTTTGCATATCAAAGCGTAATGCACTTTAAGCACATATTAGCTTGTCCCCGACCAATAGAATATTCTCCACAGATACAACCGCTGATAAATACACCTGGGCATAGTTCATTACCTAGTGGACACGCAACGGAGGCATTTATAGTAGCGAGAGTATTGCAGATATTGGTGGGAAGTTCAGAGGATTCAGCAGTCAACGCTCAACTGCAACGCCAAGCTGCACGCATTGCCATCAACCGCACTGTGGCTGGGCTGCACTTTCCAGTAGATTCTGCAGCAGGCCGTTTGCTGGGTGAGTCTTTGGCTGGATACTTTATTCATCGCTGCGATCCTATGACAGCTAGCTACAAAGAACGCAGCTTTGACGGTACTAAGTTTCACGATGGTGGTAATGCGCTGGACTTTGACTACCACGCACCGTTGCAAAGCTCCAATCCTGATTACTTTAACGTTGAAGGACCTGCGCATACGTTAAATATGCCGTCTGACATACTAAAAACACTTTGGGATCTAGCCAAAGAAGAGTGGAAATAAATCTTAGATACTGCAAATTTAATAGCTGCTTGAGCAGTATCTAAGAGGTCTAGAGGCCTAATTCATACCTAAAAGAGAGCTAAATCATGGCTATTTTCACTCCACCACCGTCTGACAACGCACCCAGGCCCGACAAGGGGCGTGACCGTGTTGTGCCGTGGTCGCCTGCGCCCAAGCCTAGTGAAACTTTTACCGGTGTTGACTACAGCGTCAACGGCGCGGCTGATGGGCTAGACCCTTATTTGGTATGGGCAGACTTAAGCGGGTTTGCGCATTTGCGCAAGACGGGGCAAAAGCCGGAGGATTACCGTCCGCAAATACTGCCTGTGCTGATTGAGCTGCAAGACGAAGTCACTGCGCAGCAGCTGGTGGCCTTCTTAACGCCACTGGGTTTGCAGCGCAGCCAAGCGGCAGAGGGCAAAGGCGAGCAAAACCCGCAATTGACTATTCCGTTGGCCTATCTTGACGGGCCGCTGGCCTTCGCTGGTGCTGTATTTCCGGCGCAGGCTAACCAAGCATTTTTTCAAAAATTCAAACCAGAAGCGCTGACTGGCCTTGTGCGACGTATAGAGATTGATTTGCCGCAAGATGCTGTGCTTCAACTAAAACCGCTCGACAAAGAAGTTGGGCCTGCACAGGGCCGCCAGCCGCTACGCGGCAAAGTGGTGGCCATTATTGACGATGGTTGTGCTTTTGCGCATCCGCATTTCATTCGCCCTGTAGCGGGCGCTCCGCTGTTTGCCACGCGGGTGAAAAGGCTATGGGACATGAACGTGCGCGGCCCGCTGTCGCCTGTGGGGCAGCCTGCTATTTTTGCAGGCATGGGCTACCCAGGCCAGTACGGCTGCGACTATGCCGACTCAGACCTGAATACGTTGATTGCCAAGCACACACACAGTGGGCGCATCGACGAAGACGGCTTGTACGCCCAATTTGCCGCCGGCACGTTTGACAACGTCAACCGCCTAGAGCGCCGCGCCGCGCACGGTACGCAAGTGATGGACTTAGCCTGCGGCCCGTATTTTGTGCAAGACACCATGTGCACCCGCGAAAACGCCGAGACGGCCAACCCCACTTGGGAGGCCGCGCAAGACGACGCCAGCGGCGTACAAATAATTTTTGTGCAATTGCCCATGCACACGGTGCAAGACACCTCGGGCCGCAACACCATGACCACTGACGTGTTGAATGCCATGGCCTACATCGTGAGCCAGTGTGCCGACGATGCGCAAATCGTGGTGAACCTAAGCTGGGGCGCGCTGGCGGGGCCGCACGATGGCAGCCACATGCTAGAGCAGCAGATTGATAAACTGATTGCCAACCAACGTATGCTGCACCCCCTGGTGCTGCCTAAAAATCGCTTGCAAGTGGTGGTACCCGCAGGCAACGGCGTGCAGTCGCGTACGCATGCCAACTTTAAACTGCGCCCCGCGCAGAGCCAAACGCTGCACTGGCGTACCGAACCTGACGACGCTACAGAAAGCTATGTAGAAATTTGGCTGCCGCAAAACCTGCAAGTCGAAGTGACTATTGCAGACCCGCATGGCAATGTTTTCCCCACTGTTGTGAAAGGGGATGTGAAGAATTTGGATGGCTATGAGTCGAAGCTCAGTCTGCCCGGCAGTATCTTGGGTGTTTGCTACAACGACAGCATGTTGAACGGCCAACACGGCCACTGCGTACTCATAGCTTTGGCACCCACCACGGACCCTACCAATCTGCACACAACAGCGCCCCACGGCCTGTGGAAAATAGTTGTTACCAATGCATGCACACACAAAGGCGTAATAGACGCTTATGTGGAACGAGACGACGTAGCACTGGGCACGCGGCGCGGTGCGCGGCAAAGCTATTTTGAAGACGTGCACTACGACCGCATGGCCATAGACGACGATGTGCAGGTAGACCTAGACTGCGCTAACCCGCGAGCGGCTATAGTACGGCGCGAAGGCGTGTTCAACAACATCGCAACAGGTAGCTATACGGTCAAAGCAGGCGGCGTACGCGAGACAGACCTAGAAATTGCCGAATATTCGCCCCACCATTTTTACAGCGGCCGTGCCAAACGCACCAACACCGCAACGCCCGTGCACTACTACGCCACCACAGAAGAAAGCCGCACCCTGCACGGCATACGCGCCGCCGGCACACGCGCCGCCAGCACAGTACGCCTGTCTGGCACCAGCATGGCCGCACCGCAAATTGCGCGGGACGTGGTGAATGCATTGCCCTGAATTTATATGACTAAAGTGCCTGTAGAGGCCTAAAAAGCTGCTCAAGCAGCTATTTATTTAGTAGCTCCTAGATTTTTTTAAGCGTTTATCCAATTAGAACCATACCTGCAGCTTTGACGGCGCCTTTATCAAAAGTCATGGTGTGTCCGCAACCTGCTGCTGCGGACAAGCGCTCGATCAGACAATCTGCAAAGTCGGCTTTGCTTTCGCTGTACTGCCGCACTGCACTGGCTACTGCTGCTACACGGTCAATTTTGAAGTTGCCTACTGCCATCAGAGTCTGAAACACTTGCACTAGCTGGCTGCGTGTGAACTGATAGACCGACTCTAATATCCAGTACAGCTCTACGATAGTGACTAACGATATAAAACCGGGTGACTCTTCGCTCAGATCTTCGATCAAGCGGGCGGCTAGTGCTGCTTGTTTACTGTCGTCGGCTGTGATGTAGCGCACTAGCACGTTGGTATCTAGCCCGATCATTTGGCTGACGCGCCCCGCTTGGCGATGGCTGCGTTCATTTGTGCAATAGACACGGTACGGGGGTGTTTGCCAAACATGCCTTTTAGCGCTGTAACGGGTACTTTAGCGGCAGGTTTAAAAATATAACTCCCAGGCTGGGCTTCCTCAAATGAAATTTGCGCACCTGCATCTAGCCGCAGCGCGTTGCGAATTTCAACTGGAATGGTAATTTGGCCTTTGGCGGTGATGGTGGCTATCAACATAGTTGGCTCCTTTGCCTTACTTTAATGTAAGCCAAACGATAAGTCAAGCCAGTAGTATCAGTGCAAGCTGCTTTTGCTGTGCGTGTGTTTTTTAGGAAAATTCTATGCAATTGGCAGTAATCACCACTTCGCAGGCAACTTCTTCACCAGTACCAAATTGCGTTTATCCACACTAACGTACCCGCCTTTTTCTAAATCGCGCAGCAGCTTGCTTACCATCTCGCGGGAGGTGCCTATGCGTTGGGCCAGGTCGGCGTGGGTGGTGCGTTCGGGGATGGCGCGCGTGCCTTGGGCGTTGGGAGGTTCGGCCAGTAGCTCTAGGGTGGCGGCCAGGCGGCCGTAGGCGTCTAGCAGGGCCATGTTGCGGGCGGTGGTGGTGGCTGACCGTGCGCGGGCGATGATTTTGGTGATAAGTTCAAAGGCCAGGTCTGGACAGCGGGCCAAGCTGTCGCGCACGCGGTGCGACGTAACCACAGCGCATACGCACGGCTCTAGCGCTTCGACACTGGCCGACCGCGCGCCGCCGTCTAGCGACATTTCGCCAAAATAGTTAGGTGCGGGGATGGTGCCGTAGGTTACCTCGCGGCCATCTGTGTCGGTGCCGTAGGCGCGCACGCTGCCGGCAAGCAGAATAAAAAGTGTGTCCCCAGCGTCGCCCTCGCTCACGATGATGGCGCCTTTGCGGTAGCTGCGCTGCACGCCCTCGTTGGCCAGTGCCTGCACGGCGGGGCTGAGAGCCTGGTGCTGGTGCAGGTTGTATGGGGGGTCGCCATTGGGGTTCAATGTCATGAAAGATATTGTGGCACGAACAGGTGGCCTGCTGTAGGACCTAACTAACACTGGCCTGGCCTTAAAAACTGGCTTGTGGCGGCGTGCGCGAGGCGCTGGGCTCTTTTTGGGCAGCTTGGGCATCTTGCATACCGCGTGCCGCTAGCCACAGGTTTACCAAGCGGCTGCGCTTTTGCACCTTGGCTATCAGCACGGCGCACACCGCGCACATGATGGTGTTAGACAAGCTGATCCATACCAGGTCTGTCATCTGGTAGTTGGTTGCAATGTATAAATGCAATGCCATTGTTCCGTTAGCAGCTATCCACATCGCCCAAGTGGCTAGGCTTTGCCCGTCGCCTGTGCAGCCCGGTTTGAGCAGTATTTTGATAGTGGGCACATACGTGATGATTCGGGCTACATTAAAAACGCAGCACGCTACATACACATACAGCGCAAAGTCTGTTTGGCCGGTGGGCCTAGTGCAGCCTACCAATAGACAGCCTAGCAAAAAGTCAAAAATATTCAGCTGTTCCATGGCAAATTCTTCTTATGGTCTGCCGCGGTGCTTAGGGTGCCAACATGGCGGCAATAAAGTCAGCCTCAGACGCTGTCAGCGTAGGCTCTGGTGCAGACGGGCTGCTGGCTGGCGTAGCGGGCGCACCCACGGGAGCCAAGCTGGCGTAGCTGGGGCTGGTAACTTTGGCGCTGCAGGCAGACACCAGCAGCACAATAAACACGCAGTTAATCACCACCAACAGTGCGTTGAGCACATGGATGGGGTCAAAAATATAGTTTTTCATGGGTTTTCTCCTTGGGTTACTTGTTTAACGATGGTGCAGGCTACGGATAGGGTGAAGGGGCTTTAGGGTGCTTGGATCTTCAGCGCGGGCAGCACGGCAAGGCGTGTAACGATCTCGCGCAGGCCGTGGCAATTGGTTTTGTTGCAAATATTGCGCACGTGGGTGCGAATGGTGGCTGCGCCCAGGTTAAAGCGCTTGGCCATCTCGGGCACGGTCTGGCCAGTGCTGATCAGGCCCAGTACGCGCTCTTCCGTGGGGGTTAGCTCGTACGCGCCTGCAAAGGGTTTGAGCGACAGCGCCTCGCACATGTCGGTGCGCGAGAAGATCAGCGCAAAGTGCTGGGCGCTGCTGCACGGCGTGTTTTTTGCAGCCAACGATTGGTTTTTGCCAGCGCTGGCAGCGTCTTTGTTTGCCGTGGCTTGGCTTGCGCTAGGCTCAGCTTGTAGGGGCACTACAGCCACTAAGGCGTCTGACATGGCACCCAACGCAATCATGCTGCGCTGGCCTGCAGCGGCCAGGCTGAGCGCTTGGCTAAACTGGCGTACATCGGGCATGTGGGTGACGGTGACGTGCCCACTGTCTAAGGCCACGCAGCGGCGGCTGGCCAGCACCTCGTCAGCGGCAGCGTTGCGGTGCAGCACGCGGGCATACTGGTCGATGATGATCACCCCGCTGGCCATGGCGTCTAGGGCGCAAGCTGCTAGTGTCTCGGCTAGCGCGGCCCCGCCGTGGCTGCTGCTAGGCGCGGCCTCAGCCTCCACTGCAGGAGAGCTGGTAAATATGTGGCTCGCGAAGTGATCGTTGGCACGGTTAAACGGTTGGCTGTCGACCATGTCGGCAGATTGGCGGTCTTGTGTGGCTTGGCGTAAGGTCATGTTGTCTCGCAATCAATGGTTAATGAACAATGACGCAAGGATAAAAAATTACGCTGTGGTGTGGCGGGTACTAATTGCGGCTGATTTGTGAAATAGTTGCCAAAAGTTTAAGGTGGTTGCCTTAATAGGCTTAGCTTAGTTTTGGTTTGCAGTTGGTTGTTTTAGAACGCGCGGTGCTGCGTGACCGCGAGGTGCAAGAGCAGCAAAAGCCTAAGAAATGCTACAAATTAAATAGCTGCTTGAGCAGGATTTACTTAGGTTACAGCACCAAAATGGCATAAAAAAAGCCCCGCCAGAGCGGGGCTTTTGGATTACAGCTTGCTAGGCAAGCAACCAAATTACTTCTTGGCTGCAGGTGCCTTAGCCGCAGGTGCTTTAGCGGCCGGGGCCTTGGTGTCGCCTTTAGGCGCTGCTTTGCCACCTTTAGCATCGGCTGCGGGTGCTGCACCGGCGGCTGGGGCTTCTTCTTCAGCGGCTTGCACTACTACCGACACGATCACCGGATTGGCAGTGCCTTTGATAACAGCTTTGACGCCTTTTGGCAGCTTGATATCGGCTACATGCAAAGACACGCCCTTTTTCAGGCCCGACAAGTCCACATCGATAAACTCAGGCAAATCGGCTGGAAGGCAGACCACTTGAATCTCGTTGGCAACGTGGTTAACCAGGCAGTTGTCGGTTTTCACAGCTTGTGATTCGGCTTCGCCATTAAAGTGCAAAGGCACCTTCATGGTCAGGCGCGTGTTGGCATCGACGCGTTGAAAGTCGATGTGCAGCACTTGCTGTTTGTAGGGGTGGTACTGCACGTCGCGCAGCAATACTTTAGATTCTTTACCCGCAAACTCCATGTCCAGCACGGTAGCGTGGAAGGCTTCTTTCTTTAAGGCGTGCCACAGTGCGTTGTGATCGATTTCGATCAGTTGTGCGTTAGTGGTACCACCGTAGACGATGCCAGGGGCTTTGCCCGTAATGCGCAGACGGCGGCTCGCACCCGTACCTTGCTTAGAGCGCTCAAAAGCGACAAATTTCATAATTAACTCCTAAAGAAGCGCACCGCGACCAGTGATGCTTCGACTATTGAAAAGCCACCTAGTGCGAAACTGCATTGGGTGACCGCTTTGACAAGATAGCGGTCTTGTCATCCGTTTTTAAAACAAATTGTCCTGCTCCGAAAACAAGCTCATCACCGACTCGCCCTTGGCAATGCGCGAGATCGTCTCGGCTATCAGCGGCGCAACCGACAGTTGCCTGATTTTGTTACAGGCTTTGGCAGACTCAGACAATGGAATGGTGTTGGTAATGACCACTTCGTCCAGTGCGTTACCTTTGGCAATACGCTCAATGGCTGGGCCAGAAAACACGGCGTGCGTGCAATAGGCATACACCTGTTTTGCGCCGCGCTCTTTCAGCACTTCAGCCGCTTTAACCAAGGTGCCTGCGGTGTCGATCATGTCGTCCATGATGACGCAGTTGCGGCCTTCGATCTCGCCAATGACGTGCATCACTTCAGACACGTTAGCCTTGGGGCGGCGCTTGTCGATAATAGCCAGGTCGCAGCCCAGCTGCTTGGCCAGCGCGCGGGCACGTACCACGCCGCCTACGTCGGGCGACACGACAATCAGGTCTTCGTATTTTTGCTTGCGCAGGTCGTTCAGCAGTACCGGTGACGCGTAAATATTGTCTACCGGAATGTCAAAAAAGCCTTGAATTTGGTCGGCATGCAAGTCCATCGTCAAAATGTGCGATACACCTACGGTTTGAAGCAAGTTGGCCACCACTTTGGCAGTGATGGGCACGCGGCTAGACCGTGGGCGGCGGTCTTGGCGGGCGTAGCCAAAGTAGGGAATCACCGCGCTAATACGCTCGGCTGAGGCGCGCTTCAGCGCATCGACCATCACCAGCAGTTCCATCAAATTATCGTTGGTAGGTGCGCAGGTAGACTGCACCACAAACACATCGCGCGCACGCACGTTTTGGTTAATCTCAACGGTAACTTCGCCATCGGAGAAACGGCCTACCGTGGCAGCGCCCAGCTCGATGTTGAGCTGGGTGGCAATTTCTTGCGCCATCACAGGGTTGGCGTTGCCGGTAAAAACCATGAAATCGGGGTGCAGTGCGCTCATGATGTGGGATGAGTTATAAATTATGGGATGACTGCAACACTAAACTGCACAACGGCTTGTGCCGCTGTGACTCGAGAAAATTTGGCAGGGGAAGAAGGACTCGAACCTTCGCATGCTGGAATCAAAATCCAGTGCCTTAACCAGCTTGGCGACTCCCCTACACGGGTTGGCGTTAGCCAACCTGTTACTTATTTCACGGGTTGGCATAACCTAAGGCATAACCCAAGATAAGCCAACCAATAACCTTGGCAGCAATCTCAGCTTGATGCCCAACCTATAAGTGGATGGGCGCTTAAATTACTGCACACTTTTTGCTGCCACCCTGCCGGCACAGCGGCTAAGGTTTCGTCGCCCGAAATCTTAGCAAACACTGCGCTGCCAGAGCCTGTCATGCGGGGTTGAAACCCTTGGTGACAAAGCATGTTGAGTGCCTGTGTTACCTGTGGATTCATCGTCTGCGCAACAGGCTGTAGATCGTTATGGCCAAAGCCGTAAGGGTCTGCAGCAAAGCCTGAGATTATAGCATGTGAAGAATCGCGTTTAAGGGCAGGATGACCAAAAATCTCGGGCGTAGACAGCCCCTGCGCGGGCTTAATAACGGCAAATTGTGCAGCAGGTAGATCCACCGGGCTAAGCTGCTCGCCAACGCCTTGCACCCACGCATGACGTCCGCCTAGAAAAAACGGTACGTCAGCACCCAGTTGCCCGCCAATTTGCTGCAAAAAAGATAGCTGCTTGAGCAGGTTCCATAGGCGGTTGAGACCTAAAAGGCATGTAGCTGCGTCAGACGAGCCACCGCCCATGCCCGCTTGCGTAGGGATGCGCTTGCACAGGCGTATGTGCACACCCAGTGGGGTACCGATGGCTGCCTGCAAGGCGCGGGCGGCGCGAACACACAAATCGTCAGCGGGCAGGGCGCTGGCGACACCGTCCGCGTGGGTGGGCAGGGCGTTACCCTGCTCGTCAATATCTTCGCGGCTGATAACGCTGTCGGTGCGCAGTTCTAAATGCACCGTGTCACACCAGTCAATCAGCATAAAAGCAGATTCGAGCAAGTGATAGCCGTCAGCACGGCGGCCTGTGACGTGCAAAAACAAATTGAGCTTGGCAGGAGCTGGTAGGTCGTACAGGGCTTGCATGGGGCACGCGAATGAGGCGATTTAGCGTTCGAGCACGATGCGCAGCTGCGCCGTGGGCGCGGGGCTGGTGCGTTGGGCGTTGATACGGCCCTCCGATTGGCGCGACAAATCAGCCTGCCAGCCCGGCACCGAAATGCTTTGCCCTTGCAGCCAAGCAAACAGCGCGGTGATGGGCACGGCCGCACCCGTAGTGCGCTCTAGCATGGCGTCAACCGAGGGGTAGGCCTGCACGGCAGTGCCGTTTTGCAGCTGCGCGTTACCCGGGCTCCAGCGCATCTGGGCAGCAGTAGAGCCTAGGGGGGTGTACAGCAACAACTCACCTTGCTCGGCGCTGCCAGACAATTCAAAGCTGCCTGCAAACGACTGCACTGGCTCACTTTGCACCAGCAGGCTAATGCGGCCTGCAAAAGGGCCGTTTACAGGGTTATTTGCAGGGTCATTTTGCGCATTTTTTGGCGTGTTGACTGCGCAGGCAGCTACAAATGTAGTAGCAACTGTGATGCTAGTCAGCTTTGCAACACAGCAGCGCAGTGCTGTGAACATGCTTGTTGATGCTACAGCATTGGCTGGGCTGCTACACCCGGTTGCAACCACGGTCGGTCTTGCTGCTGCCGTCACAGTTTGACGCGTAAACGCTTTAAAGTTTGCAGCAGCGTCTCGTTTTCCGCATTCAACAGCAGGCCTTCTTTCCAGATAGCCAAGGCTTTGCTGCGCTGGCCTGTAGCCCAGTACACCTCGCCCAAATGCGCGGCAATTTCAGCGTCTGCTTTGCCTTGGTAGGCTTTCTGCAAAGTTTGAATCGCTTGCGTGGTGTTACCCATGCGAAACTCAGCCCAGCCCAAGCTGTCAGTGATAAACGGGTCGCCAGGTGACAATTCAAGCGCTTTTTCGATCAGTTTTTTAGCCTCGGGCAGGCGCACGCTGCGGTCTGCCAAAGAATAGCCCAAGGCGTTGTAGGCTTGGGTGCTGTCGGGTTTGGCGGCGATCAGTTGGCGCAGCAGGCGCTCCATCTCGTCAAAGCGTTGCAGTTTTTCGGCCAGCGTGGCTTGGTCGTACAGCAGGTCGTAGTCTTGCGGCCTTTTGGCAATGGTTTCTTGCAGCAGGTCATAGGCTGGTTTGTATTGCTTGTTATTGCGCAGCAGCTCTACCTCAGACAGTACTTTCATGCGCACGTCCTCATCGCTGCGGTCAGGCAGTGCGCGAATCAGCTTGCGCGCTTCATCCATCTTGCCTTGCTTGGCCAAAATAGAGGCGCGGCGGTTTTGTGCGCTGGCAAGCGCCTGGGGGCTGTCGATCTTGGCAATCCAGCTCTCGGCCAGTGCAAAATCATTGCGCTTCTCGGCCACTTGCGCTAGCGCCAAGTAGGCTTGGGTTAGGCCGCGCTGGCGCTCGGGGGACGCTTCTTCGCCTTCGGTGGCGGTGGCCAGTTCAACGTACTTCTTGAGTGAAGTGTCAGCGGTGGGCAACTGGTTGTCTTGCAGTTGCAGTGTGCCTAGCACCAGCCAAGCGTCGGGGTAGGTGGGTTGGTCACGCGTGACAATTTGCGCTTGCTGCGTGGCTTCGGCATAGCGCTGATTGTCTAGCAGCACGCGGGCGTAGACCATGCGAATTTCGGCGCGCGGTTTGTCGGTCTCTAGGTAGCGTTTAACGTACGTTTCTGCCAGCGGCTGCTTAGGCTCCATGATGTCTAGCGCCAGCAGGGGCGGGCCTTCAGACACGGCGCTGGCGGTTTGGCCTAGACGCGCAGCATCCAGCGCGCCAGTTACATCCACTGCGGCCAGGCGCAGGCGGCCAATGGCTGTCCAAGCTTGCGCCGCCACTACAGGGTTGGCCGTGGGCGTGATGTACTCGGCCAGCGCCTGCTCGGCCGTGCTGGCGGCTAGCTTTTTGTCGGCAACGCGTGCATATGTGGCCGCACTGCGCGCAATGGCCACACCGCGCTGGTCAACCGGCGTATTGGCCAAAATGCTGCGTAGTGGTTCTACACTTTCTGGCAGGCGACTGAGCGCTACCAGCACCTGAAAAAGCCGCTCGCTGGCCAGCACCGACTTGGGCTGCGCCTGGCGCCAAGCACGCGATGCCTGCAGCGCAGCGTCACCCGAGCGTGCGGCCAGTGCAATGTCGAGTGCCCGTTCGTACAGCCGGGCGTCGTTGGTTTTGCGTGCAGCGTCTAGCAGCAGTGAGAAGCCGGTGCCAGCGTCGCCGTTGGTGACGTTCATCTCGCCCAGCATCAGCTGGTAGAAAAGCTCGCTGTCTAATTTGGAACTGTCTACGGGCGCAGTGGCTGTGGTTGCTTCTGCTGCGGTGGCAATAGGTTTAGGCGCAGTAGGCGTGGTTTGACCTGCCGCTGGTGTAGCCCACATCACCGCTGCGCACAACAGCCCTGCCCAAGCTGCCACAGGCACAGCGTGCCGGGGCACAGTGCCATGCGCTGCGGTTTGGCGAAGTGTTGGAATAAAACGAGCAAGGTGTGTGGATGTCATCTAAGCATGATAATCCATGCATGCCAGAATTGCCCGAAGTAGAAGTAACCCGTTTAAGTTTTGCCAGTCGAATTGAAGGTGCACAAATACGCGCTGTAGAGATGGGCAAGCCACTGCGCTGGCCGCTAGGTTTAGACCCTGATGACCTGCAAGGCCGTGTGGTCAATGCAGTGCGCAGGCGGGGTAAATACTTGTTGATCGACCTTAGCACGCAGGCAGGCCAGCCGCACGGCTTGTTGTTGGTGCATTTGGGCATGTCGGGGTCGCTTAATTTTTCAGCCATTGCCGATCCTATGGGCAAGCACGACCACTTCAATATGCTCACTACACGTGGAGTGTTGCGGCTAAACGACCCGCGCCGCTTTGGTGCGGTGGTGTATGCGCCTTATGAGCATGCTCCAGCAGCGCAGAAATTATTGGGGCATCTGGGGGTAGAGCCGTTATCGGGCAGTTTTGAGGCGCATACTTTCTACACCCAGCTGCGCCAGCGCAGCACGGCCATTAAACAGGTGCTGCTGGCAGGGGAGGCCGTGGTGGGCGTGGGTAATATTTACTGCTCAGAGGCGCTGTTTTTAGCCGGTATACGGCCTACCGTGCGCGCCTGCAACATCAGCGCGCCGCGCGCCGCCCGGCTGCACCAGGCTATCCGCGACGTGCTGCAGGCCGCTGTGGACAAGGGCGGCAGCACGCTGCGCGATTTTTCTAGTGCCGACGGCAAAACTGGTTATTTTCAGCTGCAAGCCAGCGTGTACGGCCGCACAGGCCAGGCATGCCGTGTGTGCGCCAGCCCCATCAAGCTGCTTAAACAAGGTCAGAGAAGCACATTTTTTTGCCCAATTTGCCAAAAACACTGAATTTGTGGGTAAGTTTGTATTGCGCTGGCCGATGTACTTAGCCCGGCCCCAGTGTTATATTGAAACCTATGCAGACCACCGTAGATAGCCCCGCAGTCCCGTCTTTTAACGAACAGTTCGATTCGCACAGTGTTTGGCGTCGCGAGTTTGCGTTACGTCTAAAGCTATTGTCCGACTGGATGCGCGACCACGACTTGCTGGACTCGGCGGTTGAAGAGCGCCTGCGCCGACTAGAAGGCCAGATGCGGTCTGACAAAGTGATGATCGCTTTTGTAGCCGAATTTTCACGCGGCAAGTCAGAGCTGATCAACTCAATATTTTTCGCGTCGTACGGCCGCCGCATCATGCCCGCCAGCGCAGGACGCACCACCATGTGCCCCACCGAGCTAGGCTGGGACGCCGAAGTACCACCCTGTTTGCGCCTGCTGCCTATTGAGTCGCGCCTGCAACCCCAGGCCCTGATGGAGTGGCGCGCTGCCCCCGAAAAATGGACCCGCATTGACCTGGACGTGAACGACGCTGCGCAACTGGCGCAGGCGTTTGAAAAAGTTGCCGAGGTGCGCAAGGTAAGCAAAGACGAGGCACGTGCCTTGGGCTTTTGGCACGACGACACCCCCGACGACAACCCTATGACAGACTCGTCTGGCATGGTAGAGGTGCCCAAGTGGCGTCACGCGCTGATCAACATTGCGCACCCCTTGCTTAAACAAGGCTTGGTGATTTTGGACACACCGGGCTTGAACGCGATTGGTGCCGAGCCTGAGCTGACGGTCAGTTTGATTCCGCAAGCGCATGCCGTGGTATTTATCTTGGCCGCTGATACCGGGGTGACTAAATCTGACCTTGCCATTTGGCGCGAGCACTTGATTACTGAGAGCACAGACCATTCATCGCGTTTGGTAGTGCTTAATAAAATTGACACCATGTGGGACGCGCTGTCCACCCCCGCGCAAATTGCTGCCAATGTAGAACGCCAACGCTTAAGCACGGCTGAGATTTTGCAATTGCCCAAGGACCAAGTGATTGCCGTGTCGGCCCAAAAAGGTTTGGTGGCCAAGGTGACTGGCGACAACGCGCTGCTGCAAGCCAGCCAACTGCCCTTGCTAGAACAGGCTCTGAGCGAAGGCATGATGGGCAAGCGGCGCGCTATTTTGCGTGGTGCCATGTCCTCGGGCATCTCTGATTTGCGCACTGAAACGGGCCGCGTGATTAACATTCGCCGCCGCGATTTGGCCGAGCAAATGATTGAATTACGCGGTTTGCGTGGTAAAAATACTACGGTTATCAAACATATGCGCTCGCGCATTGAAGCCGAGCAAACCGAGTTTGACGCCAGCGGCGCACGCATCCACGCAGTGCGGGCGATTCACCTAAAACTGCTGCGCGAGGTGTTCTCGGCGCTGGGCAGTGCCACCTTAAAGGCCGAGTTGCGCCAGCTGAACGACGCGCTGCGCCAGCCAGGTATCAAGCTGGGCGTGCGCAAGGCTTATAACGACACGTTCACGCGCCTGCGCGATGTGCTGTCGCATGCCAAAGGCATTAATGGCGAGATCCATTCGATGCTGAGCACCAGTTTTAAACAGCTGAACGCAGAATTTGGCTTCTCGCTGCAAATGCCGCGCGAGCCCGAGATGGTGCGCTATGAGCGTGACCTAGATTTGGTTGAGCGCAGTCATACCCAATACTTGGGCCTGAGCAATACGCTGCGCCTGGCGCAACCCGAGTTTGCCGACAGGCTGGTGCGCGCATTGGCCACCCGCCTGCGTGTGGTGTACGAAACAGCTTTGGGCGAAGTAGAGCTGTGGAACAAAACCGCAGCAGCTCAGCTAGACGCCCAACTGCGAGAGCGCCGCAAAAACTTTGGACGCCGCATTGAGGCGATTGACCGCATTCAAGACGCTGCCAACACGCTGGACGAGCGCTTGACCGAGATCGACGTGCAAGACCATCACCTGACGGGCTTGGACAAAAAGCTGGTTGAATTAACCGCGCATTTGGTAGAGATACCCGCGGACGAAGAAGACACGGCACCAGCGCCAGCCCGCAACCATAAATCTGACCGTGTGCGTGCACGCGCATAGTCAGGCTTGGGTTAGCTAGCCGCAGCTTATTCCAAGATTTAGCCTTTGCTATTCTTCGCGTGGTAACCCCATCATCTATGGCCAGCGCAGTGCTGGCTTGGCAAGCGCAGCACGGGCGCAGCGGCTTGCCGTGGCAAAACACCAGCGACCCCTACCGCGTGTGGCTGTCCGAGATCATGTTGCAGCAAACGCAGGTAGTGACCGTGCTGGACTACTACCCCCGGTTTTTACAGCGCTTCCCTGATGTGTCCAGCCTGGCCGCTGCGCCGCTAGACGACGTGCTGACGCTATGGAGCGGCCTGGGCTACTACACCCGCGCGCGCAACCTGCACCGCTGCGCGCAGGCCGTGGTGCAAGATTTTGCTGGGCGCTTTCCGCCTACGGCTGAGCTGCTGCAAACCCTGCCGGGTATAGGTCGTTCAACTGCTGCTGCAATTGCCGCTTTTTGCTATGGCGAGCGTGTGGCCATACTGGATGCCAACGTTAAGCGCGTGCTAACGCGCGTGCTGGGCTATGACAAAGATATGGCGGTGGCCGCGCATGAGCGCGCCCTGTGGGACCAAGCCACTGCACTGCTACCCACTGTAGACCTAGCGCACACCATGCCGCGCCATACCCAAGCCATGATGGACCTAGGCGCTACCGTGTGCACAACACGCAAGCCCACCTGCATGCTATGCCCGCTGGCCAAGCTGTGTGTCGCCAAAGCACAAGGCGCACCTGAGAAATATCCCGTTAAAACACGCAAGCTCAAGCGCAGTAGCCAAGCTTGGTGGCTACTGTGCGCCCAGCGCGGCACGGCCAGCAGCACAGCACAGGTTTATTTGCAGCAACGCCCCACGCCGGGCGTGTGGGCGGGGCTATACAGCTTGCCTATGTACGATAGCCGGGACGCACTGATGGCTACGCTATCGTCCACGCAGCAGCTAGCGTGTGTTGATGCGCCCGCCTTTTTGCATGTTCTAACGCACAAAGACATGCATTTGCATGTGGTGAGTTTGCTGTGGGCTGCCAAGGCATCGCCACGTGGGTCTGAAGGCGAAGGTAAGGGTGAAGTTACTTCAGCAGTTGGCAAATGGGTTGCCTTGGCTGACTTAGCAAGCGTGGGACTGCCAGCGCCCATCCGCAAGTTGCTAGCTTGAAGATTTAAAAACGCCCGACGCAATTAAATTACCGTCAATCTCGCGGTGGCGTTTTAGCGTGCTCCACTCTTGGTCAAAATACTGCGCCAATTGTTCAACCAAAAATACAGACCGGTGCTGACCGCCCGTACAACCAATCGCCACGGTCACGTAGCTGCGGTGGTCTTTCACCATGGTGGGCAGCCACACGGTCAAAAATTCTTGAATATGCAGCTGCATTTTGCGCACGCTGTCCTGCTGCATTAAAAAGTCCGCCACTGGGGCGTCTTTACCCGTTAAGGGCTTCAAAGTCAGCTCATAGTGCGGGTTGGGCAGCATGCGCACATCAAAAACAAAGTCTGCGTCAGTGGGCAGGCCGCGCTTAAAGCCAAACGACTCAAACACCAGCGTAAGCTGCTTGGCAGGGGCCGACAACAGCGCTTTAACATAACCTTGCAGCTGGGTAGAGCGAATCAAACTGGTGTCAATCACATGCGATTTGTCGCGCAAATCAGCCAGCAGATTGCGCTCTAGCTCGATCGCGTCGGTCAATGCACGCTGCTGGTCGGCATCGTTGTTGTTAGACAGCGGGTGCTTGCGCCGTGTTTCTGAAAAGCGCTGCACCAGTGTGTCGGTATTAGCATCTAAAAATACGGTCTTAATCGAAATGCCACGCTGGCGCAACTGCGCAAACTGGGCAGGCAGCAAGGGCAGCGACGCGGCACTGCGCACGTCCATGGCAATGCCAATTTTGTTAACATGGTGGGCTTTTTCTACATCAATAAACGCACCCAGCAGCTCGGGTGGCAAATTGTCTACGCAGTAATAGTGCGCATCTTCCAGCGCGTGCAGCGCCACCGACTTGCCGGAACCCGACATGCCCGTGATCAACACTACTTCGATGGCGTCATTGGTCATGATATGGATGATACTGAGTTTCGATGGTTACAAAGAGCACCGTCAGTAATGCTATTAATTACATAGCTGCTTGAGCAGGTTTTACTTGGGCGGTCTCAAGACTAAATGCAACACCAAGAGTTTAATGGATGACTTCGGGTTGAACCTCAAGGCGTTCCAGCCACTGGCCATAAACCTCCAGCGGAGAGCTCCAGCCCAGTGTT
>JANLPQ010000020.1:0-23978 GCA_031367325.1 Polaromonas sp. | reverse complement strand
TGAAACGCCCATGGAAAAGATGAAAGGTCAAGTAATCGATGGCAAAAAATTGGTATTTGTCAGTATTTTGCGCGCAGGCAATGGTATTTTGGAGGGTATGTTAAACGTGGTGCCCGGTGCGCGCGTGGGGCATATTGGCCTTTACCGCGATCCTAAGACGCTCACCGCTGTAGAGTATTATTTTAAAATGCCACATGATATGGACCAACGTGACATCATCGTGGTAGACCCGATGCTGGCCACCGGTAATTCGGCCATTGCAGCCGTAGAACGGCTTAAAGAACTGCGCCCTAGATCGATCAAATTCGTCTGCCTAGTAGGTTGCCCCGAAGGCGTTAACGCCATGCAAAAAGCCCATCCCGATGTACCCATCTACGCCGCCGCGATAGACAGGCAGCTAAACGACCATGGCTACATACTGCCCGGACTAGGTGACGCTGGCGACAGAATATTTGGTACTAAATAGGCATTCTAGGCCGTAGAACCTGCTCAAGCAGCTATTAAATTTATAGTATCAATGATCATCTTGTACACTTAGGCTATTGTTCCTGTCCAACTAAGAAAGACACCCATGGCACGTTATGCAATACTTTTTATTCTGTCAGTGGCTGTTGTAGCGCTGCTGCTATTGATAGTGGGTCAAATGGGCCTGCTGCGCGGCAAGGCACCCTCCGATATCGGCGTGAAAGAAGGCAAACTTAAGCGCCCTTCTCTCACCCAAAACTCTGTTACTAGCCAGGCTAACTTGTGGCCTGACCATCCGCAGCAAGCCTACGCCACCGTGGAAGCCCTGGGCATTACCGGTGATGGCAGCGCCGAGATGGCCAAGTTAGTCACCATTTTGCAAGGCATGCCGCGCACCACTATCGTACAAAAAGACGCTGGTTACATTTATGCGCAGTGCACGACACAGTTGCTGAAATACACTGACGACGTTGAGTTTTATCTCGACACGGCAGCCAAAGTGATCCATGTGCGCAGTGCGAGTCGCCTTGGTCAAAAAGATTTCGGTGTCAACCGGGCGCGCATTGAGCAGATCCGTGCTGCGATGGCAACCTAGTTCATGCATTCGTCTATACTATTAATTCAATAGCTGCTTGAGCAGGTTCTACGGCCTGCAAGCCCAATTACCCACTTCAACTACCAAGGAAAACCCATGAAAGCCACCTGGAATAACGTAGTGATTGCGCAAAGTGACGACACTCAACTGGTAGAGGGTAACCACTACTTTCCTGCCGCGTCGCTGGATCAAAAATACATCAGTTTTAGTAACCATAAAACGGTGTGCCCTTGGAAAGGCACCGCCAGCTACTACAGCCTGCTGGTCAACGGCGAGCTGAACGCCGACGCTGTGTGGTACTACCCCAGCCCCAAAGCGGGCGCTGAGATGGTAGCTGACCGCGTGGCGTTTTGGAAAGGCGTGAAGGTAGAGGCTTAAAGTTAGGGGCTAAAGGCGCGAATGCCGCAGCGCCTAGCCTACAAGCGCCTATCTACCGCGCCGCTTGCCTTTACCTTTGGCTGCCGCCTTTTTAACCGCAGCACGTAACGCCTGAATAGGTGAAGCTGGTGCACGCGCTACAGCCTGGCTGGGTGTTCTGGCCACTGTTTTGCTGGCAGATTTACGCGATGCAGATGCCCGCTGACCACGGCCTGCGTCGCCAGCTCCCACACCAAAAATTGAGCTGCTAGCAGTACTCATAGAGCCAGAGCGTCCTCGCTCTGAGCCATGTTCACCGCTTGCACTACCGCGGTGTCGGTCGCTGGTTTTATCACCGACTTTGTCGCGCTTGCGCGCAGGTTTGCCAGTGGCTAAATTGTCAGCGTCCAGTCGAGCGATGCCGCCTGAGGGCAGGCGCACAGCCTCACCGTCGCGCACTAGTCTAAAGTCAATCTTGCGGCCATCCAGATCTACCCGGCTGACCTGTACGTTCACACGTGTACCTATGGCGTAACGCAAACCGGTGCGCTCGCCACGCAGCTCGCAGCGGATTTCGTCAAACTTAAAGTATTCCCCACCTAGCTCGGTGATGTGTACCAAGCCCTCGACGTACATGGCGTCCAGCGTCACAAACAACCCAAAGCTGGTGACCGAGCTGACCGTGCCTGCATATTCCTCACCCAAATGCTCACGCATGTACTTGCATTTAAGCCAAGCTTCTACATCTTTGCTGGCCTCGTCAGCACGACGCTCGTTGGCACTGCAGTGGATGCCTGCGGCCTCCCATTCCACCTGCTCGGGGCTGGATTTTTTAAGCTTTATCGTCGGTGCTTTAACCTTCAATGCAGCGCGTGCAGCAAGGCGTTTCTTCAGCTTTTCATGCGCCTCGCCGGGCAAAGGCAGCTTGGGTAGCTGGTATTTGGTGTGCGTCAATATCGCTTTAATCACACGGTGCACCAGCAGGTCGGGATAGCGCCGAATCGGACTGGTGAAGTGCGTATAGGCCTCAAATGCCAGGCCAAAGTGGCCGCTGTTGATGGGCGTGTATATCGCCTGGCTCATAGAGCGCAGCAGCATGGTGTGAATTTGCTGCGCATCAGGCCGGTCTTTGGTGGCAGCGGCTATGGCTGCGAACTCGCCTGGCACCGGGTCTTCGCTGATCGGCATGTTCAGCCCCAGCGTTTTGAGGTACATGCGCAGGGTTTCTTTTTTCTCAGGTGTAGGGCCTTCGTGCACGCGGTACAAGCCCAGGTGTTTGCTACGCAAAATAAAATCAGCGCTGCATACGTTAGCCGCTAGCATCGCCTCTTCGATCAGCTTGTGCGCATCATTACGGGTGCGGGGAATAATTTTTTCGATGCGTCCATTGTCGTCACAGACTATCTGCGTCTCGGTAGTTTCAAAATCTACCGCGCCGCGCGCGTTACGCTGCAGCAACAGGGCGCGGTACACATCGTGCAGGTTCAGCAAATCGTCAATGCGATCTTTACGCTTAGCCGCTTCGGGGCCCCGGGTATTGGACAAAATTGCTGCCACCTCGGTGTAGGTAAACCGTGCCTTGCTGTGCATTACTGCAGGGTAGAACTGGTAGGCATGCACTTCGCCTTGGGCGTTCACCAGCATGTCGCAGACCATGCACATGCGTTCGACATCGGGTTTAAGCGAGCACAGCCCATTGCTCAATTTCTCGGGCAACATGGGAATGACGCGACGTGGGAAATACACACTGGTGGCGCGGTCATAGGCGTCAATGTCTATCGCAGTGCCAGTTTTAACGTAGTGCGATACATCGGCAATCGCCACTAGCAAACGCCAGCCGTCTTGCGCTGTTTTGCCACGCCCTATTTTGGTGGGCTCGCAGTACACCGCATCATCAAAATCGCGCGCGTCCTCGCCGTCGATGGTGACCAAGGCAATATCGGTCAAATCTACGCGGTCTTTTTTATCAGCGGGGCGCACATGGTCGGGTAACAGCTTAGCTTGGGCTAGACAAGCTTCGCTAAATTCGTGTGGCACGGCATACTTACGCACTGCAATTTCAATTTCCATGCCAGGGTCGTCTACCTCACCCAGAACTTCTTTCACGCGGCCTACAGGCTGCCCGTACAGCGACGGCGGCTCAGTTAACTGCACCACCACTACTTGGCCTGCTTTGGCGTCGCCGGTGCCATTTTTGGGTATAAGCACGTCTTGGCCGTAGCGTTTGTCTTCGGGTGCTACTAGCCAAACGCCAGACTCTTGTAGCAATCGGCCAATGATAGGTTGCGGCGGTCGCTCGACGATCTCGGTAATTTTTCCTTCGGGTCGGCCTTTGCGGTCGTGGCGCACGATGCGTGCTTTCACGCGGTCGCGGTGCAGCACGGCGCGCATTTCGTTGGGTGGTAAATATAGGTCGGCGCCGCCATCATCACGTTGGACAAATCCGTGTCCGTCACGGTGACCGAGCGCAGTACCTTCAATTTCTTCTAGCTCGCGGCCAGATGGGGTGGTAGTTTTGATATAAAATCCTAAATAATCTGAAATTCAAAATTTACTGCATTACTTTACGTAAATCGCAGTAAGCTGGCCCAGGTGGCGGAATTGGTAGACGCACTAGTTTCAGGTACTAGCGAGTAACTTCGTGGGGGTTCGAGTCCCTTCCTGGGCACCAAATTTAGGCGGTATGCTTTTTTAAAAAGTGTCGTTGCTATTTTGGCTAGGGCGTGTTGTGTCATTAATTGCATCACGCCTAAAAGCATACCCGAAAAATTCAACTAAAGATGGCATTCAGCTTGAAGCCGTGCTTTTTCTCAGTTTAACAATCTCTTGTTGTAGACCTTGGTGCACTATGCTCAAGGTTTGCATTGTCATGTTGGCGTGACGCACCCGCTGAGCCATAATTTTGAGCAAACCCGCCATCAACTGCGCAGCAGCCAGTGGCTGATGTTCCAGTAACATACTTAAATGGTTGCGCTCTAACGCAGCCACATGCATGGTGGTTACTGCCGTGCAGGTGGCTGAATGTGGCTGCTCATCTATGAAGCCCACCTCACCCACTAAATGCCCAGGTTTGGCGCGGCGATAGACCACGGTATCAATATCATTGACCAATTTAGAGGTGATCTTGGCCTCGCCGCTGATGACGAGCATCAACTGCCCTTGGTTAGCATGACCTTCCTGGGTCAAGTTTTCACCTTCCGTGTATTCACGCAGAGACATAACCTCCACAATGCGTAACGCTTGGTCACGCGGCATGCCTTCAAACGCGGTGCCGCTGGCTAGCAACTGCGCGATCTGACCTAGGGAATAGGCGGGTGCATCTGACATATTGGGTTGTGGGAAAAGCTAAAAATGCAATATAGCCTCATATTTCAACACAACCGGGCTGGCTACGTGAAACCATGTGCAAAATTACAGTTAGAAGCGCCAATACCATGGCTTGCTAAACGTGTGGCTAGCACCGCGTGTGCTGACACAAATAGACTAGCCTCAAAAGCCTGTAATTGCGAGATACTTGCACCATGATGACCCACAGCACACAAACTCCACTGCCCTCACCTAAAATATTGCTAGTAGACGACCATACTTTGTTTCGTACGGGTATGCGACTGATAGTGACATCATTTCCCGGCGTTCACTCTGTGCTTGAAGCGGGCTCAGTTATGCTGGCCAAGCAACACGAGGGCCTGCCGATTGACATTATCTTGCTTGACATTCATATGCCAGGTCTCAATGGGCTAGAAGGATTTACGCTATTACGCAGCTTGTTTCGCAAAGCAAAGATTATCTTTGTCTCAGCCAGTGTGTCGGGCGACGCTGTTACTGATGCCGCTGCACGTGGGGCAGATGGGTTTTTGCCCAAATCGGCCAGTGCCGACGATATTTTTGCAGCGCTGGCTACTGTCTGTGCTGGCGGCAAGTGTTTTCCCAGCCTAGTGGGAACCCAACTAGATCCGCACAGCGTTAAACCTACTACACCCTCACTCAGTGCGCGCCAGTTGGAGGTATTGGCGTTGTTGGCGCAAGGCAAACCCAATAAAGTCATCGCACGCGAGATGAATTTAAGTGAAAACACAGTGCGCGTACATGTATCAGCGATGTTTGCCAACTTGGGCGTTAATAGCCGCACCGCCGCATTGATCGCCGCGCAGCAAGCAGGGTTGGTCACGGCGCTATGACACGGCGGCGCCCCTTACTAGAAATAGGGCTTCGCTGGCGTGAACCGGCTGTACTGCGCGGCCAAGTCGCGCTAATGCGGCGCGGTTTTCCCATTACCTTGCTAGCGTCTACCGCGTCGGCTTTTTTGTGCGTTTGGATGATGTACACGTTGGTACAACCCATAGCACTGTGGATATGGCTGGCCAGCCATATAGCCATAATAAGCGGGGTTTTTATTGGGCTGCGCAAGGGCATGGACAGCGCAGAAGATCCTTATACCAAAGCGCGCTGGCTTATGCTGGGTATGGCGGGTATGGGTATCACTTGGGGTAGTTTAATTTGGGTTTGTTTGCTGTTCGGCAAGCCAGAATCATTGGTGTACACCACTGCTATTGTGGGCGGCATAACCTCTGGTGCCTTGGGCTTGGGTGGAGCACTGTTTCCGGCCTATTTGGCTTATATATTGCCCTCAGTGGGCATGGTAGGGTTGGGCTTTGCCGTGCTAGGCGGGCCTGTGTTCACTCCACTGGTATTCTTGACTACGTTGTATTTTGGATTTACGTGCGTGCTGGCACGCAATGCCGAAGAGGCCATCTACCAAAGTATATTGTTGCAGCTAGAAAACACGGGCTTGGTACACCGCCTGCGGCTAGAGTCTGCACAATCACAACAAGCTCTGCAAACAGCCCAAACTGCCAAACAAGATGCCGAAAAAGCCCAAACCTTGGCAGAACTGGCCAACGCTGATAAATCTAAATTTTTAGCTGCTGCGAGCCACGATCTGCGCCAGCCTTTGCATGCCATGGGTTTATTTTTAGAAGCCCTCTCTCGCAGTGACATGTCAGCCCAGCAACTTACTGTGCTAGACCATGCTCATTCTGCATCGACCGCAGCTAGCGAAATGCTCACTACGTTGCTTGATTTTTCTCGCCTAGAGGCTGGTGTTGTTAAATCGCAGCCCAAGGCTTTTTTATTGCAACCCATTATCAGCAAGCTAGAGCAAGAGTTTGGCCTGCAGGCTGATGCGCGCGAGCTGGTGTATCGCACACGCGACACCACTCTGGCAGCCATGGCTGATCCTAATTTGACCGATCTGGTATTGCGCAATTTTATCTCAAACGCCATTCGCTACACTGATATGGGTGGTGTACTGGTTGCTTGTCGACTGCGCGGCGATAACGTGGTAGTGGAAGTATGGGATACCGGCATTGGCATTGCGCACGACCATCAAGCTGAAGTGTTTAAAGAATTTCACCAACTAGGTAATCCAGAGCGTGACCGCCGTAAAGGCTTGGGTTTGGGCTTAGCGATTGTTGAGCGCATTAGCGATGCCATGAGCGCGCAAGTCACCTTGCGCTCCCAACCCGGCCGCGGTTCCGTATTCAGGTTGTGGTTACCTTTGTACGCAGGTGTGGTGGTGCACGATCGCGAGGGCAACAAGATCAATAAAAACCTCCAAGGCATGCGCGTTTTAGTCATTGATGATGAAGAACCCGTGCGTTTGGGTATGCAAGAACTGCTGGACTCGTGGGGGTGTGTTTGCCATACCGCTGACGAGTTGTCCAGCGCTCTTAAATGCGTTGCCCTGCTACCCATGACTGAGCAACCTGATGTGATTTTGGCAGACTACCGCTTGCGCGAAGGTGCTACGGGCGGCCAAGCCATTGCGGCATTACGCGCCTACCTCACCATGCGTGGGCACGAGCCTGTGGTACCCGCCATCATCATCACAGGCGATACCGCGCCCGAGCGCTTGCGCGAAGCGCGTGGCACCGACGCAGGCGTGCTGCACAAGCCTGTGTCGGCCAGCGCGCTACAGCAGGCCTTACTCCAATTGCGCTAAGCGCTCAGGCGCGTTACATTGCAAGCCTTGGAGACATCATGGCCACTACAAAATTATCACCGAAGCAAAAGCCCTCACTCAAACATTTAAGTGGCCTAGACGCTACCTTTTTGTACCTCGAAACACCGCAAACGCCCATGCATGTAGGCAGCTTGCATTTATACGAATTGCCCGCCGGTTTTAAGGGTAGTTTTCACGCTCAAGTTGTCAAGCATTTGGCCAAACGCATTCACTTGTCGCCTATCTTCCAGCGTAAGCTTCATTTTATGCCGCTCGATTTGGGCCATCCTATTTGGGTGGACGATGAGGCATTTGATATAACGCGACATGTTCGCCAAGCAAGTGCTACCTCAAAAACAAGCGCCAGCGTACCCAGCGTAAAACAGGTAGAGGCTGCAGTAGCCAAGCTGCACGGCAAGCTGATTGACCGGGCGCACCCACTGTGGGAGTTTTATGTATTTGACAAAGTGCGTCGTACTGACGGCACCCTGTGCGCGGCGTTTTATTCCAAGATCCACCATGCCGCTTTAGATGGTCAAGGCGGCACCGTGCTGGCCAATGCCGTGCTTGACATCACGCCGCAGCCCCGCGAAGTCGCCCCACCCGATCCGCTGCGCAAACGTCACTTGGCGAGCGACTTAAAAATTGGCGAAATGATTGGTGCGGTGTTTAGCAACTCATTAGCGCAATATGCCAAGTTGATTAAATCACTGCCTACTGCCGCTGTGCAAGTGGGTAGTTCGCTGGCAGCTAGCCCTCAAAAAACCAAATTACCTACCGCTTTGGTGCCCCAAACACCATTTAATACGGGTATCACTGCTGACCGCGTATTTGTCACCGCGAGCATTCCTTTTGCGCCCTGCCGCGCCATGGCCAAGTCGATGGGCGCGAGCTTTAACGACATGGTGTTGTGGATCTGCTCTACCGCTTTGCGCAACTATCTTAAGCAGCATGCTACGCTGCCAGCCAAACCGCTAGTAGCTGCCATGCCGGTCAGCTTGCGCGACGGCAGTAACAAAGAAATGGGCAACCAAGCCAGCATGTCACTGGCTAATTTGGCCACCCACATCGCCCACCCGGTCAAACGCATGGCCGCTATCATGGAATCCACCAGCAAAGTTAAAGATGCTTTGGTTAATTTAAAGTCAGTACTTCCCACCGACTATCCTAGCTTTTTAGCCCCTTGGATTGTGGGTGGCGCAGCGCGACTGGCTCTTAAAACCTATGGCCGGGGCGACTTTGCCCAGCGTCTGCCTATGGTGGCCAACTTGGTCATCAGCAACGTGCCCGGTCCGCAAGTGCCGCTGTACATGGCAGGCGCACGCATGCTGACCTTTCACCCCTTAAGCATCATCATGCACGGATTGGGCTTGAACATTACAGTTCAGACCTACGCCGGGAATGTGGATTTCGGCATCATTGCAGGTAAACAGGCGCTATCGCATCCGCAAGATTTAGCTAATGCTGTATTGGCCGCGTATGAAGAAGCGTGCAAATTATTTGCTGCTAGCCAAGCCGCTGGTCAACCCGTTTCAGCGACAACATCAAAAGCGACATCCGCAAAAACCCTCGTCTCGCGCGTGACTAAAAAACAGGTGGCAACACCTAAATCACCGACTAAAAAAGCCGTTACGCTTAAGCGAAGCTCTGCACCTGTTAAACGCAAAATTTAGCAGGTGTAGAGCCTTTGTTATAACCAACTTACCAGCCGATCACGACAAATTTCATCGGCACTGCCAGTTCACACCACACACCATGCCATTACCGTTTAACCGCGCTGCAAAAAGTAACTCTGAATCTCCGACAAATGCCGAGATATCCGCACCTAATTTAGCTTTATTAGCGATGGAGTTTCGCGCGCCTTGGGAGTTTGGCTCACTGCTGCCAGCTTGGCCTATGCTGCAACGCGCACCGCGCGGTGATGGTCATACCGTGGTGGTGTACCCTGGTTTAAGTGCCAGTGACGCCACTACTTTGCCATTGCGTAAATATTTAAATGGCTTGGGATATGTCACGCATGGCTGGGGTCAAGGCTTTAATTTTGGTCCGCGCGCGGGTGTTTTGGATATTGGCAAAGCGCAGTTACGCGCACTAGCCAAAGACCATCAACAGCCTATCAGCCTGGTAGGTTGGAGCTTGGGCGGCGTTTACGCACGCGAGTTGTCTAAAGAGCTGGAAAAAGAATGCATTGCCACACGCTGCGTGATTACACTGGGCACGCCGTTTGCAGGCGGCCCGCGCAGCACCAATGCATGGCGTTTGTATGAGCTGACCAGCGGACGCGACGTGCACCGCGAATCAGATAACTACGCCATGGCCACTGCGCCTAATGTCCCCACCACCAGCATATACAGCCGCACCGATGGTGTGGTGGCTTGGCAAGCCAGCGTGCAAGCCATGCAAGCACACAATCCGCATACTGAAAACATTGAGGTACAAGCCAGCCATTTTGGTATCGGCTTAAATCCGAGCGCGTTGTGGGCTGTGGCGGATCGTTTGGCACAAAAGTCTGGTCAGTGGCAACGCTTTCAAAAGCCCTCATTGCTCGGACTGCAAAGTTTAGTCTACCCAGACCCTGCACGTTAAGCCGCAAATGCTCTTGCGCTGCGCTTGCTACCCAAGACAAAGCCCATTAAACCAAAGCCATCACGGGGTGATGTCTAACTTCATGCCCGCTGCGCGCAAGCGTTGCACTAGCACATCGCCCATGGCAAATGCAGGCGTGATGACACCGCCTCGCTGCTCGCCCCCTGGCAGACGTGCCGTATCCAAGGCCAACGCTAATGCAGCCTCGCACACCATCTTGGTTGTGGCGCGGTTGCCAGGGTCGCCTTTGTCGCTCAGTACGGCACGCACTTCTTGGCCTTGCGCAGATTTGCCAATCAGCTGACAGCGAAATGAGCCATTATCCATAGCGCGCACGCTGGGGCCTTGGCCGGGCTTGGGCACCAAGGCCGCAATGATCTTGCGCACAGGCGCAAAACGCAAGGCCATTTGCGACGCCAAAGACCCCACGCTCATGCCAGCCGCCACAGTAGCAGCGAGAAGCCCAGTGCCAAAACGTAAATACTCTTGGTAGCTAAAATCTCCTGCGTAGGCAGTATTACTATCAGCCGGCCCGTCTTTCTGCCATAGCGCAGCGCTGCGGCGCACCACACGGGTGTTAATTGGCCCCATGAAGAAGGGGCCGTGCCACACGCCAAAGTCTGCGTCATAGTTCGGTGCAGTGGGGTCTGCATGCACAGCGTCTGCCGCGCTAGCTTGGTGGTCAGGGTTTAGCAAGAAGGCGTTGGTAAATGCCTCGGTTTGGCCCTTGCCCAAAATGTCCAACACTGACGCCAAGGTTCCACCATTAATTCCGCCACGCAAACTAAAGCTAGCCTTGACACTGGTACACGGCTGGCTGTAACGCCGTTGCATTTCTTGCGCCACCAGATACGCGCCTAAGTCGGACGGCACTGAGTCAAAACCGCAGCACGGCACGATGCGTGTGCCATCAGCTGCAGCTTGCGCATGGTGCGCGTCGATCATGGCACGCACCCAAGGCGTCTCGCCAGTAATATCAACATAGTGCGTACGCTGCTGCACACACGCAGCTACCAATGCGCTACCGTACAAACCAAACGGCCCCGCAGACGACAGCACCACGCGCGTGCTATCGGCCAGATCTGTAAGTGCAACACTGTCGTGTGCATCAGCCACTATGATGGGGACGCGCACTTTGGTGTCGCGCAACACCGCTTCTAATTTGCTCTGGCTGCGCCCGGCAATGGCCCAGTGCACACCTTTGGCATGTTTGGCAAAATACGCCACGGTCTGCTGGCCTACAAACCCCGTAGCGCCATACAGAACTACATCGTAGGCCCGTTGCGTGGAAGATCGAGTCCGAGCCATAGTAATAATAAAGTTTAATTATTTGTAGTGTCGCACAAGCAACGGCCTCCATGCAATAGTGGCACTACGATCCTTACTAAAATTTTATTTGCCAAGAGGAATTGAACCATGAACACCACAGTCGCCACCACTAACCACCAAATTCGCCTAGCCCAGCGCCCGGTAGGCCTACCCGGCCCCGAATGTTGGAGCCATACCGAAGAGCCCGTGCAGCAGCCCACCGCTGAAGGCGACGTACTGGTAAAAACCTTGGCCCTGTCACTAGACCCCGCCATGCGCGGTTGGATGAACGATGGCAAAAGCTATATTCCCCCAGTAGCTATCAACGAAGTCATGCGCGCTGGCGGTGTGGGCATGGTGGTGGCATCCAAAAATTCGGCATTTGCAGTGGGTGACCATGTCAGTGCAGGCTTGGGTGTACAAGAGTATTGCCTGATACCCGGCGACCAAGTCAAACGCAACGGCATTGCCAAAATAGACATGCGCGCAGGCAGCGTGAGCCAGTGGCTTAACGTACTGGGCATGCCCGGCATGACCGGTTATTTCGGCCTGATGGACGTGGGCATGCCGCAGGTAGGCGAGACTCTGGTAATCAGCGGTGCAGCAGGAGCCGTAGGCCAAACGGTAGGACAAATGGCCAAAATCAAAGGCTGCCGCGTGGTGGGTATTGCAGGCGGTGCTGCCAAGTGCGACTGGGTCGTTAAAGAGCTGGGTTTTGATGCTTGTATCGACTACAAAGCGGGTCCAGACAGCGTGAAAAACGGCCTGAAAGAACACTGCCCCAAAGGCGTAGATATTTACTTTGACAACGTAGGCGGCGACATACTAGACACCGTGCTCACCCGCATCAACCGCAAAGCCCGCATCATCATCTGCGGCGCCATCAGCCAGTACAACAACACAACCGCCGTGCAAGGCCCCAAAAACTACCTAAGCCTGC
This sequence comes from Polaromonas sp., assembly GCA_031367325.1. GTDB lineage: Bacteria > Pseudomonadota > Gammaproteobacteria > Burkholderiales > Burkholderiaceae_C > JAAFIP01. The sequence continues at coordinate 11,726 of JANLPQ010000020.1, read as the reverse complement.
TGGTCAACCGCGCTCGAATGGAAGGCATTGTGGTTTTTGACTATGCAGACCGCTACCACTTGGCAATTGCTGAGATGGCGGGCTATCTCAAGGATGGGCGAATGAAAAGCAAAGAAGATGTGGTGGTGGGGCTGAAGACTTTTCCTGAAACACTGCTGAAGCTGTTCAACGGAGAGAACTTTGGCAAATTGGTATTGCAAGTCAGCGAAACTTAATGTTATTTAACCTCAGATTTACTATAGATTTCATAGCTGCTTGAGCAGGTTTTACTTGGGTTACTGGCTTATTCCATCTAAAAAAAAGCTCACCAGAGCCGTTTTTCATTGTCTAGCGCTCAATGGCTGTTAACCAGCACTCAGTCTATGTTGCGCCTACCGTGGTAGGTCAGTTAAAGCTCAACATATTCTGCAGAAATCAGAGGTCTAACTTGCCTACAGGTGTTGTTGTGCGTAGTCATAACTACACAATTTGCCGAAATAGAAACATATTGATACAACTAAAATACGCTAAATAAGACAGATATTTCACGCATTAGTTGCAGTTACAAGTTACATACGCAACAAAAACACATAAACTGCAATTTTCTTATCTTGCAACCTGCTGTCTTGCTTATCAAAGTAGTTTAAATGTTGATCCAAATATATCGAATTGTGTTTCTTACAGTCGCCATGCTGGCTACTTCTTCGCACGCAGCCAACGTCACGTTGGCGGGTTTTGCGTACTCGGGTGACAGCAAATCTATTGCAGCACGTTTTCCCTACACCAAGCGCTTAGAAGCTTCCCAAGCTGCCGCAGGCACGCCATTTAGTAGACAAATAGCGCAAGCCGTTGCCAAAAGTAAGCCCACGGGCTTTGAGATGAACCAAACTGCGCTTCAAGAACTTAAAGGCCAAGACCAAGTTGTCGTAGTTGCGTTGGTGATCACTGGAGAGACCGTATCGGCTGAGCGCTTTGGAAACATGGCTAAGTTGCTGACCCAAGTACGCGCTCAGGCTATGTTTTTTGACTTTAAAAGCATGACCGTATTGCGCGCTTACCCCTTTAGTTTTACCCATTTAGACGTGATTGACCGCATGCCCACGCAAGACGAGATGAGCAAACGGTTTGAAGCCGTTTACTTTGGCGAGCAGGGCAAACAAGGTATTTTTGACCGTTTTACTGCTGCCATCAACAAAGCCACCATACCCACCACCGTGCCACGCTTTGTACAGGTGGGTAAGGTCAACATTGGCGCTGAAGCCCTAGAAATTTTGCCTAAAGACCTTAAAAGCACGCCTGAAGTTGCCCAAACTTGGGCCGCTGATCTGTTTGGCGAAAGCTTGTCTAGCAAAACAGGTGTCTCCATGCTACCCTTCTCCAAGGGTTATGCCATTGGCAACGTGATGTCTATGCGCATTGCTGATGGTGATGTCTATATGCTTAAACTGCCCGAGCCTGACTACACCATCACACTGGACGTACCACGCTTTAAGAAAATCAAAAGCGGAGAAGCAGCAGCAGGCGCCAGCTACATTTATGGCGCTTACAGCAACGTCAAAATCCAAGAACCCACCTCTGGGCGCTCCTACATGGATGCTGATTTTAAAAACGGCGAAGTCAAAATGGTGCCTGCATCACAAGACACGTTGGACGACTTTCCAGCTTACTACGACGCGCTCAAAGGCTTGTTTGTAAAACTGTCAGACAACCTGGCGGGCAACAAATCAGACTGGCTCAAATCAGCCAGCGCCAACCCCGACATCTCCAAGCAAATTTCGTCAACTCAGGATCTACTTAAATCATGCAAATAATCCGCTTTATATTTTTAACCTTCCTGCTGTTGGCAGGTTCATCCCAGGCCATGGCCCAAACGGCAACCGCCAAAGGCCAAGCCACCGTTAAGTACGAAACAACGCTGTTCAGCTCCAAGGTAAGCCCTGAAGTTAAAGCCAAAGCGCAACAGCAAGCCCAGCTCAAGGCGGTAGAGAAATACTACGCTGAAGCTGGCGAATCTCAATCGGCTAACCTAGACATCATCAGCGCCAAGATCAAGGCAGACCCGGATAAATACATTCTGGAAACGGTCACGTTGAGCGAAGAAGATCGCCCTGACATGAAGCAATATTCCATTACAGTACGCGTTACATTGAACGTAGCGCAATTACGTAACGCAGTGAAGGCGGGGTCCACAGTGGCACAAACTGCCACTGGCGAAAAGTCCAAGATGACTTTCATCTTCGTCTCGCGTTCAACTGATACGGCCAAATCTTTTGACAACAGAGAATACCAAACCGTTGAGGTCAAAGGTCAAGTTAAAGGCACACGCACAGCAGGTGAGGCACGTGCCTCGGTAGAAACCGGTGGTAGCACCACACGCAAAGCAACTCAGAAAACTTGGGCTGTGTTTCCTAGCAATTATTTAAAGAGCGTGTTTAACGGCGTGTTTGCCAGCGGTGGCTACAGAGTGGTAGATGCAGCCTACCTTGAGCCCTACAGCAAAGGCTTGCTGAAAATCAAAGATGTAGAAAATGACTTTAAAGCGGGCAATGATTTGCAACCACAAACTGAACGCAATGTAGCTATGGGACTGCAAAATGCGCAGATACCGTACATCGCCTACGGCACCTTGGATGTACGCCTGTCTGATACAGACCCCGCTACCGGACTTTTCCGTGTGTCAGTCGCTGCAACAGGCAAGCTGCTAAATGCCAAAGAAACTATCCCTGAAACCGTGGCCGAGGTAGGACCCATTCAAGTGGCAGGTCTAGGCCCCACAGAGGAAGAAGCTCAAACCAACGCGCTTAAAAATGCTGCCGAAAAAGTAGCCCGCGAGTTGCTTAGCCAGATGACCAATGCTGGTATCAAATAATTTCAACAACCTCATTTTTATACTTTATCTTTAGGAATTTTTATCATGCGCAAAAATATTATTGCTTTGACCATTCTGTGCGCTAGCATGCCATTCACCGTCAACGCTGGCTTGTTAGATGCTGTCAAAGGCGCTACAGGCGTGGCTACCTCTGGCAGCAGTGGCGGCGGCGATGCAGTGTCTAACCAGGACGCCTTGGTCAACGCCTACGTAACAGCGAACAAAAAAGTTTTGATGGCTGAATACAAAATGGCCAGTGCACTTGGGTTAAGCGAGGCTGCAGCTCTGGCTAAAGCGGAGGCTGATGCTTTGTCGTCAGGCGCTACCAAAGATAACTTGGCTAAAGCGGATTCGGTACAAAGCGACGTATCTAAAGCAATCAGCGAACGTCAAAATGCCAAAGGCACCAAAATGGACGACAAGTCCAAGAAGGAATATTCCGAAGGCTTAGAAAGCCTAGGTCAAGGTTTGATTCAATACGCTGGCATGGCACCTAAATTTCAAGCGTTTAAAAGCGCACTGTCATCAGCATCGCCAATGATCATTCCCAAGCTGAACACTGGTGCATATATTTTGCAAAGCTTTCCTAGCAACAGCGTGAACTTGAAAAATACCTTGGTTCAGGCGGTTAGTTTTGCCAAGAGCAATGATATTCCTGTGCCTAAAGACGCTACAGCAGCTTTGTAATTTGCATTGAACTTATTGCGCAATCGAACCATTAAAATCATCAAACTCCACTGGGTAACCTTATATGAAGTTTTTATACGTGTTAGGCTGTACAAGCATTGCTTTAGCAATGACAGGCTGCTTTAAAAAAGAAGAAGTACCAGCTGCACCCGCAGCACCGGTAGCAGCAGCCCCCGCAGCAAAACCTAGCGCACCAGTGGCAGCCATGCCCGATGCGGGCAAACTTACTTCGGTTGCCACTACAGCCACAGGCATAGGTCCTAACCCCGCAGCCGCAGTGGATGAGGCTATCAAGCTCGCCATCAAGCAAGTCAATGGTGTCTCAGTGGATATGAGTTCAGACACCTACCGATCTGTCTTGGCAGTGTCGGTGGGCAAAAGTGGTGCAGAGCTGCAGGCCAAGGCTTTTTCTGACTATGTATCTCAGCAATCTGGCGGTGTAGTCAGTAGTTTTAAGGTTGTCAAGTTGGACGAACCAATATTGGGCAAAGGCAGCTATAAAGCCACCATTGAAGCCAATATTGCCAAGTTTGATGCCCCCGCTGACAGCAAAAAACTAAAAATTGTGGTCGGTCCCGTGCGTGTCAATACCGATTCGTACCGGCTCGCAAGCCTGGCCGTACCTTCAGGCAAAGTTGCCTCAGAGCTCCGCCAAAAAATATTAGATGCGCTCACCAATACGGGTCGGTTTTCAGTACTTGACCGCGAATTGGGCGACGATGTACAGCAAGAGTTGGAGATGATCAGTAGTGGTCAATCGCCTTCGGCAGAACGCTCCAAAATGAGCCAAGCCATCAGCGCTGATTTGATATGGACTGGCAGCATCAACGCCTTCAGCTACCAAGGCGCTGACGGTAATTGGTCAGTCAATCAGCGCGTGATCAACGTGTCTACACGCCAAGTGCAGTTGTCCAGCATTTTGCAAGGTAACTTGGGCGGTACAGGCGGTGCTTACAAAGACAATATGGACATAGCGCGTGAAGCGCTAGAGACGCAGATAGTAAGCAACGTGGTAAGCGCTATTTTGGTACGCACCTTCCCTATCACCGTGGCCTCGCGCGATGGTAATAATGTGGTGCTAAGCCAAGGCGGCCAATCTGTACGCGAAGGTGCCCGCTACCAGCTGGTGTCGATGGGGCAAGAAATTAAAGATCCACAAACAGGCCAGTCCCTGGGCCGCACAGAGTACGAGTGCTGCGAAGTGGTGGTAGACAAGGTAGGCCCTACGATGTCACAAGGCCATATTGAAAATGTCAAGATGCCACTCGATCAGATTCAGGCGGGCGGCTTGCAACTGCGTGAGTTGAACAGCAGTAAATTAGTGGCGGTTGCTACGGCCCAAGCAGCCAGCGGACCCAAGAAAAAAGTGGTGGTGGCCAAACCTAAAGATATCTTCAAGTCAGACGAAGGCAAATGGTAAGCCAGCGCTAAAGCCGCTGACGATCTATACTCTGCAAGCACGGTAGGGGCACATTCGTGCTCCTTTTTTGTTTTTGTCAGTTTGCTTTACAGTAAGTTCTAAATTTAGGAGTATTTTTATGTCTCTGCGTATTAACGACACCGCCCCCAACTTTACCGCCGCTACCACCCAAGGTACGATTGATTTTCACCAATGGATTGGCGACAAGTGGGCGATACTTTTTTCACACCCCAAAGACTTCACACCCGTGTGCACCACCGAGCTGGGCTATATGGCCAAGATTGAGCCTGAATTCACCAAGCGCAACGCCAAGCTCATTGGCTTGTCGGTAGACGAGGTAGGTAACCATGCCAAGTGGGCCGCCGACATTGAAGAAACCCAAGGCGCTGCGGTGAAGTACCCGATGATTGGCGACACCGACCTGAACGTGGCCAAGCTGTACAACATGCTGCCCGCAGGGGAGACGGGTGGGTCCGATGGCCGCACGGCTGCTGGTAATGCCACAGTGCGCTCCGTTTTTATCATCGGCCCAGACAAAAAAATCAAGCTGATGATGACTTACCCCATGACTACGGGCCGCAATTTCGACGAAATTTTGCGAGTGTTAGATTCCATGCAACTCACGTCTAAATTCAAAGTGGCAACGCCTGTCAACTGGAAAAACGGTGACGACGTCATCATTGCAGGCTCAGTTACCGATGAAGATGCTAAAACGCTGTTTCCTGTTGGCTGGAAAGCGCTTAAGCCTTACCTGCGCATAGTTAAGCAACCTTCTTAAATTAACACGCAGTAGCTTGTGGATTTAAGCTATTGCTTAAGTGCATCACGCCGGGCGTAGGCAGACTGCATTGATGCTCTGGCTCGCAGCACCTGTGCCTCTAGCGCGTTGATGCGATCAAAATAGGTGCTGTTGAGGCGGCTATGGCCATTAACTAGGCCGCTACGCTCGCCGGGTTGCGGTACTTGCCCACGTTGAAGTGCTAGTTCGGCCTGCTGCAGCTGTGTAATGGCCCGTGCAACAATACCGTCCGCATCAGCCAGCATTTGTCGCGAAGGATGCTCTACTGGCACCGTTTGGCTGGCTACACGCACTAACGCAGCGCGGTCGGCATCTAATACGTTTTGTGCGGACAATGCACGCATCACGGTGCCTTGTGCTGCAGTGGGAATGTGGTCTGAATAGACCACTGTGCCATTAGTTTCGCGCCATTCATACACTGTCTGTGCCCATAGTCCAAGGGATGCTGATAGCAACCAGACCGCTATAACTGCAGACAGTTTAAATTTGATTCGGTGCATGGTGCTGTATTGGCCCGGTTGTTTCTACGATCGATAAAAAGCGTAACCCCACCTTAGTGCAATCTGCCTGCACATTCTGTGCGCTGGCACACAGACAGCCCTATTAAGGCGCGTTACATTGCCATTGTATGTATCAGCAAACGCGGCTGCTTGCTGCGGCACGCACTGCTACCTTGTTATCAAACGGAATATCCAACATGAGCCTTTTTCACGCGGTCGTCTTTGTTGACCATCAATCTGCCCAAGTTCTGCAATTTGGCTCAGAGCACATGCAAGAGCGAAAACTGCACAGCCACACCCATTACACCCGCCAGCATGGCAGCGCGGTACGGTCAGAGCACGAGTTTTATGGTGAGGTGTGTGATGCCATCGACGGTATAGCCGAAATACTGGTCACCAGTGGGCACGTAGGACTAGCTGATTTTCGCCATTATGTGACTAAGCATCGCCCGCGCACTGGCGAGCGTATCGTGGGCTATGAGGTAGTTGACCATCCATCAGACACAGCGCTGGTAGGTCTGGCGCGTAAGTATTTTGCCAAATACGACCAAATGGCAGGCATCCCGTTGCCGCGCTAAAGTAACAGAGAATAGATTAAGTTTTCTAGGCGTGCTTCACACACGCTTTAAGCATACCGCTCACGCGCCAGCGCTGCACCTAGGCCCAATGCGTGCAGCTTCTTCAAGGCCACCTCCCGGCTCATGGGTGCCAAGCCGCAGTTGGTGCACGGAAATAGCTTGTCTTTGGCCACATATTGCAGCGCCGTACCAATCGTGTCGGCTATTTGCTCGGGCGTTTCAATCACGTCGCTGGCCACATAAATCACGCCCACCATCACGTCTTTGCCTTTTAGCAGCGCCATCAAGTCGGGTGGCACATGGCTTTGAAAGCACTCTAGGCTAACCTGGTCAATACTGCTTTGCGCCAACGCTGGAAACACCTGCGCGTACTGCCGCCACTGGTCGCCTAAGGTGGCCTTCCAGTCGGTGTTGGCTTTGATACCATAGCCGTAGCAGATGTGCACTGCCTTGGTACACGTTAGCCCTGCGCAGGCCACTTCTAGTGCTTTGACACCCCAATCGGCTGCGTCTTGCATATAGACATTAAAGGCAGGCTCGTCAAACTGCACAATGTCTACACCGTCGGCTTGCAGCGCGCGGGCTTCTTGGTTTAACAGCTGTGCAAATGCAAACGCCATCTTTACTTTGTCGCCATAAAAGCGATCCGCCACCGTGTCGATAATGGTCATCGGGCCAGGCAAGGTGAACTTGATCTTTTTAGTCGTATGGGCACGCAAAAATTGTGCTTCGGTACCATGCACCCGGCCCTTTAGCTTCAGCTCAGACACTACTTGCGGTACCTGCGCATCGTAGCGGTTGTTGCGGATGCCCATAGTGACTTTATGCTCAAAGTCAATGCCGTCCACCTGCTCTAAAAAGCCGTGTACGAAATGCTGACGCGACTGCTCACCGTCTCCAATAATATCTAGCCCAGCGTTTTCTTGCGCCTTGATCCACAGTAGCGTGGCGTCTAGCTTAGCTTGCGCCAAGTCAGCGCCGTCAGCCTTCCACTGCGGCCACAGTTTGTTGGTCTCTGACAGCCAAGCGGGTTTAGGCAAGCTGCCTGCAATAGAAGTGGCAAACATAAATTAGAGCTTTCTTGTGTTGTTTGTCTTACAGCTGTTTAAGTAGCATGTGATTGAGCCAAAGACAGATTTAGTTAAAAACTTTAGCATTCGACAATATTTTTAAAATATTAGTCGTTAAGTAGTATTCGCTATTAAGTAGTATTTAATGAGGTATATTTCACGAAGTTTCTAGTTTAAAACACCTAGTATTTAACATTAAATTACAGTTAAAATTTCATCATAGCTTAGACGATGTGAAGATTTATGTCGCGTCTCAAGGTAACTACAAAATACTTTCACCCAAATGCCAGTTTATATACGTACTGCGGCGGGCAGATCAGCTGCATTGAACCCCCTTTCGCTTTTGCCGCGCGGTATGCGTACGTTGCTGACGGTAATTGACGGTCATAGCGACTCTAGTGTTTATCAAACCAGGCTTCCATCGTTGGGCGATGTACAAATACTATTAGATTCGCTAGAAAGAAGTGGCTACATACAAACTGCATACAAAGCAGCTGTAGCTACTAAGGCTGTAGCAGGCGTTGCTCTAAGTTCTGCGCCTAGTTTAGTGGTCCCCTGGAGCGATACGCACGCAGGTGACATTGAACCCAAGGCGTCAGCGCCAGCTTCAAATACGTTAAACATAGCTCCAAAATACATAGAGCCCTACGTTGCGGCTGCCACCCCAGACGAACTTTCGATTATTGCCAGTGCTCAAAATAAGCCTGCACCAGTGCAAGTCACGCCCTCAGTGATTGCACCTAATTTAGTGCCTAATAACAGCACATCTAACTCGTCTCAGTACAAACTGCGCAGTGCTATCTTGCTAATCAGTGACTTTGTTACCCTGCATATGCCTGCAGAGTCTATTGAAGTCATCTTGACCTTGGAAGGTTTGGACTCGGTTGAACAACTAATGGCAAACCTCGGCGGCTATGCATCGTTAATTGCACCACTTGGTGACGTAGCACTACAACATCTTGCTCAACTCGAATCCCAGTTAAGTTAAAGCAAGTTAAGCCCTCTCAAAACCAGTATTCCAAAGGATTTTTATGTTGATTCGACTAATCTATGTCAGTACAGCCCAGCCGGGCGTTGACCTTAACGAGTTCAAACGCATTTTGTTGCAGGCTCAAACCAACAACCACAGCCGCGATCTCACAGGCATGTTGGCTTTTAACAGCAAAATTTTCCTTCAAGCATTAGAAGGTGCCCGTGACCAGATTAACGATCTATACGCTCGCTTGATCCGTGACCCTCGGCATCACACGGTGACGATGTTGGGCTACAAAGAAATCGAAGAGCGCCACTGGGCTAACTGGTCCATGGGATTTGCAGCACCTAATGCGAACAATCGATCTTTATTCCTTAAATATTCTCAACAGAGTATTTTCAACCCCTACGGCATGAAAGCGGATGCTGTAGAGAAAATGCTGATGGAACTGGCCACCACCACGATAGCCTTAGCTGCGCCTGCTGCCACCCCTGTTGCTGCGCCCGTTGTCACTCCGCTGGCAACTACTGCCGCGGTGTCAGCTGTGCCGGCAGCCACTGATGCGGGTATTTTTTCGCGCTTTCTGAATAAGCAACCTTAATCATGCCGCCATCCGATGCTGTGTCAGGCATCCCTGCATCAAATATCGACGATATGTCATCGGTAGTTTTTGAACGCACCGATCTGGGCACCGCAGCTATTAAATCTAGTGCAAGCGAAATACCACGCACACTTCGCACCTTGATGATGGTAATTGATGGGCGCTCACAAGTCGCCCAGTACCAGCCTTTTCTTAGTTCAATGGGCTCATTACCTGAAAAGTTTGACGAACTAGAGCGTCTTGGCTACCTGCGCCGCAAAGCTGCGCAACCGCTGGCAAGTGAAGTAATTGATGAACGCGTCCAAAGAGCCACGATAGACGACGTAATTTCTAGGCCCATTAAATCTGCAGTGGCACCCAGCGCTAACGCCTTAAGCGAAGCAGATTTACTTAGTTTAGCGCTGGATATGTCGGTGCTGGCAGGCCCTGACTACAGCAACGCCAGCAGTAACTTTGCACCCGATTTACAAGTACTCGCCAGCAATCTAAAACGAGACCCAGAGGCTAGCTTCTTGACCACGGGCACTTCGCTTCCTAGCCCGTATGATCAACGAAAAATCTCCACCTTTAATCTCGCTGCAAACGACACGCCTACACTACAAGATCTGCTAGCAGAGATGGAAAATTTTCTCTCTAGCACTGCCGGTTTAGAAGGATTACCTTTGGCCTTGATGTTCGGTCAGATAACATCTTTAGCTCAATTGCGCCGTGAACTTCCTGCTTATCTAGAATTGTTGCAACCCTATGGAGCCGTAGCAGACGCTCATGTGAAAAAACTTTCCGATTTACTAGATCGCACCCAGAATTAGCCTCTTACGCATTCATCTGCCAAACACGGTATTTTGAACAATGGCTAATCAAGACAGTAACCAATGGCTTTTTGCGCAACAAGTTTGTCTTGTTGGATTACCATCACACAGCACGCTGGCTGATGGTGCCAGCGACACCCCTTGTTTATCGACCGTATCGTAGTAGGCGTTTAGCCAGAGGGGGTCGCGTGGGACAAAACCAAGCCACCGGTTCTCGCTGCGGCTGTACACATCCTTAAACGCAAACGCTTGTGACCAAGACCATTGCTCACCCTTGGCGGTTACCGCAGTGAAATGCCAGGCAACTTGAACGGGGGCGCTATACAGGGCGCTCTGACTAGTGCTGGCCAAGTTGCTGGACTGTGACTGCGCCACGCTCGCACTAACCAAGCAGATGAATAGCATTAGTGCTGTAAGCCGCAGTATGGTCAAATTCATATTTGTTTTGACGAAATAGCTTTAATTATCATACCGCCTGCAAGCAAGCCACCCTTTATGCATAGCATTTCGCGTCGTACAGTTTTGCATAGCGCAGCCTGCTTGGCAGGTATTGCAGGGTCAGCCGCTGTACTACCAGCAGGCGCCCAAAGCTCTATAGGTCCCACCTACATGCCTGCGCAGCCATGGACTGTTGTAGTGCCGTTTGCACCGGGCGGTCGCTCAAGCTTTGTGGCGCAGCGCCTGGCGGTAGCGCTGGCTAACGTGCTAGCCTTTGTGCGCAAACACCCCGGTAGGCTGACTATCGCCTCGGGAGCCGACGGTGGCACAGCAGACCAAGCGGCAGAGTTATTTAAAACTATGTCGCAAACGTACATCAACCGCATCGCAGGGCCCAGGCTGACGACTGACGTTAACGCGGTCATCAAAGGCTAGGTAGACGTGCTGTTTGAAAATTTGCACCTGCTTAAAACCTACATCAAGGCTGAATGGTTGCGCCCATTGGCATACACCGCAGCGCCTAGCCAACCGCAGCCCAACTGGAGTGCTTTGCGCTTAAACAAGGCCGTCCCCTTGCTGTACAACCAGCCGGAGTTTCGCGGCTTTGAAATACACGACTATCACACCTTGTTTGCACCGCCTAGCATGGATGCCGATAAGATTGATTTGCTGTCGACCACCTGCGCAAGCGCGCTGGCATTACCTGATTACCGAGATCGCTTGTTAGAAAACTACGCTCTTGCGGCCAATGAGAATCGTGCACAGTTTTTAGCGCTAGAAAATCAAGAAGAAGAGCGCTGGCGCAAAGCGCGTGGGCGCTGGTAATAAAGCAGATTCGTATAATGTAATTACTACTAATTTAATAGCTGCTTGAGCAGGTTTTACTTGGGCGGTCTCAAGACTAAATGCAACACCAAGAGTTTAATGGATGACTTCGGGTTGAACCTCAAGGCGTTCCAGCCACTGGCCATAAACCTCCAGCGGAGAGCTCCAGCCCAGTGTT
>JANLPQ010000121.1:0-21614 GCA_031367325.1 Polaromonas sp. | reverse complement strand
TCGTTGATGTAGTAGCCCGACATCAGCACGTCGCCGCTGGGCATGGTCAGGCCGCCCATCCATTCGGCGGCTTTGAGGGTGCGCACCTCGGCGTCGCCGCCAAAGGCAATGTGCAGCGGCTGCAGCGGCAGCAAAATGGGGCGAAACTGCGAGCTGGGGCGCTTGACGCCCTTGGCCACCAGCGCGATGCGGCCGTGGTGGCGGGTAAACACCTCCAGGATCAGGCTAGACTCGCTCCAGTCGTAGCGGTGCAGCACAAAGGCAGGCTCGTTAACTATCTTTTTCATAGCTGCTTGAGCAGGATTTACTTGGGTTAGAGGGCTAAAAAGCTTAAAAAATAGGGCTTGGAACAGGTTTGCACGTGCAGTGCAGCTTATTCATACCCGTACGACTTTAAATGCACCGCGTTGTCTGCCCAGCCGCTTTTTACCTTCACCCACAGCTGCAAAAACACTTTGGCGTCCATCAGTTTTTCTAGCTCTAGCCGCGCCTCCATGCCGATACGTTTTAGGCGCTCGCCGCCCTCGCCTATCACCATGGCTTTGTGGCCGTCGCGCTCTACCACGATGGTGGCGGCAATTTTGACCAAGCGCTTGGCGGTAATGCCCGGCTCCTCGCTAAACTGGTCAATCACCACGGTGCTGGTGTAGGGCAGCTCGTCGCCGGTTAAGCGAAAGAGCTTTTCGCGCACCATCTCGGCGGCTAAAAACTTCTCGCTGCGGTCGGTTAGCTCGCCAGCCGCGTACATCCACGGTTGCTCGGGCAGGTATTTTTCGCACACGGCTAGCAGGCGCTCAATGTCGCGGGTGTTTTTGGCCGACATGGGGATGATCTCAGCATAGTTGTGCTGTGTTTGCATAGCCTGCAGCCACGGCGCTATCTCGGCGCGGCGGTGGATGGTGTCAAACTTGTTGGCAATCAAAATAACTTGGGTGTTCTTGGCCAGCAGCTTGAGCACGCGTGCGTCTGCGGGCGTAAAGCTGCCCGCCTCGACGACAAACAGCACCAAATCCACACCGCTCACGGTGCCGCTGACAGTTTTGTTCAGCGCTTTGTTCAGCGCGTTGCCGTGCACGGTTTGAAAACCCGGCGTATCGGCAAACACGCACTGCGTGACGCCATGCGTGCGAATGCCCAAAATACGGTGCCGCGTGGTTTGCGCCTTGCGCGAGGTGATGCTGATTTTTTGGCCGACCAGCGCGTTGAGCAGGGTGGATTTGCCCACGTTAGGCTTGCCTACGATGGCGATCAGGCCTGCGCGCTGCGGGCCTTGGCTTTCAGTGGGTTGGGCTGATGCGTTGCTTTGGTCGGGCGCACCCGATACCAAGGCTTTTTTAAAGAAGTCGTCTAGCACAGCGTTGTCCACCGGTGCTACAGGCGCTTTGCGCGGAGCGACTTTGGAGGCGCGTGGTTTGGCTACGGTTGTAGCTTCGGGTACGGGTGCAGTGGCAGTGGCAATTGCAGGCTGCGCACTGTCCACTACCGGTTCAGGCGCTACGGCTGCTTTTGCAGGTGCAGTTTTTACAGCAGGTTTTTTAACCGCAGTTTTTTTAGCAGGTGCGGTTTTAACCAGCGTGGTTTTAGCAGCCGCAGTTTTAGCCGCTGGAGTTTTGGGTTGGGGTGTGACGGCCATAGTGCTGATTGTGAAATACTAAAGTAGCCAACGCAAGCGCTGGATAAAACGTGGGGTAAGACGGTGGCGAGGAGGCGTTGGCGAAGGCGTGGGTTAATGCGCTGGTTCGGGCGTAGTACGCCCTCGGGGTTAAGCAGCTTTACGCAGGCTGCGCAGCAGCGATGTGGCCGCCGCTTGCTCAGCCGCGCGGCGCGATGCACCCAGGCCGCGCTCGCTGCGGCCCAGCTCGGTGATCATGCATTCGACTTCAAAGGTTTGTTGGTGCGCAGCGCCTGTGGTGCCTACTACCGTGTAGGCAGGCAAGTTCATCTTGCGGCCCTGCAGCCATTCTTGCAGCTCGGTCTTGGGGTCTTTGGCGGCAGCGGCCATTTGCGGGTTGATTTGCACTTTTTCAAACAAACGGCGCACCAAGGCGGCGGCAATGTCAAACCCTGCGTCTAAATACACCGCGCCAATCAGCGCCTCTAGCGCGTCGGCCAAAATGGAGGGGCGTTTTTGCCCGCCCGAGCGTAGCTCGCCCTCGCCCAAGCGCACCATGCCAGTTAACCCCAGCTCTACGGCCAGCTGGTGCAGGGTGTCTTGCTTGACCAAATTAGCCCGCACGCGCGATAGCTCGCCTTCGGGCAAAGTTTCTAGCGCTTGGTACAGCATGCCCGATACAGCTAGGTTCAGCACCGAATCGCCTAAAAACTCCAGCCGCTCATTATGGTCAGCGCTAAAACTGCGGTGCGTTAAGGCGCAAGCCAGCAGCGCGGGCCGGGTAAAGGTGTATCCCAGCCGCTGCTGCAGCGCGGCGTGGGTGCTGGTGGGGGCTAGGCTGTGCAAAGAGGCATCCGCTGGGGGGTTACTTGGCCGTGGTACCGGAGTATTTGATCAACAAAAACGCCGGACCACCCATGTGAATTTCTTTGTTGTAGGCAAAACTTACCACGGCTTTGTCGCCCTGTTTGGTAATGTCCAGGTCTTTGCCTGTAACAGCTTTGAAGTCATCAATCGCGGAGGCAGCTTCAAAAATACGGCGAATGTCGGGCGGTGTGCTGCCTTCGTTAGCGGCTTTGTTAGCGGCTTTTTTAATGGCTTGGTACTCGATGATAGTAGGCGCGACTTGCGCGCCAATCACGCCGGCAAACGCCAAGATACCACCGACAAACACCAGACCAAAAAACGAAATGCCACGTTGCTTAGATTTCAGAGTCACAGACTTCATAGATTGCTCCCAAGATTATTGAAATGCGCCAATGCGCTTGAGGTTACCAAAATTCATCCACACAAAGAAGGCCTTGCCAACAATATTTTTTTCAGGCACAAACCCCCAGTAACGCGAATCAGCTGAATTATCGCGGTTATCGCCCATCATAAAGTAGTGGCCTTCGGGTACTTTGCAGACCACGCCCTCAGCACTGTACAGGCAGTTTTGCTTATTAGGAAAGTCTTCGGTGCCGGGTATAAAAGCGGGGCGGTCATCGTCGTTCAGCAGCTTGTGCTTGACCTCGCCTTTGTCGGACAGCACCACTTCTTCAAACTGTTTGCTGTAGCGCAAGCTGTCCTCGTCAAAAAAGTCGGGCTGCGGGTCTTTAGACAAAAGCTTGCCGTTGATCATCAACTTTTTGTTCAGGTAGCTTACCTCGTCGCCGGGCACGCCGATGACACGCTTAATATAGTCAAAGCTGGGCTTGGGCGGGTAGCGAAACACCATCACGTCGCCGCGCTGCGGGCTATTCACCTCGATGATTTTTTGGTTGATTACCGGCAAGCGCACGCCGTAGGTAAATTTGTTCACCAAAATCAAATCGCCCACCCACAAGGTAGGAATCATCGAGCCCGAGGGGATTTTGAACGGCTCAAACAAAAATGATCGCAGCAAAAACACAATGATGATCACCGGAAACAGCCCTGCTGTCCAGTCTAGCCACCAGGGCTGCATCAGCAGCTTGCCTTGCGCCTCGTTCATTTCCTGGCCGTGGATGTCGCTTTTAGCGATGCCCATTTTGGTCAGCTCGGCTTGGCGCACAGCGCTTTGCTCAACCAGCGCGGCAGCCGCTTTTCGGCGGCTAGGCAAAAAGTAAAAACGCTCGGCCAGCCAGTACAGACCAGTCACAACGCAGGCCAAAAACAGCAGCAACGAAAAGTTGCCGTCAATCTTGCCAAAATACCACGCGCCAGCGTAGCCCACAAACAGTGCCAACACCGCGCCTGTGAGCGCGGGCATGAAATTTAGCATGCGTCTTCTACCTATCTACTAACGGTTAATCTTCTACCTGCAAAATCGCCAGGAACGCTTCTTGTGGCACCTCGACGGAGCCGATTTGCTTCATGCGCTTTTTACCAGCCTTTTGCTTTTCTAGCAGCTTCTTCTTGCGGGTAATGTCGCCGCCATAGCACTTGGCCAGCACGTTTTTACGCAAAGCCTTGATTGTCTCACGCGCGATGATGTTGGCACCAATGGCCGCTTGGATGGCAACGTCATACATCTGGCGGCTGATAATCTCGCGCATTTTGGCCACCACAGCGCGGCCCCGGTAGATGGACTGGGCGCGGTGCACGATGATAGACAGGGCGTCTACCTTCTCGCCGTTCAGCAAAATGTCTACCTTGACCACATCAGAGGCGCGGTATTCTTTGAACTCGTAGTCCATGCTGGCGTAACCGCGTGAGACTGATTTGAGCTTGTCAAAAAAGTCCAGCACGATCTCGCCCAGCGGCATTTCATACGTCAGCACCACCTGGCGGCCTTTGTAGGCCATGTTCATTTGCACGCCGCGCTTTTGGTTAGCCAGCGTCATCACCGCGCCCACATATTCTTGCGGCATATACAAGTGCACGGTGACGATGGGTTCGCGGATTTCGGCAATCTGGCTGACCTCGGGCATCTTCGATGGGTTCTCGACCATCAAGGTTTGCGGTTCTTTGCCGCCGGTGAGCACCTCGTACACCACGCTGGGGGCGGTGGTGATCAGGTCTTGGTCAAACTCACGCTCTAGGCGCTCTTGCACAATCTCCATGTGCAGCAGGCCCAGGAAGCCGCAGCGAAAGCCAAAGCCCAACGCTTGCGAGACTTCGGGTTCAAAGCGCAGCGATGAATCGTTCAGTTGCAGCTTGGTCAGCGCATCGCGCAACGCGTCGTACTGGTTAGCCTCAGTGGGGTATAGGCCAGCAAACACCTGGGGTTGAATTTCTTTAAAGCCGGGTAGCGGTACGGTGGCCGTGGCTGCTGCACCGCCGCTGCCTGCCACTACTTTGGTCACCGTGTCGCCCACCTTGGCGGCGTTCAGCTCTTTGATGCCCGCAATGATGTAGCCCACCTCGCCCGCTTCTAACGACTGGCGCGGCTCGTTAGCCGGGGTGAACACGCCTACGTTGTCAGCGTTGTACTGCAAGCCGTTGGCCATCAACATAAAGCGGTCGCCTTTGGCCAAGCGCCCGTCCACCACGCGCACCAGCATTACAACGCCCACATAGGTGTCAAACCAGCTGTCGACAATCATGGCGCGCAAGGGGCCGTCAGGATTGCCACGCGGTGCGGGGAATTTTTTGACGATGGTTTCTAAAATCTCTTCCAGGCCCATGCCGGTTTTGGCAGAACACGGAATCGCGTCCGATGCGTCGATGCCAATAACTTCTTCAATCTCTTGGCGCGCAGCTTCGGGGTCGGCGCTGGCCAAATCCATTTTGTTCAGCACGGCCGTGACTTCAACACCCAGCTCAATCGCGGTGTAGCAGTTAGCCACGGTTTGCGCTTCAACACCTTGTGATGCGTCTACTACCAACAGCGCGCCTTCGCATGCCGACAAACTGCGCGACACTTCATAACTGAAGTCGACATGGCCTGGTGTGTCGATCAAATTGAGGTTATAAATTTTGCCGTCTTTGGCTTTGTATTGCAGCGCAGCGGTCTGCGCTTTGATAGTTATCCCACGCTCTTTCTCGATGTCCATCGAGTCGAGTACTTGCGCGCTCATGTCGCGTTCTTCTAGGCCACCACAGCGCGAGATCAAACGATCAGCCAGTGTAGATTTGCCATGATCGATGTGCGCGATGATCGAAAAATTACGGATGTGGTTCATCAACGAAGTTCTTAAACAAATTCAATAAGTGCTTGATCTACAACGAGTTGCCGCTGTGTAGATGGACCGCACAAGAAAAAGGGGCACGTCCTAAATAGTGACGTGCCCCGAAACCAACAATCTTTGGCAACTGCGATAGTTGGACTTTCATTGTAGGCAAAAAGCACGTCGGGCACAGCACTAAAAACAGGTATTTTTAGTCGTTGCCGCCTAACAACAAGATTTTATACACAGCTTATCCACATTTTCTGTGGGCAACTTCAAGGGTAACTTGTGGGTGAGCTGTGGATCAACGGTGGACAGCCTGTGGGTGTCTCACATCGTGGATTTTTCAGCCAGCGTTATGTCAAAAATCTGCATTGTTAACACCCCTATTCTATCAAATCAGACTATTGAACCGCTAGTAGTATGTACACACTAACTTATAAACTACATAAATAGGGCCGCAGATAATTGGGTAACTAGTTGTATTTCGTTCATTGCCCACAAGTTTGAGCGGGGTTTGGGGCGGGCCGGGTCGATTGTGCTGTCCAACTGGCTTACCTCGAAGTTGATCTCTGGGCTAATGGTATCTCCGATTAAGCTGGACTCGAGCCGGGCATCTCGCTGCAAAAATATTCCGCAAACACGCGCGAATAATGGTCTTTGGTGCGCTGCCTTCAACAACGCGCGCCTTGCTACATATTTTTCATCGAGACGGACCCGACTCGTCACATTATTCTTTGCTGGGTTTGGGACAGCCCGCGTTTCGGTAAGCTCGTTGGATGGATAAATACTATCAATTGCATAGCTGGTTGAGCAGGATTTACTTGGGTTAGAGACCCAAAGCACTCTAAAAATAGGCCTCAAAATACACCTAGCGTGCCTTCACCGCCAGACAACCCCACCAATCCAGTATTCGCGGCGCAGTGCAGGCCTTGGGGTTGCGCCCCAATCAGGACGGCGGGCTTGAAGCGCGGAAAATGGGGATCGGGAAACGTCGTTGTTTGAGCGCTTGCGCGAGTTTCGACGTTTTCCCAAATTTCGAGCACTGCAAAGCTTACCCCGAAGGGGGCCGCCGACCGGGGCGCAACCTCAGGGCCTGCACTGCGCCGCGAAACCGCGTAGTCCAACGAAAGACATCTTCGAGAGAACAAGTGCATCACACCGCAGAAACCGCGCGGCCAAAACACAGACACCTGCCAGTGTGTGAGACAATACAATTGTTGGCTATACCAGAACAGCCCAACACCAGCACTCTGCTGGGGCAAGCCGCCACCCTGTCAGCACAACACATGCTCAGACGCGACAAGCCACTTGTGAACCAGACCGTATTTAACTGGCTTGCTTTAGACGCAAAAAAGTCTTTGCAAGTAACGCGGTCACATCGCGCAACAGCGCTATCTAATGAACTTTGACGAACTTGGCCTCGCACCGGCCCTATTTAAAGCGGTGCAAGAAAAAGGCTACACCACGCCTACCCCGATCCAGCAGCAGGCCATCCCGGCTGTGCTCGCCGGAGAGGACTTATTAGCCGGGGCCCAAACCGGCACCGGCAAAACCGCCGCTTTCGTGCTGCCTATCTTGCACAAGCTGGCCATGAGCCGCAGTGCCACCAACAAGTTTGGCGGCGTCGGCATTCGCGCCTTGGTGCTCACGCCCACGCGTGAGCTGGCGGCGCAAGTGGAAGAGTCGGTACGCGACTACGGCAAACATTTGCAATTGACCTCTACCGTGGTCTTTGGCGGCGTGGGTATCAACCCGCAAATTAACAAACTCAAGCGTGGCGTCGATATTTTGGTCGCCACCCCAGGCCGCCTGCTCGACTTGGCGCAGCAAGGTATGCTGGACTTGTCGCATGTGCAAATTTTTGTGCTCGATGAAGCTGACCGAATGCTGGACATGGGCTTTATCCACGACATTCGCAAAGTGCTGCAAATGGTGCCTGCGCAAAAGCAGTCGCTGCTGTTCTCGGCCACCTTCAGCGATGAGATTCGCCAGCTGGCCCAAGGCTTGCTGAACAATCCCAAGTCGATTCAAGTCACGCCCAGCAACACCACGGTGCAGCGCATCAGCCAAAGCTGGCATTTGGTGGGCCGCGCTAAAAAGAAGGCGCTGCTGGCGCACATTATTCAAGAGCACAACTGGAGCCAGGTGCTGGTGTTTACGCGCACCAAGTTTGGCGCTAACCATGTGGCCGAGTTCTTGGAAAAGAACGGCATCAGCGCCATGGCGCTGCATGGTAACAAGAGCCAAGGCGCGCGCACACAAGCGCTGGCTGGCTTTAAAAGCGGCGACATTCGCGCGCTGGTAGCTACGGATATTGCCGCACGCGGCATTGACATTGAAGACCTGCCGCATGTGGTGAACTACGAAATACCTAACGTGAGCGAAGATTACGTGCACCGCATTGGCCGCACTGGCCGCGCAGGCAAAGAAGGCCAAGCGGTTAACTTAGTGAGCCTGGACGAAGAAGGCTTTTTGGCGGCGATTGAGGCATTTACCCGCCAAGACATTCCACGCAAAGACTATGCCGACTTTCTGCCCGATGCGGACGAGCGGGCCGAGCCGATTGCCATGGGTCGCCAAACCCTGTGGGGCGGCGCTGGCAAACCGCCAAGCCGTGACGTGATGGCGCAAGCCGCTAAAAACGCACGCCGCGAGATGACTGACCGCGTGCGCGAAAAGCGCAGCAGCGAAGGCGGCGGTGGTGGTGGCGGTGGCAGAGGCCCCGGTGGTGGACGAGGCCCCGGTGGTGGCAGCGGACGCGGCCCTGGCGGTGGCGGACGCGGACCAAGCCAACACCAAGGCCAAGGCAATGGACAAGGCAATGGCGGCGTAGAGCGCAACCATAACGCTGATGGATTTGGTGGCCCAGGTCCAAACGGACCTTCATATAATCCACGCGGACCTTCACATAATCCGCGCGGCCCGTCGCACAACCCGCGTGGCCCATCGCACGGCAACAGGGTCCCACGCGCGCCCTACCCGCAACAAGATGGTTTTAACCAAGATCTTCCGCAGGACCGTATGCCCCAGGATCGTATGCAGCAAGAACGCATGCAGCAAGACAGCCAGCGCGAGGACGGCGACTTTGCCGACCCGCGCGAGCGCCAGCACCTGCAGCGCGATGGTTTGCATTTGCAGTCGCGCGCTTTAAGTGAAGGTAGACGCAACAACAACCGTGGCAACCAAGGCGGCGGCATGGGTGGTGGCGCACAGCCCGACCCATTGCGCACCAGCATCGACGTGATGGGCAACCGTGGCCGCAGTGGCGGCGGCGGCAATCGCAGCGGCGGTGGCGGTCAGCGCTCTGGCGGTGGCGGCGGCTACGGTGGTGGCGGTGGCGGCGGCGGACGTAGTCGCTCTGGCGGCGGTGGCGGCTACGGCGGCGGTGGCGGCAACCGTGGCGGCTACTAAAGCCTAGATGCACTGCTAGGTCTGCCGTACCTCCATTTTTTATAAATAGGACACATAGCATGGCCCAGCCCACTAACGATTCGCGCACTGCGCTACTGGCAGGCAGCACCGGCTTAGTAGGCCGCGAGCTGCTGCAACTCCTATTGGCTGACGCTCGCTACAGCGCCGTGCATTGCGTGGGCCGCCGTGCCCCCGCAGTCACGCATGCCAAGCTGGTGGCACACATGGTCGACTTTACCAACGCAGCGCAACTGGCTGCGCTGCCCAAGTGCGACGACGTTTACATCGCCCTTGGCACCACCATTAAAGTGGCAGGCAGCCAAGCGGCCTTCAAAGCCATAGATTACGATGCTTTTGTGGCTCTAGCCCAAGCAAATACTGCTCAAGCAGCTATGAATAATATAGCCGGTGACAAGCGTTTAGGAGTAGTCAGCTCTATGGGGGCCGACGCACAATCCAGCGTTTTTTATAACCGTACCAAAGGCCAGATGGAGGCTGCCGTGGCCCGCCTAGGCTACGCCAGCGTCAGCATCGTACGCCCCAGCATACTGGCAGGCGACCGAGATGCATTAAAGCAAACTGCGCGACCAGGCGAGCAAATCGGCTTGAAGGTTATGCGTGCATTGAGTTTTCTCATACCAGCCAACTACCAAGCTATTGAAGCGGCTGACGTAGCCCGCGCCCTGCACCGCATGGTGACGGACAATAACAGCAGAGGCACACACATCGCACTGTCTGGCGAACTGCGAGAGTTGGGCGCACGCTAACTTGCCGCCCGATAGGCAAAGCTAACTATTGCAGCTAACATGGCGGCAAAGGAAGCCACCATGTCATCTGCTCCACTGCGCACACTGCAAAACAACCAAGCGCCCAGCAACTTCACCACCTTGGTGGCGGCTACCGCCAACGTGCTGAACCTGGCCAACCCTGGCCGCATGTACTACGAGAACCAAGACGTCTACACCCAGCGCGACTACGAACGCAAAATCGACTGGCTGGGTGGGCGCATTGCCGCGCTGAACGCCGACATCCTCACCGTGCAAGAAGTATGGGATGACGCGGCCCTGAAAGCCGCCGTCAACCGCAGCGGCCTGCGCTACAGCACGGTGGTGGTGCCGGGGGCAGAAAACGTTGCCGCGCCGCACACGCCAGTCAGTGGCGAAGGCTTTAACACTGTCAACCCGCAAACCGTGTTCTCCGGCGGCGCAGTGCACACACCTCGCGTAGGCATCATCACCCGGCTAGAGGTAGACAACATTCAGTCGTTTAGCCAGTTTCCGGACAACATGCGCATCACCGTGCCCGAGCTGGGCGAGTACGCAAAGTTCGAGCGCCCGCCGCTGCTGGCCACGCTGCGCATGAAGCACGGCCAGCGCATCCATGTGCTGACGGCGCACCTGAAAAGCAAGCGGCCTAAATATTTACAAGACGCGCAGGGCCAAGTGATCGAAGACCGCGAGGATGACAAAATCACCGCCCGCGCCACCTTGCGCAGCCTGATGCTGCGCGGTGCTGAGGCCGCTGCCATACGCTGCATCGTCATCGACCTGCTGCAGCGCACCCACGACCCACTGATCGTGATGGGCGACTTTAACGACGGCCCGCACAGCGTGACCACCCAAATCATCGCCGCCACCAACGAGGTAGCGTATGACAAAGGCGCGCGCGACACCGCCCTGTTTAACGCCTACGAAGTGCAAGGCGACATGGCGCTCAAACGCGACGTCGCCTACAGCCACATCCACCAAGGCTACCCCGAGGTGCTAGACCAAATCTTGGTCAGCGAAGAGTTCCTCTACAACAGCCGCAACAGTATTGGCGATGTGCGCCGCGTAGACTACTTTAACGACCACTTGCAAGAAGGCAAAGACCGCAGCCGCTCCGACCATGGGTTTGTGCGGGCGGTGATTCGGGTACGGTTGCCTGAAGCTTAATATGCTGGCATCGTGAGCTGCGGCGATGGAGGAAGTCGCGCTGCAAAATCTTGACTAAAAACACGCGCGGATTTTGATGGTTGCGAGGCTGCCTTTTGCACCGCGCGCCTTTCTCCAGATTTTCATCACGACCACGCTCCATCACCGCTTGGCGGGTTTGTGTAGTGATCGTTTCGCATCGGCTTGGTCGCGGTTGCTTGCAGTGTACTAGCGCGCAAAAACACCTAAATTCACGCGTGTTTTCATAGACTTTTAGTCGTTCTAGGCCGTAGAACCTGCTCAACCAGCTATGCAATTGATAGTATTCACCATTCCACCAACTGACCCGAAACACGGGCTGTTCAATCCAAGCAAAGAACCATGTGACGAGTCGGGTCCGTCTCGATGAAAAATATGCAGCAAGGCGCGTGTTGACAATGCTGGCGAATCAAAAGCCTCAGTTCGCGCGTGTTTGCGGAATATTTTTGCAGCGAGATGCCCGGCTCGAGTACAGCTGTCCGGAGCGCAAAAAAATACCAGCTCTCCGTGCGCACACCAAGCGTGCAACGAGCTCTCCGGCGACGCAAAAAAGGCTAACTAAACGGCGCTCAAACGCGAACCGAGTAATCAACTCCCCAGCGAAGCTTTTAAAATTTACTCTGCTTTCTCAGGCACTTTTTTGCTTTGCTTCATCAGCGCCCACGCCATCAAACCTAGCAGCACCACGCCCGCTAGCAACACGCCCCACAGTACCAAGCTGCGGGTAGGCGGTGCGTTGCTGGCAGCTTGTGCCACGGCTGCGGGCCCAGCGGCTACCGCACTAGCGCTGATGTCAGCGCGCGCTAGAGGCAAGGTATTTTCTTGACCGCTTTGGTAGCCGGGCATCAAGCTGGCCAGCGGCAGATAAGCGCTGACGGCGTCAGCTAAGCCTACGGCCAAAGTGAATGGTGCTGCGCCGCTGGCTAAGAAGACCACTTGCGTGGGCTCAAACAGGGCCGACACTTCGGGTGAGTTAGCAAAGCCTGCGGTTTTTTTATCGGCTTCTATTTTGATTTCTTTGTAGCTTGCACTGCCTGTCATGTTTTGTAGCTCGACTGCTGCGTTCGATTGTTCTTTGCCGTTGGTGGTTAAGTTGTACAGCACCGTGCCGGCCAGGGGTGTCCACGGCTGGCTGCGGTCGTTGCGGCCCAGCACGCGCACGGGGATCAGCACGTTAGCGCCTGTGGCTTTGATGCTGAGCGCAGCCAGTGGCGTGGCAAAGGGCACCACAAAACTTAGCTCGTGCGGGCTGGTAAGCGCGGGCGTGGCAATGCTGGCGCTGGTGCGCGGCGTGCTGCTGGTGCTTTGTGATGTGGTGAGCGTGGCGGCGCGCACGGCCACGGGCGCGGCTTGGTCTGCGCCGCCCTGCCAGGTGATGCGCAGGTAGTGGTCTTTGATGTCGCTAAAGGCCAGCTGCATGCGCTGGATGCCCAGGTCGCCGGGCGTTGATCCTGCCGCATTGGCAGCATCTGCCGCGCGGTACAGCACCGTGTCGGCCAGCGCGCGCCAGTTTTTCAAGTCTTTGCTGGCCTGCACTTCAAAGGTAATCGGCTGGCCTGCGGGCAAGTCGGCATCTAGCACCATAGACACCACAGGGGCGTTGATAGCGCGGGCGTCTAGCAGTACGCCAACGATATTTTTATGGCCTTGGGTGGCTTTGGCAGTGGCTGTGTCGACTTGCACCACACGCTTGCCGCCCTGCTCCTCAATGCGCAGCGACACGCCCTCGCTGCCCAGCGTACCCGCTGCCCCTACGATGGGGTAGGCAGGCAACACCACTTGGCTGCGTTGGGTTTGCATTTGGGCTGCTACTTGGGCCAATGCCATGGGCACAGGTTGGCCTTGGGCATTGAAGACGCGCACATCGCTATAGTTGCTGGTTTGCAGCCGCACCAAAGCCGCTGCAGGTAGCACTAGGCGCTGCAGCGGTGCGTCAGCGGCTACGGCTAGCGGGGCACGCAGTGCGTAGGGCGCTGGCGTATTGGCATCAGCTGCCCGCCCTACGGGAGCTATGGCTAATGACGCGCAGACAGCTAAAAACCGCGCTCGGGATATATACAGAACTATGGATATCATGGTGCCTCCTTGGTGACCATAGCAGGCGTGATGGCTGTGTTAGTCGATGAATTGTCAATCAATGCATGGTTAGTAGCCGCAGTGTTAACCGCCGCAGAGCGAGGCGAATCATCAGTTGCGTCAAATGGTGCTTTGGTTTTAGGCGGCAATGGTGCAAAGTAGCCCACCACCAGCATCAGCACGCCCACCACAATAAACGCGATGATGCGTTCAACGCCCCCTGCGTTAGACAGGTCGATCAGCAGCAGCTTGACTACTACCAAGCCCATCAACCCTGCACCCACCAGCCACAGCGCGCGCTGCTTGCGCCGCCCGGCAATCACCATCAAGCTAAGCGCCAATAGCGTCCACAAAATAGCGTAGCCGGTTTGCACCACAAAGCTGCTAAATAACGCGCTAGGGTACCAAGCCACATCAAAAAAGTGGTGCGCCACACGCAGCCACACGGTGTTTATCGCGATAAACGCCAGCCCCGCCAGCGCCACCCACGCACGCGGGCTGCGCAGCCCAGCCGCCCCCGCAGGCAAGGGAGTAGCGCCCGCCACCGCAGCGCGCCAAAACACCAACGCGCCCAAGGCCAGCGCAATCGTCAAATCCGTCGGGTTGAGCAGTGGAATATAGGGCAATGGTTCGGTACGGCCCGACGACGACACCGCTACCACCAGCGCGCCTGCAAACACCATGGCCGCCAGCGGCAACGCAGCATGCCAATAGTAAGCCACGGCATGCGGATTAAGCGGCCATTTAAAGCTGGCCAACGATGAGCGCTGGTGTGCCCGGCCTGCCCACAGCGACAGCGCCATTAGCACGCCTATGCCGCTGATCAGCATGACCACACTGGCCCACGACGTGCGCCACAAATCGCCTTTGCCAATAAAGAACCACAGGCAGTCGGCCAGTAGTACGGTAACCAGCCACGCACCACCTACGTGGACACAGTAATTAAGCTTTTGCAGTGCGGCAGAGTGCGTAACATTGTCTGCAGTATCGCGCCTATCGTTAATGCGCAACATCCAGTAATGCAGCGCCAGCACGGCAGGCCATACCAGCCACGCGGGCGTGTGCAGCACGCGGGCGCCGATGTTCAGCTGCGTTAGCAAAGTGGCAACCATTACCACCAGCGTGACGCGGCTAGGCCATGCGGCTACGGCCCAGTTTTTAGCCAAGCCAAAGTACTGCGCCAGGCGCGCGCTAAGTAAGATAGCCAGCATCGTCAGTAGCTGCGCGGTGCTTTGCGAAAATACCGGCAGGTCAGGTGCGTCGACTATTTTGGCAGGCGCACTGCGGCTAATTTCTAGTGCCAGCGCCACACACCACCACACAAAGCCGTAGACAAACAGTGGGCTGCGCAACTGCTTTTCTGCTGCGACATAGGCCTTGGCCCAAGTAGACTCGCTGTGCGGCAAATCTTGGCGCAGCCACCACGCTATTAGCAGCGCAGGCAAGGCTATCAGCAGCGCGCCGATGAACGCAGGGTTAAGCAGCGGCAACGCCGACACGCCGTACTTCAACCCGTTGATAAACGCCATGGCCGCCACCGCCTGCAGCAGCAAGCCAAAAGCCCGCGGCATCCAGCGGGCTTGGCGCATACCCACCCAAAATGCGCCCGCGCCTTCTAGCGCCCACACGGCTGATGTCCACTGCGCATCCAGCGCCAGCGGCACCGCCAGCGTGGCAAAGCCTACGCCAATAGCGATACAACATTCAATCAGCAACCGGTAATTGGCCAGCGCCCGGCGCACCAGCACAGTGGCCAAGCCCAGGTACAGCGCTGCAAAACCCAGCGCCGAGAAAGCAGTGCCCAGCTCAAACTGTTTAACCAACCCCACCTGCAAACCAAACGCCACCAACGGCGTACCAAACACCAGCGTGCTGTCTACCGCGTTGCCCAATTTAGTTGGCGTATTGCGCGCGTACAGCACAGCAGTCATCACATAAATCAACAAAAAGCCTATCAAGAAAGGCTGCGTGCTGGCGTACTGCTCGGGCGCAAACTTGAGCGCACCCCACGCTGTGGCCACGCCGAAGGTAGCGACAAAACCTACTATGTTCAAAATGCGCCACGACTTTTTGTAGGCAATCAACATGATGGCAACATTCAGCAGCGTGTAGTAGCTAAACAGCCCCACATGGCTGCCCTGTCCGGTAGACAACAAAATAGGCACCGCAAAGCCACCGGCAAAAGCGGCTACTGCCAACGCCCGTGAGTTTTGCAGCAGCGCCAGCGCACAGCTCAGCGCGCACACCACGATCATCAAACCAAACGCAGCCAGCGCCGGCAGCATGTCGTACAGCCGAAAGGCGGCAAACACGGTAAGGTACATCACCGCCACACCTGCGCCCTGCAGCGCCAGTGCAAAGCCCGGTTTGTCGGCGCGCTTTTTAAAGCCAATGGCCAGCAGCGCAATACCAAACGCACCAATCACTGCCAAGCGCAGCTCTACCGGTATCAGCCCCGCAGCGGCAGCATAGCGCGCTAAAAATGACAACCCGATGAACAAAATAACCAATCCCACGCGCACGATGGTGTTGCCGCCTAAGAACCAGTTTTGTGCGGCAGCAATAGCTTGTTCAACTGCATTGGGCGGTGCAGGCGGCATAGGGGCTTTGGTGGCCTTGGTGGCGGTAACCGGCGATTTAACTTGACCCGATGTAGCCTCGTTTGCGCGCAAGCGCGCTGCCGACGGCGCTAAAGCCTGCTCACGTTTTAGCTCGTCTTGCCAGAAAGCTGCGTCTTCTGCGGCCTCGGCCTGTGCATCCAGCGCCCTCGCAGCTAGCGATGGATTGGCAGGTGTATTAATGGCTTGTTGGCGCGCAGTGTCTGTCAACGCTGCGGCGCTAGTGGCCGACTTGACAACGGCGGCGGCCTGCATGTCTTGCGCCTGCGCACTGTCTGCAGACGGTGCAGACAATGATGGCGTGGCCACGGCTGCATCAGCCCCTGCGCGCGCTGTGGCCGTGCGCGCTATCTGCTGCAGCTGCTGCGCTTGCACCAGCAGCTGTTCGTGCAACTTTGCGGTGTTTTGCAGCACTTGCTTTTTAATCACAAATCGCAGCGTCAGCCCTGCAAACAGCCCCAAAATACCGCCCACATAGGTGCCGATGTCGTTATAGCCAGGCCAAAACGTGCCCATCACAGCACCCCAGAAAATAGCCCAAATGATGGTCATACCTCACTCCTTTTTTCTCGTTGTTGTGTTGTGCAAGCCAACCAGAGTCTTGGGCGCGAAACGGGTAGCCAGTACAACTTGCAAACAGATGTTACCCGACTAGATCACCATTTCGCACCACAAACACAGATGCACAAAACTGCTTTAGAACAAATTTGTCACGAATTTGGCATTCTCGAATAACAAAATGCTATTGATTAAATAGCTGCTTGAGCATAATTTACTTGGGTTACAAGCTTAATTTACTTAAAAAATGCACTCCCAGTGCTTAGAAATATAAGACGCAACACAGCCTGTTTGCCGTACAGCAGCTAGGCGCTACAACCGGTTACTTCAACTAGCCGATTTTTGTCACACACATGACTAACGCGCCGCAGAAAATCATCACACTGGGCAGACTTAAAAAGTCGTTTGCTGACATGTAATAGATCGGCAAACGGGTGTGTTTTTTTGTCTTGCAAAATATCAGGAGACTTGACTTATGCGCGCTACTATTTGGCTGATGACGGCTGCTTTGGCTGGCAGTATTTTTATGACGGGCTGCGGCGGCAGCGACGGGGGCAGCGAGCCACCTGCAGCTACCCCGCCTGTGGCTGTGGTGCCTGAAGAATCTCGCCCGCAAGACACACGTACTTTCAATGCCACAGCCGCTACTACGTTTGCAGCACTGGGCACGGCTACGGGAGACATTACCGACGTGGCCACCACCAGCCGCTGGGCGGGTGTGCTGGGCGGTGCCAGCTACCGAGTAGAGGTGCCTGCCGCATGGAACGGCAAGCTGGTGATGTACGCCCACGGATTTGCGGGCAACGGCGCTGAGTTGACGGTGCAAGACCCCCTGCTGCGCCGCCACCTGATTGACAACGGCTACGCATGGGCAGCATCAAGCTACAGCAAAAATTACTACGATGTGCGGGCAGGGGTAGAAGACACCAACGCACTGGCGCTAGAGTTCAACAAAATTGCCACTGCCAACGCCCGCTCCCTGGCCGCGCCTAGCAAAATTTACATCACCGGCGTGTCGATGGGTGGGCATATTACTGGCGCGGCGATTGAGGCTGAGACAGCAGCCACCGCCAAAAATAAAGTGGCCTACAACGGCGCTGTGCCCATGTGCGGCGTGATGGGAGATACCGAGCTGTTCAACACCTTCAGCGCTATGCAAGTGGCCGCCCAAGCGGTAGCGGGCGTGCCCAGCTACCCCACGACTAAATGGTCTGAAATTGCGGGCTTGGTGACGGGCACTTTGTTTAGCAGCTTTCCACCAACAGCAAGTTCTAGAGCCACCATTACAGCCACAGTCACAGGTGCGAAGTACGTGTCCGTACTTAAAAATCTCACGGGTGGTGAACGCCCGATTTTTGACTTGGGCTTGGCCATTGGTGGCAGCTTTCCATCGGCGTATGGCACCTTTGGCAGTGACGGCACTTTGAACGGCATATTGACCAAAAACGTGCTCGATACCAATTCATTCACCTACGTGATTGACGGCGACGCCCCAGGATCGGCCGCGTTAAACGCGTCAGCCCAAAAACTAAGCGCTGTGGCTGACGCTAACCGTTTGCGCACCGATGGGCTGCGCTGGGTGCCTAAGGTCAATGGCGAATTCAAAATCCCGGTGGTGTCCATTCACACACTGGGTGATTTATTTGTGCCGTTCAGCATGCAGCAGGTGTACCAAAAACGTGTAGCGGCCAAAGGTAACAGCACTTGGCTGGTGCAACGCGCCATCCGGGGTGCCAGCCATTGCGACTTTACGGTAGCCGAGGAAATAGATGCTTTTGAGGCAATGGTGAAATGGGAGCGTGATGGCGTCAAACCCATGGGCGACGATGTGGTCACGCCCTCTACCGTGGCAGCGGGCAACTACGGCTGTACGTACACCAAAAATGCACTACGACCTGACGACACCCCCACTACGAAGTTCCTTCGTCCCATCGTTGAAGCACAACGCCCCTGCAGCCCCTAACTTAACCTTCTAAAATTATTTTGGAGTAATTTAACCCCTTTTTGCGCGCCGCCCCGTTTCAATCTTCATCACCGTTTATTTAAAGGAGTGTGTGATGAAGAAATTAATGTGGATTTTGGCATTGTCTGCCGCCATTGGCAGTTTGAGCACCCCCGCCTTGGCGGTAGGCAGGCTAGTCGATGTGACGGTGACCGACCGCAACACCGGCGCTACCCTGCCGCTGCACTACTACCGTGGTGAATACTGGGTGGCGGGCGTTCCGGGGGCTAAATACGCCATTGACGTGCGCAACGCTATGGGTCGCCGTGTGCTGGCGGTGACCTCGGTAGACGGTGTCAACGTAGTCAGCGGCGAGACGGCCAACACCGCGCAAACCGGCTACGTGCTGGGCGCCTACCAGCGCTACGGCATTACCGGCTGGCGCAAAAGCAACAACGACGTAGCCGCGTTTGAATTTACCGCGTCGCCCAACAGCTATGCCGAGCGCACCGGCCGCCCGCGCGATGTGGGTGTGATTGGTGTGGCACTGTTTCGTGAGCGGGCACCTGTGCAAGTGCAACCTGCTTATCCACCCACTTATCCACCCGCACATCCGCAGCACCACGATCGCTCTGGATCTGAACGCTACAAAGACTCGGAATCTAGCGCCGCACCTGCTGCAGCACGGCCACCTGCACCCGCCGCGCCCACTGCCCCTTCAGCACGCGCAGCCGACGCCGCTAAAGCAGAATCGGCCAGTGGCGCACCCTACGAGCCCAGCAACGACAGCGTGGCCAAGCGCTCTGCACCCCAGTCGGCCAACATCGTGCAGTCTGCTCCCAAGCTAGGCACAGGCCACGGCGAACGCGAAACCTCGGTAGTGACCAACACCGAGTTTGAACGCGACAGCAATAGCCCCGCCGAGGTGATTCGTATTCGATACGACAGCTACGCCAATTTGCTGGCCATCGGCGTGATCCCCGCACCCCGCCCGGTGCAGCCACGGCCTAACCCGTTCCCCGACGGCGCAGTAGGCTACACACCCGACCCACCCCAGTGGCGCTAAATTAACGGTGGCATGCAGCGCACCCCCGGCCCGTGGCTAAAACCACGCGGGCTGGGGCACAATACGCTGCATGCAAGCGGGCCACCCCACCACACCTGTTCCTGATGAAACTTTAATGATGCAGTACGCACAAGGTCAGGTTGCGGCGTTTAACACGCTGTACACGCGGCATGAGGCCAGCGTATGGCGCTACGTGCTGCGCAGCGTGCACAACGCCGCCACCGCAGACGAGCTAACCCAAGAGCTGTGGTTTGCCGTAGCGCGCGCCGCACCCGCCTACGAGCCCGGCAAGAACGGTGCTAAATTTAAGACTTGGCTGTTCACCATGGCCCACCACCGCATCGTTGACCACTGGCGTGCCATCAAGCCCCAGCACAGCACGGCCAGCAGTGTGGATGCCGAGGACGACGAGTCCGTGCAACTGCGCGCTCAGCTAATAGCCGATTCAGGCTTTGGCCCCGTGCGACAAATCGAGTCGCGCGAGCAAGCACGCGCGCTGATTGCCGCCGTCGACGCGCTACCCGCCGACCAGCGCGAAGCGTTTTTAATGCAAGCCGAGGGCGACATGAGCGTGGACGAGATTGCAGCGGCCACCAGCTGCAGCTTTGAAACCGCCAAAAGCCGCCTGCGCTACGCCCGCAGCAAACTCAAAAGCCTGTTGGCAGAATTTGCGGAGGCTAACGTATGACGCAAGATAAACACCCTGCGCAAGACCCACAAGACACGCCGCAATCGCTGCAGCCGCCTAAGTCAAGTCAGTCGCAGCAAGCTGACAGCTTGGTGGCCAGCTACCACACGGCGCAGCAGGCCTTGGATAACGAGGCTAGCGAGGCTAGCGAGGCTAACGAGGCAGGCGCGCACAGCGCTACAGGCCCGTCTGCACAAACCCGCGCCAACATACTGGCTTACGCTGCGCAGCAGCCCCATGTGCGAACGGAAAATACCGGCGCTGATAATCCAAGCACTACTAATTCAATAGCTGCTCGAGCAGTTAATACGGCTCAAAAAGGCCAATTCGATAGTAAAAAACCCTCTGCCAACGACAGCCAATGGAAGCTGCGCGCCCTCGCGTCAGTCGCTATCTTTGGTATCAGCGGTTTGCTGTTTATGCAGTGGGACCGCGCCACGCCCGAAGAAAAAAACATGGCTTTCAGCGCGGCACGGCCTGCCCCCGCCGTGCGCCCCCAAGCTGAGGTAGCTGATGCACAAACCTCGGCCCCAGTTAGTCCTGCGTCTGGTTCCGCAACCAATTCAGCGTCTAGTACTGCAGAGCCTGCTGCACTAGAGGTTGCAAAAGAAACCAAGGATGTAGCCAATCAGGCAAAACCAGCCCAAAGCACAGCCCAGCTTGCCAAAAAAACTGCACCTCCGGCTGCACCGCAAAGCCCACCGCTCAAAGCACCTGTTATCAAACAACCTAAGCAAGAAACCATAGACAGCCCCGCAGCTGGTACGCCGCAGCAAGCAAGTGACAAAGCACAAGCTGAAAATAAACTCGTGGTGCCGCGACCCACTAGCCAGGCCAGAAACAGCGCTGATGTTGCGCCAAACCCGGCTCCCGCTGCTGCACCGGCCCGCTCTGCCCTACCCGCGCCGTCTGCTGCGCCCGCTGCAGAGTCTGCCGTCGCAGCCAATGGTGACGCGGCGTTCAGCAAGTCGGCCCCTTCTGGTGCGGTGATGCAAAGCGCTCCTGCAGCCGCCGCTAGGCCCTCAGCGCGTGCCAAATCTACTGACGCAGAGCGCTCAACCAACGCAGGCGCAACACCTGGCGCAGCACCCAACACCGCTTTGTTTGCCGCCATTCGCGCCAAAGACTTGGCGGCCTTGCAACAAGCTTTGGCCGATGGTGCAGACAAAAATGCCAAAAGCGGCGGTACCCCCGCCATTACCCTGGGCGCCCAGCTGGGCCAAGCCGACATGGTGCGCACGCTAGCAGCCGCCGGTGCTGACGTAAATGCTACCGACGCACAAGGCATCACCGCACTAGACCATGCACGCGGACGCGGGTTCAGCGCCGTGATGGATGTGTTGTTGAAATTTGGCGCTCGGTAATTAATAGCGGTAGATGAATGTTCCGGCACCGTGAACTGCGGCAATGGAGCAGCTTGCTGAGTCTTGACTATAGTTGCTCTTGTACGGCAGCTGGCAGGCGGCGTACTCAGCTTCGCGGCTGTCATCGGGGACTTCTTTCTTCGTTATGTACGGGAGCTGGCCGACGGCGTACTCAGCTGCGCGGCTGTCCTCCGTGGCGGCCTAGGGCCGCCTACTCCCCCTTTATGCCGCTGCGCTGAGTACACCGCCTGCCA
>JANLPQ010000108.1:0-34715 GCA_031367325.1 Polaromonas sp. | reverse complement strand
GTCCGACATACAGCTGCAAGCCAAGCAAGAAGAACTGATCGACGCCCGCGCCCGCCAGCAAAGCCTAGAGCGCAGCCGCCTGGCCCTGCAACAAGACAGCCAAGCGCTGATGGGCGAACGCACCGCGCTCAAAAGCCAGCTGGCCAGCGACACCGCCCAAATCGAGCGCAACCAGTCCACCCTGGCTCAAGAGTCCAGCGAGAACGCCACCCGCAAAAGCGTGGTGGTTACCGCGCCCAGCTTGTCCCCAGCCAGCAGCTACCTTGTTGCTAACCCCGGCGTGCCCAGCAGCCTAGGCGCTGCCACCATCACGCGGGCGGTGGCTACTGCTGCCCCACCCATAGCCACCGCCTACAAAGTTACCGCCCTCAGCGTGCGCCCCGGCCAAGCCGTGCAAGCGGGGCAAACCATCGCCACGCTGGTACCTGTAGCAACGTCAGTAGATGGCAAACAAGCCAGCCAAGCCATCACGGTCGAAGCCCACCTGTTTGCCCCCAGCCGCACCGCAGGCTTTTTAAAGCCAGGCCAAACCGTCTACCTGCGCTATGCCGCCTACCCCTACCAAAAGTTTGGCCTGCACACCGGCCACATCACCGCCGTATCCGACACCCCCTTTGCTGCCAACGAGCTACCGCCCAACCTGGCGGGCCAGCTGATGGCGCAAAACCAAGGTAACGAAGCCCTGTATCGCATCAACGTACAGCTAGATGCCCAAAGCATCACCAGCTACGGCGATGCCATCCAGCTCAAACCCGGCCTCACGCTGGAAGCCGACGTACTGCAAGAGCGCCGCAAAGTGTGGGAATGGGCACTAGAGCCCCTGCTGGCGGCTAGAGCGAATGCGAAGATTTTGAACTCAGACCTGAAACCCACAAATAGTTCTAGTACCTCAACCACTGTTAAATAAAAAAGAGAAACCCATGGAGCGATTCAATCTAAAAAATGACTTTTTAGCCAAAGAGCCATTAGAAGCATTGCAAAACTTTTTTCAAACCAATGTGTTTTGGACCTACGGCTGGCTGGCTAGCACAAGCCAGTCGACATTTGGCCATTGGAACCATGACTTCCTTAAAACCAAGCGCGACAACCAAGAAGACGCAGAGCATGTACTACTTGGCAATGAATCACTAGGCCCCATCAAAGACCTGTGGCTGCAGCTCAAATCAGATTTGCTAAAAGACCACTCGCTGGTGCGCTGCTACGCCAACGCCCACACCTTTGGCATAGATGGGCACCCCCATACCGACAGCAGCACCCCCGGCAACTACACCACCATTTGCTACATCAACCCCGTGTGGAAGCCTGAATGGGCGGGCGAGACCGTTTTCTTTAACGAAATGGGCGACATAGCCCATGCGGTACTGCCCAAGCCAGGCCGCATGGTGCAGTTTGATGGCCGCATTCTGCACGCAGCGCGCGGGCTAAGCCGTGTGTGCCCCGCCATGCGTGTGACGCTGATGTTTAAAACTACCGTTGCCGGAGCCACACAAGATGCAAGCTGAAAAAATACGCCCAGGCCAGATACAGCCCGAGCACCAAGCCTACCTGCTCGCCCAGGGAGCTGGCAGCAGCGCGCACAGCGGGCGCATGCTGTGGGTGCACTTGGCAGGTGTGCACCGCATTTTGAAGACCAGTCAATTTGCAGACTACGTGTGCACTGCAGGACTGTTTCACTCAGTCTACGGCACCCAAGCTTTCAAAACAGTCACCGTAGATAAGACTAGACGCGCAGAGGTGCAGCAACTTATTGGAGAGAAATCAGAGAGCTTAGTGATGGCCTTTTGCGAGCTACCCAGGCCCAAGCTTTTTGAAACCACTTTGCAGCAGGGCACACAGCCCCTGCCCGACTGGATGGCGCAGCTAGACACCACATACGACAAACCGCAGTTCTTGGCCGACCTGTTAGCGCTGGAATGCGCCAACTTGGCAGAGCAAAGATCACTGCACGCATTCCCTAGGCTTGCACAACACGCGCAGGCCCTAGGAATACTAGACCGAGAAGGGTTCTTGGTCTAGTTCAACCCGCCTCGGAAAAAGGCATTTTTTACTTTGGAGTTTTTTATGGAAACAAGTACAACGACAAGCCATGCAACTAGCGAGGCTAAAGTAACGTCCCATTATTGGGGATATAGGGAGCTGACGGCGGATGAGGTTTCTGCAGTGGCGGGTGGGTACGATGGCAATGGTGGCCCGGGCTCAGATTCACCTGATTCCAATAATGCGGGTGGTAGCGCAGGTTCTGCAGAAAGTATGGCTACTGCTCAAGCGGAAGCAGACCGCGCTTCGGCATTAGCACAATTGACAGGTAATATTACAACTAGGGCACCATTATCAGGATTTAATTTGCTGAATAACTTTACTAATTCTAATACTAGAACTTCTACTGGGCCAACACCAACGGGTAATGGTCCCGGCGGCAATATAGGCATTGGTGGTGGCGAATTTACTCAACATGATGCACCTTAAATATTACCAACCTTAGTTCACTGCAAAGCAGCTGCAACTTCTATGCAGCTGCTGTTATATTTTTAATATGAATATATTTTTTATTCTGTTTATAGTTGTATTTTTTTTGACAAGCTGTATGCCAGCACCAAAAACTTTATTAAAAGATAAAAGTATCATGGTGTCGGATCACTTAAGCTTTGAAAGTTACAAAGACTTTCTACAAATCATAAAATCAAACTCTGTAGACACAGTCATTTTTAAAGACTGCTTTGGTGGTAACGTGTATGTGGGATTGCAGTATGCAAAGATTATCCGTTCATACAAGTTAAATACTGTAGCAAGTGGGTTTGTTGGTTCTGCATGTGCTGGCGCATTTTTAGGCGGAGTCGCTAGAACATTAGATGGGAGCGCGACATGGAATGTAATCATGTTCCATGGCGGGTTTGAGACAAAAACTAAACAAAGTGCCGGAGTCAAATTAAATCAACTCTTGCTTGATGAATTTTCTCGAGAGTTAAATTTTAGGTTTTCGTATCAAGTCAATGACATTATTCTAAATACTAAGAAAGAAGAAGAAGGAATTTATTTCTTTAGTAATAATAAAGGTATAAATTTAACTTTCTACTGCGATGGTAATCAAGGTGAAGATTACCAAAAGTGCAAACAACTAAATGAAATTTCATTAAAAAGTGAAAAAATAGTGTTTTAAGTTTGCAGACTACGTATATGCACGCTTACTCCTTTTCCTAAGCTTACGCAATACGCGCAGGCTGTAGAAATACTAGACCGAGAAGGGTTCTTGGTTTAATTCAACCGCCTCGCGAGAGGCATTTTTTACTTTAGAGTTTTTTATGGAAACAAGTACAACGACAAGCCGTGCAACTGGCGAGGCTAAAGTAACGTCCCATTATTGGGGGTATAGGGAGTTGACGGCGGATGAGATTTCTGCAGTGGCAGGGGGTGATATTGGTGATTACGCTGACGGTGGGGATCGTGGGTACGGACCTGGCTGCGAATCTGGCAACAGCTCAAACTGTATAAGTACTGCGCAGCAGTTAGGACTAGTAAACCAGACGCAGGCGATTACTGGTGGCCCGGCTAGATTAGGTAGTCCTATCTCTCAAGGGGGAGGCGTATTCGGTGCCTTTTTCGGAAGTGTTAGGGCTGGAACACTCAGCAATCCCCCAAGCCCTGCGAGCACCTCCACGACGGCTTCGCCTGGACTTGATGCACTCGGGAATCAAACTGGGCAAACGATGAATTCACCTGCCGATCATCATGATGCGAATTGAGTATTAATTTTCCGAAAAAGACTATTAATTTTTAATCAAAAATGTAGCAAAGAGATTGATTTCTTTGCTACACAATTAATCATCATGTTTAGAAAATATTATTTCCTATTAGCTTTCTTGCTGGTTTCACATGTTGGCTATTCTTTATCTAAAGACGAAGATAAAGAGAATACTGTGACTATCAGCGGAGATATGACTTTAGAAAAATATCAAACTTTCGAAATTACGATCTCACAGAAAAAAATTACTGCTGTTATTTTTAAAAACTGCTTTGGGGGAAACTCTCTTGCTGGTTTACGTTTTGCGCAAGCTATAAAAAATAATAGTATCAACACAATCGCAAGTGGACCAGTAATTTCAGCTTGTGCGTTTGCTTATCTTGGAGGGTTGGTCAGGCACATTGATTCTTCAAACAAAGATAACGTTATTCAACTTCATGGTGCGTTCGATGCAGCAAGTGGACAGCCTGTCGGTTCGATTAAGAATCAAGAGTTTTTAAATATTTACTCTAGGCTTATAGGTTTCAAGTTCATGAAAACCACCGAAGATATTATTCTCAACACAAAAAAACCATATGAAGGTATCTATTTCGTCAGAACGACTGTAGACGATAGGCTTCAAGATTTAACCTTATATTGCAATGGTGACACTGAACCAGATTTTAAAAAATGCCGGAAGTTAGAAGGAATAACTTTTGAGACTGAAGGCATCACTACAAAATGACCTAAAGATATTTCTTTGATGCGCACCATCCTCCAATCCGAAGCCAGCGAATGTGCCTTAGCCAGTCTGGCCATGGTCAGTACCGCCCATGGCCTGTATATTGACTTGGCCGACCTGCGCAGCCGCTTTCCTGTCTCGCTCAAAGGTGCCACGTTGCAGCAGCTGATGCAGTACGCAGGTGCGCTGAACTTCAGTAGCCGCCCGCTGCGCCTAGAAATTACCGAGCTAGCCCAACTGCAACTCCCCTGCATCTTGCACTGGAACTTGAACCATTTTGTGGTGCTGACTAAAGTAGCTCGTAGCCATGTGGTCGTACTCGACCCTGCTGTGGGTGAGCGCCGCTTAAAGTTAGATGAAGTCTCGCGCCACTTTACCGGCGTAGCACTTGAGCTTACCCCCAATGCCGAGTTTGAAGCTACCGATCAGCGCAAGAAGGTAGCGCTGTCAGCCCTGACAGGCAAGGTACTGGGCCTTAAACGATCGTTGTTTCAAGTCTTTGCTATTGCGCTGGCCTTGCAGCTGTTTGCCATTGCTTCGCCGCTGCTTAACCAGCTGGTGGTCGACGATGCCATCGCCACTTATGATAAAGACTTGCTCACCGTGCTGGTCATTGGCTTTGCCATGCTGCTACTGATTCAAACCTTGCTGGGCCTGGCGCGCAGCTGGATGGTGATGGCGCTGGGCATGTCGCTTAGCTTGCAGTGGGCCAGCAATGTGTTCAGCCATTTGGTACGGCTACCAGTCGACTTTTTTGAGAAGCGGCATTTGGGCGATATTGTCTCGCGCTTTGGCTCGGTAGGGGCGATTCAGCGCACGCTGACCACCAGCGTGATTGAGGCGGTGTTAGACGGCTTGATGAGTGTGGCGGCGCTGGGCATGATGCTACTGTATTCACCCACGCTGACTGCCGTGGTGCTGGCAGCGGTGGCGGCCTACGCGCTGCTGCGCTGGGCGGCGTACCGGCCGTTTCGCGATGCGTCGGCTGAGCGGCTGGTGGTGGCCGCCCGCGAGAACACGCACTTTTTAGAAAGCCTGCGCGCTATCGTGCCGCTGAAACTATTTGGCCGCGAGCAAGAGCGGCGCGCGCGTTGGCAAAACCTGTTGATCGAGGTGCAAAACCGTGACGTGCGCACCGCCAAGATGGGCATTGCCTTCTCCACGGCCAACACTTTTATCTTTGGCCTGGAAAACTTGGTGGTGCTGTGGCTGGGCGCAGGGCTGGTGATGCAAACCAGCACCTCGGCAGGCTCGCAGGGCCAAGCCGTGTTCACCATCGGCATGCTGTTTGCCTTTATCAGCTACAAAGGCCAGCTCACTAGCCGTATGAGCGCGCTGATTAACTTTGCTGTTGACATCAAAATGCT
The DNA here is from genome assembly GCA_031367325.1 of Polaromonas sp. Taxonomy (GTDB): domain Bacteria; phylum Pseudomonadota; class Gammaproteobacteria; order Burkholderiales; family Burkholderiaceae_C; genus JAAFIP01. The sequence goes on along the minus strand of JANLPQ010000108.1, from coordinate 28,888 downwards.
GGGCCTGCATGCCGAGCGCTTGGCCGACATTGCTTTGAGCGAGCCTGAGAAAGACACCGCGCCCGACCATGCGCTAGACCATCTGCAGCCACGCATCGAGCTGCGCAATTTGAGCTTTCGTTATGGCGAGGGTGAGCCGTGGATACTGAAAGACACCAGCTTGGTGCTAGAGCCCGGTGAAAGCGTAGCCATTGTGGGGCCCAGCGGCTGCGGCAAAACTACGCTGCTCAAAATTATCCTCGGTCTGCGCAAGCCGGTAGAGGGCGAGGTGCTGTACGGTGGCCTGCCGGTGCGCCAGCTGGGCCTGCAAAACTACCGCCGATTAATCGGCACGGTGATGCAAGAAGACACTTTGCTAGCGGGCAGCATTGCCGACAACATCAGCTTTTTTGACGTGCGCAGCGATATGGCGCGCGTAGAGCAGTGTGCCCAGCTGGCCGCCGTGCATGCTGACATTGCCCGCATGCCCATGGGCTACCAAACGCTGGTAGGCGACATGGGATCAGCTCTTAGCGGTGGGCAAAAGCAACGCGTGCTGCTGGCCCGCGCCCTGTACAAACAGCCCAAGGTACTGGCGCTAGACGAAGCCACCAGCCACCTGGACATTGCCAACGAAAAACTGGTCACCCAGGCGCTGGCCAAAATGCAAGTTACCCGCATTGTGGTGGCCCACCGGCCTGAGACCATAGCCGGTGCGCAGCGCGTGGTGGTGCTGCAAGACGGTAAGGTGCATGAGCTGCGGCAGGTGAATGGGCAGGGCAATGCACAAATTGGCCCGGCGGTGGAGCCTTTGGAGCCAGTGCAGCCACTAGAGCAGTTGAATGCTTAAAAGTCGCTAGTTTAGGCACTTAGAAGCCTATTTTTATATGAACTTTATGCCGTTCAGGCCGTAGAACCTGCTCAAGCAGCTATGAAATTAGTAGTGAATAGCTGCGCTTGCCAGTGTGTAACAACCGCGCAATTAAATTCAAAACCCCCACGATTAGAAAGACATCTTCGGGATAACCCTTGTTTTATTTCATGAAGTTCCTATAATTTCAGTAACCTCTGAAAATCAAGGAATTCCATGAATCTCACACCGTTAGCCCAAAGTTTTGTCTTGCACTTTGGCGAGATGGGCAGCCGATGGGGTATCAACCGTACCGTGGGGCAGATTTATGCGCTGCTGTTTGTCAGCGAAAAACCGCTGAATGCGGACGAAATTGCCGAGGCGCTGGCGTTTTCACGCTCTAACGTCAGCATGGGCCTGAAAGAGCTGGACTCTTGGCGGCTGGTGCGGCTGCAGCATTTACCTGGCGATCGACGCGAGTATTTCTCGGCGCCTGAAGACGTTTGGGCGATTTTTCGCACGCTGGCAGACGAGCGGCGCAAACGCGAGATTGACCCCACTCTGTCGATGCTGCGCGACGCGTTGCTAGTTACGCCTACCAACGCCCCCGACGCGTTCGCCCAAAAGCGTATGGGCGATATGCATGAACTGGTAGAGCTGGTAACCGACTGGATGGCCGATGTACAGCGGCTAGACGAACAAACCCTGCGCCAGTTAATGAAGCTGGGCGCCAAGGCGCAAAAGTTTTTAGAGTTTAAAGAAAAGCTGGGCTTAGGTGGCCGCAAGGCTGCCGAGCCTTTGCTTGGTTCTCAATTGCCCGCTGAGTTTTGATATTTTTAGGAGCAGTGCCATGACTGACACTTTTGACCCTCTCATCTTGCACCGCATTCAGTTCGCGGCGAACATGAGTTTTCACATTTTGTTTCCTACCATCACCATCGCATTGGCGTGGGTGTTGCTGTTCTTCAAACTGCGGTTTAACGCAACACAAGATGCAAAGTGGATGCAGGCATATGCGTTTTGGGTCAAAGTATTTGCACTGACATTTGCACTCGGTGTGGTTAGCGGCATCACCATGAGTTTTCAGTTTGGTACCAACTGGCCAGGCTTTATGAAGACCGTGGGCAACATTGCCGGGCCGCTGCTGGCGTACGAGGTGATGACGGCGTTTTTCCTGGAAGCCACTTTCTTGGGCATCATGCTGTTCGGCATGCAGCGCGTGAGCAACCGTGTGCACACCATCGCTACGTTTTTAGTGGCTTTTGGTACCAGCATGTCAGCGTTTTGGATATTGGCGCTGAACTCGTGGATGCAAACCCCGCAAGGCTTTGAGATGCGGCCCGACCCTAACACTGGCGCGATGGTGGCCTACGCTACCGACTGGTTGGCGATTATTTTTAACCCTTCATTTCCCTATAAGTTTGCACACATGATGACTGCGTGTTTTGTCACGGTGTCCTTCGTGCTGGCCGGTATCAGCGCCTACCGCTGGCTGCGCGGCGACCGCGTGCCTGCCGTGCGTGCCACGCTACGCACGGGCGTGATGATGGCTGCCGTGCTGCTACCACTGCAGATTGTCATTGGCGACCTGCACGGCATTGCCACGCTGCACCACCAGCCTGCCAAAATTGCTGCGATGGAAGGCATTTGGGATACGCAGCGTGGCGCTTCTGCCGTACTGTTTGCGCTGCCCGATGAAAAAACACAAACCAATAAATTTGAAATTGCCATCCCCAAGCTGGCCAGTATTTACCTAACCCATGACATCAACGGCGAGGTTAAAGGGCTGAAAGATTTTGCAGGCAAACATCCGCCGGTGGCTCCCGTGTTTTGGGCTTTCAGGCTGATGGTGGGCATCGGCATGCTGATGCTGGCGGTGGGCTGGCTAGGCGCATGGCAGCTTAGAAAAAAAGGCGAAGTAAAACCGTGGTTCGCGCGCGTGCTAGTAGCTATGACGTTTGCAGGCTGGGTGGCCACACTGGCTGGCTGGTACGTGACCGAGATTGGCCGCCAGCCTTATCTGGTGTACGGCGTGCTGACCACGGCGCAAGCCGCTGCTACCATTCCAACGCCTATGCTAGCGGGTACGCTGGCTATGTACCTCACCTTGTATTTGGCGCTGCTGGTAACTTATGTGTCGGTAGTGTTCTACATGGCCCGCCATGCAGGCCAGCCCGACACCGCACGGCCCCCGCCGATTGAAGGCCAAGGCAGCTTTGAACCGGCTGAGCTGGGCTTGCCTAACGCGCAACCTGCCTGACCTGCAAACTGTTTAATTCAAGGAGCACGCTATGCATACGCTAGCAACTTTTAACGACTGGCTGCCCGTGATTTTTATGGGCGTGATGGGCTTGGCCATGCTGGCCTACGTGGTGCTCGATGGCTACGACTTAGGTGTAGGCATCTTGTTGCGCCGTGCCAGCACCGACGACAAAGATGTGATGGTCAGCTCCATCGGGCCGTTTTGGGACGCTAACGAGACCTGGCTGGTGCTAGGAGTGGGTATTTTGCTAACCTGCTTTCCGGCAGCGCACGGGGTGATTTTGGGAGCCTTGTATTTGCCTGTAGCGTTGATGCTGGTGGGTTTAATCTTGCGCGGCGTAGCGTTTGACTTTCGGGCCAAAGCGGCTGCACCGGCCAAACCGTTGTGGAATGCAGCTTTCTACACCGGCTCGCTGCTTACCGCACTGTCGCAAGGCTGGATGTTAGGCAGCTACATCTTGGGCTTTGCCACCACATGGCAAGCCTATGCTTTTTCTGCGCTGATTGCGGTGTGCTTGGTGGCAGGCTACGCTTTGCTAGGCGCATGCTGGCTAGTGATGAAGACCGAAGGCCCATTGCAGCTGCAAGCTGTGCATTGGGCACGCAATGCCTTGCGCCTTACCGCCGTGGGCGTGGCCGCAGTGTCGCTGGCAACGCCGTGGGTAAGCCAAGAAATTTTTGACAAATGGTTTAGCTTGCCTTTCATCGTGCTGCTGATCCCCATTCCTGTGGCTACGATGCTGCTGTTTTTTGTGATTGACCGCAGCTTGCGCCGCTTGCCTACCCGGCTGGCGCAGGGCAACCACTATGGCGATTGGGTGCCGTTTGCCAGCAGTGTAGGCATCTTTTGCCTAGCCTTTTACGGCTTGGCCTACAGCTTGTTTCCTTATCTTGTAGTTAATCGCATTACCGTGTGGCAAGCTGCCAGCGCGCCTGAGTCGCTGCGCATTATTTTTGCTGGCGCAGCGGTGGTGTTGCCTGTGATTATTGGGTACACCGTATTTAGCTACCGTGTATTCAGTGGCAAAACGCAGCAGCTAAGTTATGGGCACCATTAGCATGCGCTTACACAATTAACTCTTTTGTCATGGACTTGACATGTGTGTTTCGTACAAAGTGCATGGTTAACTCACGGAAACTCCATGACACGATTTACTTCACTTCACTTCGATGGTGCCAACAAGCTATTTAGGATGCTGCTGCTGGCAGGTCTTTCGGCTGCGCTGTTAGCTTGCGGTACCAGTGATGACCCGGCGCCCGGTACGCAACCCCCCGTAGTGGTGATCCAACCGCCAACCGATGTGCCACCACCCGTAACCGGAACCGTGCCCACCTGTACAGCAGCGGTCAGTGCTAGCGCACCGTTGACCGACATCACCACCGTGCAGGGCGCTAGCACCACCAGCCCACTGCTGTCGCAAACCGTCACCGTGCGTGGTGTCGTAGTAGGCGAGTTTCAAAACCAAACTAAAACGCAGTTAAACGGCTTTTTTATGCAGCAAGTTGTGCCTGACGCCGACCCACTGACCTCAGAGGGTATTTTTGTCTTTGCGCCCACCACCACAGTAGCCAAGCTTACGCAAGGCGACTATGTGCAGGTGCAAGGCGTGGTGGCCGAGTTTGGCGCAGCAGGCAGCACCATTACGCAATTGGCAGGCACCGTAACCGTTAGCGTCTGCGGCAGCGGTATGGCGGTCAAGCCCACGCAAATTACATTGCCTGTAGCCAGCGACGATGCACTAGAGCGCTACGAAGGCATGTTGGTGGAATTTACCCAACCACTGGCCGTAGCGGAGACGTTTCAGCTGGGGCAGTTTGGCCAAATGATCTTGGCTTTAAATAGCCGCCAATTTAACCCCACCAACGGCAACGCTAGCGCTACATCAGTGCAAAATAAACTCGAACGCATAGTGCTGGACGACGGCTCTAGCGCGTCTAACCCCAATCCTACGCCGTACTTTAGCGCTGCGGGCAGCGCAGGTACACGCCGTGTAGGCGACACAGTGCAAAAGCTGACCGGCGTGCTCAGCCACGGCTTTGGCGCTTACCGCATACAACCTACAGTCGCCCCAGTTTTTACGGAAAACAATCCGCGCCCTGTGGTACCGCCCAGCTTGACGGGTGACATCAAGGTGTCTAGCTTTAACGTACTCAATTACTTCACCACCTTAAGGTCTACCAGCGCCACCGCACGCGGGGCCGACACCGCAGCAGAATTTGCGCGCCAGCAGGCCAAAATTGTCGAAGCGATTGCGGGCCTGAATGCCGACGTGCTGGGCCTGGAAGAAATTGAAAACAACAACGACGTAGCAACGCAAAGCTTAGTCACAGCTCTCAACGCCAAGCTGGGCGCTGGCACCTACGCTGCAGTCAACAGCGGCAAGTTTGGCACCGACGTGATCAAGGTTGACATGTTGTACAAGCCCGCTAAAGTTAAACGCATTGGCGGCACCGTACTGCCTACCGGGGCCGACCTAACTAACTACACTGCCGTCAGCGGCAGGCCGCCGCTGGCGCAGCGTTTTGCCTCGGTGGCGAACAACGGCAGCTTTTGGTTTGTAGTAAACCACTTTAAAAGCAAAGGTTGCGGCACGCCCGCCACCACCACTGACCCCGACGTGGGCCAAGGTTGCTGGAACATTGCACGCACTGCACAGGCCAACGCACTCAATAGCTTTGTCACCAAGCTGCAAGCTGGCGGCGAGCGCGATGTGTTGGTGATGGGCGACATCAATAGCTACTTGTTAGAAGACCCACCCAAAGTGCTAGAAGCAGCAGGTTATGAAAGCCTGCTCAAACGCCTACCCGCCAGTGACCGCTACTCGTATGTATTTGATGGGTCGACTGGTGCAATTGACCACGCTTATGCATCCACCGCACTTAAATCGCAGGTTACCGGCGTTGGCGTGTGGCACATCAACTCTGACGAACCCATCGTTTTAGACTACAACACCGAATTTAAAACCGACGACCGCTACGCTGCCACGCCCTACCGCGCCTCGGACCACGACCCAGTGCTGGTGGCCTTAACTTTGAGTGCAGATACTGTGGCTGAGCTGCCTATCCTCAGCATCAACGTACCCACCGTCGCCATAGCGGGCAGCCCTACCACAGTGACCGTGACCGAAGCCACACCCGGCGGCACGGCCACGCTGACGGGTTTGTCCATCAACTGGGGTGACGCAACACCTGACACCACCTTGGCTGCAGCAGGCGGGGCCACGCACACGTATGCTGCCGCAGGTACCTACACCGTGGTGGTGACGTTGACTAATTCAGCAGCACAAAGCGTGAGCCAATCGGCTGTGATCAGCGTCAAACCAGAGCTTTTGCCACCGGGCCCGGGGGGCGCGTCAGATTTATTCTTTAGCGAATACATTGAAGGCACTAGCAACAACAAAGCGCTGGAAATCTACAACCCCACTACGCAAACCGTCAATTTATCTAGCTACGCCGTTAAGCTGTACACCAACGGCAACACCACCACCACTGCTAACTTGACCTTAACCGGCACGCTCAGCGCAGGGGCCGTATTGGTGCTGGTTAACAGTGGTGCAAGTCAGGTTTTTCAAATTGCGGGCAGCATCACTACATCTGTGGCTAACTTTAACGGTGACGACGCCATCACGTTGGAAAAATCGGGCGTGGTGATTGACCGGATTGGTCAAGTAGGATTTGACCCTGGCACCGCCTGGACTGGTGGTACTGTCAGCACGCTAGACCGCACTTTGCGGCGACTATCCAGTGTTAAATCAGGCGACAACAACGCTGCGGCCGTGTTTGATCCGTCGGTGCAGTGGGTTGGGTTTCCTGTGGACACTGCGGATGGTTTAGGCAGCCATACGGTTGATCCTTGATACGCAGGTGCTTGTTTGCCAAGACTTTACTCCTCGTCCTAGTACCTCGCGGTCACACAGCATCGTTGCGTTCGATTGGCCTTTTACTGTTCTAGGATCTCGCGATCACACAGCACCGCACGGCATGCCCATGCCAAACGTACCTAGCGGCCCTTTATTGTTTGTCATAGGCATACCGAACGTTGCTGCGCTCCATTGGCGCGTGCTGGTACAACGAACCAACGAACGCAAAGCATGAGTACACCATCCAAACTAGTTCAAAAGGCATTTTTTACATCAAAACAGGCCACTAACCCAAGTAAATCCTGCTCAAGCAGCTATGAAGTTAATAGCACATAGCATCACACGGCATACACATGCAACAGCGCATTGCGCGTGATAGGGCTTTGCAACTGGGTTAGCCACCAAGCCAGCGCCTTGCCGGTGGGCGCGTTGCGGGCAGGTATGCGCCAGCCGTAGCTCAGCTTGGTCAAGCGTGGCGCGCGCGTGGTGCGTTTGACTACCAAACGGCCTGTGTCGATGTAGGGCTGGGCCATGCATTGCGGTAGAAAACCGCAGCCCAAGCCGCGCAGTTGTGCGTCAAGTTTGCTTTGCATGCTGTCCACCGTGAGCACACGCTGGCCAGGCAGCAAACCTACCGTCAACGCCGGACCGCGACGGGTGGTGTCGGCTACGGCCACAGCGCGGTGCTGCGCTATGACGCTGTCTTTAAGCGGGTCGGGCAGGGCGGCCAGCGGGTGACGGGGTGCTACGGCAAATACAAAAACAAATGGCGCATCGCTTAGCGGTTTACTGGCGAACTGGCCCATGTGGCCCGGCTCGTTAACGCTGCCAATCGTCAGGTCGGCCAAGCCGCTTTCTAGCGCCTCCCAGCTGCCAGACAGGTTTTCGGTGCGCAGCTTCAGCTGGGTGGGTGGGTCCAGTGCAAAAAAAGCCTCGCACAGCTCCATCACCGTGCGCTGCGATATCAGGCCACCCACGGCAATGGTTAGCTGCGACTCCCAGCCGGTGGCCACGCGTTTTACGCGCTGCGCTACGGCGTCCAGCTCGCTCAAAATACGCTCGGCCTCGCGCACCAGCTCGCGGCCTGCGTCGGTTAGCGTGGCTTTGCGGGCGCTGCGGTCAAACAGCAGCACGTCTAGCCCGTCTTCAATTTGCCGCACCCGGTAGGTTAGGGCGCTGGGTACCACGCCCAGCTTGCGGGCTGCTGCCGCCAGCGAACCTTCGGTGGCCACGGCCTGCAGCATGCGCAGGGCATCGGGTGTAATAAGGTCAGCAGTGTTCATAGTAACATTCGAATAATTTGCATCTAATCAACAAAAATAAGCAATTGATTTGATGGTCAATAGATTCTACATTTGTAGTAAGGGCAAACCATGCGGTGTATTAAAACCTTCATGCTTGCCACCTAAACTCCAAGGATTTCACTATGTTGACCCTGCGCAAATCTCAAGACCGTGGCTATGCAGACCACGGCTGGCTTAAAAGCTTTCACTCGTTTAGCTTTGCGGGCTACCACGATGCCCACAACATGGGCTGGGGTAACCTGCGCGTTATCAACGAAGACTGGATCGCTGCAGGCAAAGGCTTTGGCACCCATGCGCACCGCAACATGGAAATTGTCACTTATGTGCTGCAAGGTTCTTTGGCCCATAAAGACAGCATGGGCAACATCGAGTCGATCCCGCCTGGCGACGTGCAGCGCATGAGCGCTGGCACCGGTGTGCAGCACAGCGAATATAACCACGCACCAAACGACACCACGCATTTGCTGCAAATTTGGATTGAGCCCAATGTGCAAGAAATAACACCCAGCTACGAGCAAAAAACGTTTAGCACACCCGACAAACGCGGCATACTGCGCCTGGTGGCCAGCAACGACGGCGCACAAGGCAGCGTTACCATCCATGCAGATGCCAAAATGTACGCGGGTCTGTTTGACGGCGCGGAGACAGCACAAATTGCCCTGAGCACCGCACGCAAAGCCTATGTGCATGTAGTGCGTGGCCAGTTGACTGTCAACGGCCAAGCTCTGCAGGGCGGCGACGCGGCTAAGCTAGAAGGCGAAAGCGCTTTAACGCTAGCTCAAGGCCAAGACGCCGAAGTCATCGTATTTGATTTAGCAGCGTAATATCAGCCATTTTTTAAGCCGGATTGCTTGCGCAACCTATTGTTTTTTTCAACGCCAACCAAGGAGTTTTTCTCATGGCAAAAGTAGCAGTTATATACCACTCAGGTTATGGTCACACCCAGCGCGTGGCCGAGTTTGTTGCCAAGGGTGCAGGTGCCGACATGGTCGCCATTGACGCTAACGGTGACCTCACCGACGCGCAGTGGGCCACGCTAGACGCAGCCGACGCCATCATCATGGGTTCGCCCACTTACATGGGCATGGCCAGCTGGCAGTTTAAAAAGTTTGCCGATGCTAGCAGCAAAAAATGGTACACCAGCGCATGGAAAGACAAAGTGGCCGGCGGCTTTACCTGCTCAGCCAGCTTTAGCGGCGATAAATTGTCGACTCTGCAATACTTCATCACGCTGTCGATGCAACAAGCCATGATTTGGGTAGGCCAGCCAGCTATGCCCGGTGCAGAGATCAACCGCATTGGTTCCAACAGCGGCGTGATGGTGCAGTGCGGCCCTAATGACCCTGCAGAGAAAATCCCCCAAGGCGACTTGGACACCGCAGAAGCCTACGGCAAGCGTGTAGCGCAAGTGGCCACTAAGCTACGCGGTTAATCACTAAGCTACGCGGCTGATCACTCAGCTGCGCAACCAATGACAGTGCGCCGCTCTAGCGGCTGCATTACGCCGCAGGTGAATCATCGGGGACATCGGTGATGATCTGCACCGGCGCAGCGTCTGCCTCCACATAGTCTGGGTCAATCAAAGCGCACAAAGACGCAATGGCCGGCGCCCATGGGTTGGGCAGGCCAAACGGGGCTACAGCAGCCTCACGGGCGCTGTGCAATATAGCCAGCAAGTCTGCCCGGCTGGTCATTTGCATGGCCCAGTCGGGATAGGTGCGGTGCTCTTGAAAGTCACGGTGCAGCAGCTGCACTATACAGTGGTGCCGTGGGTCTTTTTGTATTTTGTCCCACAGCGTACGCACGGTGCTGCGCCGTCCTTCTACCCATTGCACTACCAAGCACTTGTCAATCATCAGCAGGCCTGTCAAGTCGTTGCGCGCATTGGCCGCTTGTGCGTCGGCCACCAGCGCGTCCAGCTCGTCGCTGGTCATCTCTTTTTTCAGCACGCTGGAATACGCCATTTGGTAGTAGCCAGGGTCGCGCATGGGCTGATCAGGTTGTATGGTGTGCATCTGAAGGACCTTATAGGCTGGTAGGCCAGTCGGTGGGTTTGCCCATGGCGTTGCGCGGTAGCGCGGTGCCGTAGGTGATAGAGCTGAAATTAGCGTACCAAGGCAAGATGTCTAGCGCCCATTGTTCTAGGGCAGAGCGTTGTTGCGCAGCGCCTGCGGCATGCAGCACCACAAAAGCTTTGAGCTTGGGGGTGGTGGCACCGTCTAGCCGCACAGCAGCTTCTTTCACAGCGCCGTGCGTTTGCAGCTGCGCTACCACCCAAGCAGGTGACACGTTGTGCCCACCCACTTGCACGCTCTGGTCAGTACGGCGCAACAAATTAAACGCGGTGTCGCTGGTCCATTGCAACTCGTCTTGCACTGCCATGGCTTGCAGTGCGCCACCAGGCATCTGCAGGTGTATGCCGTCTTGCGCGTTGCGCGTGCGGCCGGGGGCTAGTGTGTAGGGCCCGGCAGACTGCGTGCGGTAGGCTAGGCCTGCAGTCTCGGTAGAGCCGTAGATTTGCAGCAGGCGGGCCAATGGTGCATCTGCTGCACTGGTTGGCGAACTAGTCAGTGCATCATGCACCTGCGCAGGCAAGGGCGCGGTGGACGACACACCTTGCACGCCCGCAGGCCAGGTGCGCTGCGACGCGGCCAGCCACACCCATTGGTCCGGCACGGCTACTAGCAGGTCGCCGCTTTGCAACACAGGCAGGCTAGCCAGGTCAGCGTCTATTGCAGGCACGCCCAGCGCCAGTGGCACCAGCACACCCCAAATAAAACCGTAAATATGGTGGGTAGGGCACAGTACTACAACGCGGGTAACGGTAACGCGGCCAAGCACGCTAGCCCAGGCGCGTGCTTCGTCAGCCAAAATATCTTCGCGGTGGCGCAGGTGCTTGCGCGTGCCGGTGCTGCCCGATGTGGCAAAGGTCAATTGCTTGGCACCTGCCTCCCGCGCACGGCGCATTACCACAGCCCAGTCGGTGGCTGTGCGCTTGGCTAAAAACAAATCTTCAAAACCCGCGTCGTAGGCGTTGCACCAGGTTGCAGCAGCCGTGGCCAGCTGCATGCGGGCCAATGAATCAAGGTCTAATACTTCTGCTACCCAGGATAGGGGCGCAGCATTTACATCGTTGCTTATTCTGGGACTTAACTGGGATTTGATACCTGGCATGGCAGCCAGTTCGCTGTAAGCCAAGTCGCGGCTAACGCGCAGCAGGTCTGCCTCGGTTAGTGCGAAAGTGGCCATAGTTAGAACTTCAAAATGTCCTCAATGCGCGACCTGCCAGCCGGTGCACCGGGAGCACCGGGGGCAGCAGGTGCCGGGGCTGGCGCTGGCGCTGCTGCTTGGTATTGCGATGCGCTAGCCACGCTTTGCACTGCAGCATTGACGTTGTTAGGGGGTGTGGCTTGGTTCATCACGGCCATCACAGCGGCCACAATGTCTTGTATCGAAGGTGGGCTGGCGGTAGCAGCCACCGGTGCAGCAACTGGCGCGTAAGCCGGTGTGTAAGCTGGTGCAGCAGACGCTGCAGTGGGCGCACTGTAGCTACGCTCTAAGCTGGTAGGGCGGGTTGCTTCAGGGTAGTTTTCGCTGTAGCCAGTAGGAATGACCGGGTCTGCCGTAATCGCGTCCATCACCAACGGTTTGCTAGAGCGTTTGACTAAAATCATCACGTTTTTGCGACCTAAATGGTCGGGCACGGTCACCATGTGTACTTTGACCTTGGTGGCTTCCTCGCGGTGGTCAAAGGTGTAGTCAAACACGGCATTGATAAACCCTTTTTTCACGCCTTCGACAAACCGGCCGTAAAAGTTGGCGGTCTTGGTGCATACCGCCACCTCATCGAAGAAGTTTTTGCCAACTGCCCAGGCCGGGCTCACGCCTGTCAGGTCGCCCTCGGCCATGTTGTATTCCAGTACTTTGCCTGTCAGGTCGAGCTTGACCAAGCCAAACGGCAAGCCGTCTTTGACCGAGTCGGGAATGCGGGGCAAAAGTTCAGCGAGATCGACGCCTTCAAAACTAATGTGTTCCATGGTGGAGGCCTATAAATAACTAAAAGACAAAGCGGCAAAATGGCCAAATTTAATACTGTGGTACGGGGGGCATCATGCGGCGCACCAGTATCCACGCATGGGGCGATGCCAGCTGCACGCGCGGCTTGGTAATGCGCACCATCATCGGTGTTTCGGGCATTTCGTGAAAATACACAAAAGGAAATATTTGGTCAAAGCTCAAGGCTTTCAGTGCGCCCTTAAAGCGGCCCTGAAACTGCTCGCTCATGCCGCACACCGCCAGCTCTAAAAAGAACCCCGCACCCATTACCTGGCGCGGGTCGCGGTTGGTCATCTCGCCTTCGGTGCGGTTGTATTTGATGATTTTGGCTTTGTCGTTCAGCAGCACGGCACCCATGGGCAAATCATCAAATTCAGCTTGCGATAAACGGTCAAGTGTCTCCATCACATCACGCCCGTTGACGTAAAAGAATTGTTGGTATTTTTGTAATAACTCGGACGCCACAGAAAACCTCGCATAAATCGTTAAACAAACTAGGTAGCAATACTAATCTAAAGGTCTCAAAAAGTACGTATTTCGCCCTGCCCAGCAGGGGAATTCGTCACGTTGAGGGTCAACTAATACACATTTTGTTGCTTTTACGACAGTAGCTATATTTGAATTGAAAGATGCTTGTACCGCGGTAACTGCCCAGACTAGCCCCCCGATGGCCAGCTAGTGCGTGGCGCTACACTTGCCGCATGGCCCATATCTACATTTACTCTCCCAGTACCGCCGTGCGCGACAAAGCGGCTTTTCGGCGCGGCATTAAGCGCCTGCAAACCTTGGGCCACGAGGTAGAAATTGACCCTGAAGCACTGGCATCGCACACACGCTTTGCCGGGGACGACGCCACCCGCGTGGCGGCAGTGCACCGCGCGGCAGCCAGTGGTGCCGACATTGCCATGATCTCGCGCGGCGGCTACGGGCTAACGCGCATCTTGCCGGATATTAACGTCAAAAAGATCGCCAAGTCGATCGAGCGCGGAACGCAGTGGGTGGGCTACAGCGACTTTGGTGCTTTGCAAGCCGCGCTGTGGGTGAAAACGGGCGCAGTCAGTTGGCTAGGCCCTGCGCTTGGGGGTGATTTTGGTTGTACCGACCAAGGCGGCCCAGAGGTGGCTGCCAGCGCCACGCCCGACGACATCATGGAAGCCTGCTTTGGCGACTTTGTGCAAGGCATAGGCGAGGGCGCAGGCTGGCGCATGCCCGTAGAGCCAGTTGCTAAACATACTACAAATTCCATAGCTGGTCGAGCAGGTAGTACGGGCGCTACAGCCTCATTAAACATAAATAATGCAACCCTGTGGGGTGGTAATTTGTGTGTGCTGACGGCGCTGTTGGGCACGCCGCACATGCCGCAAATCGACAAAGGCGTGCTAGTTTTTGAAGACGTAGGCGAGCACCCCTACCGCATTGAGCGCAACCTCACTACGTGGCTAATGGCCGGTATTTTGCAGCGCCAAAAAGCCATCGTTTTGGGCCAATTTACCGGCTACAAACTGGTGACCAGCTACGAAAAAGGCTACAAGCTGCAAACCGTAGTGGACTGGCTGCGCACGCAGACCAAGGTACCGGTGCTGACGGGCCTGCCATTTGGCCATGTGCCTACCAAAGTGTGCCTGCCGTTTGGCAAAAAAATCAGCCTGAATACCGAGGGGCGGGACGCGCTGATGTTTTGGGGTGACTGAGAAAGTTGTTTTTAAAGCGTACGGCCTTGCGGTACTGTGCAGCCTTGTTTTGAGGTCTATTTTTAGAGTGTTTTGGCCTTCTAACCCAAGTAAATCCTCCTCAAGCAGCTATTAAATTCATAGTAACGTAGATGCACTATCGCATGGGTTTACACACCACAGTGGCAATTATTTGCCATGTCGTAACCCCATTTACTTTCTCAGTACGTTTCACTTCCTGTGTTTCATTTTTAACTACAGGATTTTGACCATGCTGATGCCTTCTTTCTTTCACAAAACTTTGCTGGCTGCGGTGCGCAGTGTGTCGTTACTAGCCTGCGGGCAAAAAAGCGGAGCACCTAACGATGCAGTGGGTAGCCTAGCCCCCGTAGCCGCTGCGCCCGCCGCCGCCCCAGTAGCCCCGTTAGCCCAAGCAGCCCCAATGCATGCCAAAAAAGACCTTGGCAACGCATCCGCCGACAAAATGATGGCGGAAGTTGCTTCGCCAGACGCCAGCGTTGCTTCAACTAACAGTGAACCAGCTGGCGGCCTACCCACTGCAGCTATTGCCAATGTGCCCGCTGCCAGCGACGCAGCCCTGAAAGGTCGCAAACTGGTGCTCACTGCCAGCGCCCGTTTTGGCGTGAAAAACACCTATCTGTCGGCCTTGGCCATTGAAGACGCCGTAGTAGCCAACGACGGCTACGTAGTGGCCAACGACATTGAGTCCAGCGTGCTGCAACAAACCCAGCACCGCGGCGACGACGGACAACTGGTACGCGTGGCGCAAGTGGGCGTAACTGGCAACTTGGTAGTGCGGGTGCCCAGTGCTAAAACGCAAAGCTTTTTGCGCGACATTGCCAGCCAAATCGACGCGCTAGACCAACGCAATTTTGCCGCCAAAGACGTGCAGTTTGACATGCTACGCAGCCAGCTAGAAGCCGCGCGTAACCAAGAAGCGCAGGCCGAGCTAGGCCTGCTTACCCAGCAAAAAGGCACTGTGGGTGACAAAGCTTCCGCCCTAGAGGCCCGCACCCAAGCCAAAGCCGTACGCGACACAGCGCGCCTGGCTGGCAGCCAACTGGCCGACCAAGTAGCCTTTAGCGCTATAGCGCTGGCCCTGCACCAGCCTGCCTTGGTGCGCACCACGCAAGAGACCGACTTTGAAGCCGCCAGCTTGGCCCATCGCCCTGGTTTTCTGGCTAATGTGCAACGTGCGCTGGCGGGGGGTTGGCATGGCTTGCTCAGTGCACTGGTGGGGGCGGTTGCCCTGTGGCCGTTGTGGCTGTTTTTACTGGCGGCGGTAGGCGCTGTGATGGCGTACCATTCGAAGAAGAAGCAAAAAACAGCAACCAGCTAAAGGCTATGCGTGGTGCTGAAGCTTGGTACTAAATCTCAAAAGTACGGCGCGATTGCATACAATTTTGCATACAATGTTGCGCCCAGCCCACATAATGAATGTGAAATATCGCACTAGCTTAGAGGGTTCTTACCACTGTAGCTAGCTATTTGAGAGCAATAACGTTATCGTTACAGGTAAACTGTAGTTTGCTTACACCGTAATGTCACCTCATGTATTAAAATCATAATACATTTAGTTTCAAAAATAACTTTAACGATTTCTCATAGATTTTTTCTCGCATGACAGTTTACGTACGCACAGAAGAAGGTCAGTTGGCTGCCTACAGCCCTGACTCGGCGTTGCCGCGCAAAATGCGTTCGCTGCTCAAGGTGATTGACGGCAAAACTACGGTAGATGTGTATACCAGCAGCCTAAAAGCTTTTGGCGATGTGCGAGGGGTGCTCAAATCGCTAGATATGGCGGGCCTCATACGTCCTATGTCACAGCTGCCACCTGGTGCGGCCAGGGCAGCAGCAGCAGAGGCCGCCCAGTCGACAGCCCAATCATCAGGCGCCAATACGATATGGGGCACCACCAAAAGTAATTTATCGCGCTCCAGCCACGCCAGTAAATTTAAAGCTTCGCAAGTTAACAGCAACACCCAAGCTGGTTTTACAGCCACCCGCAACGCTGACAGCATGATGCCGCGTAATGACCCCAGCGCAGACATGGCCCGCAGCCAAGCGCTGGCACGGGCGGTAGACGCGATGGCTAATTTTGTGCTGCTGTACACGCCCGAGCATTCGTTTGTCATCCTTAAAGAGCTAGAGCAAATGCACAATCTAGAGCAACTTGCAGTGACCTTGGGTGGCTACGAGCAAATGATCAGCCACGTAGGCGTACCTGCTGCAGACCATATATCAATGATTAAAAAGCTATTGCAACTTTATTTGTAACCCGTTTGTCACCAAATTGTCATCAAATTTAGCCTCTACAGCCGCATACTAAATATCTTAAATTTACATATTCCATGCACGAGTTACACGAAGTGGTTTTCGCCATCACCGCCAAAGGCTTTGCAGCCTTGCGCAGCGACGACGTCACTATCTCGCTCGACCTGAAAACCGTGCTGACTTTGGTGGATGGTGTGTGTCCGGTGGCGCAATATGTTCCCTTTTTGCAGGTGTTTCACCCGCTGGAAGATAAGTTTGCCACGCTAGAAAAATATGGTTTGGTGCGCCGTGTGGGCACGGTGTCTGGGTTTGCTGTGAAGATGTTTCACAACCAATCGCGTTCTGGGTTGCCAGTGTCGAAGATGCAGCGCATCGATGCTGAATATGAAAATTCGGGCTTTAGCCCGATGGCTGAATAAACCCACAGGGTTTTAAGAGAAATTCAAGGAGTATTTATATGTCTGCCATTTACCGTAAATCATTCAAAGGTATTGACGAAGTCGCCTTTAAAACCAATGGGTTACCCATGCGTATGATGAGCTATTTGCTCGTGGTAGACGGCGAGGCGTCGGTAGACCAGTTGGCTGCACGCAACCCGCAGCTACCGTCACTACAAGCCGTGCTACAAGGCTTGGCTGAGCAAGGCTTTTTAGAAGTTGCCGGCAGCGCCGCCAACGTGGTAGAAATGAGCGGCATGCGCGTGGCCAACGGCGCGCCAACACAAGGTTACGCGCAACCTATGCAGCAGCCCATGCAGCAGCAAGCTTATGCACCGCAACAGCAGCAAGCTTACGCACCCCAGCAGCAGCCAGCCTACGCACCACAACAACCCGCCTACGCACCCCAGCCAGCGTTTTTCCCAGAGCTGGAAAGCTACAAGGTCAACATGACACGCGACATAAGCGCACTTTTAGGCGCTGACGCAGCACCAGTCATCAGCAAAATTCAGGCATGCCGCAGCAAAGACGAATTGTTTGCCGCCATGATGGGCATTAAAAAGATTATTGGCATTTATGCAGACCGCAACGCAGCCGATAAGTTTGGTGCCAAATACGGCGCCTTAGGTATTTGAAGATTCACCCACGCAACCTCTCGAACAGTTTTTCGATTTACAACATCCCAGCTAGGAGCACACGATGCAATTTGATTTAATTATGGCCACCCAATTCTCATTTTTAATGGGGTTTTTGGGTATGGCAGGCGGCGCTTTTTACTTTACGCTGATTAAAAATACGCTACCAATAGACAGCCAAGGTAACGCTGCAACTTCGGCGGTGTATTGTTTTATGGCAGCCATGATGTACGCCTACATCAACGTGAAATACGGCATCGGCACTGATGCATTGTCCAAGGGCGACTACCCCACCGTGTTGCGCTACATTGACTGGTTAGTTACTACGCCCTTGCTGGTTAACAAATTCCCTGAAATGCTAGGTGGTGATGATGCCGCTGCTGTAGCACTTTTGGTGATTGTTGCCGACGTTATGATGGTTTTGTTTGGCTGGGCTGGTGAGGCCTCCATCAACGCTGCCAAAGGATCCACGGTTGTGGGTTGGGCTATGTTTGGCGTAGGATGCTTGGCTTGGTTGTTTATTATTTTCATCTTGTACACAGCTGTAACCAATGCATCTGCCAACAAGCTGGCGCCAGTCAAGCAAGGCTTGTCACGCTTGAAATTGTTCATTGTGCTGGGATGGGCTATTTACCCATTGGGCTTCTTGATCACGCTTATTTCCAACTCGCCTGATGTGCGTATTGGCCGCGAACTGATTTATAACATTGCTGACTTGTTTAACAAGGTAGGCTTCGGTATGGTTGCTATTTACACCGTACGTCAAGTGGTGCGCGAGCAGAAAATTCGCGAAGCTATGGCACAGCTATAACTTTAATCACGCAGCTAGCTCACATTGGGCTTTGCTGCTGTGCAACAAAAAAAGACCGCATATTGCGGTCTTTTTTATGATGCATTACCTTGGGCGTAAATCATAAGGGCTCGCATAGATACGTGTAAACCCGAATTGTGACTAAACAGTATAAAAATCGCATAAAATAAAATTTCATGATTAGTCTGGACACGTTTTTAGTAACGTGATCACTGAAATCATGACAGGCGAAGCGCTGTAAAGTGTTTCATTTCACCGGTCATGCATTTAAGGGGAGATACGCATGATGTTTAAAAATTTGAGGTCTAAAGTGGCCTTGGTATCAGGTTTAGGTGTCGTAGGAGCGCTAGTTTCAACGCAAGCAACGGCGGCCACAGGCGCGCTACTCAAATCTGATGATTTTGTCGGAATATCCTTCTGGCTGATCACTATGGCTTTAATGGCCTCCACCGTATTTTTCTTCTTGGAAAGAGACCGCGTCTCTGCTAAGTGGAAAACTTCGCTGACTGTTTCGGGTTTAGTCACCTTGGTAGCAGCCGTGCATTACCTGTACATGCGCGAAGTATGGGTTAACACTGGGGCTTCGCCAACTGTGTTTCGATACATTGACTGGCTGATTACGGTGCCATTGCTGATGATTGAGTTCTTCTTGATCTTGTCAGCGATTACCAAAGTGCCTGCGGGCGTGTTTTGGCGACTAATGATTGGTACTATCGTCATGTTGGTGGGCGGCTACTTGGGTGAGGCGCGGTACATGTCGGCATGGCCAGCTTTCATTATTGGTATGGCAGGCTGGGCATTTATTTTGTACGAAATTTTTGCAGGTCAAGCCAGCAAGATCAATGCACAAAGCGCACCACCTGCAGTGCAGTCTGCTTTTAGCACCATGCGCTTGATCGTCACCATTGGTTGGGCGATCTACCCGATTGGTTACTTCTTCGGTTACCTGACAGGTAGCGGGCCTGAGGCCAGCGCCAATGCGTTAAACCTGATCTATAACCTGGCCGATGTGCTTAATAAAATTGCATTTGGTTTGATTATCTGGAGCGTGGCTGTTAGCGAATCTGAGGCTGCCAAAAAGTAAGCCCTTTAAACGCAACTAAAACACCCCTTGCGGTAAGCTAGGGGTGTTTTTTTTTGAGTTTTTGTGAGTATCATGGGTTTATAAATGAATGCTGTAATGAATGTTGTAGTGATTGGTGCTGGGTTTGGTGGATTGGCGTCAGCTTTGCGCACAGCCGCGCGTGGACACCACGTTACTGTTGTTGACCGCTTGCCAGGGCCCGGTGGGCGAGGGCGTGAATTTGTGCGGTCATCCGGAGGCCAAACTTTTCGATATGACGCAGGCCCCACGGTGCTGACTGCACCGATACTATTTGAAGAGCTGTTTGCACTGTTCGGTGAAAAGCTGTCTGACCATGTCGAGCTGATGCCTGTGACGCCATGGTATCAAATGCGATTTGCGGACCATACGCAGCTGAACTATGGTGGCAGCACCGAGGAAATTCAGGCCGAGATCGCCAAGTTTTCGCGCTCGGATGCGCAGGCTTATCCGGCGTTTTTAGCGCACTCTCAAAAGCTGTTTGAAAAAGGGTACGAAGAGCTGGGATCGCAACCTTTTTTAGGTGCAGTATCGATGCTTAAAGCCTTACCCGCCATGATTGGCCTGCGCGCTGATCGCTCAGTCTATGCGGCAACTGCGCGCTACTTTAAAGACGAGCGCGTGCGCCGCGCTTTCAGCATTCAGCCGCTGTTGGTAGGCGGTAATCCATTCGACACCACCAGCATTTACAGCTTGATCCATTATTTAGAGCGCAAGTGGGGTGTGTGGTTTCCACGCGGCGGCATGGCGCGGCTGGTAGATGCACTGGTGGCATTGGGCCAGCGCCACGGTGTGCAGTTTGAGTGGAATGCCGATGTGCAAACTATCACTACCGCTGAGGGACAAGCCACAGGCGTGCAGTTGCGTAATGGCAAGCACTTTGCGGCTGATAGAGTGGTTAGCAATGCCGATGCGGGGCACACGTTAGCGCAATTGTTACCTGCTGCGCAACAGCAACCTAAAGCAATTACCAGCAAGCAATATTCGATGGGTTTGTTCGTCTGGTATTTCAGCACCAATAAAGTGTTTACCGATGTGCCGCACCACACCATTTTGTTTGGCAACACGTACCGTGAGGTGCTGCACAAGATATTTGAAAGCCAAGAGCTAAGCGATGACTTAAGCATTTATCTGCACCGCCCCACCGCAACAGATGCACACTACGCGCCTGCTGGGCATGACAGTTTTTATGCATTGGTGCCCGTGCCTAATTTACGTGCAGGCATTGACTGGCAAACGCAAGCTGGGCCGTTCAAAGCGCTATTGCAAGCTGAACTTACCAAGCGTCTGCTACCGGGCTTGGCCGACTGTATCGTAGATGAGCATACAGTTACGCCGCATTATTTTGCTGATGAACTGCTGGCCCCGCACGGTTCAGGTTTTTCTATTACGCCTAAACTCACGCAATCAGCAGGTTTTCGCTTTCCCAACCGTTCGCCAAGTTTGTCCAATTTGTATTTTGTAGGTGCGGGCACGCACCCGGGTGCGGGGGTACCTGGCGTAGTCACATCGGCCAAAGTGGTCGAGCGGCTGATGTTTGGAGATGTGCAATGAACCAGTTGGCCCCTGCGCAGCGCGACTCGCAAGCGAACATGCGTGACCCGCAAGCGGCCATGAGCGATCCGCAAGCAGTGATGGACCACCATGCCAAGTCGTTCTCGTGGGCTGCTAAATTTTTATCCTCTAAAGCGCGCAGTGATGCGGCGCTGTTGTATGCCTTTGCGCGTACCGCTGACGATTATGCGGACGAGGAACATCTGGGGTCTGTCCAAGAGCGCGCCCAAGCCTTACAAATTTTGCGTGCGCAAGCCTTGCAGTCTGCGCTGCAAACCGAATCGCTGGCAGGGCAAACTGGCCATATGCTGCGCCGCCATGGCGTGCCAGATGCTGTACTGGCCATGCTGATGGACAGCCTGCAGGCCGATGCAGGCCCACGCCAGATAGACAGTACTGAAGACTTGCTCAAGTTTGCCTATGGCGTAGCAGGTACTGTGGGGCAAATGATGCGCCCATTACTGGGTGCGCCTAGCCAAGCCGACGCCTATGCCATCTCCTTAGGTGTGGGTATGCAACTGACCAACATCGCCCGCGACGTGGTGGAAGACGCGCAGCGTGGCCGCTGCTACATCCCTGCGCAATGGGGCGTCAGCGCTCAGGTGCTGGCCACGCCGCAAGACACTGCGCAGCGTGCCCAAGCTTTTGCAGCCCTGCGCCGATTGCTAGCTTTGGCTGACGATTTCTATGCGTTTGCGCATGCGGGCATATCGGTGATCCCACGCCATAACCGACGCGCAATACGTATTGCGTCGGCACTGTACCAAGGCATTGGCCACAAAATTTTGCGCCAAGGCCAAGCCCGCTACTGGGATGGACGCGTGTCACTCACCAACGCTGAAAAAATACGTTTACTGTCCCATACTTTGTTGCTGCCCACCATGCCCGGCAAGGTTGCTGCCCGCGATGTATGGCACAACGATTTATCGCACTTGGCTGGTATGCCGGGCTTTCCTGCCATGACAACCATGTCTGCGCTGGTGGCCTAGGCCCAGGCGCTGCGATGGACAAGCTGTGGGACATCGTGATTGTGGGGGGCGGTTTAGGCGGCCTGTCACTGGCTGCAGAGTTAGCTGCGCCGCAGTTTGCACACCTGTCCATCTTGGTGCTTGAGAAGCGTACGCACTACACGCGCGACCGTACTTGGAGCTACTGGACCGGATCCCCGCACCGCTACAGCCATCTGGAGAGGCAGCGTTGGCACCGCTGGAGTGTTAGCCTAGGTGGTACTGTGCACACGCAAAGCTCAGATGCGTGCGCCTATGCTACGTTAGATGCAGACGCTTTCTACTATGCGGCGGCAGACGCAATATATGCCGCCCCACATATAGAGCTGCGCATGGACAGCGCAGTGGCTGCGATAGACAAAACAAATGACGCTTACACGGTGCGCCTGCAGCAGGGCACGTTCCTGCAAGCGCGCACGGTGCTGGACGCTCGGCCTGCGCGCAGCTCAACGCCAAGTCATCTGGTGCAACAGTTTGCAGGCTGGCAAGTTAACACCGAGCATGATGTGTTTGACCCTGGCTGCGTACAGTTAATGGCGTTTGAGCCGCATGCGCGCGGGTTGCATTTTTGGTATGTGCTGCCTTACAGCCCGCGCTGCGCGCTAGTCGAGAGTACGTGGGTGTCGCCCGCAAGCTGGCAGCCTGACTACCAAGCTGAGCTTACGCATTATGTGGCTAAGCTATGCGCAGGCACGGCGTACACGGTAGACTATACAGAGCAGGGCGTTTTAAACTTGCAAGACGCTGTACCACCCGCACATTCTGTGCACCTCGCAGGCCTAGGGCGAAACGGTGGCACGCTCAGGCCCGCTACGGGCTATGCGTTTATAGACACACTACACCACGCCACGCAATTGGCACAGTCGTTAGCCTGCTCTGCAGGCGCGGCACACACTGGTAGAGCCGCAGCTTGGCAGCCCGCCGCTTTTGTGCGGCCTAGGGTAGAGCACTGGATGGACGCTGTCTTTTTAAATGTATTGGCACGAGACTGGCCACGCTCGCCAGAATATTTTATGCAAATGTTTGGTGCCGTTAACGCACAAACCACGGTAGATTTTTTAACCGGCAAAGCCAGTTGGTCGCAGCGGTTGCATGTGATGCGTGCGTTACCTACCATGCCTTTTGCGCGCGCTGCCTTGTCGCGTACCCTGGGCGAACGCGTATGACGTTAACCAGGTTAAATGGCTACATCAAGCTGTTGATCAGCTTGGCAGCCCTGGGCGCAATGGTTGCACTAGAACAAGCTTGGCCAACATTGGGCTGGTGGGTATTTGTTGTGCTTACTTTATCACTAGGTATGGGGCACGGCGCGCTAGACGCAGTGTTGCTGCTGGCGCAGTTTGTGCCGTACTCCAAGGCGTTGCTGGTAAGCGCAGCTTATTTGTTGTTAGCACTGCTGACAGCTTGGGTTTTGTCATGGTCAATAGGCTTGGCACTACTGGCGTTGATTGCTATGTCGTTATGGCATTTTGGCGAGTTGCAGTGCGATCTGGCATCGCGCATCGCAGTAGGTGGTGCCAGTGTTATGGCACCCATGGTGGTGGCCCCTGTGCAAATGGCTGCGCTGGTGCAGCCGCTGCTAGCAGGCGATCAATTAGCCGCATGGCTGGTGTGGCACTGGTTGGCAATTACTTGGTGCGTACTAGTGGCGGCTTGGTTGGTGTATTGGATAGTGCGCTGGCTGGGCCAACAGCAAGCAGGTCAAGCAGGTCAAGCAGGTAGTGGGTTGCGCGTAAATTGGCAGCATCCACAGAGCCGTGCCGCGCTAGAGATTGCTTGTGTGGTGGCTTCATATGCCATTTTCTCGCCGCTGCTGGCGTTTGCGCTGTACTTTGGGGTATGGCACAGCGTGCACCATATCGCTAAAGTGCAGCAGGCTATGGCCAGACACTACGCTGTCTCGGCGCAGCGTTATGTTCTAGCGGTGGTGGGCAGTGTGGTGCTAACACTCGTTTTTTTAGGCGTATTGTGGGTGTTTTTGCGCGATACATCTTTGCTGGTGCAAGATAATAGTGTCACTGTTCTGCAGTGGCTGATTGTGGCCCTGGCGGCACTGACCTTGCCCCACCTATTGCTGGTAAGCCATAGCCGCCACTGGCTCAAAAACTAAAAATTGCGCGCAGATGTTTGGTACGATGCGGGCATGATCATCACCAGCCTGCTTGATACCGACTTGTATAAGTTCACCATGATGCAAGTGGTGTTGCACCAATTTCCGGGTGCCCAAGTGGAGTACAAGTTTAAATGCCGCAACCCAGGCATGCAGCTTGGCCAGTATGCCGCTGAGATACGCCAAGAAATTATCGAGCTGTGCAACCTGCACTTTACCGACGCAGAGCTGAGCTACTTGGGTGGTATGCGGTTCATCAAGAGCGATTTTGTTGACTTCTTAGGTCTTTTTAAGCTGAACGAAAAATACATCACCATCGCGCCCCAGCCCGATGGCGAGCTTGAGATTAAGGTGCAAGGCCCGTGGTTGCACACTATTTTGTTTGAAGTGCCTGTGCTGGCCATTGTCAATGAAGTGTATTTTCGCAATATACAAAAAACACCTCGCTTAGATGAGGGACGCAAGCGTTTGGGTGACAAAATTGCTTTGCTGCAAGCCCAAGGTTTGCAAGACTTAAAAATTGCCGACTACGGCACACGCCGCCGTTTTTCAAAAGCTTGGCACGAGGAGGTGCTGCGCACACTGACCGCCAAGCTAGGCATTGACCCTGGCACCCGGCCCGCAGGCCAGTTTGCTGGCACCAGCAACGTACTGCTGGCCATGAAGCTGGGCCTCACGCCGCTGGGCACTATGGCCCACGAATACCTGCAGGCAGCGCAGGCACTAGGCCCGCGCCTGCGCGACAGCCAAACCTTTGCCTTCGAATCATGGGCGCATGAATACCGTGGCGACCTAGGCATTGCACTGTCTGATGTGTACGGCATGAGCGCATTTTTACGCGACTTCGACATGTATTTTTGCAAGCTGTTTGACGGTGCACGCCATGACAGTGGCGACCCGTTTGCATGGGGTGAGCGGCTGATCGCCCATTACAAAGCTAACAGGGTTGACCCAAAAACTAAAATTTTAATTTTTAGCGACAGCTTGACCGTACCGCGCACCATAGAGCTGTACCAGCGCTTTGTGGGCCGCTGCCAACTAGCCTTTGGCATAGGTACCAACCTGACCAACGACCTAGGCGACGCACCCGACCATGTGCCGCTGCAAATCGTGATGAAGATGGTTCAGTGCAACGGCCAGCCTGTGGCCAAGCTGTCTGATACACCATCTAAAAATATGTGCGAAGACGAGAAATACCTGGCTTATTTGCGCCAAGTATTTGAAATTGCCCAGCCTGCATGACAGTTGCGCGTTGCAAGAAATTTCATTCATGAATTATTTGTGTAAAACAGCATTTATAGCTGCACTAGCTAGCGCGCCACAGTGGGCGCTGGCCGCACAGCTGGACGGCAGCCAGCTATCGGTAGCGTGGGGTTTGCCATTCGCCGGCATTTTGCTGTCGATTGCTCTGATGCCGTTGTTGGTGCCCAGCTTTTGGCACCATCACTATGGCAAGGTAACCGCAGCATGGGCTGTGGCGTTTTTACTGCCCTTTACTGCACTGTTTGGGCTAGGTTCGGCGGCGGCGGGTGTGGTGCATGCGCTGCTGGCAGAGTACATTCCGTTCATCGTACTGCTGACTGCACTGTACACCGTGTCGGGTGGCATTTACATACGCGGTAACTTGCACGGCGCGCCTGGCCTTAACACAGCTATCTTGGCTATTGGTGCTGTGCTGGCCAGCTTTATGGGCACCACGGGCGCATCTATGCTGCTGATTCGCCCGCTGATCCGCGCTAACGAAAACCGACAGCACAAAGCGCATGTGGTGGTGTTTTTTATCTTTATCGTGTCTAACGCAGGCGGATCGCTCACGCCGCTGGGCGACCCGCCTTTGTTTTTAGGCTTTCTTAAAGGAGTTGATTTTTTCTGGACGGTCAAGCATATTTTTCCAGAAACATTATTTATGTTGGGTTCCTTATTGGCTATTTTTTATGCGTTGGACTGGTGGTACTACCATCGCCGCGAAGAGCTATTGCCTGTTGACCCCACACCCGATGCGCCGCGCATTGGTTTTGACGGCGCGGCTAATTTTTGGCTGCTGGCAGCCATTGCGGCATTGGTGCTGATGAGCGGGTTTTGGAAATCGACCATCGCATTCAACATCATGGGCACCGAGGTGGGGCTACCCGGCCTGTTGCGCGATGCGGGGTTAGTGGCTATCGCCTTGCTGTCGTTTAAACAGACCCCAGCCCAAGTGCATGCCGACAACCAATTTTCTTGGGCGCCCATGCTAGAGGTGGCCAAGCTGTTTGCGGGTATTTTTCTCACTATCATTCCCGTCATTGCCATGCTAAAAGCTGGGCTAGACGGGCCATTTGCTGCCGTGGTGGCCGCAGTCACGCGGCCAGACGGTGCGCCTAACCCTGCGGCTTATTTTTGGGCTACCGGGATTTTGAGTTCGTTCCTGGACAACGCACCCACCTATTTGGTGTTTTTCAATACAGCTGGCGGTGATGCCCAAGTGCTGATGACCACACTAGCCCCAACGCTGGCAGCCATATCGGCAGGCGCTGTGTTTATGGGTGCCAACACCTACATAGGCAACGCACCCAACCTGATGGTCAAAGCCATTGCGGAAGACCGTGGTTTAAAAATGCCCAGCTTCTTTGGTTACATGGCGTGGTCGATATGCGTACTCATACCGCTGTTTATAGTGATGACTATGGTATGGTTTCGTTAATAGGTTTGATCTATTAACTACTATTAATTTAATAGCTGCTTGAGCAGTATCTACGGCCTGAACAGCTTAAAACACGTATAAATACTATGACAAAACCTGCTATTTTGATCGCTCGCGCCGTGTTTGCCGAGACCGTCGCCAAACTAGAGCAACATTTTACGGTGGACTCTAACCAAGCCGACGCGATCTGGAGCAAACAAGAATTTTTACAACGCCTGCAAGGCAAGGTAGGCGTGTTTGCTGCTGGCGAGCGTATTGACGCCGCGCTGCTGGCGGCCTGCCCACATTTGAAAATCTGCGCCAACATGGCCGTGGGATACAACAACTTTGACCTGCCCGCCATGACCGCCGCTGGGGTGCTGGGCACCAACACCCCAGACGTGCTGACCGACACCACCGCCGACATGGCCTTCACCCTGCTGATGGCCACCGCCCGTCGCCTAAGCGAGAGCGAAGCGTATCTAAGGGCAGGGCTGTGGACCAAGTGGAGCTACGACATGTTCAACGGTGCCGACGTATTTGGCAGCACGCTAGGCATATTAGGAATGGGCCGTATTGGCCAGGCCATCGCCCAGCGCGGCGCGCACGGCTTTGGCATGAAGGTGCTGTACCACAACCGGTCCAAGCTTGACGATGCAACAGAAGCAGCAGTCAAAGCACGCTACGTCAGCAAACAAGACCTGTTCAAGCAAGCTGACCATATCGTGCTGGTAGTGCCCTACAGCGCAGAATCGCACCACACCGTAGCAGCAGCCGAGATCGCGCTGATGAAGCCCACTGCCACTATCGTCAACATTGGCCGAGGCGGCCTGATCGACGAAAACGCATTGGCCGCAGCGTTGGCAGCCAATAAAATTTTAGGCGCAGGCCTAGACGTATTTGAAGGCGAACCCCTTATCAATCCTGCGCTGCTAGCTCTGAAAAACGTAGTGCTCACCCCCCACATTGGCAGCGCCAGCGTGCCCACACGCAAGGCTATGGCTAATTTGGCAGCAGACAATTTGATTGGCTATTTAATCCATGGCAAAGCGCTTACACCGCTGAATACCCCTGCCGCATAAAATTGCAGCATGACCACCACCGCACTCCAAGCCTTCTTCACCGTTTTTATAGCCGTGTTCTTAGCCGAACTAGGCGACAAAACCCAGCTAGCCACCATGCTGTTTGCCTCCGACAGCAATGCAGCAGTCAGTAAATGGACCGTGTTCTTCGCGGCCAGCGCCGCGCTCACACTAAGCGCAGGTATTGGCGTAGTCGCAGGTAGTTGGCTCGGCACCATGGTGTCACCGCGCGCCCTGCAGTTAGTGGCAGGCTTGGGTTTTGTATTGATTGGCGTGTGGACGTTGTATAAAGCTTGGACTTTGTAAGACGTATACGCAAGGCGGCAAAGTCGTCGACATTGACACTACCAAAGGCCCGATTCGGCTGCGGTTGCAGCCGGATAGTGCGAATGCATAAAACTCTTAACGCTCTTAAATTAATAGCTGTTTGAGCAGGATTTACTTGGGTTACCAGCGTATTTCGTTAGTAAAAATGCTGTTTGAGGTGCTTTAACTTGTGTTTTTAATGTTCTATTGCCCAGCTTGCTGCTCTTGCAAGCGCACCGCTGCGGTCTGCCCCATGCCAACCGGACCTGCGGCCCTTTATGGGTTGTCATAGGGCACACGCCACATTAGTGCGCTTGTAGTGGGCGGGGGTTGGATGCAAAACCACTTTCCCGTACCGCAGAGGCGGTTTTAGCTTCTTATAGGTTTTTAACTTGCTTCACAAAGTAGCCATTAACGTTTGAGGCCAGGCGCCGCCGAAGGCGGTCGCCTCTGGGCCGACATGTTAGACCGCAAGGCGACTACGCGACTCACCATACTTGCTCCTTCCATGGGCGGTCGGCTATACCGCTGTACTTCCCCGTGAGCATGCCCGCCATGAAGCCCACCCACGAAAAAACGCCCACGGCCCAGCAGGCAACGAACACGACCTTAAAGATGGCTGAGAGGGCTTGAAGGTCACTCCATGCCGCCGCGAACGCCAACAAGCCAGCGGCGAGTCCGACGAGACCCGCGAGGACGCCAACAACCCAAAATCGCGGCTTGTCAGTTGGGATGAACGAACGATTGGAGCTCATTGTCTGCGGCCTAACGTTTAAGATGTGCGGCGTTCGCGCAGCGAATGTCCGAACAATCGAGGCGTTCTGTCGCGGCTTTGAACATTTCTTGGCGCTTGATCTGTGACATTGGAAATCTCTATTTTTTGGTCAGCAGCCTACGTAGCTATTT
>JANLPQ010000091.1:0-42781 GCA_031367325.1 Polaromonas sp. | reverse complement strand
AACACCATTAGCAAGATCGACATGCAAACGCTAGAAGTGGTCAGCAGCTTTGCTGTACCCGGTGGGCCGGATTGCATGGACGTGTCGGCAGACGGAAAACTGCTGTTCGTCACCGCGCGCTGGGCCAAAAAGCTCACCGTGGTCGATTTAGAATCGCGCAAAATAGTGCGCAACATTAACGTAGGAAGGTCACCCCATGGCGTTTGGACTCTTGACCATGCAGCGCGGCAATAAAACGGGTGTGCCTGCTAGCACGCGAACCGGTGCGGATGCACCAACAGGCTTGCGGCTACCTACTAGCCACTGGCTAGCTACTATCGTTTGCATAGCTGCTCTAGCAGGTTCCACGGGCGCTACAGCCCAATTGTTTGGTAAAAAAGCAGCGCCTGCAGCCCCCCCAGCGCCGCCCAATGCGCCTGTACCTACGTGTGACAAACCGCTGTATCTCACGCTAGACACGGGCCATATGGATGTAGCGCAGATGATGGCCGATGTGCTGAACAAGCACCAAGTTAAAGCCACGTTTTTTGTGGCTAATGAAAAAACCAAAGACGAAAAAACGTCGATGAGTTTTGAGTGGGGCCAAAAGTTTTGGGCCCAGCGCGGCCAAGAAGGGCACGACTTTGCATCGCACACGTGGGACCATGTGTACTGGAAGGGCGATGCACGCGGCATGGCCCCTGCATTTACCGTGCAGCCCACGGCAGGCGCGCTGGCGGGCCGCAGCTTTGTGTGGGAGCCTAAAAAGTACTGCGACCAAATTGTGCAGGCCAAAGACCGCATTGAAGAATTTACCGGTAAAAAAGCACTGCCCATCTGGCGCGCGCCCGGCGGCAAAACCTCGCCCAAGCTACTGGCCATGGCCGAGACCTGCGGCTTTAAACACGTAGGTTGGGCACCCGCAGGCTTTTTGGGTGACGAGCTGCCCGATTCGACCAGTAACGACGCGCTGCTGAAAAAAGCCTTGCGCGACATTAAAAGCGGCGATATTTTGATGGCCCACTTGGGCATATGGAGCCGCAAAGACCCGTGGGCTCCCGCCGTGCTAGAGCCATTGATTGTGGGTCTGAAAGAAAAAGGCTTTTGCTTTACCACGCTGCGCCACCACCCCGACTACAAGGCGTGGTACGCCACCCACCCTTAAAGTACCCGTAAATGATTGACCTATGACCGACTGGTTTATTGACACCTTTGCCGTCGCCCAGCTGTGGCTATTTGAGCTGGTGCTGCAGCCCATCATGCTGGCTGCAGGCCTCGCCGGCGTGCTGGAAGAGGGCTTTAACGCAGCGGGTTGGTTGCTGGTGGGCCTGCTGCAACTGGCAGTGATTGCCTGCGTTTTTGTACCCCTGCAGCGTCTGCTGCCCGTGCAACCGGTGACTAACCGCGCCACTATCCGCACCGACATGTTGTACACGGCCATTCACCGGCTGGGGCTGTTTCGCGTAGGGCTGTTTTTAACCGTAGACCCGTTGTTTGACGCCGCCTTTGGCGCGCTGCGCCAGCAAGGCATCAGCGGCATGCACCTAGACCAGTGGCTGGGTATCTCTGGCAACGCGCTGCTGAGCTTTGTGGCCTACGTGGTAGCGCTAGATTTTGCAGGCTATTGGATTCACCGCGGCCAGCACCAATTTAACTGGTGGTGGAAGCTGCACAGCCTGCACCACGCCCAGCAGCAAATGACCGTGTGGAGCGACAACCGCAACCACCTGCTAGACGACCTGTTGGTTGATAGCCTGCTGGTGCTGGTGGCGCAGCTGATCGGCGTAGCGCCGGGGCAGTTTATTGCGTTCACGGCGTTGACCCAGCTGTCAGAGAGTTTTCAGCACGGCAATCTTAAAATTTGGTTTGGCCGCGTGGGCGAGCGCCTGCTGGTCAGCCCGCGCTTTCACCGGCTGCACCATGCTATTGGCATTGGCCATGAATCGCCGTCTAAAGCATTAGGTGGGCATAATTTTGGTGTGTTATTGCCTTGGTGGGACTCACTATTTGGCACGGCCAATTACGAAAAGCGTTTTGATGCCACCGGCGTGCGCGACCAAGTGGAGCAGGGCCGCGACTACGGGCGCGGCTTTTGGAGCCAACAATGGCTGGGCGTTAAACGCCTGGCGGGCCGCGCTTAAGCTGTAGCGCACACTCGGATGGCCCGGTTTATCCTGATCAACACCTCGCACGCAGGCAACGTCGGCGCAGCCGCCCGCGCACTGAAGGTGATGGGCTTTGACGACATGGTGCTGGTAGCGCCGCGCTGGGCCAATGTGCTGCGCCGCGAAGAAACCATTCAGCGTGCCAGCGGTGCCAACGATGTGCTGGCCAACACCCGCATTGTCGACACGCTGGACGAGGCCTTGGAAGGCGTAGACCACCTGTGCGCCACAGCCATGACCCCACGCGACTTTGGCCCACCCACCTACGCGGTGCGCCAGTATTTTGATATGCTACAAAAATCAGAGCTGCTTGAGCAGGTTCTACGGCCTGAAACCGCTATTTCGCTATCAAAACAAGGCGCTGATACGGTCCTAACAGCCTCTGCACCCTCACCCGTGCAACCACCTGCATCTTCTTTACCGCGCATGGCATTCTTATTCGGCTCCGAGCGCTTTGGCATGGCTAACGATGACGTCTACCGCTGCCATGCTGCGCTGAGCATTCCCACCAACCCACAGTTTGGCTCGCTTAACCTGGCCAGCGCCGTGCAACTTGTTGCCTACGAATGGCGACTAGCGCTGGGTGGCTTTGCCGTGCAAGATGCTGGCAAGCCTAGCGAAATGGCCGATGCGCGTGCCGTCAGCGGGCTGCTGGCGCACCTGGAGCAAGCCTTGGTACACATTGGCTACCTCGACCCAGCAGCACCTAAAAAGCTGATGCCGCGCCTGAACGCATTGCTCAACCGTGCCGACCTGCGCGATGAAGAAATCCACATCTTGCGCGGTGTAGCCAAAGCCATGCTGCAAGCGCTGCCGCCCGCACCTGGCCGTTGATACAAACCAACGTAAATGACCTCCACTCACAACACAGCGGGCCACAGACGGCCTGCTACAAACCAGCTTGTAAGAATACCTAGCATCAATTAGACTGACCAATATGTTAAAAATGTTTAGCCGCCACAGCCCGCAGCGCTTAATACAGCGCTGCTTGGTAGTGTGGCTGCTAGGCACCGTGCTGTGGAGCTCTAGCGTAGCCGTAGCTGCTGCGGCCATGGACTGCTGCGACCAGCCGCAAGCCTGCTGCACTGTAGGTGCAGCGCTAAGCTGCGCCACCTGCGTGCCACCGCTTAGCGCGCCGTCGGCCCAGCCTGGCGCATTACCTGCTGGCCCAGTGGCTGGCTCCGTTAGCCCTTACCCTGTGCGGGCCACACCTGCAGCCCATACCGACATTTGGCGACCGCCCATGGCCCTGGCTGCCTGAACCGTCATTAATTCCATCATTCATTTTTCAATTTTTATTTTTTAGGAAACACCATGAAATCAATTTACGCCAAACTCTCCGTCAGCATCGCCTTGTTAGGCACCAGCGTAGGTGCTTGGGCCGCAGGCGGTTGCTGCGTTGCAGGCGCGTTGTGCTGCATAGGCGGGGTGATGCCCTGCTGCATGTAACTGCACAACGGGTGCGCACTAGTGGCGTACCTTATTTCACCCTCAGCTAGCGCTGGTTCACAGCGCAGCTAGCTAACCCCAGGGCCCACGCTATTCGTAGCTTGGGCCTTGTTGTTTGGTAGCCCCTAGCGCGGCCATAACTTGACTAAAACAGTACACTACCGAGTATGTTTTCTCGTCTGCGCTCCGACATTCAATGCATCCTAGACCGCGACCCTGCTGCCCGCAGCACGTGGGAGGTGCTTACCTGTTACCCCGGCCTGCACGCGCTGGTGCTGCACCGCCGCGCGCACTGGTGCTGGACGCATGATTTCAAATGGCTAGGCCGGTTTATCTCGCACATCACACGCGGCTTAACCGGTATTGAAATTCACCCCGGCGCCGTCATTGGCGAGCGCGTGTTTTTTGACCACGCTATGGGCGTAGTGGTGGGCGAGACAGCCGAGATAGGCGACGGCTGCACTATTTACCAAGGCGTCACGCTAGGCGGCACGTCGCTATACAAAGGCGCTAAGCGCCACCCCACGCTGGGCAAAAACGTGGTGGTCAGCGCCGGGGCCAAAGTGTTGGGTGGCTTTGTGGTGGGCGACGGCGCCAAAATCGGCAGTAACGCCGTGGTCATCAAACCCGTGCCTGCAGGGGCCACGGCGGTGGGCATACCGGCGCGCATCATCCCGTCTAAAACCGACGAGAGCGCCGACGTCACCACCCATGACCCTAAGTTTTCTGCCTACGGTATCACTTTAGAAGACGACCCTTTGTCCACCGCCATGCGCGGTTTGATCGACAACGCCAGCGGCCAAGAGGCGCAGATTGCGCTGCTGTGGCAGGCCATAGAAAAGCTGTCTGCCGGGCAACACACTGCAGACTGCGTGCCAGACAATGCAGCGCGCGAGGATAAGTTTGAGGCTCGAAAATTGACGGACCTGGTAGGGAAGTAACCCCCTTTGTTTACTATCTACTATCTATTTCATAGCTGGTTAAGCAGGATTTACTTGGGTTACAGGCCCATATTATACAAAATTAGTGAATCAAAACTAATTAAAAACATGCATTCTGCGCTATCTACTCCAGCGCTGTACTAACTCAACGTTAGACATAAACTGTGCTGCCAGTCGCCCTAAAATCAACCGCATGACCGACTTAAAATTTCCCCCCACTTTCCAATGGGGCGTAGCCACCAGTGCCTACCAAATCGAAGGCGCGGCGCGCCAAGATGGGCGGGGGTTGTCGATCTGGGACACCTTTTCACACACGCCGGGCAAGGTGATTGGGGGCGACACGGGTGATGTAGCTTGCGACCATTACCACCGGCTGGACAGCGACCTAGACCTGATCCAATCGCTAGGCGTGGACGCTTACCGTTTTTCTATCGCCTGGCCGCGCGTACAGCCGCTGGGCCAGGGCGCTTATAACGCGCCAGGGCTGGCGTTTTACGACCGCATGGTCGACGGCCTGCTGGCGCGCGGCATCAAACCGCATATCACGCTGTACCACTGGGACTTGCCGCAAGCACTGCAAGACAAAGGTGGTTGGGCACAGCGTGACACAGCCTACCGGTTTGCCGACTACGCCGCCTTCATGGGCCAGCAGCTAGGCGACCGCGCGGCCAGCATTTGCACCCACAACGAGCCGTGGTGCACTGCTGTGCTGGGCAATTTAGTCGGCCAGTTTGCACCCGGCTTAAAAGACGAAGCCACCATGCTGCGCGTGGCCCACCACCTGCTGTTGTCGCATGGCTTGGCGCTGCAAGCCATGCGCGCGGCAGGCGTCAAAGCGCCACTGGGCATTGTGCTCAACATGTCGCCCACAACGCCCGCCACGGCCAGTGCCGCCGACACCGCGCTGGCCGCACGCGAGTTCGCCACCTTTGTGCGCTGGTACATGGACCCGCTGTTTTTAAAGCAGTATCCCCGTGCCCCCGATTTGCCAGCGTGCGACGTGGTGCAGGCAGGCGATATGGACACCATTGCCCAGCCGCTGGATTTTTTGGGCATCAACTACTACACCCGCATCTGGGCATCAGCTGTCACCCCGCCTGTGCCATCGCCCAACGTCATGGGCACATCCGACATGGGCTGGGAAAATTATCCCCAAGGCTTAACCCAGCTACTGTGCAAAATCCACGCCGACTATCCACTGCCGCCCCTGTACATCACCGAAAACGGCTGCGCCTGCGCCGACACACTGGTAAACGGCAAGGTACACGACACCGCCCGCATCACCTACCTACACACCCACCTAGCCGCCCTGCAAGCTGCCATGGCCGCTGGCGCAGACGTGCGCGGCTTCTTCTACTGGAGCCTGATGGACAACTTTGAATGGAACTCCGGCTACGCCAAACGCTTTGGCCTCATCCACGTAGACTACGCCACCCAAAAGCGCACCTTCAAAGACAGTGCACGTTGGTACACGCAGATGATGGATGCGCAGCGGTAGTGCGTAGCGCTATTTATTTAATAGCTGCTTGAGCAGGATTTACTTGGGTTACTGGCCTATTTCGTTATAAAAAAACGCTCTCTGAAGGTGTGGGAAAGGTGTTTTTCTGCTGCGTGGCTTTGTACCGGGTTCGTTGCTTTAGTACGCGCACTGCTGCAGCGTGTGTCCCATGCCAAACGGACCTGCGGCCCTTTATTGTTTGCCACAGGACACACGCTACAGCAGTGCGCTTGTAATAGGCTGGGGTTTCGCACTGTGGTGGGCACAGTGAATCGGGCTGGTCGCCGGTCCTTCGCCAGCAATCACGCAAGTGGAGCGCAGCAACGTTCGGTGTGCCTATGACAAACAATAAAGGGCCGTAGGTCCGTTTGGCATGGGCATACCGCGCGGTGCTGCGTGACCGCGAGGTGCCAGGACAGCAAAAGGCCAACGAACGAAACAACGCTGCGTGACCGCGAGGTCTGCGCTCGCAATCATGTGCAAGCCATGGAATCAACACGTCAAATCAAGCGGTAGTTTTCTTACCCGCCCGGCAAGCATCCGAGCAGTACTTGACCTGCTCCCAGTTCTTGGCCCAGCTTTTGCGCCATGTCATCTCACGCCCGCAGGTGACGCAGATTTTGCTAGGCAGCGACGCTTTGTTGCCTTTGAAGCTGCCTGACGAACCGGTAGATTTTTTATCGCCCATGGTTGATCTTAAAAGGCATTGCTAGCTCAAGCTGTTGTGGTAGTGGTGCGTGTCGGTGCGGTAATAGCCGCGGCGCAGCTCCATGGGCACGTCTTGGTACGTGTAGGCTACGCGCTCTACGCTGAGTAATGGTGCACCTAGCTCTACTTTTAGTAGCTTCTCAAGACCATCAGTTGCGGGTACGGCGCGTATTTTCTCGTCGGCGCGCACCATGCGTACGTTAAATTCAGTTTCAAACAGCGCGTACATCGGGCCGTGGTAGTTGGAGAGGCGCTCTGCTGTTAAACCTTTAAATGGCGTGGCAGGCAGCCACAGGTCTTCCACTATGGTGGGCACACCCGCGTAGCTGAGCACGCGGCGCGCTTGCAGGACGGCGTCGCCCGTTTTCAGCGCTAGGGCGCGGGCTATGTCGGCGCTGGCGCGGCTGCGGCGGCAGTCAACAATATCGCGCTGGGCAGGGCCCTCGCTGCCGGGTGCGCCCGTGTCGGGCACCAGTTTAAGAAAGCGAAACTGCACGTTATTTTCAGCGTGCGTGGCCACAAAGGTGCCTTTGCCTTGGCGGCGCACTACCAGATTGTCGGTGGCCAGCTCGTCAATGGCTTTGCGAACGGTGCCTTGGCTAACCCGGTAGCGGGCGGCCAGGTCCATCTCGGACGGAATGGCCTCGCCCGGCTTCCATTCGCCTGACTGCAAGCTTTGCAAAATCAGGCTTTTGATTTGGCTGTACAGCGGGCTAAAAGCAGGCGTGGTGCCTGCAAAATCGTCAGCGGCAGAGGAGGGGACGGCGGCCATGGCAGGGTAAGGGTGACTAAAGTAGCTGTTGGACAAGGCGGACTGAAATAGCTAAACTGCATCATATCTTATATAAGACATAAGACAAATTGACCTAAACGCTTTTTTCAAGGGTAAACTCTAGGGCTTTAGTGTAATTTGACCCGTAGCGCGCAGCGTGCCACACAGTGGACACACTGGCACGCTAGCCTTCAATAAGGTTAAGTTACATCCGCGTTACATCACTATTTCATTATTTTAATTATTGGAGTCTTCCCCATGAGTAAAAAGCCTGTTCGCGTCGCCGTTACTGGTGCCGCTGGTCAAATTGGATACGCACTGTTGTTCCGCATCGCCAGCGGCGAGATGCTGGGCAAAGACCAGCCAGTCATTTTGCAACTGCTGGAAGTGCCGGTTGAAGGCCCACAAAAAGCGCTGAAGGGCGTGATGATGGAGATCGACGATTGCGCATTCCCACTGCTGGTGGGCATGGAGGCGCACAGCGACCCGATGACCGCGTTTAAAGACGCTGACTACGCGCTGCTGGTAGGCTCACGCCCACGTGGCCCGGGCATGGAACGTGCTGAATTGTTGTCGATCAACGGCGCTATTTTCACGGCACAAGGCAAGGCGCTGAACGCTGTGGCTTCACGCACCGTCAAAGTGCTGGTGGTGGGTAACCCAGCCAACACCAACGCCTACATTGCCATGAAAAGCGCGCCTGACTTACCGCGCAAAAACTTCACCGCCATGCTGCGCCTAGACCACAACCGCGCTGCATCGCAAATTGCGGCTAAAACCGGCAAAGCTGTGGCAGATATTGAGAAATTGACCGTGTGGGGCAACCATTCGCCCACCATGTACGCCGACTACCGTTTTGCCACGGTCAAAGGAGGCCCCTCCGGTAGCGAGGACGTCAGCGTAGCCAAAATGATCAACGACCAGGTGTGGAACAAAGACACCTTCTTACCCACCGTGGGCAAGCGCGGCGCAGCCATCATCGAGGCACGCGGATCATCGTCAGCCGCATCGGCCGCTAACGCCGCCATCGACCACATGCGCGACTGGGCGCTGGGCACCAACGGCAAATGGGTAACCATGGGCATTCCGTCAGACGGTCAGTACGGCATTCCAAAAGACACGATGTTTGGCTTTCCGGTCACCTGCGAAGGCGGCGAATACAAAATTGTCGAAGGTCTGGAGATTGACGCTTTCTCCCAGGAGTGCATTAACAAAACTCTCGCCGAGTTGGAAGGCGAAAAAGACGGCGTAAAGCATTTGCTGTAATGGCATGAGCAACGCCGGGCCGCCCCAAGTTGCGAAGGCCCCCTCGGGGGGCAGCGCAGTACACGCAGTGACAAGCGTGGGGGCTAGTCATCCGCGCGACGTGTTGTTAGGGTCTCAAGCTGGCAGAGTAATTTTGCCGGTTTGTGACCACTACAGTGGCGTCGAAACGCGGATGCAAAAGACGCTGGCGCTGCAGGCCCAGATGATGGACGAGTTTGGTGCGTGCGTGTTTGACGCCACGCTAGACTGCGAAGACGGCGCACCCGTGGGCGGTGAGGTTGACCACGCAAATATGGTGGTAAGCCTCGTAAATACTGCTCAAGCAGCTATTAAAAACGTAGTAAATGCAGATGTCTCTACACAGCGCATCGGCGTACGCGTGCATGCGGTAGACCATCCCTCGTTTGCGTCCGATATCGACATTTTGGTCAAAGGTGCAGGCCAGCGTTTGGCCTACATCATGCTGCCTAAGGTAGAGCGTTTGGTTGACGTGCAAACCGCGTTGCTGGCTATTAACCAAGCAGGCGGCGCGCACATTCCGCTGCATGTGTTGATCGAATCGTCAGCCGCTGTAGCGCAAGTATTCACCATCGCCGCGCACCCGCGTGTGCAGTCGATTAGTTTTGGTTTGATGGATTTTGTATCGTCGCATGGTGGCGCGATACCAGCCGACGCCATGGGCAGCGCAGGCCAGTTTACCCACCCGCTGGTGCTGCGCGCTAAGCTAGAAATAGCGGCGGCCTGCCACGCGCATGGCAAGGTGCCCTCGCACTGTGTGGTCACTGAATTTACCAACACCGCGGCCCTGCAAGCCGCTGCTACCCAAGCCAGCCGCCAGCTAGGCTACAGCCGCATGTGGAGTATTCACCCTGCGCAAATCCGCCCCATCATCGCAGCCTTCACGCCGACTGAGGCTGACATGGACGCCGCCTGCCATATCATTACTGCAGCCCATGCCGCGCAGTGGGGCCCTATCAGCTACCAAGGCAGCTTACACGACCGCGCAAGTTACCGCTATTACTGGCAGATACTAGAGCGCGCCAGCCAAACTGGGCGTAAGCTACCGGCTGAACTAGGTATTTATTTCAAACCAGCGCTGCGCAATGTGCACGCACACCCTCAGGAGACACCATGAAAATTACCACTACTCAAGCTGTTTGCGCCATCGCCGCCTGCGTTACGCTGCAATGGGCAGGCGCTGCCATGGCGCAAACGTCAGCCAACAAAACTAAACAAACTTCTAGCCGTACCCAAACCAAAACCAAGGCCAACCAAATGGCCGCTGCCAGTGTGGCCGCAGAAGAAGCGCTGACGCCTGAGCAGTTGGCCATTGCAGATTTTGTCTACACCGGGCGCATCGCCTGTGAGAACGGCAACCAAGTCACCGTGCAGGGCGACCCCAAGATGCCGGGTTACTTTACCGTCAGTTCGGGCAAACAGCGTTTTCGCATGGTGCCTGCAGTGACC
The DNA here is from genome assembly GCA_031367325.1 of Polaromonas sp. Taxonomy (GTDB): domain Bacteria; phylum Pseudomonadota; class Gammaproteobacteria; order Burkholderiales; family Burkholderiaceae_C; genus JAAFIP01. The sequence continues at coordinate 32,536 of JANLPQ010000091.1, read as the reverse complement.
ACCACAGGCGCAGTGCGCCTGGAAGACAAAAAAACTGGTGGCGTGTGGCTGCAAATCTCTAACAAGTCTATGCTGCTCAATGAGCGTGTGGGCCAGCGCATTGCCGACGAATGTGCAGGCACAGCGCAGCAAGCCTTTGCCGCGCAAATGAAAACCAATCCACCTGCTAGCGTGCTAGACGCACCTACTAAATAACATTTACAGTAAACTAAACACTATAAATTTCATAGCTGCTTGAGCAGTATCTACGGCTTGAAAGCCGTATTTCTTATTATATTTAAGCTCATTGAAGCTAAACGAAGGAGCTAATTACCATGCCATCCGCATTCATGCAAACCTACCAAGCCCACGTAGCCGAACGTGCCGCACAGGGCATTCCGCCACTGCCGCTCAGCGCCCAGCAAACCGGCGACGTGATCGAGCAACTGAAAAACCCCGCTGCTGGCGAAGGCCCAGCCTTGGTCGAGCTGATCTCGCACCGCGTACCCGCTGGTGTAGACAACGCGGCCAAGGTCAAGGCGTCGTACCTTGCCGCTGTTGCCCACGGCACCGAAAAGTGCAGCTTGATTACCCCCGCGCAAGCTACCCAGCTGCTGGGCACCATGTTAGGCGGTTACAACTTAACCCCGTTAATCGACCTGCTAGACAACGAAGCTGTGGCCGCTGTAGCCGCCGCCGGGCTGAAGAAAACCTTGCTGATGTTTGACCAGTTCCATGACGTCAAAGCCAAGGCCGACAAAGGCAACGCGCATGCCAAGGGTGTGCTGCAAAGCTGGGCCGATGCCGAGTGGTTTACCTCGCGCCCCGAGGTACCGCACAGCATCATGCTTACCGTGTTTAAAGTACCCGGCGAAACCAATACCGATGACTTGTCGCCCGCGCCCGACGCGTGGAGCCGCCCCGACATTCCGCTGCACGCACTGGCCATGCTAAAGAACATAAGGGGCGGCGCGCCGTTTACGCCCGAAGAAGACGGCAAGCGCGGCCCGATAGCGCAGATCAACGCACTGCATGCCAAGGCCCAAGCCTCTGGCGCAGTCGTCGCCTACGTGGGCGACGTGGTAGGCACCGGTTCGTCACGCAAATCAGCCACCAACAGCGTGCTGTGGTTTACCGGCGAAGACATTCCGTTTATTCCTAACAAGAAGTTTGGCGGTGTGTGCTTGGGTGCCAAGATAGCGCCCATTTTCTACAACACCATGGAAGACGCTGGCGCACTGCCCATTGAGCTGGACGTAGACCAAATGAACATGGGCGACGTGATTGAGCTGCGCCCCTACGACGGCAAGGCACTGAAAGACGGTGTTGAGATTGCGTCGTTTAAAGTAAAAAGCGATGTGCTGTTTGACGAAGTGCGCGCCGGTGGACGCATTCCGCTGATCGTAGGCCGCGGCCTGACCGCCAAGGCGCGCGAGGCACTGGGTTTGCCAGTGTCCACACTGTTCCGCCTGCCGACACCACCGGTCACGTCGACCAAAGGCTTTACGCTGGCGCAAAAAATGGTGGGCCGCGCTATAGGCCTGCCCGAAGGCCAAGGCGTGCGTCCCGGCACGTACTGTGAACCGAAGATGACCAGCGTAGGATCACAAGACACCACCGGCCCCATGACGCGTGACGAGCTGAAAGACTTGGCCTGCCTGGGCTTTAGTTCAGACTTGGTGATGCAGTCGTTTTGCCACACCGCCGCCTACCCCAAGCCCGTGGACGTGAAGATGCACCACGAGCTGCCCGACTTCATCAGCACGCGCGGCGGCATCAGCCTGCGCCCTGGCGACGGCATTATCCACAGCTGGCTCAACCGCATGCTGCTGCCCGACACCGTGGGCACCGGCGGCGACAGCCACACGCGTTTTCCTATCGGCATCAGCTTTCCGGCAGGCTCTGGCTTAGTCGCCTTTGCCGCTGCCACTGGCGTGATGCCGCTAGACATGCCCGAGAGTGTTTTGGTACGCTTTAAAGGCACTATGCAGCCCGGCGTAACGCTGCGCGACCTGGTGCATGCGATACCGTTGTACGCGATTAAGTCTGGGCATTTAACCGTGGCCAAGCAAGGCAAAATTAATTTGTTCTCGGGCCGTATCTTAGAAATTGAAGGCTTGCCTGATTTGAAAATCGAACAAGCGTTTGAACTGGCCGACGCCTCCGCCGAGCGCTCGGCCGCAGGCTGTACCGTGGCGCTGAACACTGCCCCGGTGATTGAGTATTTGAACAGCAACATTGCGCTGCTCAAAAGCATGATCGCCAACGGCTACGCTGATGCACGCACCATCCAGCGCCGCATCGACGAGATGGGCAAGTGGCTGGCTAAACCCAACCTGCTGAAAGCCGACAAAGATGCTGAATACACAGCCGTCATCGAGATTGACCTGGCCGAAATCACCGAGCCTATAGTCTGTTGCCCCAACGACCCGGACGATGCAAAAACTCTCAGCGACGTAGCGGGTGCCAAAATCGACGAAGTGTTTATCGGCAGCTGCATGACCAACATCGGCCACTTCCGCGCAGCATCCAAGCTGCTAGAAGGCAAGCGCGACATCCCCGTCAAGCTGTGGATGGCTCCACCCACCAAGATGGACGCCGACCAGCTGACCAAAGAAGGCCACTACGGCGTGTTTGGCACGGCAGGCGCACGTATGGAAATGCCCGGCTGCAGCCTGTGCATGGGCAACCAAGCGCAAGTTAAAGAAGGTGCCACAGTCATGTCTACCAGCACCCGCAACTTCCCCAACCGCCTAGGCAAAAACGCCAACGTCTACCTGGGCAGCGCCGAGCTGTCCGCCATTTGCTCCAAGCTAGGCCGCATCCCCACCAAAGCCGAATATTTGGCCGACGTTACCGCGCTGAACAAAGACAGCGCCAATGTCTACAAGTACATGAACTTTGACCAGATGGAAGACAGTGAGAAAGTAGCGGCGTAACTATTGACGTGAGCCACTCGTCAAAAAGCCCCGTAATGCAAGCTACGGGGCTTTTTTAATATCGTAATTATTTTTGCTTCACGATCACTGGTCGCACTGTAAACACTTCAGGCTGTTTGCTGTCTACTGTCACATGCACCCAGTGGTTGGACGGGCTACCAAAGGTTTGTACACGGGTAAGGTTGGGTAGCAGTTTGGTGGGCGTGTACAGTGGCATGTCAACTTTAAAAAAGTGCGTATCGCCATGCACCAGTAGTACTTGGCCTGCAAACTTCTCAGTTTCTGCTACTACGGCGTCGATGAATTTTCGGTAGCCTTTGAATTTAGCTTCTTTACTTTCATCTGCGTCTTCAGTTTCTGGTAAATCAAATCCAGGGTCAGCTTGAAAAGCGATCACGACACCTTTGGCTGCAGATGATTTAGCTGCATTGAAGCTGCTTTTCAACCAGTCGATATTGGCGGCATCGCGCTCTGCATACTCAGCATTGCCCGCTTCGCAGTCAGCGCTGCTGCGGGCACTTTTGTTTTTGCAATCTTTCTCGTCCAGCACCAAGTTGTTATTGCTGCCGGGCACGTTCAGGCCCACAAAGACGATATTGCCATGCTCAAACCGGGTGTTTTCTACAAATTTTTGGCCTACAGTGCCTTGCGTAGTGAGTTTCAGTTTTTCTTGGCCAAAGCTTTGCTGAGACGTGAACATCGTTTTGCGAATGTACTCTAGGCGTTCCAGATTGTTGTAGCCACCGTTGTTAGTGCGATGGCAGTCCGTCCATTCGTTGTCACCCGGGATGTAGACGACGGGCTTTTTCAAACTGTTAAACATGGTGACAGCACTGCTGTAGATGTCGTCTGTGCATTGGGAGCTGCCATCTTTGATGTCGCCATCGTATAAAGAGAATTTAATATCCGAAGCGTTGATACTGTCCAGCACGGCTTGCATTTTGGGTGCATCGCCGTTTTTGACGTAAGGCATATCGCCCCATAAGCCAAAAGTAAAGTCTTGGGCCTGCGCACCCGCCCACGTACCGAAGGCTATTACGCTAACTGCTATCCATTTGTGCTGCATATTTTCTTTCTGTAACAGTGCCAAATGCTAGAGATCAAATATGACGATGTTGTGACCATACCAATGCCTTAGTCAGAATATGCGCTAATTTAGAGCTTTACGACTCAATCGCGCAGACGCCATGGCGTAGAATCCGTCACAAAACCGACACACAACAGTCACTATCTCAAAGGTATTCCATGTTCTTTGGCAAACTGCTCCCCCGCGAAGGTAACTTCTTTGAAATGTTCAACCAGCATGCCGACCGCATTGTCGAGGCGGCGCGGGCTTTTTCGCAGCTGGTGGCTAACTACAACGACGTGCACCTGCGGGAGCAGTACACCCGTGATGTAGACAATGCCGAGCGTGCTGCTGACCGCGTGACGCACGACGTCAACAAAATGTTGCACCAAACCTTTATTACGCCAATTGACCGTGAGCAGATCCACAAGCTGATCAACACCATGGACGATGTGGCCGACTTGATTCAAGACTCTGCTGAGACTATGGCTTTGTACGACGTGAAGGTAATGACAGATGACATCAAACGCCTGACTGACATCAGTGTGAAGTGTTGTGAACGCTTAGCCGCTGCCGTCAAAATGCTTAGCACCATCAGCGACAAAAATACGGCCGAAGCGGCGCTGAAAACCTGCGAAGAAATTGACAAGCTTGAATCTGATGCCGACCGCGTGATGCGCAGCGCCATGAGCAAGCTGTTTCGTGAAGAGCCCGATGTGCGTGAGCTGATCAAACTGAAAGCCGTGTACGAGCTGCTAGAGACGATCACCGACAAATGCGAAGATGTGGCCAATCTGATTGAGGGCGTGATCCTCGAGAACTCTTAATTCCATAACAACTAAACAACTATGGATAACACTCAAACCACCCTTGGGGTCGTCTTCATGCTGCTGTTTTTGGCTTTTGCCTTTGACTACATGAATGGTTTTCACGACGCTGCTAACTCAATTGCCACCGTAGTGTCCACAGGCGTGCTGCGCCCAGGGCAGGCCGTGATCTTTGCGGCATTTTTTAACTTCGTAGCTTATTTTGTTTTTCACCTCAGCGTAGCGGCCACGATAGGCAAAGGCATCGTCATGCCCAATGTAGTGGACACGCATGTGATTTTTGGTGCATTGATAGGCGCTATTACCTGGAACATTGTCACTTGGTACTACGGTATTCCCAGCAGCTCGTCGCATGCGCTGATTGGCGGTATTGTGGGCGCGGTGATTGCCAAGTCAGGCGCCAGTTCGCTGATCGCCACGGGTGTTTTAAAGATTGTGGCTTTTATCTTTATCTCCCCCTTATTGGGTTTTATTCTGGGCTCGCTGATGATGGTGGCCGTGGCGTGGGTTTGTCGCCGGGCCAAGCCTTCTGCCACTGACCGCTGGTTTCGCCGCTTGCAGCTGGTGTCTGCTGCCGCCTACAGCCTAGGCCACGGCGGTAACGATGCGCAAAAAACCGCTGGCATTATTTGGCTGCTGTTGATTGCAGCCACTACAGCGGGCGTGCAAGGCTTGCCCACCTGGATGATGGCCACCAAAGATTACCTGCCCATTTGGGTGGTGATTGCCTGCTACATCTGCATAGGTGCAGGCACGATGTTTGGTGGCTGGCGTATCGTTAAAACCATGGGCCAGAAGATCACCAAGCTGAAACCCGTAGGTGGTTTTTGTGCGGAAACAGGCGGCGCTATTACGTTGTTTACTGCCACGGCCATGGGCATACCGGTGTCGACCACGCACACCATTACGGGCGCTATCGTGGGCGTAGGCAGCACGCAGCGCATGAGTGCGGTGCGCTGGGGCGTGGCCGGTAACATCGTGTGGGCGTGGATTTTTACCATTCCGGCGTCGGCGTTTGTTGCAGCTATTGCTTATTGGATTAGCTTGCAGATTTTTTAAGTGTTTTAGGTTCTTTAGGCCGTAGAACCTGCTCAAGCAGCTATTTAATCAATAGCATATATGTGTACACCGCAGGTGGTGTATGCACCGCTACCACCCGTCAGAACGCAGCAAGGCCTATCATCATAATTGGGCTTTGGTTTTGCGGCTAAGTACGGAGATAATAAGATGACAGCATTTGCAGACTTTCACGCACGCTCACTGAGCGAGCCAGAAGCGTTTTGGGCAGAACAGGCCCAGCTGATTGACTGGCAAACCCAGCCGCAACAAATTTGTGATTACAGCAACCCACCGTTCGCACGCTGGTACGTGGGTGGCACTACTAATCTGTGCCACAACGCGGTAGACCGCCACCTGAAAGACCGCCCTAATCAAGCCGCCTTGGTGTACATCAGCACCGAGACAAATACCGAAAAAACCTACACCTTTCGCCAGCTGCACACGGAAGTGCAATGCATGGCGGCTATTTTGAAAGACATGGGCGTAGGCAAGGGCGACCGTGTGCTGTTGTACATGCCCATGGTGGCCGAGGCAGCGTTTGCCATGCTGGCTTGCGCGCGTATCGGTGCCATCCACTCGGTGGTGTTTGGCGGCTTTGCCAGTGTGTCGCTGGCGCAGCGCATTGATGACGCGACACCCAAAGTCATCATCACAGCAGATGCCGGCTCACGCGCTGGCAAAATCGTGCCCTACACAGCTTTGCTGGCAGAGGCTATCCAACTGGCTCAGCACAAACCTACCTCGATACTGATGGTAGATCGACAGCTGGCAGCTATTGAATCTATAGCTGTCCCAGCAGTAGACTATGGATCTGCCCGCAAAAAACACTTGTACGCTGAAGTACCTTGCGAATGGCTAGACGCTACCGATGTCAGCTACACGCTGTACACCAGCGGCACCACAGGCAAGCCCAAAGGCGTGCAACGCGATGTAGGTGGCTACGCTGTGAGCTTAGCTGCCAGTATGAAATATATTTTTGACTGCAAGCCTGGTGAGGTGTACTTTGCTACCAGCGATATTGGTTGGGTAGTAGGGCACAGCTACATTGTGTATGGGCCGCTATTGGCGGGCATGAGCACGCTGTTTTATGAAGGCACACCTATCCGCGACATGGACGGCAGTACCAATGGCGGCATTTGGTGGAGCTTGGTGCACAAGTACCAAGTCACCCATATGTTCAGTGCGCCAACGGCCATTCGCGTTTTAAAAAAGCAAGACCCTGCGTATCTCACACAATACGATTTAAGTAGCCTGAAGGCTTTGTACCTAGCGGGCGAGCCAGTCGATGAACCCACGGCGCGCTGGATCAGCGCAGGTATTGGTAAACCGGTGATCGACAACTATTGGCAAACCGAAACGGGCTGGCCTATTTTGGCCACTGCCAATGGCGGGGGATTAACGGGCCCAGCGCCTCAGTTTGGCAGCCCTGGCGTGCCGATGTACGGTTACAACGTCAAGCTATTGCACGAGGGCACAGGCGAGGAAATGGCGGGCCACGGCCAGAAGGGTGTGGTGGTCATTGAAGGCCCGCTACCACCGGGTTGCATGCAAACCGTGTGGCGTGACGATGCGCGATTTGTTGACACCTACTGGAAAAGCGTACCCGGTAAGCTTGTGTATAGCACCTTCGACTGGGGCATCCGCGATGCGAACGGTTACTACACTATTCTAGGCCGTACTGATGACGTGATCAACGTGGCAGGCCACCGCTTGGGCACGCGCGAGATTGAAGAAAGCATTGCATCGCATCCCAACATTGCCGAGGTAGCGGTAGTGGGTGTGGCCGATGCGCTGAAAGGCCAAGTGGCTATGGCTTTTGCCGTCGTGAAAGACACCACCCAAATAGCGACCGAAGCAGGCAAAGCCCAACTAGAAGCCCAAGTGATGAAACTGGTGGACGAGCAGCTAGGCGCTGTAGCCCGCCCTGCGCGCGTACGTTTTGTCACCCTGCTGCCCAAAACCCGCAGCGGCAAAATGCTGCGCCGCGCGATTGCCGCCGTGTGCGAGGGCCGCGACACCGGGGACTTGGCTACGATGGACGATCCTGCTGCGCTGCAGCAGATCAGAGATGCAATTGCGGTTTAGTGCCGCAAGCAAACGCGCGGGTTCAACGTTGGAAAACAGCGGTGCCGCGTACTGCGCCCAGTGTTACATCGTTAAAGCCGTACACAAAGCCGCCGTAGCTGCCTTGGTTGCCGCTGAGCGTACCGTTAACCCGCAACGGTGATGGCCCAGTGCCAAAGCTGCCAGTAGTTATGTTAAGCACCATGCCACTCACAGATACCGTAGGCAAAGTGGCACCACCAAACTGTACCGTCACCCCTGCATCCACCGTAGGTTTAGCACTGTAGTTAACTTGTAGCGTAGCGTTAAGCAGGTTTCCGATGCTGTTGGTTCCACTTAGCGACATAGCTGTAGGGTTGGTGCCACCTAAAAATTTGTACTGCATTTGCACGTTGCCGCCAGCAAACACGGCCAATCCGGTGGCGGGTGACGCAATCAAAAAGTGTGTGCCCGACAGGTTATTAGTTGCTCCAGCGTCTACGGTACGCGTGCCACCTGTCCAGTAGCCCCAGCCTATAAAGCTGGCGTCGCCGTAGCGCCCAATGCGGCCACTTTGGTCTGTAGCCGATTCGGGGCCTCGGTTCAACTGGGTAAATTGTGATCCTAGATTGGCTTGGAACTGGTTGAGAACTTGGCCGGGTAATACATTGACGGTTTGCCCTGTCGCGCTACCAAAATTAAAAGATTCGGTATTGCTAGCGCCATTAGCATCACCGTAAGCGTAGCTCAGGTGATAGTCAACGCCCAGCGTTGCTGGCAACGAGGGAGTAATCGGCGTCGGGTTGCCAAACGCTGCTGCGCCAGCAAAACGGCCATTGCTATTGGTTTCGGCGCCGTAAGACAGACCCAGGTAATTGGCTGCGCCCGCAGGGCCGGTAAAAAATCCCTGAAAATTACCAAGCTTGCAAATGTCTGTGCCCGCACTGCAAGCGCTACTGGTAGTGGCTAGCGTGCCGCTAAAGGTGCTACCCGTAGCGCGACCCGTGCCCCTTAACGTAACGTCGCGGGTGGCCAGATTACCTGAGGCAAACAACACATTTAAATTGACGTCTAAGTAATTGCCAACACCGGTAAAGTCTATGTTGACGTAGCTGGCTGGCGTCAAAAATCCAGCTACTCCGCTCTCGCTAGAATTGTTGTTGCTGAACACCGGTGTCGCTTGCAGAAGGCTGTAGCGTGCGCTGGGCATTGCGCCTGCCATGGCTGCCAAGCCGGCCGTTGATGAGGGCGCACCGGTGACAAAAGTAGACACTGATGTGCCGGATTGTATTGCGCCGTTGACCAGATAAGCCGATGGTGTGCGGTAACCCATCACCATAAACGGCGATATTGCTGCGGGGTCAACATTGGTATCGGTAAATCTTTGATCGCTGGCCGCGCCCACGCCGGTTTGCCAGTCAAACCTTTGTGTAGCGGCTACATAGTCCACAGGTGTGCCTGTGGCTGTAGAGGTGTAAGTACCATTGTCGGCAGCGCGAAACGCATAGGGCAGCGGGGTTTGCACACCAGGAGGCGGTGGAGGGCCACTAGTGTCGTTGTCTAAAAGATCTGCTGTGCGTATAGCCCAGCCAGTTTGGGTCAGGTTGGTCGAAGGGGATGGCGGCGGTACAGGGGCAGGCGGTGGGGTAGGAGTAGGGGCCGGGGCCGGAGCCGGAGTCATGGCAGGTAGCGCTGCAAAAGTGCCCGCACTTGTGCCTGACGCGTTGGTCTTGTCACCCACCACCTGCGGCTCGCGGCGCGGTGCGGGAATGGGTAGGCTGCTGCGGCTATTGGTACGCTGCGGGGCTGAGTCGCTGGCTTTTACAAGTGCTGATTCGCCTGCTGTCAAACCAATACAACCTGCAGCAGTGCATACCTCAATACCGTCTAGCTCAGTGGTGACCGATAAAGTGTTGTCAGGGTTATAGGACAAGCTAAAGCCTGAACCGCGAATGCCAATGGTGGCGGTAGCGGTTTGTACCTTGTAGTTGTCACGGTTGCGTTTACCGATTAACCCAGTGATGGCACGCATGCCGCCTTGCAAAAGGTTAACCAAAAACCGGTCTGCTTTGCCATCGTTGACGTCTGCATAATTTTCAATTTTGAATTGTGAGTTAGGGGTAAGCGCTACCAAACCGCCATCGCTAAACCGCAACTGCGCATGGCCTTCAGCGCCAGTGACAATAGTGTCGCCGCTAGCCACTACACCGCCTTTGTTCAGGTTGGCTGCGGCGGCACCTGCCTTATTGACAGATACGGGTCCCGACGTAAATTGCGCAACGCCCGCGTTGGCCTGCACAGCCACCGGAAAGGCGGCGGCTAGTGCGCACAGCAAGCTGGCGTTGTTTAGGCGAAAGGTTTGTGCACGGGGTGTGGGCATGGTGGAATCCTTGGCGGGCTTGAATGTGGGTGAAAGTGTGTTTAGAAATCTCGACGCGCGGTGACTGAAAAAGAAGTTTTGCTGTAATCGTTAATTACGATATTGGACTGCGCTTGCGTGTAGCTCAGCAGTGGCGTGATGCGCCACTGCACCGCTGGGCTCCAGTACAGGCCTAAACTGACGTTGGTTTGCTTGTCACGCCGCGAAACTAAAAATATGGGATCATCCGCATTGAAGCGGCGCTCCTCGAACGACACATTGCCAAACAAGGCGACTTGTTCGTTCAAAGTCTTTTGCAAACCTGCGCGCAGCCCCCGCAGATGATGACCTAAATGGTCGGTGCCGGGCAGCTCGGTGCGCTTGCGCTCAGCACCCACATAGCCGCCTGCATAAGCAAGCCAGCCGGTACGCGACAAATGCGCAAAATTACTGCCTACTACAGTGCGGTCAGCATCGCGCACAGGCGTGCTAGGGTAGCTGATGCGGCCGTGTTGTAGGTAGGTGCCCCATTGACCAAAACCATTGGGGCGATAGGTCCACTCTGCCACCACGCCGCGCTGGGTGCGCGCACGTTGGTGGTCAACCTCGCTTTGGCCTAGCTGCATCGCTAAGCTCAGCTCGTGCTGGTCTACGCGATAAGCGCCGCCAAGACTTGCGTCGATTTGCTGGTTGTTAAACACATCTGCATCGCCGCTGTTATGCCGCTGCTGCAGGCTAGCGCTGCCTATCATCGACCAGCGCGGGGCCAATGGCAGACGGCCTGTAAGACCGGCTGCCAGGCTGGTGTAGTTAGCGGGTTTTTGCACTGCTGACGGGTTTAAAGAAAAGACCAAGCCACCAAACAAGGGTACGGCCACATCGGGCGAGCTGGGTGCGCTGTTAGCGTTGGTGTCGCGCCCCAAGCCAGCCTCTACATACCATTGCATTGATGCTTGGTTGGACGCCTCACTGCGGTTGATAGCCTGTAAATAGTCGTCAATAGTTTTGGCCGCTTGCATGGGCACACCTTGCAGCTTGGTTTGCTCCAGCGCTGCGCGTGCGCCGCGGTGGTCGCCCAGAGCAAACAAAGCGCGGCCTAGCTCAACACGCGCCCGTCCGTTATCAGGGGCTACCAGCAGGGCACGCTCCAGCGCAAATACGGCGCGGCTGTACTGGCCGATTTCGTTAGCTGCAATGCCCAGTACGGTGTCAAAGTCGGCATCGCCTGCACGTTGAGCTTCTAAGGGGTCCAGCATTGCAAATGCTTGCTGCGCTTGGCCATTGTCAACAAGATTTAAAGCCTGCTTTACGGGCTCGTCTACCAACGCCTGCGCAGCCGTGGTGAGCAGGCTTAATGCAGCGGCTAAGGCTAGTGTGATGCGGGTATGCTTATAGTTGTGGTAAAAATCCATAATGTTCGCCTTAGTGCAATAACCTGCTCTAAGTGCTGGTTCGTTTAGTGACTACTTATGTTTTATAGCATCAGATGTATTAATTTGCTACAAAATTCTTCACGCTGCTGGGAAAATTGATGTAACAGAAGGGTTTGGCGCTACAGAAGGGTTACTTTTAGAGATGTAGGCCCAAATCATGTTTGGCGCGTTATTAATACATTAACAACTAGAAAGTGACACATGCTAATCACCAAGCTATCCCTGCGCTACAGCGCAATTTTTGGTCTACTAACTTTGGGTAACCTTGCTTACGCCCAAACCGATGTGAACGTAAGCGTAGGCGGTGTGATCCAGCCCGGCGTCTACGGCAGGGTCGAGATAGGCACAAGGCCACCGCCCGCTGTGATCTATCCGCAGCCGGTCATCATCACGCGGCCTGTGGTGGTGGTGGCACAGCCAGTGGTAGTAGCCCCTGCACCTATCTATATGCACGTGCCGCCCGGCCATGCCAAGAAATGGTCAAAGCACTGTTACAAGTACAACGCCTGTGGCCAACCAGTGTATTTTGTGAAGAATGACTACGCCGAATATTATGAAGAGCATGGTCATGGTAAGCACAAAAATAAGCATAAAAACAAACACGACGATTAGTTGCTGCGGCCAAGTGTGGCTATGCTAACTTTGATAAGGGTAAGTCCTTGTAAATCAAATGCTGAGCGTGCCTAAAATAACTGATTGCTTATATTCTAATATTTGCACTGAAATTTAAAGGCGCTTTATGCATAGCAAAATTACTTCTTACATTGGTGGCACGCTATGCAGTGCCAGCTTGTTGCTGTGTGCCTCATACCCTGCACATGCGCAAAATCAAGAGCAGTTGAACATCAGAGCCTTGGCCGCTACGTGCGCTAACTGCCACGGCACCAACGGCAAAGCCGTAGAAGGCTCTGCCGTGGTCAGTCTGGCGGGTGTTCCTAAAGACTACACCATCGCGCAGATGCAAGCTTTTAAAAGCGGCGCGCGGCCAGCTACCATCATGCACCAGATCAGCAAAGGCTACAGCGACGCGCAGATAGAGCAGGTGGCTGCCTATTTTGCAGCGCAAAAGAAGTAAGAAGAGCACGATGTCCATCCAACGCAGAAGCTTTCTCCAGTCCTCCGCAGCGGTCAGCCTTTTAGGTCTAGGCGCTTGTGCCAGCACAGCCAGCATCCCCAGCAAAGCTAAGGTGGTGGTTATTGGCGGCGGCTATGGCGGCGCTACTGCTGCTAAATATGTACGCATGCTGTCCGACTACAAAATTGATGTGGTATTGATCGAGCCTGATGATAAGTTTATTTCGTGCCCCATGTCTAACTTGGTGGTGGGTGGCAGTAAACAAATAGGCGACCTCACAACCGCCTACACCGGACTGTCTAAAAACCACGGCATCACCGTTGTTAAAGACATGGCCATTGCAGTCGACGCTGGCAAAAAGACTGTCACCCTAGCGCGCGGCGCTACGATTGCATACGACAAACTCGTGGTGTCGCCTGGTATTGAATTGATGATGGGCAGCATTGAAGGCTTGGCTGCAGCGCAAGTCAGTGGCCAAATTTTGCAAGCCTGGAAAGCAGGTGCGGAAACAGTAGCCCTGCGCAAGCAACTACAAGACATGCCCGATGGCGGCGTGTTTGCCATTACCATCCCCGTGGCGCCGTACCGTTGCCCACCGGGGCCGTACGAGCGTGCCTGCCAAGTGGCGTGGTACTTCAAGCAAGCTAAGCCAAAAAGCAAGGTGTTAATTTTGGACGGCAATCCCGACGTGACTTCCAAAGGCGCGTTGTTTAAAAAAGTGTGGGCCGAACAGTACAAAGGCATGATTGAATACCGCGCCGACCATAAAGCTACCGCAGTCGACGCCAAAACCGGCACCCTCAAATTTGAAATTCAAGACGACGTGAAAGCCGCTGTGCTTAACGTGCTGCCCAGTATGCGTGCGGGCACTATCGCAGTGCAGGCCGGCTTAAATAACCAAGCCAACAACCGCTGGTGCGGTGTGAATTATCAAAGCTTTGAATCTACCGCTGCCAAAGATGTGCATGTGCTAGGCGACAGCATTCAAATCGCGCCGGGTATGCCCAAGAGCGGCCACATGGCTAACAGCCATGCCAAGGTAGCAGCCGCAGCTATTGTGGCGCAGCTAAGCGGTTGGGAGATCAACCCTGCGCCCATGCTGACCAACACCTGCTACAGCTTTGTAGACGACAAAAATGTGGTGCATGTGGCTAGCGTGCACGAGTATGTGGCTGCTGAGAAGACGTTTAAAACCGTGGCTGGCTCCGGCGGAGTTTCGGCCATTGATTTGAGGCCTGAAGTGACGCTGCTAGAAGGTGTGTACGCCATGAACTGGGCGCAAAACATTTGGGCAGATACGCTGGGTTAATTTTTAAAAAAGCCTGTGCGTAAAGTGCGCAGGCTTTTTTAATCGTTTGAATATAAGTCATTGCGCATTTAATTAAATTTGAGAGAGACAGCACCAAATGAAAACTTCTGTGAGAGCAAAGCAAAGCACTATGGGCTTTGAATCTGGTGCCGATTCTGCGGGGCAAGTTTTTCAAGCCGCTGCAGAATTGTTTAGCGTGTTGTCTACGCCCATGCGCTTGAAAATTTTAAGCGTGCTGTACCATGGTGAGCTGGCGGTGTCGCAAATGCTCCAGCAGATTGACTCATCGCAGCCTAATTTAAGCCAGCACCTTAACGTGCTGTACCGCAGCGGTATTTTGACTAAACGCAAAGAAGGCACACAAGTAATCTACCGTATTCAAAGCGAGCGCGCCATGACACTGTGTCGCAGCGTGTGCACACAAATCGCGATTGAGTTGGACGAGCCTGCGCACATCGCGTATAGCGACCGTCTGGTGGTGCATGGCTAATCTTGATTAGATACACAACTATGCGAACTAACCGATTTCTACAGCCTGCACCCGAGAGTTTTTTAACCCGCGCGCAGATCAGCGCTGTGCATGGCGGGCGGCGCGGCTTCATGGCGGGAGCTTTTACCTCGGCCATTGCCGCAGCATTAGCGGGCACAACGCAGGCGCACGCAGCAGACGACACGAATATCGTCAACTTACCCGACCATACAAAAGCCTTGGGCCAAGGTGTAGCGGCGCGTGGCTATGGTGTACCTAGCGTGCACGAGAAAAACCTGCAGCGTCGCGAAAGCCCGGGCCTCACCCGTGTAAGCCAATCGGGCGTAAGCTTTGCGCCACTGCAAGGCTTGTTTGGCATCATCACGCCTAGCGGCCTGCATTTTGAGCGGCACCACCAAGGCTGGTGGGATATTGAGCCAGACAAACACCGCCTGATGGTCAATGGCAGCGATGAGACAATGCTTAAAAAACCGATGGTGTTTACCATGGACGATTTAATGCGCTTGCCCAGTGTGTCACGCATGCACTTTATCGAATGTGGTGCCAACACCGGCATGGAGTGGGGCAACGTAGCCGTACCCACCGTGCAGTACACACACGGCATGATCAGCTGCAGTGAATTTACGGGCGTGCCGCTTAAAACGCTGCTGGACATGTGCGGTGCAGACTACAAGCGCGGCAAGTTTGTACTGGCCGAGGGCGCCGATGGGTCCAGTATGACGCGCACGATCCCCATGAGCTTGATAGACAGTGGCGAAGTGCTGGTAGCCTACGGCCAAAACGGCGAAATGCTGCGGCCCGAGAATGGTTATCCGCTGCGCCTAGTGGTGCCCGGTGTGCAAGGTGTCAGCTGGGTTAAGTACCTGCGCCGCATCGAGCTGGGCGACATGCCCTATGCCACCAAAGACGAGACGATTCACTACGTCGATTTACTGCCTGACGGCCAACACCGCCAGTACACCAGCATTCAAGAAATCAAAAGCGTGATTACTTCGCCCAGCGGCGGACAGGTACTGTTAGACAAAGGTTTTCACAACGTCACAGGTCTTGCCTGGAGCGGGCGCGGTAAGGTGCGCAAGGTAGACGTGTCAGTAGACGGTGGCCGCAACTGGCGGCCTGCACGCTTAGATGGCGCGGTGCTCAGTAAATGCCTTACACGTTTTAACTTTGACTGGAGCTGGGACGGCCAACCCGCCTTGCTGTTGTCTCGCGCCGTAGACGAAACAGGGCAAATCCAGCCCACGTATACCCAGCTGCGCAAGGTGCGCGGTACGCGATCAATCTACCACAACAACGCGATTCAAACCTGGCTGGTAAGCGAGAACGGCGAGGTAAAAAATGTTCAGCTCTCTTAAGTCAAATACCGAAGATTTTGGACGCGAAGTGCGCGAAGGTTGCGCGAAGGACGCTAAAGAAGACAGGGAGAAAATGAAGACAAAATTTTTAGAATTAAAAAATCATAATATGAGTCTTATCCATAAAAAAATTCAATCATTTAATTGTTTATTTTTTAAATCTTTTTTGTCTTACTTTTGTATTTTCTTTTTCGCGTCCTTCGCGAAACCTTCGCGCCCTTCGCGTCCGGCAGTCCGATTTTTAGCCTTAGCAGCACTACTAACCCTACCAACGTTAACGCTATCGCAATCAAAGTTCGAAGGCATAGGGAAAACTGCGACAGCCAACGAAGTGAAAGCGTGGGACATTGATGTACGTCCCGACTTCAAAGGGCTGCCCAAGGGCCAAGGCTCGGTCGAGCAGGGCGAGAAAGTGTGGGAGGCGCAGTGTGCCAGTTGCCATGGCAGCTTTGGCGAGAGCAACGAAGTGTTTACCCCATTGGCGGGCTACACCACGGCCAAAGATGTGGCCAGCGGCAAAGTGGCCAGCTTGCAACTCAACGGCGGCGCACCCACCCGCACCACCATGATGAAAGTGTCGCAACTGTCTACGCTATGGGACTATATCAATCGCGCTATGCCGTGGACAGCGCCCAAGTCGCTCAAACCCGACGAGGTGTATGCCGTGACGGCCTATTTGCTTAACTTAGGCAATGTAGTGCCCGCAGACTACACGCTAAGCGACAAAAATATGGCTGAGACGCAAAAGCGCTTGCCCAACCGCTTGGGAACCACAACGGCCCATGCCATGTGGCCAAACCAACAGGGAACTAAACAGCTAGGCGCAACGGCCAAGCCTGATGTGCAAGGCAGCACTTGTCTAACTAACTGCGCTACACACCCCGCAGTGGCTAGCCTGATCCCTGACTATGCACGCAATGCACACGGCAACTTGGCGGAGCAGTCGCGCAGTGTGGGTGGCTTGCGGGGTGCAGACACCCTGAAATCTGGTGCTGCATCAGGGCCAAATTTGACAGACAAAACACTGAGTAAGCCCGTAAGTATTGCTCAAGCAGCTACTGGTTCTGTAGCATCTTTGGGTGAACCCGGCAGCACAAACGCCAGTATGACCAGTGCTAGCGTGATGCCTGTATTGCAGAAATACGCTTGTGTAGCGTGCCACGCGATGGACAGCAAACTGGTGGGGCCAAGCTTTAAAGATGTTGCGACCAAACAAGGTGCGCGGGCCGATGCTCAGGCCTACTTGAGCGGTAAGATAAAAGCGGGCAGTTCAGGTGTGTATGGGCAAATTCCCATGCCTGCACAAAGCATCAGCGAAGGCGATGCCGCGCAAGTGGCGCGCTGGCTAGTGCAAGGAGCACAAAAATAAAACTTTATTCATACAAAAATTAAGCGTGATTTATGCAGGGAATACAGGCCCATGTTCTCTATTTTTAAGTGATTACCGTAAGGTGTAATCCTTTTGGCGGACTTACTCGTTAGGGAATGATCCGAAGCACAAAACGACATTATTTTTTACAATCAATTTACATTCAAATTAACTGCAACAGGAGTCCATCAATGGAACGTCGTCAATTCGTACAAAAAAGTTCAGGCACTACTGCCTTGGCACTGGCCGCGGCAACGGGCTGGCTACCCACTGCCGCGCACGCGCAGGCGTGGAACAAAAATGCTTTTGAAACTAAAAACCTAGCTGATGCTGTCAAAGGCCTTGGTGGTGCCAGCGCCGCTACCGAGACCAAAGATATCGTGCTAACTGCGCCCGAGATAGCGGAGAACGGCAACGTGGTGCGCATCGGTGCCTCTACCAGCAACCCGGCCATTACCCAACTAGCCTTTGTGATTGAAAAAAACCCTAATGCGCTGACCGCAGTGTTTGACGTTTTGCCCGGCACCGAGGCCAACTTTGCCACCAACGTCAAGATGGGCCAGTCGTCCAACGTGTATGCCATTGGCAAGATGGGCGACAAGTTTGTCTACGCTGTCAAAGAGGTCAAAGTTACCCTGGGCGGCTGCGGCGGCTGATCATTCACATATCGACATAAATTTTAAGGAAACACCATGGCAGATCCCATGCGCATTCGCGCCCAAGCAGCAGGCGATAAAGTGACCGTACGTGTACTGGTCAGCCACGACATGGAAAGCGGCCAGCGCCGCGGTGCCGATGGCAAAGTAGTGCCTGCACACTTTATCCAAACCATCAACGCTACGTGCAACGGCAAAACCGTGATGAGCGCCCAATGGGGCCCAGCGGTGTCTAAAAACCCGTTTGTGCAGTTTAGCTTTACCGGCGGCAAAGTAGGAGACAAAGTGATTGTGAACTGGGTGGATAACAAAGGCGATAAGCGCACAGACGAGGCGGCTATTGCTTAAGGTTTTCGATACGGAAATACTTTAATACCGAATACTTTAATACCGGACGCGAAGGGCGCTAAGGTTTCGCGAAGGACGCGAAAGAAGACAAAATAAAACCAAAAAACTGATTCAAAATGACTCAACTTAGTAGGTTGCTTTTTAAATTTTGGATTTTTATGTATTTTCTTTTTTTGCGTCCTTCGCGAAACCTTAGCGCTCTTCGCGTCCGGTATTAAAAATCTTCGCACTTAACTTCATAATAATCACAATAGTAGAGACAATTTGTATGAAAAATAAGCTCACAGCCAAAGCATTTACTGCTCAAGCAGCTACGCTATTTATAGCAATTACCGCTTTGCACACTAACGCGTATGCGCAGCAAAAATCTACCCAGGACGCCATCAACGAATACCGGCAAAGCTTGCAAGACGGCAATCCGGCTGATTTAAATGCAGCGCGTGGCGAAGGGCTGTACAAAGCCAAGCGGGGGCCGAATAACCTGAGCCTGGAGTCATGTGACCTAGGGGTAGGTGTAGGCAAGGTCAAAGGTGCGGTGGCTGTGCTGCCTAAATATTTTGCAGATGCAGGCAAAGTAATGGACGTTGAAAGTCGGCTGGTGCATTGCATGGTCACGTTACAAGGTGCCAAGCGCGAAGATTTCAAAGCAAGTACCGCATTTAGTGCTGAGGGTGCCAAGGCTACTCTGATTGAAGACTTAGTAGCCTATGTGTACGACGAATCGCGCGACATTACCATCAACGTGCCGCAAGGCCATGCACAGGAAAAAGCATCGTACGCACGCGGCCAGCAAGCGTTTTATTTCAAAGGCGGGCCGTACGACTTTAGTTGCGCCAGCTGCCACAGCGAAGACGGCAAGCGCATTCGCCTGCAAGACCTGCCCAACCTGACCAAGCCTGGCCCCGCGCAAGCTGCATTTAGCCAATGGCCGGCTTACCGCGTAAGCCAGGGCGCAGTGCGCACCATGCAATGGCGCATGTATGACTGCTTTCGGCAGCAGCGCTTTCCAGAGTTGCAATACCTGTCGCAAACGTCGGTTGATTTGATCACCTTTATGGGCGTCAACGCTAATGGCGGCAAGATGGCCGCACCAGCGATCAAGCGCTAGAAAGGCTAAATATAATGATAAATCGTCTTGTAACCCAAGTAAATCCTGTTCAAGCAGCTATTAAATTAGTAGTAAAATTGTCAATGCTTGCTACTGCATTAGCAGTCCTCACCAGTTGCAGCACAACCCCCAGCGGCGCTGATGGATTGGCCGCGATTAAAAGCAGCTTTGCCGAGCGCGGCATCGCCAAGCTAGACCGCTTAGACCAAACTGAGATTCAGAAAGTTTGCTCTGAAGCTAATGCTACAGGCCAAGACGTGCCCAAAGCCACTCGCGAAAAACTAGAAAAAGCCCTGTACGAAAAAATCCCTTACCCAGCAGATGGCAACTATGTAGGCGACTGGAAAGAGGGTGAGAAAATCGCGCAAAACGGGCGTGGCATGCAGTTTAGCGACGTGGCCGGTGTGCCCAATGGTGCCAACTGCTACGCCTGCCACCAAATCAGCCCGACTGAAATTAGCTACGGCAACCAAGGCCCGTCACTGCTCAAATACGGCAGCATTCGCGGCGTGAAAGACCCAGCCTCTAAAGATTCAGAAGCCATGGTGAAGTACACCTGGGCACGCATCTGGAACACCCACAGTGTCAACCTGTGCAGCAACATGCCGCGCTTTGGTGATGCAGGTATTTTGACTGTGGCTCAGATCAAAGACGTGATGGCACTGCTGTTGTCCCCTGAGTCACCGGTTAATAAGTAAATTCTTTTTTAATACCGGACACGAAGGACGCTAAGATTACGCGAAGGACGCGAAAGTAAGACAAAAGAAGAAGACCAAAAGAATAAAAAGACCAAAGACTTGCTTAAGTCCTGTTGATCAAGGGTTTTATTTATTTTTTTGGATTTCTTTCGCGTCCTTCGCGCAACCTTCGCGTCCGGAAGTTCGGAAATCCGACCCTATGAACCTTAGCCGCCGCGAATTCTCATCCATCCTCACTGCTGCAGCCGTAGCAGGCTTTCCGTTAGCGCGCCAAGCCAGCGCGCATGAGGCAGCTATCAACTACAACGTGCCGAAAACGGGCAACGTACATTTGTTGCACATGACAGACTGCCATGCGCAGTTATTGCCCATTTACTTCAGAGAGCCTAGTGCCAACATTGGCATAGGTAGCATGGCGGGCAGGGTGCCGCATTTGATAGGAGAAAACTTAATTAAATACGCGGCAATGCAAGCAGGTAGCCCATTGGCCTACGCACACACCTACCTAGATTTTGAACGTGCGGCCAAACAGTATGGCAAGGTGGGCGGCTTTGCGCACATGGCCACGCTGGTCAAGCAGCTCAAAGCCAGCCGCCCCGGTGCGCTGCTGCTAGACGGTGGCGACACATGGCAGGGTAGTGCCACCAGCCTGTGGACAGGCGCGCAAGACATGGTGGACGCAGCCAAGCTGCTGGGTGTAGATGTGATGACCGCACACTGGGAATTTACCTACGGTGAAGAACGCGTTAAGCAGATTATCGACAAAGATTTTGCACCCAGTGGTGCATTCAAAGGCATCGACTTTATCGCGCAAAACGTGAAGACCAAAGACTTTGAAGACCCGGTGTTCAAGCCCTATGTCATCAAAGAAATGAATGGTGTGACAGTGGGCATCATCGGCCAAGCGTTTCCGTACACGCCCATTGCCAACCCCGGCTGGCAAGTGCCTAACTGGAGCTTTGGCATACGTGAGGACGACTTGCAAAAACAAGTTAACGAATGCCGTGCCAAAGGCGCGCAAGCCATTGTGCTGCTAAGCCATAACGGCATGGACGTGGATTTAAAGCTGGCCAGCCGCGTGACCGGTATCGACGCTATTCTTGGCGGCCACACCCACGATGGCGTACCCGTGCCCACGATGGTAAAAAACCCCGCAGGCCAAACGCTGGTGACCAACGCTGGCAGCAACGGCAAATTTCTGGGCGTGCTCGACATTGATGTGAAAGAAAAAAAAGTCGTAGGCATCAATTACAAGCTGCTGCCCATTTTTGCCAACTACTTGCCTGCCGACAAAGCCATGCAAGCGCTGATCGACAAAGTGCGGTCACCGTTCAAAGCCAAGCTAGAAGAAACGCTGGCCACTACTGAGGGTTTGTTGTACCGTCGTGGCAACTTCAGCGGCACTTTCGATCAATTGATCATCGACGCGCTGATGGACGTGCGCGGCGGACAAATTGCGTTCTCGCCCGGCTTTCGTTGGGGTACATCGCTGCTGCCCGGCCAGGCCATCACGCGCGAGCATGTGATGGACCAAACCGCTATCACCTACCCTTGGACCACGCTCAGCGATATGACCGGCGAGACAATTAAAAACGTGCTGGAAGACGTAGCCGACAACCTGTTTAACCCCGACCCGTATTACCAGCAGGGGGGAGACATGGTGCGCGTGGGCGGCATGCAATACACGTGCGACCCGACAGCCAAGGCCGGCGCGCGCATCAGCAACATGCGCCTAGGCGGCAAATTGATTGACGCGGATAAAAGTTACAAAGTCGCAGGCTGGGCCCCGGTAGCCGAGGCCAATAAAAACGCAGGTCCGCCCGTGTGGGATGTGGTGGAAACGTACCTGAAAGCGCAAAAAGTCATCAAACCCTTGGTTTTGAACAATCCGAGACTGCAAGGCATGGCAGGCAACCCCGGATTGGCGTAGAGTAGTCTGCATCAACACGCAACAGCACAGAGTGGATGTGCCGTGTTACGCCAAAGGATTACTATGAAATTAAGAGCTGCTCGAGCAGTATTTACTTGGCCTACCGCTATTTTTAGCTTGATTTTAGCCACAGGCTGCGCTAACGTCAGCACAGGTGTAGGCGTCAGTTTCCCAATCGGCCCCTTTGGTAGCATCGGCGTAGGTGTCGGTTCTGGCGGCCGCGTAGGCGCCTCGGTAGGGGTAGGCGTAGGCCCCGCTACCGTGAGCGTAGGAACGTCTGGCCAGTTACAAGGCGCCCAAAAGCCAGAGCAAAACGCAGAGCAAAAGCCCCAAGAGCCACCAGCGCCTGAGTCTGGCAAGCGATAAGGTGCGTAGCTTCAGGCTATAATGAAAGGCTTCGCAGGTTTCAGTCTGTGAAGATAAGCACGGCGTCGGTAATTCCACTGGCGTACGCAAGTGTCCACTTACATAGACAAGTTGTTTACACAAATTTGTATGTAAGTGGTTGAATTTAAAGGAAATTTTCTATGTTGACAGCAACCAAAGCTGAAGTCGTTAAGGCTAATGCCCGCAAAGTCGGTGATACCGGTAGCCCAGAGGTGCAAGTTGCGCTTTTAACCGCCCGTATTAACGAGCTGGCCCCCCACTTTAAGCTGCATGCCAAAGACCACCACGGTCGTCGCGGCTTGCTGCGTATGGTTAACAGCCGTAAAAGCTTGTTGACTTACCTCAAAAACAAAGACGCACCACGTTACGTTGCGCTGATCGCTAAATTAGGTCTGCGTAAGTAATTATTACGGCGTGGCTTGCCTGCAAATAAGTGCTAGTAATGCATGAGAGCGCCTGAGTTAGTTCACTAGCTCAGGCGTTTTTTACTTCGGAGTTGACAAAGCAGGGCTGAAGCTGTGTCATTCCAAAGAAAGTGTGAATTACAAACTTTCTCTGGGATGGCATCGTGTTCTGACTTAAAGCTTCGACCCATGGGTACAGGGAATGTACTTTTATAAATGACTTCTGCCTGCAGCCCAATTAAAAAATGCTCAAGCAGCTATCGAAATAATAGCCATAGGAAACTCAATGAGTATTTTTAACAAAGTGACCAAGACCTTCAAATGGGGCAACCACACCGTCAAAATGGAAACTGGCGAGATTGCTCGCCAAGCTGGCGGCGCTGTGCTGCTGGACATGGACGGCACCGTAGTGCTGGCCACCGTAGTAGGTTCTAAAACCGCTAAAGCCGGTCAAGACTTCTTCCCGCTGACAGTCGATTACCTTGAAAAAACCTACGCCGCAGGCAAAATCCCCGGTAGCTTTTTCAAACGCGAAGCCAAGCCTAGCGAATTTGAAACCCTGACCAGCCGCTTGATCGACCGCCCGATTCGCCCGCTGTTCCCAGAAGGTTTTTACAACGAAGTGCAGGTAGTGATTCACACCGTGTCGCTTAACCCCGACGTGCTGGGCGACATCCCCGCGCTCATTGCTACAAGCGCTGCGCTGGCTATCAGCGGTATCCCGTTTGCAGGCCCGATTGGCGCAGCACGCGTGGCCTACATCAACGGCGAATATGTGCTTAACCCTAGCAACACCCAGCTCGTCGACAGCCAAATGGACTTGATCGTGGCGGGCACCGAAGCTGCTGTGTTGATGGTGGAATCTGAAGCCAAGCAATTGGGCGAAGACATCATGCTAGGTGGCATTGTGTTTGGCCACGAGCAAAGCAAAGTGGCGATCAACGCTATCCATGAATTGGTCAAAGACGCTGGCAAGCCAGCCTGGGACTGGAAAGCCCCAGCCAAGGACGAGCCATTGATCGCCAAAGTAGGCGGTTTTGCCCAAGCTAAATTGGCCGCAGCCTACCAGTTGCGCAACAAGCAAGCTCGCACCCACGCATGCCGCACGGCCTATGCTGAAGTCATGGCTGATTTGAAGGCATCGGGCACCGAGTTTGACAGCGTCAAAGTCGAATCCATGTTGTTTGACATTGAAGCAGGACTCGTGCGTAGCCAAATTTTGGCAGGTGAGCCCCGCATCGACGGCCGCGACACGCGCACTGTGCGCCCGATTGAAATTCGCAACGGCGTTCTGCCACGCACCCACGGCTCAGCGCTGTTTACACGCGGCGAGACACAGGCCTTGGTGGTCACCACCTTGGGCACTGACCGTGATGCACAGCGCATTGACGCACTGTCTGGCGAGTTCCATGACAGCTTCATATTCCACTACAACATGCCTCCGTTCGCCACTGGCGAAACCGGCCGTGTAGGCACCCCAAAGCGCCGCGAAATCGGTCACGGCCGTTTGGCCAAGCGCGCACTCATTGCAGTGTTGCCTACCAAAGAAGAGTTTCCCTACACACTGCGCGTAGTGTCTGAGATCACCGAGTCCAACGGCTCTAGCTCTATGGCGTCCGTCTGCGGCGGCTGCTTGTCGATGATGGACGCTGGCGTGCCATTGAAGGCGCATGTTGCTGGTATCGCCATGGGCCTGATCAAAGACGGCAACCGCTTTGCCGTGTTAACCGACATCTTAGGCGACGAAGATCACCTGGGCGATATGGACTTTAAAGTGGCTGGTACCACCAACGGTATTACCGCGCTGCAAATGGACATCAAAATCCAGGGCATCACCAAAGAGATCATGCAAGTAGCATTGGCCCAGGCCAAAGAAGCGCGCATGCACATCTTGGGTGAAATGCAAACCGCGATGGGCGAGGCGAAGACCGAAGTGTCTAACTTTGCACCCAAGATGTTCACCATGAAGATTAACCCTGAGAAGATCCGTGATGTCATCGGCAAGGGCGGCGCTGTGATTCGCGCACTGACCGAAGAAACCGGCACGCAGATCAACATTGACGAAGACGGCACGATCACCATTGCTTCGACCGACAGCGCCAAAGCTGATGAAGCCAAGCGCCGCATCGAGGCGATTACCGCTGACGTGGAAATTGGCAAAATCTACGAAGGCGCGATCACCAAGATTCTCGACTTCGGTGCATTGGTCAACTTGCTGCCCGGCAAAGACGGTTTGTTGCACATCAGCCAGATCAGCAACGAGCGCATTAACAAAGTGACCGACGTGCTGCAAGAAGGCCAGATTGTGCGCGTTAAAGTTATGGAAACCGACGAAAAAGGTCGCGTGAAGTTGTCAATGCGTGCACTGCTCGAGCGTCCTGCGCAAGACCAGCAACAGCAGTAAGCTGTCAAGCTGGTAGTAGAGAAATAGGTCGTGGTGTCTGGCAAATGTGCCGCATATGCTGGACATCACTTATCCTATTGACTGTCGAATTATCCTTCTACTACTATGAATTTCATAGCTGCTTGAGCAGTATCTACGGGCTGAAACGCCCGTTCAACATATAAAAAATACCGATGCAAGCTGTAGAAATCACCTCTTTTGGCGCACCTAGCGTGCTGCAACTGGGCATGCGCCCAGACGCAGTGGCGGGCGCAGGCGAGGTGCTGATCAAAGTGACGGCATCGGGCATTAACCGGCCAGACGTGCTGCAGCGCACGGGGCTGTACCCCGTGCCGCCGGGTGCGTCAGATTTGCCAGGCTTGGAAGTGGCGGGCACCATCGTAGGCGGCGACGTTGCGGCCATGCAGACTGCAGGTTTTAAGCTAGGCGACCGCGTATGTGCGCTGGTCGCAGGCGGCGGTTATGCGCAGCTGTGTGCAGCGCCCGTGGGCCAATGTTTGCCAGTGCCAAAAGGGCTGACCGACATCGAAGCCGCTTGCTTGCCCGAGACGTTTTTTACCGTGTGGAGCAACGTGTTTGACCGCGCACGCTTGCAGCCGGGCGAAACCTTGCTAGTGCAGGGCGGTACCAGCGGCATTGGCGTAACGGCGATTCAGTTGGCCAAAGCGCTTGGAAGCACCGTAATAGCCACTGCGGGCAGCGACGAGAAATGCGCCGCGTGCCTTGCACTGGGCGCGGACCATGCCATCAATTACAAAACGCAAGATTTTGTAGAAGAAATCAAACGCATCACCAGCGAAGCGTCTGCAAATACAGCAGCAAAAACCGCGTCACCAAGCGTGCCACAAGGCAGCGCAGTGCAGCGCGGTTTGCTGTCTAACGCCCCTGTGGCTGGCGTGAACGTGATTTTAGACATGGTGGCTGGCGACTATGTAGCCCGCGAGATTGAGTGTTTGGCAGAGGATGGTCGCTTAGTCATTATCGCCGTGCAGGGCGGTGTGGATGCGAAGTTCAATGCCGGCTTGGTGCTGCGCCGCCGCTTGCAAATCACCGGCTCCACCCTGCGGCCACGCTCCATCGCGTTCAAAACCGCCATAGCCCAAGCGTTGTTTAAAAACGTCTGGCCGCTGATTGAGGCAGGCAAGATAAAAACCGTGATTCACAGCGTGTTTGCCCCGCAAGACGCGGCTAAAGCCCATGCGCTGATGGAGACGAACCAGCACATTGGCAAAATCGTGCTGGACTGGAGCAAGGTATGAAAAAGCTGATTGCTGGCAACTGGAAGATGAACGGCAGCTTGGCAGCTAACCAAGCGCTGATAGAGGCGCTGGCGCAAGGTATTGCGCAAACACAAGGCTCGGTCAACCACGCCGGGGCTGTAGCCTGCGATGTGGCAGTATGCGTTCCCACACCTTATTTAGACCAAATTTCTAAGCTTTTTAGCGCTCTAACCCAAGCAAATCCTGCTCAAGCAGCTATGCAATTAGGAGCGCAGGACATCTCGGCAAATGCCAGCGGCGCCTACACAGGCGAAACATCTGGCGTCATGCTGCGCGAATTTAACGTGCGTTACGCCATCGTGGGCCACTCCGAGCGCCGCCAGTACCATGGCGAGACCGACGCTGTTGTGTCGCTCAAAGCCAAAGCGGCGCTGGCCCACGGCATCACCCCCATCGTATGCGTGGGCGAGACGCTGGCCGAGCGTGAAGCGGGCCAGACCGAAGCCGTGGTTAAGCGCCAGCTAGCCGCAGTCATCCACGACAATGGCCATTGCATCAGCGAAATCGTGGTGGCGTATGAGCCTGTGTGGGCCATAGGCACTGGCAAAACCGCCACCCCTGAGATGGCGCAAGCGGTGCATGCAGTGCTGCGTGCGCAGATCAAAGCGGCCAGCACCCACCCAGAGCGCGTGAAGATTTTGTACGGCGGCAGCATGAACGCGGCCAACGCAGCGCAGTTGCTAGCCCAACCCGATATTGACGGCGGTTTAGTCGGCGGCGCGTCGCTCAAAGCTGCAGATTTTTTAATAATTATGGCTGCAGCCCAATAGAATACTGCTCAAGCAGCTATAAAATTAATAGTATCTGAAATTTAAAACATATTTGTAGAATTGATTTAGGAGTTTTTATGCAAATCGTCAACACCGTATTAGTGGCTATCCAAATGCTCAGCGCTCTCATCATGATTGGCCTGATTTTGGTGCAGCACGGCAAGGGTGCCGACATGGGCGCCGCCTTCGGCTCGGGTAACTCTGGCAGCCTGCTGGGTGTTAGCGGCAGCGCCAACTTTATGTCGCGTGCCACCGCCGTTTTGGCCGCTGTGTTTTTTGTCTGTACCCTGGCGTTGGCCTACTTCAGCGGCGTGCGTCCTACAGGGGTGAACTCTGTGCTAGAAAAAGGTGCTATCACAGCGCCCGCCGGTGCAGCTTCTGGTGCGGCTAGCGGCTCGGCACCGATTCCTACCGGTGCCAGCCAGCCCGCGGTACTACCCGCAGCGCCAGCTTCAGGCACATCTGCTGCGCCAGCTACGCCCGCTTCACCAGCTGCTGCAACCCCCGGCGCAGCACCTGCCGCATCTGGCGCTGCGCCTATCCCCAGCAAGTAAATGGACGTGTTTATCTAAGCCCCTAGCCGCTACCTAGGAAAAGCAATGCTGTCGAGAGAAAACAAAGCTTTTTCAGGGTAAACTCTAGGGTGTTCCATACAGGCAAATCCTCACGCTTTGGGACAGAAAAAAACGGCCGTCGTGGTGGAATTGGTAGACACGCTATCTTGAGGTGGTAGTGGCGAAAGCTGTGCGAGTTCGAGTCTCGCCGTCGGCACCAAAATTGGGTTATCTGCGTGCGTGGATAGCCTGGGTTAAGCAAAGTAAGCCTCCCCGCTATGGTGCGGATGGCGTTAGACATACAGCCACAAGACGCCTTAGCCATAAACTAAGCCAGATGTTATGAACCTCGAGCAATACCTACCTGTCCTGTTGTTTATTTTGGTGGGTATCGGCGTCGGTATCGTGCCCCAGGGCCTTGGCTATATTCTTGGCCCCCGCAGGCCCGACGCCGCTAAAGACTCCCCTTATGAGTGTGGCTTTGAAGCCTTTGAAGACGCGCGCATGAAGTTTGACGTACGCTACTACCTTGTAGCTATTTTATTTATTCTTTTCGACCTCGAAATCGCCTTTCTTTTCCCTTGGGGAGCAGCCCTCAAAGACGTGGGTGTTTTGGGGTTCGTGTCGGTTCTGATCTTTTTGGGCATTCTGGTCGTAGGCTTTATCTACGAATGGAAAAAAGGCGCTCTAGACTGGGAATAAACCAATGAAACTGGCACAAGTTAAAGCACAAGCTAAAAGTATCAAAGGCACTCAAAAATGATTGAAGGCGTACTCAAAGAAGGCATCGTTACCACCACGGCAGACGCGGTGATTAACTGGGCCAAGACAGGCTCGTTGTGGCCCATGACGTTTGGCCTGGCCTGCTGCGCGGTAGAGATGATGCACGCAGGTGCGGCGCGCTATGACTTAGACCGTTTTGGCATCGTGTTTCGCCCCAGCCCGCGCCAGACTGATCTGATGATTGTGGCTGGCACGCTATGCAACAAAATGGCCCCTGCGCTTCGCAAGGTGTACGACCAAATGCCCGAGCCGCGTTGGGTACTGTCCATGGGGTCCTGCGCCAACGGTGGTGGCTACTACCACTACAGTTATTCGGTGGTGCGCGGTTGCGACCGCATTGTGCCAGTCGATGTGTACGTGCCCGGTTGCCCGCCGACCGCAGAGGCTTTGATCTACGGCATCATGCAATTACAGCAAAAAATTCGCCGCACGCAAACTATTGCGCGCGTGTAAACCTAAGGCAAATTCCATGACTGCATTTGCTGTACATCCCGAGACCACTAAAGCTGCTGTTGAAGCCGCCTTAGGCGCACTTGTTAAGCGCGTATCTATCGAGCTGGGCGAGGTTAAAGTTCTCGTCACTACGGCTGACTACATTGAGGCCGCCACTATTTTGCGCGACGCGCAGGGCTGCAAGTTCGAGCAAATGATGGACTTGTGCGGTGTTGACTATGTCGATTACAAAGACGGCGCGTATGACGGCCCGCGCTACTGCGTGGTGTTGCACTTGCTGTCGGTGTCGCTCAACCAGCGCGTACGCCTTAAGGTTTTTGCACCTGACGACGACTTGCCTGTTGTCGCATCAGTTAACGACATCTGGGCTGCAGCCAATTGGTTTGAGCGTGAATGTTTTGACCTTTTCGGCATCGTGTTTGAAGGCCATAACGACCTGCGCCGCATATTGACCGACTATGGCTTTATCGGCCACCCTTTCCGCAAAGATTTCCCTACCAATGGCCACGTTGAAATGCGCTACGACGCAGAGAAAAAGCGCGTGATCTACCAACCCGTGACGATCGAACTACGCGAGGTGGTACCCCGTGTGATTCGCGAAGAAAACTACGGCGGCATGACGTCCGCTAGCCAAGTTGCCAAGTCAGTGCCATCTAGTGCTGCCAAGGGCGTGTAAGAGGCAAACACCATGGCAGAAATTAAAAATTACACCTTAAACTTTGGTCCGCAACACCCAGCAGCCCACGGCGTGCTGCGCCTGGTGCTAGAGCTAGACGGCGAAGTGATCCAACGCGCTGACCCGCATATTGGCCTGCTGCACCGTGCTACCGAAAAGCTAGCCGAGAGCAAAACCTACATCCAAGCCTTGCCTTACATGGACCGGCTTGATTACGTGTCGATGATGTGCAACGAGCATGCGTATTGCTTGACCATTGAAAAGATGATGGGCATCCAAGTGCCCGAGCGCGCGCAGTACATTCGTGTGATGTTCAGCGAGATTACGCGCTTGCTAAACCACCTGCTGTGGGTAGGCTGCCATGGCCTAGACTGCGGTGCGATGACGATATTTTTGTACGCCTTCCGCGAGCGTGAAGATCTGTTTGACTTGTACGAAGCCGTCTCCGGTGCCCGCATGCACGCTGCATACTTCCGCCCCGGTGGTGTGTACCGCGACCTGCCCGACACCATGCCGCAGTACAAGGTCAGCAAGATCAAAAATGCCAAAGCTTTGGCTAAGCTAAACGAAGGCCGCCAAGGTTCGGTGCTCGACTTTATCGACGACTTTACACAACGCTTCCCCAAGTATCTTGAGGAATACCACACACTGCTGACCGACAACCGCATTTGGAAGCAGCGCACCGTAGGCATTGGTGTGGTCACGCCAGAGCGTGCGCTCAATCTAGGCTTCACCGGTGCGATGTTGCGCGGTTCAGGCATTGCGTGGGACTTGCGCAAACAGCAGCCGTACGACGTGTACGGCAAGATGGACTTTGATATTCCGGTGGGTAAAACGGGCGATTGTTATGACCGCTACCTTGTGCGCATGGAAGAAATGGCGCAGAGCAACCGCATCATCAAACAGTGTGTGGACTGGTTGCGCGTCAACCCCGGCCCGGTGATTACTGACAACCACAAAGTAGCCGCGCCCAGCCGCGAAGGCATGAAGAGCAATATGGAGGATTTAATCCACCACTTCAAGCTTTTCACCGAAGGCTTTCACGTACCACAAGGCGAAGCCTATGCCGCTGTGGAGCATCCTAAAGGCGAGTTTGGCATTTACATGGTGAGCGACGGTGCCAACAAACCCTACCGCCTGAAAATTCGTGCACCTGGCTTCGCACATCTGGCAGCGCTGGACGAGATGACACGCGGCCATATGATTGCGGATGCTGTTGCCGTGATTGGTACGATGGACATTGTTTTCGGGGAAATTGACCGATGAATTTACAAGCTAACCACGCAGCAACACCGTACGTGCTGTCTGATGCAACCCGTACGCGCTTTGACAAAGAAGTTGCTAAATATCCTGCAGACCAAAAAGTCTCTGCTGTGATGGCCTGTTTGGCTATCGTGCAGCAAGAACAGGGCTGGGTCAGCGCAGCGTCGGAAAAAGCTGTTGGCGATTACTTGAACATGCCCGAGATTGCGGTCAAAGAAGTCACCACGTTCTACAACATGTACAACCAGCAACCTGTAGGCAAATACAAGCTTAACGTATGCACCAATTTGCCTTGCCAACTGCGTGATGGTCAAAACGCCCTGAATTATTTGTGCAACAAATTAGGCGTCGAGATGGGTGGTACCACCCAAGATGGTTTGTTTACCGTGCAGCAATCAGAATGCCTAGGTGCGTGTGCAGATTCTCCGGTAATGCTGGTAAACGACCGCAGTATGTGCAGCTTTATGAGCAACGACAAACTGGATCAACTGATTGACGGTTTGAGAAACGCAACAGCTCAAGTCAACTCTAATGTCCAATAACTGAGCAATCCAAAATGAACGAAAACCAAGTTCTGGCCCAATTCCAAGCTACAGGCGTACAAACCTGCTTTCATGGCCGCCACATTCAACCGCAAATCTACAAAGATTTGAACGGTAGCAACTGGCGCTTGAAAGACTATGTAGCGCGCGGCGGCTATGCTGCCTTGAAGAAAATACTAGGCAAAGACGGCGCGCCTGTAGCTGAAGGCGTTGTTGCGGGCTTGACACAAGACCAAGTGATTGCCACTGTCAAAGAATCTGCCTTGCGTGGCCGTGGCGGCGCGGGTTTTCCTACTGGCCTGAAATGGAGCTTTATGCCCCGTGGCTTCCCAGGTCAAAAATATTTGGTGTGCAATTCGGACGAAGGCGAGCCGGGCACTTGCAAGGACCGCGATATTTTGGAATTTAACCCGCATATCGTCATAGAGGGCATGGCGATTGCCGCCTACGCGATGGGCATCACCGTGGGCTATAACTATATTCACGGCGAGATTTTTCAAAGCTATGATCGCTTTGAAGAGGCCTTGGAAGAAGCGCGCGTAGCAGGGCTGCTGGGTAATAATATTTTAGGCAGTAACTTTAGTTTTGAGTTGCATGCTTTTCACGGATTTGGTGCCTACATTTGCGGTGAAGAGACCGCATTGCTCGAATCGCTGGAAGGCAAAAAAGGCCAGCCGCGCTTTAAACCACCTTTTCCTGCCAGCTTTGGCTTGTATGGCAAACCTACCACCATCAACAACACCGAAACTTTTGCTGCTGTGCCGTGGATCATCAACCACGGCGGTCAAGCGTATTTGGACATTGGTAAGCCCAATAACGGTGGTACTAAAATTTATTCAGTGTCGGGTGATGTGGAGTTGCCTGGTAACTATGAAGTACCACTCGGTACGCCGTTTAGCATGCTGCTCGAACTTGCAGGCGGTATGCGCAAAGGCCGCACTTTGAAGGCAGTGATCCCCGGTGGCTCATCTTCGCCT
>JANLPQ010000086.1:0-43484 GCA_031367325.1 Polaromonas sp. | reverse complement strand
ACGTAGTAGCTGGTAGCAAACAACGCGCAGCCACCAAATGCAAAAATAGCGGCATTCGTATGCAACGGACGCAAACGCCCAAACGATAACCACGCTATGCCAAAATTTAGCTCGGGCCAAGCCATTTGTGCAGCGATAAATACACCCACCAACATACTGACCACACCCCATACAATCGCCATGACAGAGAACTGGCGCACAATTTTGTCGTTATAAACCGTGGCTTGCGAAGCCTTCCATATTTTTGATGGCGCTATGACAGCG
This sequence comes from Polaromonas sp., assembly GCA_031367325.1. Classification (GTDB taxonomy): domain Bacteria; phylum Pseudomonadota; class Gammaproteobacteria; order Burkholderiales; family Burkholderiaceae_C; genus JAAFIP01. The sequence continues at coordinate 43,220 of JANLPQ010000086.1, read as the reverse complement.
GGATTTGAAAGCACAGCACTCATTGACAGTCCTTACGGCTTTAGTTGTAAGGCAGTATGTAGACAGCTCCCGTCCGACGGTTTGATAAAGATCAATCTTTATTGCAATGGCCGGTTGCCGGGACGCTTTGCAACTTTTCATCTTGAAAAATACGTTGCGCTTCTTGCTCAATGTCTTCAAACTGACCCGACCAAACAGCCCAAGCCAATACTGCCATAACACCTAGTGCTAGCAATACCGATAACGGAATGAGTAAGAACAAAATGTCCATCAGATGTTGGTTTGTACCGTGTAGCTGCGTGACAAGCGTGCGGCATTGACTAACACCAGCAACGAGCTGGTCGCCATGCCCAAACCAGCCAGCCAGGCAGGTAGCCAGCCGGCAATGGCCAACGGGACGCACACAGCGTTGTAAATTGCGGCCCACCACAGGTTTTGGCGCACGATCTGCATTGTGCGCCGTGCTTGCTGCAACATGGGGGGTAGCAATTGCAGCTGCGCCCCGGGTATTACGAGGTCAGATTGAGCCTGCGTCAACGGCACAGCGTTACCCAGCGCTACAGAAACATCTGCACAGGCCAGCACTGGGCCATCATTGAGGCCGTCACCCACCATCATGACTTTATGCCCTTTTGCTTGTAGCACCTGCAAATGTGCTAATTTGGTTTGAGGTGTGCAGTCGCCCAGTACTTGCTGGATACCCAAACGACTAGCTACACGCTGGGCTGGCAAGGTGCGGTCGCCTGAGAGTATTTGCACATTGAAGCCATTCGCAAATAGTGCGGCAATGGTGGTGTGCGCGGCTGGGCGAATCATCTCATCTAGATCGAACCGAGCCACCCAACCTGATGCGTCAGCAAGTACCACCTGCATCGCGTCGTTGACCGAGTCTTGGACGCCACAAAACATGGCAGAACCTAAACGCACCGGGCTCGTACTACTGTATGAAAATGGCTCCGCGAGAATACCTTCTAGACCCTGATTTGCAAACTCTTTGACAGCTTTCATGATGGGTAGTGACAATGAAACATCCAATTGCGCCGCCACGAGGGCTTGCGAAACCGGGTGCAAAGAATACTGCGCAAGGGCCGCCGCAAGCTGGAGTGCTTGGGCTTGTGAGATACCCTCGCGCGTATACACAGTACCTAGACCAATTTGCGCTTGGGTCAATGTACCCGTTTTGTCAAAGATCACTGTGTCAATATCTGCAAGCGATTCGATCGCTTGCAGACGTCGCACTAAAACTCCTTGCTTGGCCAACCATCCTGCCGAGGTCAGCATGGCAGTCGGTGTGGCCAGTGACAGCGCGCACGGGCACGTCACCACCAGCACGGCCACAGCAGCCATTAAAGCGCGGGCTGGATCTACCGGCCACCAAAATATGGCCGCACCTACCGCCGCCAGCAGTACAAATAGCAAAAACGGTTTGGCAATCCTGTCGGCCAACAACGCTAACCGGGGTTTGTCTACTGATGCTTGCTGCATTAAAGCCACTATCTCTGCGTATCGAGTGGCCTTGCCCGTATGGGCAATGCGCACCTGCACAATAGCTGCTACGTTGTAGCTGCCTGCCATCACTTGCGCACCTACTGAACGCGGCACGGGCCGTGACTCACCCGTGAGCAAGGCCTCATCGGCAAAAGTATCACCCACCACAATAGTGCCGTCTGCTGGAAAAGCTTCGCCGGGCAGCACGCGGACTATGTCGCCTGCGCTAAGACGCCGCACTGCTACACGTTCAAAAATCCCATTGGCTGATTGCCTCTCTACGCTATCAGGCAAGCGTTGCATTAAGTGGCCTAAAGCACCCGCAGTGCGGTCGCGCAAGCGTTGCTCTAACCATCGACCTGTCAACAGGAAAAATACAAACATCGTTAGCGAGTCAAAATACACCTCGCGGCCCCACCAACCTAGGGGCTCAAAGGTAGCCGCCGTGCTGATGGCAAAGGTCATCACAATACCCAGTGCCACTGGCAAGTCCATGCTGATGCTGCGTTGCTTTAAATCGCTGAACGCATTGCTAAAAAATGGCCCGCATGAAAATAACACGACCGGCAAACTCAGCACCCATGATGCCCAGCGCAAGAGCATAACAATATCGGGTGCAATCTCCCCGGGTGCAGCAAAATAACCGGGAACCGCGTACATCATCACCTGCATCATGCAAAAACCAGCCACCAGCCAACGCCATAGCGCTAGCCGTCCAGCTTGTTGGCCATGGTCTGGCGCAAAAGCATCGCTAGCGGGAGTCAACTCATAACCAAGCACTTGGGTCGCTGCCATCCACTGAGATGGCTTAGTTAGTGCCGATGACCAAGTCACACTGGCACGCCTGCTGGCAGCGCTCACGCGTGCGGCCACTACACCTCGTGTAGCAAGCAAAGCCTGCTCTACTTTCAGCGCACATGCAGCGCAGTGCATACCTTCCACAAAAACCTGTGACTCCCATACACCATTGGTCGCAGATAAGTCGTCAGCCTTGCGACTAAACATGACCCATTCTGCTGGGTCGTCCCACAAATTGAGGTGGCGTGTATGCAATGGGGGCGGTGCTTCAGATAACAAAGAAGCATGGGCCAAGGGCAGCTTAAAAAAAGAATTTTCGGCATGCATGCCATCAGGTTAAGTGTCTGTGCAAAACTCAACCTTGATATGTATCAACTCTAAGATCATCAACCACTCGGAGCAGCCATAATCTATGCGAAATTTCATTTAAAAATGGGGGCGAGCCGTGTAGCCAGCTCGTCGGCTGCTCTTGACCAATCCGAGTCGTCTTTCAGAGCGCGCGCTAAGAACTGTGCTTGCGAAGCATTCCAAAATGCAGCTTCTGCCAGACGTGTGCCGGGCTTCAGGTGGTGGCTAGCCAAGAATGCATCAATAGTCTGTACATCGCCCGCCATACCTAGCTGTCGGAACAAATTGCTTAGATCATGCACGATAGTTTCCACAGTGATACGCCTTAGTATGTTGATATATAAAATCATCCATGAGATAGTTGCATGAGAGAAAGTTGACTGCAACATCATCCCTACACAGTTCTTGGGATATTTAACCCATTTTTACGCCAGCACACGAAAGTTAATCATCATGCCGGCGTCTTCATGCTCAATGTTGTGACAATGTAATAAATAGATTTGATCACCTGCGAAATCATGCGTAAAGTCAATAGCAATACGTACGGTTTCTCCAGGCCACACCAAGACAGTATCTTTCCAACCCAGATCGCTGACTACGCGACCTTTACCATAGCGTGCCGTAGCCGACACCTGCTGCGGGCTGTTGACTCGTTCGAGCACCTGAAATGAAAAGCCGTGAATGTGCATAGGGTGCGGCATACCCTTCGCTGGGTTACTGATACTCCAAACCTCTACCGCGCCGCGCTTGACATCGAAGGCAATCTCTTGCATTTTAAAGCTGCGTCCGTTGATCAAAAAACGCATGTGCTCCATCGACAGCTCGATCTTGCGTTGTGCTGCGCCCTCAGTGTCGATAGGCTTAATTTGAGACAAAGCAGATGGCAACTTAGCCACTATGCGATCGCCTACAGCTACGGTTAGTTTCAATATATTGAATTCTATACCCAGCTGCAAGCGTGACGACCCCATGCTAGTCATCATCTGACCCATACCCATACCCATACCCATACCCATACCACCCATGGGTCCCTCGTTTTCCATGGGGTCAAACGTCAAGCTTTTGAGAAAAATGTCTTGTCCAGGTTGCACTTGCCCTGCGTCTAGCAGCACATCTAGCCGCTCGCCTGGCGCAAAAAAAGATTCTTTTGCAGTTTCGGGCTTATCGATCAAGCCGCCGTCAGTGCCAATCACAGTGAACTCTAGCGGTATGCTACCGCTGACAAACGCTAGCCGGTAAATACGTGCGTTAGACCCGTTCAGCAAGCGTAAGCGATAGGTGCGCGGTGTAACGGTGTGCACCGCATTAGGCGTGAGGTTGGTTAGCACAACATCGCCCAACCAGCCCATCATAGACTCGTGGGCATTAGGCTTGTAGACCAGTCTGCCTTGTGCATCAAACTGTTTGTCTTGAATGACAAGCGGTAGGTCAGTTTCACCTAATCGCAAATCGAGTGCTTTGGCTAAGTTGCGTTGATCGTCGTCATCTACCAAGTAGAAGCTGGCCAAGCCGTTGTAGGCTTGTTTTGCTGTTAGCTCGTGCGCATGAGTGTGGTACCAATATGTGCCGCCCCGATTGCGCACCTTAAAGTCGTAGTCGAAGCGCCCATCGGGCGCGATGGTGCTAACTGGGTGACCATCCATCGTAGCAGGTGTATGCAAACCATGCCAGTGAATAATGGTGGGTTCTGTAAGCGCATTGTCCAAACTGGCTGAAAAGTTGGCTCCATTTTCAATGCGCAAGATCGGGTTTTGGTAAGACTTATCTGTTTGCTCTGTCTGGTACAGCAAAAACGGCGACTTACGCCCTGGCAAAAGTGTAAGGCTAGATGCCATAACCTTAATTTTCAATGGCCCAGACACGTCCAGCACGCCCAGTGGCCCGTCACCACTTGGGATAAATAGCTTTTGCACAAAATTCTCTGGCGTTACCGGATCAAAAGGATAAGGACGAAACGGCCCGGTGACCTGAACTTGCGAGCGCCCAGCCCGATAGTAGACCCAGGTGGTAGTACCCACAGCAGCTATGCCTGCTATAGCCACTGCGCCTGTGTATTTCAATATTTTTCTTCGATCCTGCATGCAGATCTCTTGTAGGGGTACGCCTAGATTACCCATCTGAACACGAAGTCTGGCCCTTGGTTACGCTAGTACGTGGAGTGTTGACATCTATCAAACAATTGCCAGTTAGACAGGCCGATTGCATACAAAAGTGCCACCATTACCCGTCTTAAGCTATCTAGTCACTTTAGGTAATGCTGCGGTTTGCTAATTGCAAAGAAAGTTTAAAAATCGATCTATGAGCACACACACCACACCGTCCATTGATAAAAAGAATACAACTGCGCACGAGCCTGCCACAGCTGTCGTCCACCCACTGTACACCTGCCCTATGCACCCAGAAATCAGGCAAGATCACGCTGGCAGTTGCCCAAAGTGCGGCATGACGCTAGAGCCTGTGCAGCCCAGCTTAGACGATGACGAGAACCCTGAACTGGTAGATTTCACACGCCGCTTTTGGTGGACACTGCCACTTACCGTGATGGTAACTGTCCTAGCCATGCTGGGCCACCGTTTGCAGTGGTTTGACATGGCCACGCAAAGCTGGATTGAGTTGGTGCTGACCATACCTATTGTGCTGTGGGCAGGTTGGCCATTTTTTGTACGTGGAGCGCAATCTGTTGTTCACCGTAGCCCCAATATGTGGACGTTAATTGCACTAGGCATTGGCGCAGCATTTATTTACAGCGTTGTAGCGACTGTAAGCCCACAGGTTTTTCCAGCAGCTTTTATATCGATGGGCCGGGTGGCAGTGTATTTTGAAGCTGCTGCTGTCATCATTTCATTAACCCTTTTAGGGCAGATGCTGGAACTTAAAGCGCGCTCGCAAACATCAGCCGCCATCAAATCGCTGCTGGGCTTGGCACCTAAAACCGCACGTCGTATTAAACCTGACGGCGGTGAAGAGGATATACCCCTTACCCATGTGCATGTGGGTGACCTATTGCGCGTGCGGCCTGGGGAGAAGGTGCCCGTTGACGGCGTGGTGACCGAAGGCAGCAGTGCAGTGGATGAATCGATGCTGACTGGCGAGCCCATGCCAATAACCAAGCGTCCTAACGACAAATTGATTGGCGCTACCCTTAACACTAGCGGCGCACTAACGATGCGTAGCGAACATGTGGGATCGACTACCGTTCTAGCGCAAATTGTGCAAATGGTAAGTATGGCACAGCGCTCACGAGCGCCCATGCAACGCATGGCCGACAGTGTGGCAGGTTATTTTGTAATTACAGTAGTCAGCATCGCTTTGCTCACCTTTTTTGGTTGGGGTTTTTTTGGTCCTGAGCCTAGCTGGGTGTACGGCCTGATCAACGCGGTGGCGGTGCTTATCATTGCCTGCCCTTGCGCCTTGGGGCTAGCTACACCCATGTCTATTATGGTGGCCACAGGACGTGGGGCAACGATGGGTATACTTTTCAGAGATGCCGCGGCGATTGAAAACTTGCGCAAGATAGATACCCTGATTGTGGACAAAACAGGCACATTGACCGAAGGACGACCTACCTTTGAACGCGCTGTTGCGATAGGCGGTTTTACCGATACTGAGGTGCTGCGCTTGGCCGCCAGCTTAGACCAAGGCAGCGAACACCCGTTGGCAGCAGCTATCGTAGCTGCTGCGCATGTGCAAAACCTAGTGCTTGACAAGCCCGAGCAGTTTGATTCGGCCTCGGGCATTGGTGTACGCGGCATGGTGGCAGGTAAATCGCTGGCTCTGGGTAACACTGCCCTTATGCAGTCGCTAAGCGTTGACGTAACTGCATTGACCAGCCAAGCCGAAGAATTGCGCAGCCAAGGTGCCAGTGTGATGTATCTGGCCGTGGACGGCAAACTGGCTGGTCTGCTGGCCGTGGCAGACCCTATTAAGGCAACAACAAAAGATGCATTGGTTGCGCTACGCGCTGCTGGCCTGCGCGTCATTATGGCCACGGGCGATGGCCTGACCACCGCGCGCGCAGTGGGTGCAAAGTTAGACATTACCGAGGTCTTTGGCGAGGTCAAACCTGCAGACAAACTCGCTTTGGTTGAACGACTGCAAAAAGAAGGCAGTGTGGTCGCTATGGCTGGCGACGGTATCAACGACGCCCCTGCGCTAGCCAAGGCGAACATCGGTATTGCCATGGGTACGGGCACCGATGTAGCTATGAACAGCGCGCAAGTCACTTTGGTTAAAGGCGACTTGCGCGGCATAGCCACTGCACGTGCATTGTCTGTGGCCACCGTAGCCAATATGAAGCAAAACCTTACGTTTGCATTTATCTACAACGCCTTGGGCATACCACTGGCATCAGGCGTGCTGTACTCGTTAACAGGCTGGCTGTTGTCACCCATGATCGCTGCACTGGCGATGAGTTTGAGCTCTGTCTCGGTGATAAGTAACGCCTTGCGTTTGCGCGCCGCAGTGCTCAAGCAAGACTGAGCAAGTCTATCCATCACCATGGACATCTTCGCACACGCACTGTGGGCTGGCGCAGGCGTAGCCTTGGCGCACTGCCGCTGGCCTATCAAACCCGCTACGGCAGCAGCTAGTGTGGTACTGGCGGCCTTGCCAGATGTTCCGCATTTACTGCCTATTTTGGTATGGTCAATGTTTGGAGAGGGTACGTTTGCCGCATTGGGTGCTTATGCCATTGCAGTGCCTGGTCAAGAGCCCACCATGCTACCCGTAGTTGCGCTAATATCACACCACTTGCACTGCGTAATGCACAGTGCTGTTGTGGCAGGTGCAATCACTTTGTGGGTATGGGTAGTGCGGCACGCCCTATGGATACCTTTGCTGGGTTGGTGGTCGCACATTGTGATAGATATATTCACCCATTCAGCCGACTACTACCCATCGCCTGTGTTGTACCCCATCACACAGCGCGGTTTTGATGGCCTAGCTTGGAACACACCTTGGTTTATGGCGTTGAACTATACAGTGCTGATCTTTACTTGGATATGCATCCTACTAGTAACGAGAAGAAAGCATCAGTTCGGTGTATGACGCTGTCCGCGATTGATATATATCAAAACCTAGGACATGCAATTTCCCTACACTGTGTTCTATAGCTGCGGCCGATCCGCTGTAGTTCAAATGTTCTGTGACAACACAGGCACATCTTAAGGAAACCAAGCATGAATAAACACACAAAAGCCTACCTAGTTGGCGGCGGCATAGGCTCTCTGTCCGCTGCAGCGTTCATGATTCGTGACGGCGACATGGCAGGCAAAAATATCACTATCTTTGAAGCCACTCCCATTGTCGGCGGCAGTTTGGACGGCGGCGGTAATGCTGAAACAGGCTACACACTACGCGGTGGACGAATGTTGACCACAGACAATTACGAGTGCACTTGGGGCTTGTTCAAAACGATTCCCTCTCTAAGTACACCGGGCCAAACAGTATATGAAGAGACCATCGCATTCAATCAAAAGAATATCCCGCATTCGTTGGCGCGCTTGGTAGACAGTAACCGCTTTAAGATTGATGTCACTAGCATGGGCTTCAGCATGCAAGACAGGCTGGAGCTGCTTAAACTTTCCGAAACGGATGAGCAGACCTTAGGTAACAGCTGCATCACCGACTGGTTATCACCCGAATTTTTCGAAACCAAGTTCTGGTTTATGTGGGCTACTACATTTGCATTTCAGCCTTGGCACAGCGCGGTGGAGTTCAAGCGTTACTTGCATCGTTTCATGATGGAGTTCTCGCGCATCGAGACGCTAGCCGGTGTCAAGCGCACAATGTACAACCAATTTGACTCTCTAGTGCGCCCACTAACAAGCTGGTTGCAAGCGCAAGGTGTTAGTTTAGTAATGAATTGCATGGTGACGGACTTCGATCTAAAGTCAGAAGACGGGAAAATAACCGTCACGGGTATTCATTGCGATCGCAGTGGCAAACAAGAAATCGTAAATGTGGCAGAGGGTGATCTGGTTTTTTTCCAAAATGCCTCGATGACCGATGCATCAAGCTATGGCTCTATGCACAGCGCGCCTGCACACTTAACTAAGCAGGACAGCGGTGGCTGGGCCTTGTGGGAGAAGCTGGCTGCCAGACATCCCCAATTCGGAAATCCGGCGGTGTTCAACTCCAGCATTCCCGAGTCTTATTGGGCTTCATTTACGGTTACGCTGAAAGATACTGCATTTTTCGACGCGATGGAAAAGTTCACCACTAACCGAGCTGGTACAGGTGGTCTAGTTACTTTCAGGGACTCGAGCTGGCTGATGTCCATCGTGCTGGCACACCAACCTCACTTCGCGGGGCAGCCTGAAGATGTGCAGGTCTTTTGGGGCTATGCATTGCATCCAGACCGCGTCGGCGATTTCGTAGCCAAGCCCTTGTCTGAATGCAATGGTGCAGAAGTTTTGCAGGAGCTTTGTGGACATCTAAATTTTGACCAAGCCACGATAGCTTCAGCGATCTGCATTCCCTGCCGCATGCCCTACATCACCAGCATGTTCATGCCGCGCAGCACAAGCGACCGGCCACTGCCAGTACCGCATAACTCCAGAAACTTGGCCTTCATCAGCCAGTTCGTAGAGATTGCAGATGATGTCGTTTTCACTGTGGAGTATTCTGTGCGGGCAGCGCAAATGGCGGTTTATGAATTACTCAAGATTGATCTGCAGGTGCCACCCATCTTGGCGCATGACAAATCGCTCAAAGTGAAAATGGATGCCGTGATCAAAGCCTTCAAATAGTTGGAAGTTGCTGTGCCAACGATGCCTGAAACCAAGATAGATATACCGAAAAAATGTTTTCCATATTAAATTTATTGCATTTCAAACCTCTAACCCAAGTAAAACCTGTTCAAGCAGCTATTATTTTCATAGTATAAAGATTTAACAATACGCATTCATCATCGTGCGTCTATCACCCCATTTGCACCTCCTGCAGTCATCTGCGCGCGCAGGGTCTGCAGTTCATCCAGCAGTTGCAAAGCCAGTGCTGCGCCTGCAAGATTAACCCCCAAATCGCGTTGCAGACGTGTGGCTATATTGGCGTGGTGCACATGAATATTGGTGAACCGCCAATTGCTAAGAGCAGTGCCAGTAGTAGGCGCTATGACGCCTTCTTGGACTAGTTGCACAACGTAATCTGTATGAACTGCACAAATGCGGCACAGTTCGTCAACCGTCATGTCACTGGACTGAAATGTGAAGGTGCTCATACTATGGCTCCTAAATCGGCACGCGGGGCGAAGGTTTTGAACTGCTCTGCCATGCTACGGTAGAAGGCTTGGGCCGCTTCGCCATTAGCGGGTGGCGCGATGATTTTCAATACAAAGTAAAAATCGCCTGGCGTGCTGGCCGGTATACCTTTGCCCTTTAGGCGCAGCTTGCGACCCTCTATCGAGCCAACAGGTATTTTCAGCTCTACCGCCCCGCTGGGTGTGGGCACTTGTATCTCGACACCCAGTGCGGCCTCCCACGGAGCTATAGGCAGGTCTAAATACACGTCGTGTTTGTCTATGCGGTAGTGGGCATGGGGTTTAAAGCTGACTTCTAGGTACAGGTCACCTGGTTTCCCATCACCCGTGCCGGGGCTGCCCTGCCCGGCCAAGCGTATGTGCTGGCCAGCGCGCACACCTTTTGGGATTTTGAATTCAATTTCGTGGTTTTTGACTGCGACACGCCCCTGTGCATCCATCTCGGGCACACCTAGGCTAACGCGACGCTCGCCGCCATGGTAGGCCTCTTCTAAATCGATTTGAATTTTGGCATGACTGTCTTGGCCGTTGGCGTTATATCCCTGCTGGCGTTCGTGACTGGCTTGTCCAGGATGGCCATCATTAAAACCCCGGCGAAATAGTGATTCAAAAAAGTCACTGTATTCAGCCGATTCACGCTGGCTAAAACCTTTACCTTCCGTTTCAAAGCCAGCGTTCCAGTCGGGCGGCGGCCTGAAGTCTTGGCCTTCTTTCCAGTTGGCACCTAGCTCGTCATAAGCGGCACGTTTTTCGGGGTTTTTGAGCACTTCATAGGCTTCGCCTACTTCCTTAAAGCGTGCCTCGGCGTTGGCCTCTTTGCTGACATCGGGGTGGTACTTGCGCGCCAATACGCGGTGGGCGCGCTTAATCTCATCTTGGGTAGCGGTGCGCTCTAGCCCCATGATTTTGTAATAATCGTTGTACTTCACGTGCTGATAGTGCGCTCAATGCGCAAGCTGATTTTTGATCGATATCAACACTGGTGCGATTAAGTACTGACATACTGTGGGCACCATGAGCGAAACCCTTCATATTGTCTGCCCGCACTGTCACACTACCAACCGCTTGCGAGCTGACCAGTTGGGCAGCTCGCCCACCTGTGGTCAGTGCAAGCAAGCTCTGTTTAGCGCACATTCCGTTTCGCTGGACGCTGAGGCATTTGACAAACACATCAACCGCAGCCACATCCCATTATTAGTAGACTTCTGGGCACCGTGGTGTGGCCCTTGTCTGTCGATGGCAGCCGCCTTTGAGCAGGCCGCCGTGCAACTAGAGCCTGCCGTGCGCCTAGCCAAAGTTAACACCGAAGCCACGCCCGAACTGGGTACACGCTTTGCTATTCGCAGCATTCCTACGCTAGCATTGTTTGCTGGTGGCCGCGTAGTGGCACGCCAAGCCGGTGCCATGGGTGCTGCCGATATTGTGCGCTGGGCCAAAACCCATATACCGCGCACGACCGCATGAGCGATCAAGCGAGAGTAGCCAGCAAAAACTCACTGCGTATTTGTTGACATAAATCAACATGCGGCATTCGCTGCAGATGTAGTCTCAAATTTTCTATGCAAGGAGTTTGACTATGTTCAAGCGTATTTTGATTGCAACCGATGGCGGCACATTGTCGAAAAAAGCGGTGTCTTCGGGCATTGCACTGGCTGCTGGGCTAGGCGCAGATGTAGTGGCCTACACGGCAGTAGCACGCTATCCACAAGCCTACTACGAAGGTGCGGTAGTGCTGACACCTAAGGAAATAGATCGCATTGACAAAGCGTCGCATGAGCAAGCACAGGCCATACTAGATGCGTTGCAAGAGCAGGCCCACAGCCATGACCTCCAAGTTACCACCGTCATCGGCCACGACCCCATAGCTGAGGGCATTATTGCAGCAGCTAAAAAGCACAAATGCGATGTGATAGTGATGGCATCACACGGTCGCAAAGGTTTTCAGCGACTATTGCTAGGCAGTGAAACACTAGACGTACTTACACACTCTCATATTCCCGTGTTAGTTTTGAGATAAACATTATGAAAATATTATTGGCTGCAGACGGTAGCAAATACACTAAAAAAGCATTGGCTTTTTTGGTCACCCATGATGGCCTGCTGGGTGACGGTGGCGAGCTGCATGTGCTGCACGTACAACCAGCTCTACCGGCCCGGGTTAGAACCGTGGCGGGCCGTGATATGGTGGCTAATTACCATTTAGATGAAGCAGAAAAAGTGCTGGCTCCGATCCGCAAATTTTTGCAGCGCCACCCGATTATTTTTCAAGCCGACTGGGTGGTAGGCACCGCGCCAGACGAAATTATCAAAGCTGCGAAACGCGATAAAGCGCATCTGATTGTGATGGGCACGCACGGCCACGATGTGCTAGGCCGCATGCTGCTAGGGTCTGTAGCGCAGCGTGTAGTGTCTAACTGTGATGTCCCAATATTGTTAGTGAAGTGACCCACCAGCATGTTGCCTTTACTCCATGAAAAAAGTCTTTGCTACGTACAGCAGCAAAGACTTTTTATTTGGCGGAGGAGGAGGGATTCGAACCCTCGGTAGGGTCACCCCTACGCCTGATTTCGAGTCAGGTACATTCGACCACTCTGCCACCCCTCCGGATTTGCTTCGATTTGTCGAAACGTGTATTTTAGCAGTTGAGAGCCCTGAGTTGGCTTAAAGCGGCCCGATCTGCTTTAACCCGCCAATATAGGGGTGCAAAGCCTCTGGCACGGTCACACTGCCGTTTGCGTTTTGGTAATTTTCCAGTACAGCCACCAGCGTGCGGCCTACAGCTAGACCAGAGCCATTCAGAGTGTGCACCAGCTCGTTTTTGCCTTGGGCATTTTTAAATCGGGCTTGCATGCGGCGGGCTTGGAAGCTTTCGCAATTGCTCACCGAGCTGATCTCGCGGTAAGCGTTTTGAGCAGGCAACCACACTTCAAGGTCGTAGGTTTTAGTCGCCCCAAACCCCATGTCGCCAGTGCACAGGGCCATCACGCGGAAAGGCAAGTTCAGCTTTTGCAAAATAGCTTCGGCGTGGCCAGTCATTTGCTCTAGCGCTTCGTAGCTGGTATCGGGGTGGACAATTTGCACCATCTCTACTTTGTCAAACTGGTGCTGGCGAATCATGCCGCGCGTGTCGCGCCCGTAGCTGCCTGCCTCAGAGCGAAAGCACGGGCTGTGGGCGGTTAGCTTGATGGGCAAGTCGGACTCGGCTAGCAAGGTGTTGGCCACGGTGTTGGTCAAAGTAACTTCACTGGTAGGAATGAGGTACAGCGCCTCACTATCACCATCTTGCCCGCCTTTTTTCACGGCGAATAAATCTTCTTCAAACTTAGGCAATTGCCCTGTCCCGCGCAGCGTATCAGCGTTCACTATATACGGCGTATAGCACTCGGTGTAGCCATGCTCGGTAGTTTGCACATCCAACATAAACTGCGCCAGCGCACGGTGCAAGCGGGCAATCTGACCACGCATCAGCGTAAAGCGCGCACCTGCTAGCTTGGCACCCGTATCCGCGTCCAAACCCAACGGCGTACCAACGTCTACATGGTCTTTCACCTCAAAATCAAACTTGCGGATAGTGCCCCACGTGCGCACCTGCACATTGCCCGACTCGTCACTACCCACAGCCACACTGTCGTGCGGCAAGTTGGGCAAGGTCATCATCATGGCGTTTAGCTCAGCCACGATGGCGGCAGTACGAATTTCGCCGGCCTCTAGCTCTGTTTTGTACGTTGCTACCTCGGCCATCACCGCATCAGTGCTCTCGCCTTTGGCTTTGAGCATGCCAATGGATTTAGACAAGCTGTTGCGCTTGGCTTGCAGTTCTTCGGTACGCACCTGGATAGTTTTGCGCTCAGCGTCTAGGGATGTGAACTTGTCAACATCTAAAAAAGGCTGTGGATTTTTGCGCTTTTGCAGCGCAGCAATCACAGCGGGGAGGTCTTTGCGAAGGAGTGTGGTGTCTAACATAGCTGTGATTGTAGTTTCCCCAAGGGCTGGGTTCAAATTGCCGCGATTTTCTTTGGTCTAGGGCGCGGATTAACTTTTCGGCAAAGCGAACTGCGTTGGTTTTGGTTTCGCCATTACAACGCCAAGAATACTCGAAATCACGCAGATTTTCACAGTATTTTAGCCGTTCTAGGCCGTAGAACCTGCTCAACCAGCTATGCAATTGATAGTACTTACCAATCCAAAAACCTAACCGAAACACGGGCTGTCCCAACCCAAGCAAAGAACAATGTGACGAGTCGGGTTCGTCTCGATGAAAAATACGCAGAAAGGCGCGCGGTACAAAAGTTAACCCAGTGCAACCTAATTTCGCGCGTGTTTTCGGAGTATTTTTCGCGAAAGAGATGCCCGGCTCGAGTCCAGCTTAGCCGGAGATACCGTTGGCCTAAAGCACCAACGCACCGGCGCGCGCTAACACAGCAACCCAGCAACCCATTCAAACCGAAACACGAGCTAAGCTAAACAAGCCACTAAACCAAAGAAAAACTCAATTCAAACTACCAGGATCCATATTAGCCCCGCACAACACCAAACACACCGTCTCATCAGCTGCTGGCTTATACACACCCGTTCGCAATGCCGCTAAACCCAAAGCTGCAGCCGGCTCCACCGCCAGTTTGAGGTTATGCCACAGCCACAGCTGCGCAGCGCGAATGGCCTCGTCTTCCACCAACAAAGCGTCGTCAATGGCAGACGATTGCACTTGCCAGCAAATATCGCCAATACGTTTGGCACCCAACGAATCTGCCGCTATGCCGCTAACGGCTACGTCCACCGGCTGCCCCGCCTTGCGCGCCTCAAAGAACGTGGGCGCCAAACGCGGCTCTAGCGCCACCACGCGTGCACGACCATAGCAATGCGCGGCAATGCCCGCAATCAAACCACCGCCCCCTACACTCACCAGCATCGTATCGGGCAGCGCGCCCTGCTGCGCTTTAATTTCTGCAGCCACCGTGCCCGCACCGGCTACCACTTCTAGCTGGTCGTAGGCGTGGTTTTGCAGTGCACCCGTCACTTGCTGGCGTGCTACACAGGCGGCGTAGGCATCGGCGTAGGCTGCGCCCGTCACAGTCACCTTTGCGCCCATTGCGCGCAGCCTATCGCGCTTAGCTTGGCTAGACACTTCGGGCAAAAACACCTCACACGGCACGCCCATAATTTGCGCAGCGGCGGCTGAGGCAATTCCTGCGTTGCCGCCCGAGGCTATCACTACACCGCTGGCAGGCACCGTGTTGCGCAACAAACGGTACAACGCACCGCGCGCTTTAAAACTGCCACCCGTTTGCAAATGCTCTAGTTTTAACCATACCTCGCCGCAGTCAATACCCAGCGCTTTGCCGGGCAGTACCCACAGCGGTGTTTGATGAATAAAGTGTCTGTAACCCTTGTTAATCCTGCTCAAGCAGCTATTAATTTCAGAGCGAATATCGGAACCTGCGGAATCCATCACTTCACTTACCCGATGCGTGCAATATAGAATCTGCAATATGTTCGCTGGCCGCCAGCTTAAGGCCTTTGGGCAGCGGGAACTTGATGGTTTCTTCGATGCCGTCCATCTTGCGGATCGACACTGCGCCCAGCGACTTGATGCGGTCAATCACTTCTTTGACCAGCACCTCGGGAGCCGACGCACCTGCGGTCAGGCCCACGCGTGTGACGCCTTCAAACCACTGCGGCTGCAGCTCGGCAGCGCTGTCAATCATGTAGCTGGTCACGCCTATCTTGCGGGCCAGTTCGGCCAGTCGGTTGCTGTTAGAACTGGTGGGGCTGCCCACCACAATCACCAGCTCGGCCTGCCCCGACAGCACCTTTACGGCGTCTTGGCGGTTTTGTGTGGCGTAGCAAATGTCTTGCTGTTTAGGCTCTTTAATGGCCGGGAAACGCGCACGAATTGCGGCGTGGATCTCAGCCGTATCATCCACGCTCAGCGTGGTTTGTGTCACCACGGCTAGCTTGGCCGATTGCAAAGGCTGCACCGTAGCCACGCCTGCCAAATCTTCGACCAAATGAATGCCATCGGTCAGCTGGCCCATGGTGCCTTCTACCTCGGGGTGGCCTTTGTGGCCAATCATGATGAATTCGTAGCCTTCTTTGTGCAGCTTGGCTACCTCGACGTGTACCTTGGTCACCAACGGGCAGGTAGCGTCAAAAATTTGAAAACCCCGGCGTTCGGCCTCATGCTCTACAGACTTAGGCACTCCGTGCGCGCTAAACACCAGCGTAGCACCTGGGGGCACGTCGTTTAAATCCTCAATAAAAATTGCGCCTTTAGATTTCAAATCGTTCACCACATACGTGTTATGCACGATCTCGTGGCGCACATAGATGGGACGGCCAAATTTTTGCAGCGCGCGCTCGACGATCTCTATCGCCCGGTCTACCCCTGCGCAAAAGCCGCGCGGTTCGGCCAAGATAATTTCTACACCCGCGCTAGCGTCGCTGTGGGCAGCTTTCAATGTGTCTTGTACCATTTATAAAACTCCAATCACATGCACTTCAAACGTAACAGGCTGGCCTGCCAGCGGGTGGTTAAAGTCAAACAGCACACGGCTGTCTTCCACCTGCTGCACCGCGCCGGCATACTGACCCATGCCATCGGGCGTGGGGAATTGCACCACATCGCCCGCTGCGTATTTTTCGTGCGGGTCGCCCAGCTCGGCCAGCAGTTTGGCCGCCACCCACTGCACCATGTCGCCATTGCGCGGGCCAAAGGCCTCGCCTGCGGGCAGGTTAAACGTGGCGCGCGCGCCTTCTTCCAGTCCCATTAAGCACTGCTCTACAGCGGGCGACAATTCACCCGCGCCCAGCGACAGCGTGGCGGGTTTGCCTGCAAACGTATTGATAATGTCGCCCGCAGGGCCGCTTAGGCGGTAATGCAGGGTTAAAAAAGCGTGGGGCGTGACAGTGGGCACAGGGCTGGCATCCATCTTTAAATCTGACTGGGAATCTGGCTGAAAATGTGACATGGATAAACTTTGTAGACTAGCCCTATTGTAGAAACCTTGGGGTATCCCCCGCTGGCCACACTTATTTACTCTGTTCAGTCACCTTCTGGTCACCCTCCCATGCTGCTTAAATCTCTACCCCCTGACGCCCGCCCGCGCGAAAAGCTGCTGGCGCGCGGCCCACAAGCCTTAAGCGACGCCGAGCTGCTGGCCTTGCTGTTGCGCACGGGTATAGCGGGCAAAAACGTGCTGGTGATGGCGCAAGAGCTGATTGACAGCTTTGGCGGCATGGCCGGGCTGCTGGGGGCTGGCGCTGAAGATTTAAAGCGCATCAAAGGCCTGGGCCCTGCCAAGCGCGCCGAAGTAGTGGCCGTGCTAGAACTGGCCCGCCGCGCGCTGGCCGAGCAACTGCAATCCAAGCCCACCATCGCCACTCCCCAGCAGCTGCGCGACTACGTGCGCCTGCACTTGGGCCACAAACCGTATGAAGTATTTGCCGTGCTGTTTTTTAATGCACAGCAAGAGCTGCTGGCGATGGAAGAGCTGTTTAAAGGCACATTAACCCACACCAGTGTGTACCCGCGCGAGGTGGTGCTGCGCGCCCTGCACCACCGCGCCAGCGCCGTGGTGCTGGCACACAACCACCCCAGCGGCCATGCCACCCCCAGCCCGGCCGACATTGCCATGACCAGCAAGCTGGCCGCCGCGCTGGGTTTGATCGACATTACCGTGCTAGACCACGTTATCGTGACCTCGCACGCGGCGGCGTCTATGGCCGATTTAGGCCTGATACCCAGTGCTGGGGCGCGTACATGAAAAACTCCAAAATCAGTTCGCTGGCCGACCTGAAAACAGTCAAAAAAGAAATTGACCGCCAAGCTGCTGTGCACGCCGCCGCCGAGGCAGCGCGCGCCGCGCTGGCCAAAAAACTGCGAGAAGACAAAGATATGTTTGCCATCGCTGTAGGCAAGGTCAAAGCCCTGCCGCGCAAAAATCAAGCCCTGCTACAGCCCGACCTGCCCGCCCCCATCCCGGTGCAGCAGCAGCTAGACGACCAGCGCGTGCTGCGAGAGACCATGAGCGACGAGTGGGACACCAGCAGCCTGCTAGACACCGACGAGGCACTGAGCTTTCGCCGCCCCGGCATAGGCGCCGACGTGGTGCGCAAACTGCGCAAAGGCGACTGGAGCGTGCAAGGCCAAGTCGATCTGCACAACCTGCGCACTGACGAGGCGCGCGAAGCCTTGGGTGGTTTTATCCGCGAGTCTTTTAAACACGGCTTGCGCTGCGTGCGGGTGGTGCACGGCAAGGGCCTAGGGTCGCCGGGCAAGGTACCGGTGCTGAAGAATAAGGTGCACAGCTGGCTGATTCAAAAAAATCAAGTGCTGGCGTTTGTGCAGGCTACGCCGGCGCAGGGGGGTGCGGGGGCGGTGGTGGTGCTTTTGCAGTCGCATGGAGTGTGACACTATGCGGTTTTGTATGTGTTCTGTGGCATGAGAATCTGGCAGCATGCCCTTGCTCGCCCTGGCACTTGGCGTGAACAGCTCCGCGGCTGTCCTCCGCCCTGCGGGCTCCCCCTTTATGCCGCTGCGCTGTTCACACCAAGCGCCAAGGCTGCGTACAAAGTTGGTTGGAGCAACAGCAGTTGATCGACCCGCCATGTTTGCAAGAGCTGGCAGGCGGTGTACTCAGCGCAGCGGCATAAAGGGGGAGTAGGCGGCCTTAGGCCGCCACGGAGGACAGCCGCGAAGCTGAGTACGCCGCCTGCCAGCTCTCGTACAAAACTAAGTAATCGTCGGCCTGCTCCCGTACAAGAGTACAAGACAAAAAGACTCGCCAACCTCAGGGCACGCTGAGGACATTCTGAAGCTCTTTTTTAGAGTGTTTTGGGCCAATAACCTAAGTAAATCCTGCTCAAGCAGCTATAGTATTTATAGTGTCTTGGGTAGCTAGTAATGCACTTTTAGTACGCAGCTACGCAGTGACGCAGCACTGAGCAGTACACAAACAAGGCTACACAAAGCTGCACGGTTGCAAGATTTACTGCACACAAAACCACCTCAAACATCCACGCAAAATTGCGGCCTGAACGCAGCTTGCTCGTTCTTGCGCGCATAGCCCAACGGGTTGGCCAGTACGCGGCAGGTGTGGTGGGCGTTTACATGGGTGTAGTCGCTGGGGCAGTGCAAATGGCCGTGCAGCCAATAGTCGGCGTGGTTTAAATAGTCGTCGATGGAATTGCAAAAACCAGCCGTGCTGGGCGTTAAGCCGTAGCGCGGGTCGGCGCTGCGCAGGCTGGGGGCAAAGTGAGTAACTACTACCGTTTTGGTGTTGGAATAAGTTGGTTCGGTGTTCAAAGCGTGGTGCAACCACTGCTGGCAAACCAAGGCTTGCTCACGCATGTCTTCGGCCAGCCACGGTACGCCATTACGTATGGTGGCGGCTTTTTTTAGGTAAAAATTGGCGGCACGAAAGGCTTTGCCGCGCAGGCGCAGCTGGGTGGTGAGGTCGTCTTTGGCTTGGCCTAGCTGTGCCAGTGCATCGTAGTCGCTCCACAGTGTGGTACCTACAAAGCGCACTGTGCCCGGGCCTTGCGGGTCGTTGGCTGGACGCGGCAGCGCCACTACCTGGCGCTCTAGCCAGGTCATGCCTAGCCGGGCGCACACTGCTTGCAGTCGCTGGTGGGTGGCGTCAAAGTCGAGCGCGTCATATTCGTGGTTGCCGGGCGTGAACAGCACGGGTGTGGGCCAGCCGTGCAGCGGGGCAAAGCGGGCCAGGCCAAAATCGGCGTCCGTCAAGCTGCTGCCCGCTTGGTACGAGCCAATGTCACCGGCCAGTACCAGCACGTCAGCACCAGGCGCTGGCGTGGGCTGCCAATGCGGGTGGCTCTCAAGGTGCAGGTCGGACAGCAGCTGAATGCGCATACACCGCGCCTCTATAGCTCAAAGCTGGATGGCAGCGGGTACATGCGCTGCAGCGCATCGCGCACCTGCGCCAGGCGCGGGTCGTGCGGGTAGGCGTCGTCGGTGGTGTCGTTGATGCAGAAAAAATCGATTTTTCCGTTCAAACTGACAAGCTGCTCTAGCACTGCGGCTTTGTCCGTGTCCCCCGTGGACACGTACAGGTGCGCATAGTCGCGCACTTTGGCTGCACCGCTGGCCAGCGCCCAGCGCAGTACAAAATCTGACACGATGGTGGGTTTGTCCCAAGTGCGAAACACCGTGCTGCGCACCTTGGCAAACATGTCGGGCGCAATGCTTTCTAGCGCAGTAAGCAGTGACTTGCGCATGGGCCTGGGTGAATGTGCAAAGGTGCGAAAGGTATGCTGGTATTGCTTTGCCATGGCATGGACTGCAGCTCGGGCGGCACTGTTATCTTGCGCTAATGCTTCAAACCATTGGTTCGACAACCGGCATGCATTGTCTAGCGCAGCGGCGTCTTGCCGCATTGGCTCGTCGGCCACCATAGGTTCATCCGACCACGCCACATACACACCGCTGTCGTAGAACCAATCTTCAACATCGACAGGGCTACCAAAGAGCACGTCGTCATTCAGGTAAAAATACCGCTCTGAGAGTTGCGGTATGCGGTGAATATACGATTCGATATGGCCTGAGTCAAAAGTGGGCAAATGCTGCGCAGGTATCAGGTCTTGGTGGTCGATGATGGTCAAGCGGTCTGATGCACGCAACCATGCAGGTGTTTGCGCATCGGTCACTACATAAATATGCCCGTGCTCCGGGAAATACATCTCCAGCGCGCGCAGGTTGTAGCGCAGCTCGTCGTTGTCCCGAAAACGCCCTTCTACATTGGCATGCAGCGCCATGGATGCGCGCCCTGTGGCGTCTTGTTGGTTCGCGGCGTGGCGGCGCTTGGCGCGCCACACGTCGTCGTTACCGTTCACCCATAAGTAAACGATATCAATAACGTCTGGATTGCGGAGCAATGCGCTGGCTTAAAACGGCTCGAACTGACTTGTGGGTTACTTGTACTTATCTTTGTCTTTGCCACGCGGGATTACTGTAGTAGTCACGGTGGCGCGCACTGGCTCACCCGTTAACACTTTAGGCGGGGATGTGTCTTTTTTAGTCTTTTTGACTTCTTTGTTGGATTTTTGTTGACCTTTGGCCATAGTGTTCTCCTAAGTTACGGATGTATTATCTATGGCAATTTAGCATATTTCACAATCAAGTCACACCAACCCGCGTAATCCAGCATGGTAGAGATTAAAGAAAGCGAAGTCGAGGTCACCGCCATACGTGCGCAAGGTGCGGGTGGGCAAAACGTGAACAAGGTGTCTAGCGCGATCCATTTGCGCTTTAACATCCCTGCGTCATCGCTGCCAGATGGCGTTAAACAGCGGCTGCTGGCATTGCGTGATGGCCGCATTACCCAAGACGGCGTACTGATTATCAAGGCGCAAACCCAGCGCACCCAAGACGCCAACCGGATGGATGCTTTTGCGCGGCTACACGAGCTGGTCAGTAGCGTAGCCACACCGCCGCGCGTGCGCAAAGCCACCCAGCCCACCTACGGCTCCAAGCAGCGCAGGCTAGAGGGCAAAAGCCAGCGTTCTGAGACCAAAGCATTGCGCTCCAAAATAAAAGACTGAAATCCGCGCGTTGAGTCATGCTCAGTGTGCACTGCATGCGCTGGGCAAGATTGCGCAATAGTGCACAGGATTAACCCTGTAACGATGGTTACGCGACACACGTTTGAGGTTACGCTTATTACTTCACGGAGTAGTCATGAGAATAAGCACAAAAATCGCAGCATTAGCCGCTTGGGTTTTCGCAATAGCCAGCCCCAGCCCCAGCGCATGGGCTTTGCAAATCACCAGCCTGTCGCCCCAAGGCGAGATCGCCCAAGTGCGCCAAATGGTGGTTAAATTTGACCAAGCCGCGGTTATTTTTGGCGACCCCAAAGCCACCTCACCTGTCAACCTAAGCTGCAGCGACGCACGCGCCAGCCAAGGCAGTGGCCGCTGGGTAAGCGAGCGTGAATGGGCCTATGAATTCGAAAGCGACCTGCCGCCGGGCGTGCGTTGCACGGTGCAGCCCAACACCGCCTTTAAAGGCCCCAAGGCCGAGGCTATCAGCGGGACTACTAAGTTTGCCTTTAATACGGGTGGCCCGTTTGTACGGCGCATCTCGCCCAGCACGGGCACACGCATCGACGAGGAGCAGTTTTTTGTATTGGAATTGAACGGTGCGGCGGCGCCAGCCACTCTGGCCAATAACATTTGGTGCACGGTAGAAGGCGTGGGCGAAAAAGTGGGCGTCCGAATGATTGACGGCAGCACGCGCGCCGAATTATTAAAAGCCTTGGACTATGAACGCGAAGCCAAGGCACAGCCCGACCGCTTTATTACCTTAGCCTGCAACCGCCGCTTGAATGCATCGGGCAATGTAAGCGTAGTGTTTGGCAAAGGTGTGTCCACGCCCAGCGGTGTGGCTAACAGTGTAGAAAAGCGCTTTAACTTTAAAGTGCGCGAGCCTTTTATGGCCAACTTCAGCTGTGAGCGCGAAAACGCAGATTCAGCCTGCTTGCCTATTCGCCCCATGAGCCTGCGCTTTAACGCACCGATTACCATCAAAATGGCGCAAGGCATTGTGCTGAAGGGTGCTAAAGACAGCTTCAAACCTGAGATCGACAAAGAAGGCGGGGACGATAGCACCATCAACGGCATCACATTCAAAGGCCCGTTTGCAGAAGACACTAGCTACCAAATCGTACTACCCAAAGGATTTGTTGACGCCTCGGGTCGCACCCTGCAAAACGCCGCATCCTTCCCGCTGGACACCAAAACAGGTGGCCAGCCACCCTTGGCCAAATTTGCCGCCAGCAGCTTTGGCGTGGTGGAACGCTTTGCCGAGCCAGGTAGCCCTACTTTTGCACTACTTCCCGTCACACTGCGCAACGTAGAGCCTGATTTAAACGTGCAATCTCTACAACCTGGCAGCAAGCCGGGCAGCAACGTCACAGATTTGCAGGTCAAGACCGACGCAGAAATTATCGACTGGTACCGTAAAGTACAAAACGCCAATAACCGCGAACGTGAGTCGCGTGAGACGCAACTGCTGGCCAAAGTAGGCAATGTGCGCAAACTGGAGCTGCCCAAACCACCTGAAGGCCAGTCGCGCCCGTTTGAAGTGGTGGGCATTCCGTTGCCACCGGGCTTTCATGTGGTGGAGATTGCATCGCAAAAACTGGGCTTGGCGCTGCTTGATGAAAAGCGCGGCGCTAATCGCACAATGTATGTGCGGTCGTCAGCACTGGTGACCAACCTGGGCGTGCACTTTAAATTAGGGCGCGAAAATTCTGCTGTATGGGTGACCACGCTGGACAAAGCCACCGTGGTAGCAGGTGCAGCGGTGCGCGTGTCGGACTGCAATGGCAAAGAGCTGGCCACGAGCGTGACCGATGCCAAAGGCATTGCCATGATCAAAGATTTGTCCAGCGAGGCACCGCGCTGTAGTGACAAACGCGGCAATGACATGCAAAGTTATTTTGTCAGCGCACGCCACAAAGGTGCTGACGGAGTAGAAGACATGGCCTTTACCTGGAGCGACTGGCAGCGCGGCGTTGAACCTTTTCGCTTTAATTTTCCTACCAATCTCAAAGCAGGCAAAGATGAAGTAGCCCACACCGTGCTAGACCGCATGCTGCTGCGCGCGGGCGAAACCGTGTCGATGAAGCACCTGCTGCGCGACCAGAGTTTAAAAGGTTTCAGCCAGCCTACAGCGGGGCCACAGACCCTGATCGTCACCCACATGGGCAGCGGCCAGCAATTTAAGCAGCCGCTGGTGTGGCGCAAAACCACCAGCGGCGGCTACAGTGCAGAAAGCACATTTGCCGTACCCCCTGCAGCCAAGCTGGGCGAATACACGGTGCAATTGGATTATGGACCCAGCCAGAAAAAAACCACTGGTAGAAATACATCGGATGAAGACGAATCGTACGGTGGCCGCCTCGTTACTGGCAAATTTCGCGTAGAAGAATTTCGCCTGCCCGTGCTAGAAGGCAGCGTGTTGCCAGTAGATAAAAAGCCGCTGGTCAAAGCCATCGCTGTGCCTACAGCGGTACAAATCAACTATGTCTCAGGTGGGCCTGCCAGTAATCTGCCGGTGCGCGTATCCGCGCTAGTGCGTAGCAAAAACTTAAGCTACCCCGATTTTGAAGAATACAGCTTCGAGCCCCCACGCAAACGTGCTGACGATGCAACCCAAACTGCAGCTACGGACGAAGAGGCTCCAGCCTCGCGCGGTGACAGCCGTGTAGTGGCCGACAAGCTAGCTGTCACGCTGGATAAAACCGGTGTAGGCAAAGTTAATGTGGAAGACATTCCGGCTGCCAAACAACCGCGTGAACTGCTGCTCGAAGCTACCTACTCAGACCCCAATGGCGAAGTGCAAACCATCCGCAGCACGCACACCCTGTGGCCTGCTGCGGTGGTAGCCGGTATTCGTACCGAAGGCTGGGTATCTGCCAGCCAAAAAATCAAGTTTCAGGCCTTGTCGCTAGACCTGGCAGGCAAAGCGCAAGCAGGCGTGAGTATCGAAGTCAACGCCGTAGCCCGCATTACCACCACCAGCCGCAAACGCATGGTGGGTGGCTTCTACAGCTACGACAATAAAACTGAGACCAAAGACCTTGGCAAAGTGTGCAGCGGCACCAGCGACAGCCGTGGCCTGCTGCTGTGCGAGACCAAGCTGGGCGAAGCTGGCGAAGTAGAGCTGACCGTGGTGGCCAAAGACAAAGACGGCAACACCGCACAAGCTGCCAGCAGCGTGTGGGTGACCAAGCAAGGCGAGCTGTGGTTTGGCGGCGAAGACCATGACCGCATCGACCTGCTGCCCGAGAAAAAATCTTACGCGCCCGGCGAGACCGCCAAACTACAAGTGCGTATGCCTTTCCGGTTTGCCACTGCGTTGGTAAGCATTGAACGCGAAGGCATTATCGAAACGCAAATCGTGCAGCTTAACGGCCAAGACCCCACCATCAACGTGAAAATTGCCGAAGGCTGGGCACCCAACGTGTACGTGTCGGCCTTGGTGCTACGTGGGCGGCTGCGCGAGGTGCCGTGGTACAGCCTGTTCACCTGGGGCTACAAAGCGCCGCGTGAATGGTGGACAGCGTTTTGGTACGAGGGCCGTGAGTACACCGCCCCCACTGCGCTGGTAGATTTGAGCAAACCCGCCTTTCGCCTAGGCGCTGCTGAGCTGCGCGTGGGCACCAAGGCACATCAGCTAGATGTCAAAGTTACTGCCAACAAAGAAAGCTATGCCGTGCGCAGCACCGCCACGGTGACCATCACCGCTAAGCTACCCAACGGCCAGCCTGCTGCCAATGCTGAAGTGGCACTGGCCGCCGTAGACCAAGCCCTGTTAGAGCTGATGCCCAACAGCAGCTGGAACCTGCTAGACGCTATGCTGCAGCGACGCAGCTGGGGTGTAGAAACATCGACCGCCCAAATGGAGATTATTGGTCGCAGACACTATGGCCGAAAGGCCGTGCCTGCAGGCGGCGGTGGTGGCCGGGGTGCCACGCGCGAGCTGCTGGACACACTGCTGCTATGGAACCCACGCGTGCAGCTAGATGCCAATGGCCAAGCCGTAGTGAATGTGCCGCTGAACGACGCTATCACCACTTTTAAAATTGTGGCTGTGGCCG
The DNA here is from genome assembly GCA_031367325.1 of Polaromonas sp. GTDB lineage: Bacteria > Pseudomonadota > Gammaproteobacteria > Burkholderiales > Burkholderiaceae_C > JAAFIP01. The sequence continues at coordinate 17,708 of JANLPQ010000086.1, read as the reverse complement.
ATGTAGGTACCGGATTGTTTGGTACCGGACAAACCAATATCCGGGCGACGCAAGATTTGCAAATCATCAGTGGCTTGCCACCGCTGGTACGCGAGGACGACCAGTTCCGCGCTCAAATTACGCTGCGCAACACTACCAAAGCTGCGATGAAGGTAGAGGTCACCCCACGCGTGACCATGATCGAAGCCAAACCGCAAACGATTGATATCCCCGCTGGTGAATCGCGCGAAGTGGCGTGGAATGTGACCGCCCCCGCACAGCTGGCACAAATTCGCAGCGAGGCGATTTTGTGGGAGATTGAGGCTAAAGACACCATCAGCGGCGCGCGCGATGCTTTAAAAGCTCGTCAGCGCATTACCTACGCAGTGCCGCTGACCGTGCAGCAAGCTACGCTGGTGCAAGTAGACGGTGCGTTCAACCTTGACGTGCAGCAGCCCGCTGACAGCGTGGCAGGGCGCGGTGGCCTCAAAATGGCACTGCAACCCAAGCTGGCTGAAGGCATACCCGGTGTGCGCGATTATTTTGCCAACTATCCGTTTATTTGCTTAGAGCAAAAAACCAGTAAATCGGTAGGCCTGCGCGATGCCAAGCTGTGGCAAACCGTGGCAGCGCAATTGCCCACGTATTTAGACAGCGATGGCCTGGCCAACTACTTCCCGCCGCGCGCCGGTGATGGCAACCTAGGCAGCGACACGCTGACCGCGTACTTGCTGGCTGCCACCCATGAGGCTTCGTCAATTGACGCAGGATTTAGTATTCCCGATGCATCGCGCGCTGCCATGGAGAAGGGTTTGATAGCGTTTATCGAAGGCAAAATTGCGCGCGACTTTTGGAGCCCACAAAAAGATTTGGACATGCGCAAGATCGCGGCGATAGAAGCGCTGTCACGCTATGGCCGTGCTAATGCGCGCTTGCTAGGCAGCATCACCATCGCGCCCAACCAGTGGCCCACCCACACGGTGATTGACTGGCTGAATATTTTGCGTCGTATGAAAGACCTGCCCAAGCGTGATGAGCGCATGGCCGAGGCTACGCAAATTTTAAAAAGTCGCTTGTCCTACCAAGGCACCAAGATGGTCTTTAGCACAGAGAAGGACGACTACTGGTGGTGGCTGATGCAAAACGGCGACACCAATACCGCCAAGCTCATTCTTGCCGTGCTGGACGACCCAGCTTGGAAGGAAGACATGCCGCGTCTGGCCAACGGCTTTATAGCCCGCCAGCAGGGTGGTGCGTGGCACACCACCACAGCTAACTTATGGGGCGGCATGGCGCTGGAGAAGTTTTCTACAGTGTTTGAATCGACACCGGTAGCAGGTGTGACCAGCGCGGCGATGGGTGCTGGCAAAGCCGCGGTGGACTGGAGCAAAGTTAGCCGCATACTAGCTACCGACCCCGAGGGCGCACCACACCAAAGCACTTGGTTTGGCGCACCTGCGTCGCCGGGTAATTTGCGCAATAACAGCATGTTCTTGCCGTGGTCCGCAGGCAAAGATGCGCTTAGCGTCACCCACGCAGGTACAGGCAGGCCGTGGCTTACTATCCAGTCGGTGGCGGCAGTGCAACTGAAAGCACCCTTTAATGCGGGCTACCAAGTCAAGAAAACAATCACCCCTGTAGAAGAAGCCGTTAAAGGCCAAATCAGCCGAGGCGATGTGCTGCGCATTACGCTGGAGGTGACATCCAGCGCCGACATGACCTGGGTAGCCTTGACCGACCCGATTCCCGGTGGCGCCACCATCTTGGGCGGCGGTTTGGGGCGCGACTCAGAGATTGCAACCAAAAACGAGCGCAAGAGTGGCGACGCATGGCCTGCGTTTGAAGAGCGCAGCTTTGAGTCGTTTCGCGCGTACTACGAGTACGTGCCTAAAGGCAAATTCACACTGGAATACACCGTGCGGCTAAACAACGTGGGCGAGTTTGCCATGCCGCCTACGCGCGTAGAGGCCATGTACGCACCCGAGATGTTTGGCGAAACGCCCAACGCTAGGGTGAAAGTGCTGGGCAAGTAAATGCGCACTACCTTGCACTTTTCGCAGCGCTTAAAACCGCCTGTGCGCAGCATGCGATGGCGCACGGTGAGTACTATGCTTTTAATAGCTGCTTGTGCAGGTAATACCTGGGCTGTTGGCAGTTTTGAGCAAGAAAAGCAAGCGTTTATCTCGTCAGAAACGCTGCTAATGGACCGCCATGGCGAAGTTATCCACCGCCTGCGTACCGACAACACTGTGCGGCGTGGCCAGTGGGTAGCATTGGCCGATATGTCGCCTGCGCTGCGCACGGCGATGGTGCTGTCGGAGGACAAACGCTTTTATGAACACAGTGGTGTAGATTGGCGCGCGGTGTCTGCCGCAGTGTGGGGCAATGTGCTGAATCAACGCACACGGGGTGCATCCACACTATCAATGCAACTGGCCAGCTTGATAGAGGATGGACCGCGAAAAGGCAGTGAACGGCGCAACATCATGGGCAAGACGGGCCAAGCTATTTCGGCTACATGGCTAGAGCAGCGTTGGCGCAAAGACCAAATCTTAGAGGCGTATTTAAACCTGGTGCCTTTCCGGGGTGAGATGCAAGGCATTGACGCCCTGGCCCGCACCCTGTTTGGCAAGGCAGCGCACGGCTTGGACGAACGCGAGGCAGCCATTGCCGCCGCACTGGTACGTGCGCCCAACGCTAGCGCCAAAGCCGTGGCAGTGCGCGCTTGTGGCGTGCTGAAAATCATGCAAAGCGCGGATGCTGCCAACTGCGATGCTGTGCAAGCGTATACCGAAGCCGTGCTACCGCGCAAGGCCTTTGCGCCCAGCGACGGTATTGCGCCGCACACGGCCAAGCAGCTGATTCGAAGAGACACTGCAGCTGTAGCCTCGGTGCGCAGCACGCTAGACGCTCGGCTGCAGCGCTTTGCCACGCAAAGCCTGCAGCAGCAATTGCAAGAACTGCAAGGCCGCAACGTAGAAGATGGTGCGGTGGTGGTGATAGACAATGCCAGCGGTGAAGTACTGGCCTATGTCGGTTCATCAGGCGAGCTGGGCGATGCACGCGATGTAGACGCTGCAGCCGCGCTGCGCCAATCAGGCTCCACGCTCAAACCATTTTTGTATGCCCAGGCCATTGCTGAAAAGCGCCTCACTGCAGCCTCGCTGGTCGAAGATTCATCTACCCATATTCCCACGGCCAGCGGTTTATATATTCCGCAAAACTATGACCGGAGCTTCAAAGGCTGGGTGTCGGTACGCACTGCGCTGGGCGCATCGCTGAACGTACCGGCCGTGCGCACGCTGGTGATGGTCAGCCCCGATGCGTTTGCACGGCAACTGCGAGGCCTTGGCCTGCCACTGAAGAACGAAGGCGACTATTACGGCTACAGCTTGGCACTGGGCAGCGCGGATGTCAGCTTGCTCAGCCTGACCAATGCCTACCGGGCGCTGGCTAACGGCGGGCGCTGCAGCGCCACTACCTTCAAGCCCGCAGCACGCGCCGTGTTAAAAGATTGCATAGACGCCAAAGCCACTTTCATAGTAAGCGACATTTTGCGCGACCCGCTAGCCCGCGCCCGCACTTTTGGCACCGACAGCGTGCTGGCCACGCGTATTAACGCCGCTGTCAAAACCGGCACCAGCAAAGACATGCGGGACAACTGGGCGATTGGCTATAGCAGCCGCTACACCGTGGGCGTATGGGTAGGCAACGCCAGCGGAGCGAGCATGTGGGACGTGAGCGGCACCAGCGGCGCAGCGCCCGTGTGGGCCGCAGTGATGCAGTACTTGCACCCACGCGGCGACAACCCTTCACTACCCAATAATTTATCCAGCAACCTACAAAAGGTCAGCCTCACAGCCGCAGTGCCTAAACCTGCTACGCCACCGCCTGGACTAGTACACACTGCCACCCGTTATGCACAAGGCCAAGAAGCACCCCGCGAAGAATGGTTTATCGCAGGAACTGAGCAACCAGTCATCTCTCAAAACGCTACAAATTTAATAGCTGCTCGAACAGGTAATACGGCTTCTAACGGCCTAAAAGGCATTAAAAATACGCTGCAAAACGATGCTGCAGCCCGTATAGTGCAGCCCGCGCGCGGCAGCATCATCGCGCTGGACCCCGACATTCCGCCGCTACGCCAGCGCTTGAATTTACAGGCCGAAGGCTCGGGCCTGCGTTGGTTAATCGACGGTAAGCCGTTTGCGCAAGGCAGCAGCGCCAGCTGGATGCCATGGCCCGGAAAACACCTGATTACATTGGCCGATGCGCAAGGTAAATCGCTAGATGAAGTGCGTATTGAAGTACGTGGTGCGGCGGCGCTAGAACCAGCGTCTGGGAATGTAAAACGCTCAACAAAACCTTAGCTTGCGCGCAGCAGCGTTCTAGCGTTCTACAAAAAACTTTGACGGATCGGCCAGTGCGCTTGGGGTCCAACGCACACCCGTTTTAGTGTCCGACTTGGCAAGCTGCACTACGCGATAATTGCGCACTAGTTCTTCGGTAGCCGTGGTGCGAAACTGCATAAACGATTCGCCCATTTTTAAAATGTTGCTAGTGACGACCGTGGCACGTTTTTTATTGGCAGTGATGTCAATGCTGTCTATTTTGTAATCATACTCAATGGTCAATATGCCACCTGCTTTTTCGCCCATGTCTTCAAATGACTTAAAGGTTTTACGGGTGGCATCGCACGCTGTTTTGTTGTTCAGTGTTTGCTCCTGTGTTTGCCCCATCATCAGCGTTTCGGTGTTGATCACAGCGTTGCTGGCAAACTGTTTGCACAGCGCCTCAGGGTCACGACTCAGTACGGCGTGTTGCTGTTTTTCATAAAACTCGCGCACCATGCTCTCGTCTAGCTTGCTGCCATCTATAACGAAATACCAACCCGCTACTGCTAAGCCTACGATGGCCAAACCTACTTTTATCATTCAAATTTCCTCATACGCGTTGTGCTTTATCAAATTAATTCAAACGCCTCAAGGTAAATTTCACAACCACCTAAGCATTCGCTTGGGTATTATCACCACTCTACCCTCTAGCTTTAACCCACCATGACCGACCTTTCCAAAATTACCTGCATCGAAGACCTGCGCTTGGTCGCCAAAAGCCGCGTGCCGCGCATGTTCTATGACTACGCCGACTCGGGCAGTTGGACGGAGGGTACTTACCGGGCTAATGAGGCAGATTTTCAGTCGATCAAATTACGTCAGCGCGTGGCAGTCAATATGGAAGGCCGCAGCACCCAGACGACGATGGTGGGCCAACAGGTATCTATGCCAGTGGCCATCGCACCCACTGGCATGACGGGTATGCAGCATGCCGATGGTGAAATATTGGGTGCACGCGCTGCTAAAGCGTTTGGTATACCGTTTACGCTCTCCACCATGAGTATTTGCTCGATTGAAGACGTGGCTGCGGCCACGGACAATCATCCGTTTATGTTTCAGTTGTACGTGCTGCGCGACCGGGCATTTATTGAACGCTTGATTGACCGCGCCAAAGCGGCCAACTGCTCAGCGCTGCAGATCACACTCGATTTGCAAATTTTGGGCCAACGCCATAAAGACATCAAAAACGGCTTGAGTGCGCCGCCCAAGCTAACTTTGCCCAACATCCTCAACATGGCCACCAAGCCGCGCTGGTGTATGGGCATGCTGGGCACGAAGCACCGCGACTTTGGCAATATCGTGGGCCATGTCAAGGGCGTAGAGAACATGTCGTCTTTGTCGGCCTGGACAGCGCAGCAATTTGACCCAACGCTGAGCTGGGGCGATGTGGAGTGGATTAAGAAGCGCTGGGGCGGCAAAATTGTTTTGAAAGGCATTCAAGATGCTGAGGATGCGCGCTTAGCCGTGGACAGCGGCGCAGATGCACTGATCGTGTCGAACCACGGCGGCCGCCAGTTGGATGGCGCGCCGTCGTCAATCACCGCACTGCCAGCGATTGTGCAGGCTGTGGGTAAACATATCGAGGTCTGGATGGACGGCGGCATTCGCAGTGGGCAAGATGTGCTGAAGGCCCGTGCATTAGGTGCGCAAGGCGTGATGGTGGGCCGCGCTTGGTTGTACGCATTAGGTGCATATGGGCAACCAGGTGTAGCTAAGATGTTGGAGATTTTGCACAAAGAGCTGGATTTGACGATGGCTTTTTGTGGACGCACGGATATCAACACGGTGGATAAAAGCATTTTGTTGCCGGGGACTTTTCCGGTAGCATAACGGCTCGGTTGGTGTAGACGGGACGGACTTGCGCAGTCGCTGGCGAGAACGTGTATGCCTGTTGCGCATCTCAAATGCGCAACGACAAATCTTGAGATTGACGTTAACGTCAAGGTTAACTGCCACCGCATTGCTTTGATAGCAGTCAACCGGACTTAGTGCCTGCGCACGCTCTGGCGCTTGGTGTGTACAGGTGCGCTTTGGGCTTCCAGCGTGGACTACTTGCCATTGTCGCAAGAGCAGGTCTGCGGTGTACTCATCGTAGCGGCATAAAGGCGGAGTAGGCGGCCCTAGGCCGCCACGGGGGACAGCCGCGTAGCTGAGTACGCCGCAGACCTGCTCCCGTACAAAACTAAAGCATAAAAATCCCATGCCATAGATTACGTTTAGGTAAATGCATTATGATTAGTAAAACTCTAGGAGTCTGCAATGTCAGCCGTTCTACAGCCCGCCAGCGGGACCGCAAACCTATCGAATAGCTTGCCGCCACCGGCCAAAGTGCAGCAGCTGCACCACTACGCTTACCGCGCTAAAGACGCCGAAGAAACGCGGGTGTTTTATGAGGACATTTTGGGCTTGCCCATGTACCACATCATCCAAAGCGACATCGTGCCCAGCACCGGGGAATATTGCCCGTACACGCACTTTTTCTTCAGGCTGCAGGACGGTAGTTTCATAGCGTTTTTCGACCTAGGTGACGACGAAGCAGCGCTGCCTAGCCCCAATACGCCCAAGTGGGTTAACCACATTAGCTTTCGCGTTAACACTGTACAAGATTTGGTGGATACCAAGGTGCGGCTAGAGGCCCATGGTATTGAGGTGCTGGGTGTAACGGATCACCATATATTTAAAAGCATTTACTTCTTTGACCCTAATGGTATTCGCATGGAGCTGACCGCTCAATTAGCCGATGAATTCCAAATGCTGCAAGAGAGTAAAACCGCCCATGCGCGCTTAGCTGAGTGGACGATACGCAAGCAAGCCTGGCGTGCAGAACGTGCTACGGGTAAAGCGGGTAACTTAACGCCGCAACGCAACGATCGGCCAGAATTATCTGCGCGAACATAGTATGCAGTTGAAATCATCGCCCACGCCTTACGCGCAATCTCAAATAAGCAACGGCTACCAGTTTAGCCAGGGCACAGGCTATGTATTGCCCGAATACGCAGCAGTGGTGCCACAAGCTGTGAAAACGGGCTCTGTAGAACATCACCGCATACTGATCGTGGGCGGGGGATTGGCGGGGCTGACGCTGGCTTGCAGCTTGGCGCAGCTGGGTGTGGACTGCGTGCTGCTGGACGAGGACAACACTGTAGGTGTGAAAGGTGCGTCGAGCCGGGGTATTTGCTACACCCAAAAGTCGCTGGAGATTTTTGACAAGCTGGGTATTTATGAGCGCGTAGCCGCCAAGGGCGTGCAGTGGAGCGTGGGACGCACATTTGCAGGCGACGACGAGGTGTACAGCTTTGACCTGAAACAGCAGAATAATTTTTCACTTAGCCAACAGCCTGCGTTTATCAACATACAGCAGTTTTATAACGAAGGCTTTTTGGTAGAACGCATTGGGCAACTCAATGCAACCCATGCGTCCGATTCAACCAACCCGTCGGCGCACACTGGCGCGCAGATTCGCTGGAACAACCGGGTCAAGCGCTTCGCAAACAATGACGGTGTAGCTACGTTTACCGTAGCCACACCAGCAGGCGAATATCAAGCCACCGCCGATTATGTGGTGGATGCTACTGGTTCAAAATCACCATTTCGCAAATGGCTAAACGTAAGTGTCACAGCCAAACAAGGTGATGACCGTTGGTGCATTGCCGATGTACGCTTTAACACCCGGCCACCTGCTGAACGGCACACCTGGATAGAAGCGCCCTTTAACGACCACCGCGCCGTGTGGCAGCACCTGATGGCCGACGACGTATGGCGCATCGACTATCAAATGGCCCCCGATGCCGACCCCGCCTACGTAAGCCGTGAAGACGTGGTGCGCGAACGACTGGCCAAACAATTTGGAGCCGCCACCAAGGTAGATATTGTGTGGGTGGGGCCTTATGCCTACCGCAGCGAGTGTGTCGATGCAATGTGCGTTGATTTAGCAAAACAAGATAGCACGTACAGCAGTCAAGTTTTTTTCATCGGCGATAGTGCCAAAGTGGTCAGCCCATTTGGTGCGCGCGGCGGCAACACTGGCATAGCGGATGCCGACAACCTGGCCTGGAAGCTGGCTGCCGTGGTTGACGGCCATGCAGCGCCCAGTTTGCTGCAAAGCTACCATGCCGAGCGGCACGAGGCGGCCAAAACCAATGTGCAGGTAACCAACCGCACCGCACGGTTTTTGCGCCCTGCGGACGGTGTCGAGAAACTATTTCGCACCGCCGCCATAACCCTCGCCAAACAGCACCCCTTCGCCCGCGCACTAGTCAACACAGGCCGCATGGCGATGGCCAATCCGTACAGCGCATCGCCGCTGACGTCTGCCACCACACCAGTGGGATCTGGCCACACTGCGCAGATCAGCCATTCAATGCAGAACGTGGCGCTGCAATGGGCATCGCACGCTGGCAAAACGCCGCCAGCCAGTCTTAACGATCTGTTGCGTTGGGCGGGCAGCCATCCACTGCTGTTGGTATGGGGTGATAGCCGTTACTGTATTAACGCCAAGGCACTGGCTCGCATCAACCAACTGACCCGCACCACAGGCGTTCGTGCTGTACAAATAACCGCCATGCTAGAGCAAGCGTGCGCGCAAGAAGCCGTACTCGACGCTCAAGAACAGCTGCTAAAGGCATGCGGCTTAAGCGTTGATGCACAAACCATATCAAGGCATCTACAGAGCACTTGCCGCTGGGCCCTGTTGCGACCCGACAGTTACTTAGCCGCGCACGGCAACGCACTAGACGATTCGTTAGTGCAGGCCATAGCGCGTTGTACAGGCATAACCAGCCCCTGGATGACTGACCACTAAACCACAGAGACTCTTCATATGAGCCCTACCGGCCCTGCACGTACCGCTGCACTAGACAACCAGTTTACCGACGCAGACGGCTTCTACGAAAGTCTGCTGGATGCGCACAGCACGCTAAATGCAAACCAGTCCGCCGCATTCAATGCGAGGCTGATTTTGATATTAGCGAACCAGATAGGCCGTGCCGACGTGCTGACCGATTGCATTACTTTGGCTAAAGCAGGATAAATTAACACTCAGAACCATACTTTTGGTCTATAAAACAACACGTTATTGTGCGTATTTGGTTACAGTATACAAAGGCAAAATTTGCCAGCATGTGTTAACTTTTAGATTTGGAGAGTACTATGGCACCATACATTAATAAAATTACATTGGCTTTGGTTGTGCTAGCAGGCTACGGTGCAGTGCAAGGGCAAACCGCTAATGCCAACTTCAACGTCAAAGTAACGCTAACTGCCAAGTGCGAAGCCACCAACAGCGGCTCTGCGGAAATTCAGTTTGGCACGTATATCGCTTTTCAAGCCGTAGCCAAAACGACTATAGCAGCCACCAACGCGCCAACTTTTCGCTGCACTCGCAACCTGGCGATTACCAATGCAGCATTTACCGGCGGTTTGACCGGTGTTATTCCTGACGTTAATCTGCAATACACCTTGTCGGCCCCCACTGGTACCAAAACCACCACGGGCGCGGCAGCTGATACCGCGCAAATTGGCACCGCTGATGTGTGGACATACAACTTCTCCGGCAGCATGCCAGCGGGCCAAGCGGGTAACGTATTGGGTAATGCGGTAGAAAAAGTTGACATACGCGAACTGGTCATTACGTTCTAGTCAAGATGACCAAGCTTTGGATGCTCTTGTTCAAGCATGCTGCGTTAGCGTTCGGGTGCGTTTTAGTGTGTAGTTCTGCTGCCGCAGACCAACAAAGTACGCAGTTCAAGGTCAAAGTTAACCTGATTGCCAACACCTCCATTAGCACCCCTGCCAACCCATCCAGCGTTTTTTGCTCTAGCACCAACGCACCAGGTAACTTTGGCGCTACGGTAACTGTAGTGTGCAGCACAGGCGCACAGGTAGCCATCAGTGCACCTACTGCAGGTGGTGCACCTTGGCATCCTGCGCATGGTGGCGCTTACCAATACATCAGCTATATTGCTCGCGCAGGCGATGGTTTGGCTGTCACTGACATCTACAGCTTAGCGGGCACTGTAACCACTTGGCGCACGGTTAATCTTAACGAGAGAAGCTACACCGAAATGACGGTGAGCTGGTAAGCTGGCTTATGTATGCATTGAATGCACGGCGCACTGCGCTCAGTCTTATGCTGGTTGCGTTCATGCCCGCAGTTTATGCAGGTCAATTTTCCGTCACGCCTGTGCGTATTTTTTTGGACGCCAAAGACCGCGCCACGGCCATTACTCTCACCAACGAGGGTGACACCGAGCTGGTGATGCAAGCCGACATTTATGTATGGACGCAAAAACCCGGCGGTGAAGAAGACTTGGTGCTCAGCGAAGACATGATTTTAGCGCCGCCCATCATTAAGCTGGCACCCAAAGCTCGTCAAGTGTTACGCCTGGCCAACCTTAAACCGGTGCTGCCTGGTCAGCAGCAAACCTACCGCATGATCGTGCGGGAAATACCCGAGGCCAAGCCCACAGACAAAAAGAATGTTCAGCTGCAAATCGCATTGGCTTTTTCGCTGCCTGTGTTTATATCACCGCCCGGTGTCAAACGCCAACTGTCCTGCACCGTGCAACGCAGCATGCAGAACGCCAGCAACAGTGTCGACGCCGTGTGCCAAAACTTGGGTAACGCCTACGCACAGGCCACTGACTTCAAGTTAATCAACGCCCTAGGGCAACCCGTTGCTGTGCGCGAATCAGGCAACTATGTGCTGCCCGGCATTCAACGCAGCTTTGAACTCAAGGGTGCCGCATCTGCAGCCATTCCCAGTGGCAAGCATCGCCTTCAGGTGACACAAGACGATGGCTCCCTACAGTCGTTTGACGTGACCCTGCCGCAGTAAGGGCCGCGCCATGCGCACGCAGCTTACCCTACAGGCTTTGTCAGCCTTGTCACTGGCAGCCCTGTATTTGCCTACTGTCGCGCAAACCACTACGCCGGATGCACCTGCTGCACCTATAGCGCAGGCTACCCCCGCCCCCGACAAACTGCTACCGCTAGAAGTTACCGTCAACGGTGCCAAGATGGGAACTTGGGTGTTGATAGAGCGCGCAGGCGTGCTGTATGCGCCCAAAGAGGCCTTGGAAGAATGGCGTTTGCAACTGCGCCCTGGAGTACAAGGCTTTAGCTACCGGGGCAGTTCCTACTTGCCGCTGGCGGGTGTACCCGGCTACAACGCCAAAATAGACTTTAGCGCGCAGGCAGTGGATTTGGTGTTTTCGCCGCAGTCGTTTGCCGCTACGCGCTTAGCGCAAGGTATCACCGACAAACCCGTGTTGTCGCCGGTACTGCCCAGCGTATTTTTTAATTACGACTTGAACTACACCACCAGCGCACTGCGCGGTGCGCCCGACAGCCGCAACTTGGGCGCACTCACCGAGCTCGGCGTGTCCACCCGCTTGGGTGTGCTGACGCACAGCGTAGTAGGACGCAACTTAATCTCCAGCGGGTTTGCAGCAGAGCCTGCTCAATGGACCCGGCTAGAAACCACCTTCACACGTGATTTCCCCGAGCATAACCATACTTTGCGTATAGGTGATGCCAGCACGCGCACTGGTTTGCTAGGCCGCAACGTGTATTTTGGTGGCTTGCAATACGGCAGTAACTTTGCGCTCACCCCTGGCTTTGTTGGCCAAACCTTACCCGCCTTCACAGGGTTGTCTGCAGCACCATCTACGGTAGAGCTGTACGTCAACGACGTGCTGCGCCAGGTTTCTAGCGTACCCACCGGGCCTTTCACGATTGACAACTTACCCAGCTTTAGCGGCGCGGGCGAGGCGCGCGTGGTGGTGCGTGACCTGCTGGGGCGTGAGACGGTGGTGTCGCAGTCATTTTTCGCCAATCCGCAACTGCTGGCGGTTGGCCTGAACGACTGGGGTGTGGAGGTTGGCAAGCTACGCCGCGACCTAGGTATTCGCAGCCAAAACTATGGCCCCGCGTTTTTCACCGGCACCTGGCGGCGCGGTGTGCACAAGAGCTTGACGCTGGAGGGCCGCACTGAGGTATCGCGCGACATTAAAACCTTCAGCCTAGGCGCTATTGCCGCCCTGCCCGGCGCAATACTGGGTAGAGCCGCGGTAGCAGGCAGCCGTGCTGAGGCCATAGGCAACGGCAGCCAGTGGTTACTAGGTGCCGACTACACTGGGTCGGACATTAGCGCCAGCCTGCAAGCGCAAGGTGCAACAGAAAAACTTAGGCAATTAGGGCAAGAACTCACCGCACCTCCTACTAAATTGCAGCTAGCGGGCAACGCTAGTTACTACCACGAGCGTGCAGGTAACTTTGGGGTAGGTTTTGTCACGCAAACGCGCTACGACAGCCCGCGCGCGTCTACTTTGTCAGCCAGTTACAGCACGCGCTTACCGGGCAAAGCCAATCTGACGGTCTCGCTCAGTCGTGCTGTCGCAGGCGACAGCGGCACCAGCGTGGGCGTGACATTGATGGTGCCGCTTGAGAAAAATATTCTTGCCACAGCTTCGGTGGACCACCGCAGCAACCAAACCGATTTTTATGCCAGCGCCACACAAAGCCCGGCGCAAGACGGCGAGCTAGGTTGGCGCGTGCTGGCGGGCAGGCAGCAAGACCGCAACCGTGCAGAGGGCGGCCTGTTCTACGCTGGCCAATACGCACGCCTGACCGGTGATCTGAGTGCCAGCCCAGACCAAACAGCCTTGCGGCTAGGGGCCAGTGGCGGTGTGCTGTGGGCTGATGGCCGCTTGTTTGCCAGCCAGCGCGTGAGCGACAGCTTTGCACTGGTAGAAGTGGCGGGCTACCCCGGTATCAACGTGTCGCTGGGCAGCCAGCTGCAAGGCCGCACCGACGCAGGTGGTGTGGCCATGATGCCGCGCTTGCTGGCCTACCAATCCAACGCTGTGCGTTTGGACGCCAGCCAGTTGCCCATCAGCGCCGAGCTAGATTCGATCGAATTAACGACCGTGCCCGCTTGGCGTAGCGGCGTTAAAGTGGTGTTCCCAGTGCGCGTGGGGCGCGGTGCTTTGCTGCGTATCGTGTTGGATGACGGCGAGGCCGCACCGGCGGGAGCCACGGTGCAGATCGACGGAGATAAGCAAGAGTTTTATGTGGCCCGCAGAGGCGAGGCATTTTTAACCGGCCTGTTACCCACTAACCGCATTACTTTGAAATGGAACGGCCAGCAATGCGTGTTTGAAGCTGCGCTGCCAGCAGCCAACCCGGATGAAATAGCCCGCGTAGGGCCGCTGCTTTGCAAAGGAGTAAAGCGATGAATCAAGTGACAAAACAAGTGATACGACATGTGTTGAGAAATTATTTAAGTGCGGTATTGATGGGTACTGCTGCGATGTGCTGCGCAAGTGCATCGCAAGCCGCTGTGAGTTGCACCTCTTTGTCTGCCACTACGCTTAATTTTTCTTATATTGGGGGCACTAATAGTACCTTGGCAAGGAACGTGATGTCTGGCGTCATTACAGCGAGTTGTACACGCACCTCGACTACCGACACTGGTGTCACAGTTGGCGCGAACAATGGTTCGAATCCTAGTGGCAGTGTCGGCAGAACTCTTTTGAATGCCGCAGGTATGAATTACTTTATCAACTACAACCTATTTCGGGTAGATTCAAGTTGCAATCCAAGTACAACGTTTGGCAACGTTGGCTCTCCTAACTCTAGAATTTCAGTCAATTTCATCGGCCCTCTTAACGTGGCCGAGACCTTAACCTTCAATTTTTGGGGTTGTGTTTCTGGTCAAAGTACCAACATCGAAACCGCAGGTTACCCAGCAGGTTTGTACACCGACTCAACAGCAATCACAATAAGACCCGTGACTGGAACCGTTGTTGGCGGTCTTTTGCCTGTCAGTAGCACAATTGCGATTAATATCATTGCACCCGCCAGATGCACTGTGTCGGGCGGCCCAGCAGACATTAGCTTTAACTACACCGCGTTCGGCGCGGCCAGTTTTCAATCGACTGGCTTCACAGCCAATTGTACTAATTTGATGCCCTACACCATGGCTTTGTCGCCACCCAACGGCGTAGTAGGTGGGCTGAAGTACCGACTGGGCTTAACGACGGCCACACCCGGGTCCGCCAGCAGTCTAGGGCCCACTTCTTTGAACAATACCGGTGGCGCAGCGGGCAAGCTGCACTACATCAACGGCTTGATGGACGCTGGCCAAGCGGGGCAAAGCGGGCTACCCGTCTCGCAGCCTCACACATTGACTATTTCGTACTAGCTGCGCGCGGGTCTTTCATGCTGGCCTTGTAGTCCCTGCAGGTACAACCGCTTATGGCGTGCTGTCAATACGCTGTTCTCGTGACATCCATACCGCGTTTCTAGACCTTGCGCCCTAGCAGATGCGTTGGATTGCGACATAAATTCTGTTTACACAAAAGCGGTTTTGTTATTTATAAAACCGCTAGCACCGTTGTTCACAAAACGATTCGTGTGCACAGGTTCATGCAATTACCCATGAGAGAAGAGTTTTATGCCGTTTTTAAGTTCTGCAGGCCCTGAATAAGGCCATAGCGCGCATTTAGACTCGCCAAAACGGACTGAATCTCCAAAAAGTGGCCAGCACCGTTTGGCCGACATCAAAAGGCATATGCTGGCTACCGTCAGTGATCTGCACAGTACTGAAGCTGAGCGCTTGATGTACAAAATAAACGCTACGCGCCGCGCAATTGACTTGTGGCAACTGCGCAGCGACATTCACCACACCATATCCCTGCAATACTGCCAAGCCGAAGCGGCACGGCGCATTAACCAACTACTGCCCAGCTTCGCGCACTGGGTGCCTGCGCGCCAATTGACCCTTGTTTGAGTTAATTCACTATAAATTTAATAGCTGCTTGAGCAGGATTTACTTGGGTTAGCAGCCTAAATATGCAATAAATCACGCACTCCAGACAACTTTTTTGCTAGCCAAGCGCTAGTGGCTTTACAGACTTGGTGCCGCCAAATAGTGCTGTTTTCGCCGCCGCAGGTTATAATCATTGGCTTTGCTGACATCATCCTCAAACCACTAGGAAACTCTAATCATGGCATCTACCAAGCCTAAGAAAAAGAACCCGCGCTTAGCGTCGGGCCGTAAACGCGTCCGTCAGGACACCAAAATCAACGCTGCGAACACCTCGCTGCGCTCCAAATACCGCACTGCGGTGAAGAACGTGGAAAAAGCTGTTGTCGCTGGCGACAAGGCCAAGGCCACCGAACTCTTTGCCAAAGCGCAAGCCATTGTGGACACGGTTGCCGACAAAGGCATCTTCCACAAAAACAAAGCTGCTCGCGACAAGAGCCGCTTGTCTGCCAAGGTGAAAGCCTTGGCAACCGCAGCGAAGTAATAAACTTCACGTAGCGAAGTAAACCACTTCAACCCAAGCCCTGACTGGGCTCCTTGACCTGAACCACAGTCAGCCGTTTGATCCGGGTGCGCTGTCAGCAAAGAAAAAGCAAAAAGCCGTCGCAAGACGGCTTTTTTGTGGACGGTGCAAAACACGCCGTATCGTTACATTTACACTAACAAAAACGCACCATCAACCAACCGGCTTGATATCGGCACCCGGCAGCAGACAAGCCTCAGTGACTTGCAGATTATTGTCTTTGGCAAAATTCATCACAAAGTCCCACGCCATCACCTCGTTATCGCGCAAATCATGGTGCACCACCACACATTTCACGTCGCCCAAATTCGTAGGTAGGCACCACTCAGAATAGCTTAAATGTGAGCCTGGCACAGCACCGCCGGGGCGAAACTGGCTCATCACGCCACACAGGCGCTCGGCCCAGTCGCTGGGACGAAAGATTTTGCCGTCTTTGGTGACGCCTTGGATAAAGACTTGTTTAGAACTGGGTGTGACCATGGTGTGCAATGGCATTGTGCCCCAACAGGATCGCTATTGTTGCAGTGCACAACTATTTTATCTTATATAAGACCTGTCACTTGGTTGGCATGGTGAGCCATGGGCTCGCAAGGCACCTGCGAAGCATCGCTGCGATGCAAAACGAGCGATAACGCTTTGCACCAAAACACCCGCGTTGCCTCTAAAATCAATTCTCAACGGCTTCCGCATCAAAATTTGATCGTTGTGAGCCGTTTTTGTTTTTTCGATTGTTTGCTGGACAACCCACGATGACAACCACCACTGCAGCTATGCCCACTATCCCCGCCACCCACGCTAGCGTTGCGGCCACTACCCAGCCGCATGTCATGAACACCTATGGCCGTGTGCCCATTGCGCTGTCGCACGGCCAAGGCTGCCGCGTGTGGGACGTGAATGGCAAGTCGTACCTCGATGGTTTGGGCGGCATTGCGGTTAACACGCTGGGCCACAACCACGCCAAGCTAGTACCTGCACTGCAAGACCAGCTCACCAAGCTAATCCACACCAGCAACTACTACTACACGCCCAACGCCGAGGCGCTGGCGGCCAAGCTGGTGGAGTACAGCGGTTTGACTAATGTGTTTTTTTGCTCCACGGGATTAGAGGCCAACGAAGCGGCTTTGAAATTAGCCCGCAAATTTGGCCATGATAAAGGCATCGAGCGCCCCGAGATCGTGGTGTACGAAAAAGCCTTTCATGGTCGCAGCATCGCCACACTCAGCGCTACGGGTAACGTCAAAATCCAAGCCGGCTTTGGCCCGCTGGTCGAAGGCTTTGTTCGCGTGCCCGTTAACAACATCGAAGCGTTGAAAAAGGCCACCGAAGGCAACAAAAATGTCGTTGCTGTGTTTTTTGAAGCTATCCAAGGCGAAGGTGGCGTCAACCCGTTTCACATGGACTATTTACGTGATGTGCGCAAGCTGTGCGACGAGCGCGACTGGCTGCTGATGATTGACGAAGTGCAATGCGGCATGGGCCGCACCGGCAAATGGTTTGCCCACCAGTGGGCAGGTATCAAACCCGACGTGATGCCGCTGGCCAAAGGCTTGGGCTCAGGCGTGCCGATTGGCGCGGTAGTGGCAGGCCCCAAGGCCGCCCACATTTTTGCACCCGGCAACCACGGCACCACCTTTGGCGGCAACCCGCTGGCCATGCGCGCAGGGCTAGAGACCATCCGCATCATGGAAGAAGACGATTTACTGGAAAATGCCTTCTTGGTCGGCGGTTACCTGAAAGCCTCCTTCATCCGCGAGCTGGCAGGCGTGGCGGGCATCCGAGAGGTGCGCGGCATGGGCCTGATGCTGGGCATCGAATTGGCTAAACCTTGCGGTGCGCTATTAGGCCGCAGCGCCGAGGCAGGGCTACTGATCAGCGTAACCGCCGACAGCGTGATTCGCTTGGTGCCACCCTTGATTTTGACCAAGGCTGAGGCCGATGAAATGGTGGGTATATTGGTGCCTTTAATTAAGGCTATATTGCTTGA
>JANLPQ010000074.1:0-7703 GCA_031367325.1 Polaromonas sp. | reverse complement strand
CGTGAGATCGAGCGCAACAGTGGGGGTGCTGGCTACTCATGCACCTACGCCCAGCAAAGGCGCAACAACCGGCGTGTGCATAGCCGTCCAGCGGCCAAACTGGTCGCTGGCAATGCTTTGTTTGAATCGGTACGCCACTGGCTGCACCTGCGCTGGTCACCCCAGCAAATTGCAGCGCATTTGGCTAAACTGCACCCTGATGTGGCCGCCCAGCGCGCCAGCCATGAAACTATCTACAACGTCATCTACGCCCAACCCCGAGGAGAGCTCAAACGCGAGCTGGTAGCTTGCCTGCGCATGGCACGGGCCCAGCGCTGGCCGCGCTCTCGGGGCCAGGACAGGCGCGGTCAGATTACCGATCTCCTAAGTATCCATGTGCGCCCGCCTGAGGTAGCTGATCGGCAGTTTCCCGGCCACTGGGAGGGTGATTTGATCAAAGGCAAGGGCCACCTGTCGGCGGTAGGTACTTTGGTGGAGCGCACCACCAGGCTGCTGATACTGGTCAAACTGCCTCACCCCCAGCCGGCGACAGCGGCCCATGTGCTGCAGGCCTTTACGGACAAGCTCAACGCGGTGGCCCAGCCGATGCGCAAGACGCTGACCTATGACAGGGGCAAGGAGATGGCCTATCACCAGCAGCTCACGGCCAACACAGGGGTGGCGGTGTACTTCTGTGATCCGCACAGCCCCTGGCAGCGGGGCACCAATGAGAACACCAATAGCTTGGTGCGCCAGTATCTGCCTAAAGGCACAGACCTGTCAGGTTACAGCCAAGAACAGCTCGATGCCATCGCTGATCAGATGAATGGCCGACCTCGCCAAACACTGGGCTGGAGCTCTCCGCTGGAGGTTTATGGCCAGTGGCTGGAACGCCTTGAGGTTCAACCCGAAGTCATCCATTAAACTCTTGGTGTTGCATTTAGTCTTGAGACCGCCAGGTGTGTACAAGACCGGGTGCACTACTCAATTTATAGCTAACGGAGATATTGATTCGTTCGTTAATACAGTAGAAATTCTTGCAGACGGCAATGTAAAAATTAGACAAGAAGAATTCAGAGCGCCACTCAACATAAGTGATCCCTGCGCAC
Source organism: Polaromonas sp. (assembly GCA_031367325.1). Taxonomy (GTDB): domain Bacteria; phylum Pseudomonadota; class Gammaproteobacteria; order Burkholderiales; family Burkholderiaceae_C; genus JAAFIP01. Next base: position 6,615 of record JANLPQ010000074.1, on the reverse strand, counting down.
CTACATTCATGGATCTTGATGTTACCGTTGTTGGCACGGCGCTTTTGCCAGGCACCACAAAGAACATTACATCCGCCACGTCAACTAAGACTGGCACTGCTCGATTGGCCGAATTTACCTACACCGGTTTTAAGTTAAGTAGAGGAAGCATAGGTATATCCATACCTACTTTTGGTACCAAAGGAAATGCAGGTTTTCTAGTAGAAGGCAACAAAGTATATGTACTTCGAGGCAGCCGCAAAGCTGACGGACTGCCAGATAGTTTTAGCACTACTGTGCTCATAAAACAATAGCCGCAACCTTCAAGACCTCAAGCCTTCAAATAATCCACTCGCCCGCCTAGCCAGCGGGCGATGTGCTTTTCGGCTTGCTCTTTGTGTTGATCTAGCATGAGCGGGGCTAGCTGGCGGGCGGTGTCTAGCAGCTGGGCGTCGGTGGTGAGGTCGGCAAAGCGCAGCAGGGCGGCGCCGGACTGGCGGGCGCCTAGAAACTCGCCGGGGCCTCTTATTTCTAGGTCTTGTTTGGCAATCTCGAAACCGTCGTTGGTTTGTGCCATTACTTTCAGGCGGGCGCGGGCGGTTTCGCCTAGTTTGCCGCTGTCCCCAGTGCCGTACATCAACACGCAGGCCGACGCTGCAGCGCCACGGCCTACGCGGCCGCGCAGCTGGTGCAGCTGGGACAGGCCAAAGCGTTCGGCGTGTTCTATCACCATCAGCGACGCGTTGGGCACGTCTACGCCTACTTCAATCACGGTGGTGCTGACCAGCACTTGCATATGGCCGCTGGTAAACAGCGCCATGACGGCTTTTTTCTCGGCAGGTGGCATGCGTGAGTGCAGCAGGCCTACCATGATAGGGCGACGCTGCGCAGTGGCTTGAACAGTCACGTAACCCTGCAGCGCAGCGCTGAGTTCTTCGTGCGTTTGGGTGGCGTTGGTTAAATCGAGTGCTTCGCTTTCTTCGATCAGTGGGCACACCCAATACACTTGGCGGCCTGCGTCGATTTGCGTGCGGATGCGTTGCACCACTTCGTCGCGGCGGTTGTCGCTAATTACTTTGGTGACGATGGGCGTGCGGCCCGGCGGTAGCTCGTCGATGGTGGACACGTCTAGGTCGGCATAGTAGCTCATGGCCAGCGTGCGCGGGATGGGCGTGGCGGTCATCATCAGCAAGTGGGGTTCTAGCTGGGGCGCACCATGTACTATGTTTTTAATAGCTGCTTGAACAGGATTTACATGGGTAGTAACGGTATTTACCTTCGATAAAGACTTATTTACCTCTAAATTGTGTGCTCCCAGTACGCTGGGGTTCATCTTCTCGCGCAAAGCCAGCCGTTGCTTGACGCCAAAGCGGTGCTGCTCGTCGATGATGGCCAGTGCAAGGTTATGAAACTGCACTTTGTCTTGGATCACCGCATGCGTGCCCACCACCAGGCCCGCTGCACCGCTGGCTATCAATGCCAGCATCTCGCGGCGCTCTTTGGTTTTTTGGCTGCCGGTGAGCCACGCTACTTGGATGCCCAGCGGTTCTAGCCAGCCGATCAGTTTGCGAAAATGCTGCTCGGCCAAAATCTCGGTGGGGGCCATCAGCGCGCACTGGTAGCCTGCGCCGATGCACACCGCTGCGGCCAGCGCAGCCACCACGGTTTTGCCCGAGCCTACGTCGCCTTGCAGTAGGCGGTGCATGGGAATGGGCTGGGCAATGTCGTGCGCTATCTCGGCGCATACGCCCTGCTGGGCAGCGGTAAGCTGAAAGGGGATGGCGGCCAGCAGCTGGTCTACCAAGGGTGCTGCAAGCTGAGGCTGGGTATGAGGCTGCGGCTGAGGCTTGGTGGACCCTTCGACAAGCTCAGGGCGAACGGCAATGGACGTTGGGTGAACAGAAGTTTGTATCAGCGCTTGGCGCTGCAACACGGGCGCAGTCAGCAGGTCGCGCTCGCGTTTGGACTGCAGTTGCGACAGTTGCTGGGCCAGCAGCTCTTCAAGTTTCAGCCGTTGCCATGCCGGATGGCTGCGGTCTTCTAGCTGCGCCACCGACACATCGGGCGACGGATAGTGCAGAAACGATAGCGCGCTGTGCAGGTTAAACGTAGGTGTTTTGCCCTTTTGCGCTAATAACTGACTAGGCAGTGTCTCGACTAACGCACCACTGCGTGCCGCATGCTCCAGGCCGCTGAGTACGGCGCGGCGCAAATACGGCTGCGACAAACCAGCCACAGTAGAGTACACCGGCGTGAGCGCCACGGGCAGCACGCCGCCGGCAGATTTGCACACCGGGTGCAGCATGCTCCAGCCAAACATGCCACCGCGCAGCTCGCCACGCGCGCGTATGCGCTGGCCCACGGCCAGCTGCTTTTGCTGCGAAGGGTAGAAATTAAAAAAGCGCAGCGTGCAAGTGTCGGTGCCGTCTTCAACCGTTACCACCAGCTGCCTGCGCGGGCGGTAGGCTACCTCGCACGCGGTTACCTCGCCTTCGATTTGTGCGTTGTCGCCATCGCGCGCGTCAGCTAGCTTGCTGATATGTGTCTCGTCTTCATACCGCAGGGGAATGTGCAGCGCCAGGTCGATGCCGCGCACCAGGCCCAGCTTGTCCAGCGCTTTCTGCGGGGCAGATTTGGCAGACTGGGCAGCAGGTGGTGAAGGTGCGTCGGCTAGGGCAGCGCGCGGCTTGGCGATTCGGGGCATGGGATAATTGTGCCTTACTTTTACCTTGGCACGGATGTGTTCCATCCTCAAGTACTATGCAATCTATAGCTGCCCCAGCAAGTAGTCATTGGTCTACCAGTGATTTTGACTTTAAATTACCCCCTGAATTAATCGCACAGTACCCGGCAGCGCAACGCACGGCCTCACGCCTGCTAGACGGCAGTGGTGCGCAGCCCGTTGACCGCATTTTTCGCGACTTGCCTGCCTTGCTAAATGCAGGCGACTTACTGGTGTTTAACGACACGCAGGTGGTTAAAGCGCGCTTGTTTGGCGAAAAGTCTACCGGCGGCAAGCTAGAGCTGTTGATTGAGCGCGTGCTAGACATACAGCCCAGTAATCCGCAGGGCTTTGAGGTGGTAGCGCACATGAAGGTGAGCAAAAAACCGCGCATCGGCGGCGTGCTGCACATGGTGGGCGGCTTTACCGCCACGCTGGTGGGCCGCTGGCCGCAAGACGATGGCCCGCTGTTTCGCTTTGTACTATCTGGCGACCCTTACACGCTGATGGCGCAATACGGCCACATGCCGCTGCCGCCGTACATCACGCGCCACCAAAGCGGCACGCAGTCGCAGGCAGACGTGGCCGATGAAGCTGACGACGCACAGCGTTACCAAACCGTGTTTGCCAAGCACCCCGGTGCCGTAGCCGCACCTACCGCCGCGCTGCATTTTGATGCGGCATTGTTGGCTGCGCTCGATGCCCAAGGCGTGCAGCGCGCCAGCGTTACGCTGCACGTAGGCGCAGGCACCTTTCAGCCCGTGAAGGCCGCTAACATTGCCAACCATGTAATGCATTTTGAACGCTACGCCATCCCGCCCGCTACGCTGCAAGCGGTGGCCGACTGCAAGGCACGCGGTGGCCGCATAGTCGCCGTGGGCACGACGACAGTACGCACTTTAGAAACTTGGGCCCGCACCGGGCACGCGCAAGGCGACACCAACATCTTCATCACGCCCGGCTTTCAGTTCCAAGTGGTAGACACGTTGATTACCAATTTTCACCTTCCCCAAAGCACCTTGATGATGCTAGTGAGCGCCTTTGCAGGCTACGACCACATCATGGCGCTGTACCAGCATGCCATCGCGCAGCAATACCGATTTTTTAGCTACGGCGACAGTATGTTGCTACGTAGAAATTTATCGACATAAAATTCGTTTAACGATACAATGATCGATATGAAAACTGAAGAAATTACCGTTTCGTCCAAATTCCAAGTGGTGATCCCGCTGGCCCTGCGCGAGCGGCGCAATATTACGCCGGGCCAAAAAATGGCATGGGTAGATTTTGACGATGGCCTGCGCTTGATCGAGGTTAAGCCGCCTGCAGCTTACCGCGGCATTGCGCGTGGCCTGAAAGACAGTCGTATTCAAGATGATCCTGAGCGCTTTGCATGACTGGCTTACGCACTGCGAAGGTAGCACCTCAGCGCCAAACCACTATCAGCCACGGCAGCCGCTTAGTCACTCTAGACAGCTCCTGTTGGCTAGAGTATTTCATGGACAGCGAACGGGCCGCTTTGTACGCGCCTGCGGTGATGCAAACGGATCGGTTGATCGTGCCACTTATCACCGTGTACGAGGTGTATAAAAAATTGCGCCGCGAGCTGAGCGATACGGTGGCGCGTGAGGCGGTAGGCTTAATGCGCCAGGGCCAATTGATTGAAGCAGATTTGGCCATCACCTTGGCTGCGGCAGCGCACGCACCATTGGCCATGGCCGACAGCCTTATCTACGCTACAGCGCAACAGCACCGCGCGGTAGTGTGGACACAAGATGCGCATTTCGAAAAATTACCCGGTGTGAAGTTTTTCCCCAAAACTTCCACCCATTGATATCTTTTATGCTGACCTTCGACCTTCTTAAAACCGACCCCGCCAAAACCACCCCTGAGGGCAGCACCCTAGGCAGCCACGCACGCCGGGGCAGATTGACGCTGAACCATGGCGTGGTTGACACACCTATCTTTATGCCAGTAGGCACCTACGGCACCGTCAAAGGCGTAATGCCGCGCAACCTGCACGAGATGGGTGCGCAGATTATTTTGGGCAACACATTCCATCTGTGGATGCGTCCTGGGCAAGACGTGATGCAGCAGTTTGGCGGGCTGCACCAGTTTGAAAACTGGCACAAACCTATCTTGACCGACAGCGGCGGCTTCCAAGTTTGGTCGCTAGGCGAGATGCGCAAGATCAGCGAAGAAGGCGTGCGCTTTGCATCGCCTGTTAACGGCGACAAGCTGTTTCTCACGCCCGAGATTTCGATGCAGATTCAAACCGTACTCAACAGCGACATCGTCATGCAGTTTGACGAATGCACGCCGTATGAAACCAAAGGCGTGCTCACTACCGAGCGCGAAGCCCGCGTGTCGATGGAACTGTCAGCCCGCTGGGCCCAGCGCTGCCAGACAGAGTTTGCACGCTTAGCCAACCCCAATGCGCTGTTTGGCATTGTGCAAGGCGGCATGCACGAGGGGCTGCGCGATGAGTCGCTGGCAGCCCTGGAAGAATTAAATTTCCCCGGCATCGCACTGGGCGGGCTGAGCGTGGGTGAGCCTAAAGACGACATGATGCGCGTGCTGCAGCACATCGGCCCCAAGCTACCCGCCAACAAGCCGCACTATTTAATGGGCGTAGGCACACCCGAAGATTTGATTGCTGGCGTACAAAACGGCATCGACATGTTTGACTGCGTGATGCCCACGCGCAACGCGCGCAACGGCCACTTGTTCACCCGATTTGGCGATTTAAAAGTGCGCAACGCACGCCACAAAAGCGACATGGGCCCTGCGGACGCTACGTGTACCTGCTACACCTGCAAGGGCACCACCGACGCGCAAGGCCACACCACCGGCGGGTTCAGCCGCGCCTATTTGCACCACCTAGAACGCTGCGGCGAAATGCTCAGCCCCATGCTGAACAGCATTCACAACCTGCACTACTTTTTAAACCTGATGCGCGAAGTGCGTGAGGCGTTGGAGGCTGGTAACTTTGGTGCTTACGTTAAACAGTTTCATGCAAACCGAGCGCGTGGGGTTTAATTTGCTTGCTTGGGCAGTTGTTTAAATTGCACCGTGAAATTTGAAGATTAGTCTTCAAGCACCGTAAAATTTGAAGATTGATATTTTGGCACCGTGAGCTGCGGCGACGGAGGAAGTCGCGCTGCAAAATCTTACGAAAACACGCGCGAATGTTGATTGTTGCTAGGCTAACTTTTGCACCGCGCGCCTTTCTCCAGATTTTCATCACGACCACGCTCCATCACCGCTTGGCTGATTTGTGTAGTGATCATTTCGCATCAGCTTAGTTGCGGTGATTTTTGCGCCGTAGAGCGGAGAAACAGCTAAATTCACTCGGGTTTTCACAGCGTTTTAGCCGTTCTAGTACTTAGAACCTGCTCAACTAGCTATGCAATTGATAGTATTTATCTATTCAACGACCAACCCGAAGCGCGGGCTGTTCAGGCCAAGCAAAGGATAATGTGACGAGTCGGGTCCGTCTCGATGAAAAATATGCAGCAAGGCGCGCGTTGATAATGCTTGCGAAACTAAAACCTCAGTTCGCGCGTGTTTGCGGAGTATTTTTGCAGCGAGATGCCCGGCTCGAGTCCAGCTCTCCGGTGCGCACGCTAAGCCAAGCAACCAGTTCTCCAAGGCGCACGCTAGCCGAGCAATCAGCTCTCCAGCGAAGCAAAATAAACCAACACCGTCGACAGCAAAAATTAAATACGGCCTTCTTGCACCGCATGGCACGCAATCTTGATGCCACCAATGTCCTGCAAAACAGGCCGCTCTGTTTTGCAGCGGTCGTTGACATGCGGGCAGCGTGGGTTGAAGGCGCAGCCTGCGGGCGGGTTAAGTGGGTTGGGTACCTCGCCTTGCACGGGGGTGCGGGCGCGGCCTGTGTCGTGCATTTT
>JANLPQ010000022.1:0-96157 GCA_031367325.1 Polaromonas sp. | reverse complement strand
GGTGAGGCTAACAATATGCCGCACATTAACCTGAGCCGTGAGGCCGACGCCATTGTCATTGCGCCTGCGTCGGCAGACTTTATGGCCAAGCTGTTGCACGGGCGGGCAGATGATTTGCTAAGCCTGATGTGCTTGGCGCGTCCGCGCGAAGACAGCGTGCAAGGCAGTGCCAAGCCTGTGCCTTTACTAATAGCCCCCGCCATGAACCGCGAGATGTGGTCGCACCCTGCCACGCAGCGCAACATGGCGCAGCTGGCTGCCGATGGTGCGCACATGCTGGGCGTGGGCAGTGGCTTTCAGGCCTGCGGCGAGACGGGCGATGGGCGCATGCTAGAACCTGCAGAGCTGCTAGAAGACGTGATTGCGTTTTTTCAGCCCAAGGTGTTGGCAGGGCAGCATGTGCTGATTACCGCAGGGCCCACGTTTGAGGCGATTGACCCGGTGCGCGGTATTACTAATTTAAGCAGCGGCAAGATGGGGTTTGCCATTGCGCGGGCCGCACATGAGGCCGGGGCACAGGTGACGCTGGTGGCTGGCCCCGTTAGCTTGCCTACGCCACGCGGTGTGGCGCGTGTAGACGTAAAATCCGCAGTCAATATGCTGGAATCGTCCGTAGATAATGCTCAAACAGCTAGTATATTTATAGCGTGCGCAGCGGTAGCCGACTGGCGGCCTGCAACACCTGCAGACCAGAAAATTAAAAAAGATGGATCAGGTAAAACACCAGTGATGGAGTTTATCGAGAACCCCGACATACTGGCCACCATCGCCCAAAGCGACCGCGCCACCAGCGGTAAATTATTCTGCGTAGGCTTTGCCGCCGAGAGTGAAAATTTACTCGCCCACGCTACGGCCAAGCGTGCACGCAAAGGTGTGCCGCTGCTGGTAGGCAACATTGGCCACACCACCTTTGGCCAAGACGACAACGCGCTACTGCTGGTAGATGCGCAGGGCAGCCAAGAAATGGCGCGTGCGCCCAAACTGCAGTTGGCCCGGCAACTGGTGCGTGAGATTGCGCAGCGGCTGCCGCGCTAGTTAGTTTTTTACCTTTCGCAAACCACCCTAACGCTGTAGTAGCGAGGTAGTTTTCTGCTGCAGGTATTTGCGCAAAAGCCTCTTGCTGAACTGGTAAAATTAGCAGGTAAATAGTGCTTTGGAGCCGTATTTCCTGCTCAAGCAGCTATTAAATTTATAGTAATTAGTGCAATGCAACCATAGCCTGCGCAGGCTATGCATACTGTCACACGCCACCATCCTTCAAAACCCCGCCATGAAAATCGACGTTAAAGTTCTTGACCCTCGCCTTACCGACAACCTGCCCACCTACGCCACGCCCGGCAGCGCGGGGCTAGACCTGCGTGCCTGCCTGGCCGAGCCGCTGACCTTGCAGCCCAATGCATGGCAGCTGGTGCCCACGGGCATGGCGATATTTTTAAATGACCTGAATTTTGCCGCGTTGATACTGCCGCGCTCGGGTATGGGGCACAAACATGGCATCGTGCTGGGCAACCTGGTAGGTTTGATCGACAGCGACTACCAAGGCCAGCTGATGGTCAGCGCGTGGAACCGCTCGCCAGTAGCCTTTACTATCGAGCCGATGGAGCGTATAGCCCAGCTGGTCATCGTGCCCGTAGTACAGGCGCAGTTCAACATAGTGAACGACTTTGTGGCCACGCAGCGCGGCGAGCGCGGTTACGGCTCTACCGGCAAGGCTTAGCACTATGGGCCGCTCACGCAAAAAAAACGCAGGCTTGCCAAAGCCGCCAGTGCTTAACGAAGACGGCACCGTCAAGGTATACCCGCCGCCGCCCAAGCTGTACGTTGAATCGCTCGACCTGGAAGCGCAAGGTATCGCGCGCATTAGCAGCGACGATGCGGACGGTGCAGACAACGGCAAAGTAGTGTTTATCGAAGGTGCGTTGCCGTATGAAATAGTCAGCGCGCAAATTCACCGCAAAAAGAACAACTGGGAAATGGGTACTCTGACGCAGATTCACAAAGAATCGTCTCAGCGCGTCACGCCCGGCTGCCCACATTTTGGACTGCACCAAGGTGCCTGTGGCGGCTGCAAAATGCAGCACCTAGACGCAGCGGCGCAAGTAGCCGTTAAAGCCCGTGCGCTAGAAGACCAGTTGTGGCACCTAGGCAAGGTCAAGCCTGACATGGTGCTACGCCCCATCTCTGGCCCCACCTGGGGCTACCGCTACCGGGCGCGTTTGTCGGTGCGCTACGTAATTAAAAAAGGCGAAGTGCTAATTGGCTTTCACGAGCGCAAAAGCCGCTACGTGGCCGACATAAAAAGCTGCGCCATCTTGGTGCCGCACGTTAGCGCCATGCTGCTGCCGCTGCGCGCGCTAGTAGCCAGCATGGACGCACGCGAGACGCTGCCGCAAATAGAGCTGGCTTGCGGCGACACCGTGACCGCCATGGTGCTGCGCCACTTAGAGCCTTTATCTGACGGCGACATGGCCAAGCTGCGCGATTTTGCTGCAGCACACAACGTGCAGTGGTGGCTGCAGTCTAAAGGTCCAGAGACGGTGAAGCTGCTGGACGAAGGCGGCGAGGTTTTAAGCTACGCACTGCCCGACTTCGGCATCACCATGCCGTTTAAACCCACCGACTTTACGCAGGTCAACCCGCATATCAACCGCGTGCTGGTAACCCGCGCGCTACGCCTCTTAGACGTGCAAAAGCATGAACGTGTGATTGACTGGTTTTGTGGCCTGGGCAATTTCACGCTGCCCCTGGCCACGCAGGCCCGCGAGGTGCTGGGCATTGAAGGCAGCGACGCACTGGTGCAACGAGCCAATGACAACTTGCAGGCCCATTTAGATCAAAAATATAAGCAAAATACGCCAATAACCCAAGTAAAACCTGCTCAAGCAGCTACTACTTTTGTAGCAAGAAACTTGTTTGACATGACCGGCCCCATGCTGGTAGCCGACGGTGCAGCCGACAAATGGTTGGTCGATCCACCGCGCGAAGGCGCGTTTGCACTGGTAACCGCGTTGGCTGATTTGCACCAACAACGCTTGGGTAACACGCCACAGACACCAGAACTTGAAGAAGGCAAAACCGCCCCTGTGCCAGCAGATTTGTCCACCTGGACACCCCCGCAACGCATCGTCTACGTTAGCTGCAGCCCCGCCACGCTAGCGCGCGACGCAGCGCTGCTGGTGCACAAAGCGGGCTACCGCTGCACGGCAGCGGGTATGGTCAATATGTTTCCGCACACTGCGCATGTGGAGAGCATGGCTGTGTTTGATTTGGCTGTTTAAAGCTGGCTGTTTATGGGTTGTTTGAAGACTCAAGGTGCGTCGTAGTTCACTGACTGCTCCACCCACATCACCTCGGGCACGCCACCGCGCAAACCGGGTTTAAAACGCCAGCGCGCCACAGTCGCTAGCGCGTTGTCATCTAGCCGCGTGTAGCCGCTGCTTTTTAGCAACAGTACTTGCAGTGCTTTGCCGTCCACTCCTACTTGCACACGAACCATCACACGGCCTGCCTCGCCCAGCCGCATACTGATGGCGGGGCGTGGGTGGCGGTATTGCGTGTCAGCATGGTCAGCGTCGGTAACGGGTAATTGGCTGGGCGCTGGCGCAGCGCTGGTTTTTGCAGTTTGTTCTGCTGACAATGGCGTAGTAGCTGCAACGCTTGACGTAGCAGCAGCGCCTGCGGGCACTGAAGACGCGTCAACTGCGGGTGCAGGGGCTGTATTGACAGCGGGTAATGCCAGCGTAATGGCTGGCAATTTTGCGTCGGGTGGCGTTGCCGTTTTAGCCGAGGCAGTTGTTGCTGCCTTAGTTTTGGCTGGCGTAGAGGTTGGTACAGGCGCAGCAGACGTCTCAGGTGCAGGCTGGGGCAAGGCAACGGGTGCAGCATACGGCTGCTTAGGCACCTCTACAGACCGTGTCACCAATGCAGGTGGCTTGTCAGTAGCATCGGTTCGCACACGGTAGCTGTGCGCAGCCCATAGCGCCGCGCCGTGCAGGGCAGCGACGCCTGTTGCTATAGCGGTAAACCGTTGCCAAGTGTGCATGGTGTCAAGTGTAAATGCACAGGGCTGCTGCACCGTAACCTAACCAAAAATCTGCACCCAAAGTCTGGTGCGATGTGCGGGCATTTATGGCTGCGTACACTTAACACAATGCACTGCGTAGTTTGGTTTAAAAAAGACTTGCGATTAAGCGACCACGCACCACTGGTGTGGGCCGCTGAGCAGGCGCGTCTGCATAGCGTTGACACAGTGGCTGAAAACGGCTTTAGCGTGCTGCCGCTGTGGGTGTACGAGCCCCAAGCTTGGCAGCAGCCCGATGCCTCGGCGCGCCACCTAGGCTTTGCTAACGAATGCTTGGCCGAGCTGCAAACGCAGATTGCTGACACACAAGGTGCACTGCTGCGCTGCCATGGCGATATGCTGCAAGTGCTGGCCCAGCTAAAAGCCGCCGTGGGTACATTCACCTTGGTTAGCCATGAAGAAACTGGCAATGGCTGGAGCTACACGCGCGACAAAGCCGTGGCGCAGTGGTGCAAAGTGCAGGGCGTGCTGTGGCGCGAATTCCCTAGCAACGCCGTTATCCGCGCCCTGCACGCACGCGGCGGCGGGCGTGACCGCTGGAGCGCCCATTGGGCCGCACGCATGCAAACCCCACCGCTAGATGTGCCGCGCAGTGTGCAGTGGCTAGCGTTGCCGCCTGCGCTACAAGCCCTGCATTGTGGCAAATTATCACCCCCGCAGTTAGGCATGCAAGACGTGGATGCGCCACAACGGCAAAAGGGTGGCCGCAGCCAGGTCGAAGGTGATTTATTTTCCTTTCTCGGCCATCGCGGCCAAAACTACCGTGCCGAGATGTCTAGCCCGCTCACCGGGGCTGACAGTTGTTCGCGCATATCACCCCACTTGGCGTGGGGCACGTTGTCAATTAAAGAGGCGGTGTACGCCACTTGGGCGCGGCGCACCCAGCTGATGGCGCTGCCGCGCGAGGCTAGGCCCACAGGCTTTTTAGCATCGCTTAAAAGTTTTGAAGGCCGCTTGCATTGGCACTGCCACTTTATCCAAAAGCTAGAAAGTGAAAGCGCCATTGAGTTTCGCAACGTGCACCGGGGTTTTGATAATCTGCGCAATGAAGGCGTCTTAACACCCGAAGAAGAAACCAAGCTGATTGCTTGGGCTACTGGGCGCACAGGCTACCCGTTTGTCGATGCTTGCATGCGCAGCCTGCAGGCCACGGGCTGGATTAACTTTCGCATGCGCGCTATGCTGGTTAGCTTTGCCAGCTACCACCTGTGGCTACACTGGCGCGCCACCGGCTGCCACTTGGCGCGCTTGTTTACCGACTATGAGCCGGGCATTCACTGGAGCCAGTTTCAAATGCAAAGCGGCGTCACGGGTATTAACACCGTGCGCGTGTACAACCCGGTCAAGCAAAGTTATGACCAAGACCCTGACGGCATTTTTATTCGCACCTGGCTGCCCGAGCTGGCCCATCTAGCGCCAGAATTTATCCACGAGCCGTGGAAAGCGCTTGTGCCGCCTGCAAACTACCCCGCTCCGATAGTCGATTTGCAAGCCGCTGCCCGCGCAGCCAAAGAGCGCATCTACGGTAAAAAAGCCGAGAAAGCTGTAAAAGACGAGGCACAAACCGTCTACCAAAAACACGGCTCGCGTAACCCCGCGCGTGAAGGCGTGCGCAAACGCGCCGCACCGCGCAAAGCGCAGCCAGCGGGCGATGCCGCACAGCAGCTTAGCCTAGAAATTTAAGTGTTTTAGGCCGTTCAGGCCGTAGAACATGCTCAAGCAGCTATTAAATTAATAGTGAATGGAATTAATAAGCTTAATAAGTCAAGCGTTCAGGTTTGATCTCTTGCAGTATCGTCGTGGCTATTTCTTCAATCGACTTGGTGGTAGTGCTTAGCCAGCGAATGCCTGCGCGCCGCATCATGGCCTCAGCCTCGGCTACTTCCATACGGCAGTTGTTTAAATCGGCGTACTTTGAATTAGGCCGCCTTTCATTGCGAATCTCGCTTAGCCGCTCCGGCAAAATACTTAGGCCAAATATTTTCTTTTTATGTGGCGACAGGGCGGGTGGCAAGTGCTGGCGTTCAAAGTCTTCGGGGATGAGCGGGTAGTTGCTAGCTTTCAGGCCGTACTGCATAGCTAGGTACAGCGACGTAGGTGTTTTGCCGCTACGGCTAACGCCTACCAAAATCACGTCAGACTTCTCTAAGTCTTTGTTACTCTGCCCATCGTCATGCGCTAAGCTAAAGTTAATCGCCTCGATACGGTCGTGGTAGGCCTTGCTTTTACTCACATCGCTAAAGCGGCCAATCCGGTGGTTGCTTTTAATACCCAGCTCTACCTCTAGCGGGTTGACAAAGGTGCCAAACATGTCCAGCAGCATGCAGTGGCCTTTGCAGCCCTCGGTAATCACCTGCAGCACCTCCATGTTGACCAAAGTGGTGAAGACGATGGGTTTTTTACCCTCCGCCTCAGCCGTGTGCTTGATCTGCCGCACAGCCTGGTGCGCTTTGTCTACTGTGTCCATAAACGGCAGGCGCACATGGCGCGGCTCGATGGAAAATTGGGCCAAAATAGCGTTGCCAAAGGTCTCGGCGGTAATGCCAGTGCCATCTGACAAAAAGAAAACAGTGCGATTGGGCATAATGAAAATAGTTTTACAAATGCAATCAGACTATTATGCTGAAAATAAACTTCAAAAATTTTTACAAGCTGTCACCACCTACGCGCAACGCGTGTGTGCTTGCCTTAGCGTACTTGGCATCGTCGTCTGCTTTGGCTTATGGAGGCGTGCCCATGGCGTCAGTTAGCACAGCGTTTGCCTTGGCTATTGCGGCGGTGATACTGCTGGTGCTAGACGGTGTGAAAAGGAAGTTTGAAGAACGTGCTTTTTTTGGCACCCTAGCGGGGGTGGCCGCTGTGCTGATGGCGTCTGGCATGTTGCTGGGCGGCGGCAACCGTAACTACAACACGCAGGACGACAACGCGGCAACTGCCGTAGAAACTGCGCCTACCGCCATAGCAGAAAGCGCTGCCGTGAGCCCAGCATCTATAGCCATGCAGGGCAACGACCTAGAACTGCGTATAGGCGACCAATCTGCCAATGGCGATGCTGGGCTAGACCTGCCTGGCACGCAAATTCGGCTCAAGGTGTCTTGCTACCAAGACATCTCCGTTCATTTATTGTCTAAGCAGGCGCTGCCAGAGTCGTTGGTAGTGAAAATCCAAGCCCTGCAGCTAGAACCTAGCACCCGGTTGGTTGAAGACACTGTCAACGCGTCAAATTCTGAGGGTTTTGAGCGTATTTTTAAAATGGACACACGCTGCGACTTGCTGAACACCGCAAGCATCGAGGTGGAAGGCTTGAAGATAGCTCCTGCAAACCCTGCTGCTTCATCAGGTGTTTTAGGTAACAAAATTACCGTGCAAATCAGCAAATATTAAGCTTCAGTAATTTGCAAGTCAGGCAGTAAGCCGCTGGGTCTACAATATTTGCAACACGTCATTTTATGCACCACGCCCGCCAATTACAAAAAAACCAAAGCTTTGGCTCCAGCAGCCTAGCGGGGTGCCGCGCGTCCGATACCACCGCAGCAGCCCAGCGCGCAGCGCGTGGAGCAGGCGCGCAACCAGATTTAACTTTAGGAGCTTCCCCATGTCTGCACTCTTCTCACCGACCGCCCTGGTCGTTCCGTTTGAGAACTTAAGAAACACCGATGTTGAGTCGGTAGGCGGTAAAAACGCCAGCCTGGGCGAGATGATTTCGCAATTACCCACGGGGGTGAAAGTGCCTACGGGCTTTGCCACCACGGCGCACGCCTTTCGCGCATTTTTAAAGCACGCGGGGCTGGACGACAAAATTAACGCCAAGCTGAATGCGCTGAACACTGACGACGTGCGTGCTCTTGCTACTGTGGGTGGCGAGATTCGCGCGATGGTGGAGGCCCAGCCATTCCCCGCAGATCTAGAACAAGCGATTCGTGATGCGTTCGTCACCTTGAGCAGCGGCAACCCAGCAGCGTCATTTGCCGTGCGTTCATCTGCCACGGCCGAAGACTTGCCCGACGCATCATTTGCAGGCCAGCAAGAAACCTTTTTAAACGTGGTGGGTATCGACACGGTGCTGCACAAAATGAAAGAAGTGTTTGCATCGCTATACAACGACCGCGCCATCAGCTACCGCGTGCACAAAGGCTTTGCCCATGCTGATGTGGCGCTGTCTGCAGGTGTGCAGCGCATGGTGCGCAGCGACACAGGCGCAGCAGGCGTGATGTTTACCATGGACACCGAAAGCGGCTTTGATCAAGTGGTGTTTATTACATCAAGCTACGGCTTGGGCGAGACGGTAGTGCAGGGCGCCGTGAATCCCGATGAGTTTTATGTGCATAAGCCCATGCTGGCCGCAGGCAAGTGCGCGTTGATTCGCCGTAACCTTGGCAGCAAGCTCATTCAAATGGTTTTCGCATCAGCTGAAGACAAAGCGAAGTCGGGCAAGCTGGTGCAAACCATCGACGTGCCCATCGAGCAGCGCAACCGCTACAGCTTGACCGACGCTGATGTAGAACAACTGGCCAAATACGCTGTCATTATCGAAAAGCACTACGGCCGCGCAATGGATATTGAATGGGGCAAAGACGGCACCGACGGCCAAATCTACATTCTGCAAGCCCGCCCAGAGACGGTCAAAAGCCAGTCTGCAGGCAAAGCCGAGATGCGCTACAAGCTTAAAAACCGTGGCACTGTACTGGCCGAGGGCCGAGCCATTGGCCAAAAAATTGGCACTGGCAAAGTGCGCTACGTGACCGACATTAGCCAGATGGACCAAGTGCAAGACGGCGACATTTTGGTCACCGACATGACCGACCCCAACTGGGAACCTGTGATGAAGCGCGCCAGCGCCATCGTCACCAACCGGGGCGGCCGCACGTGTCATGCCGCCATCATCGCGCGCGAGCTGGGCATACCCGCTGTGGTGGGCTGTGGCGACGCGACCGAGCTGCTAAAAACTGGCACGCTAGTGACCGTAAGCTGCGCCGAGGGCGACACCGGCTTCATCTACGACGGCCTGCTAGACACCGAGGTCACCGAAGTGCAGCGCGGCACCATGCCCGAGATTAAAACCAAAATTATGATGAACGTGGGCAACCCCCAGCTAGCGTTTGACTTTTGCCAACTGCCTAACCAAGGCGTAGGCTTGGCGCGTCTAGAGTTCATCATTAACAACAACATTGGCGTACACCCCAAAGCTATTTTGGACTACCCCAATGTGGATGGCGATTTGAAAAAAGCGGTGGAATCCGTAGCCCGTGGCCACGCATCACCACGCGCTTTTTATGTCGACAAAGTAGCTGAAGGCGTAGCCACGATAGCGGCGGCATTCTGGCCCAAACCGGTGATCGTGCGTTTGAGCGACTTCAAATCCAACGAATACCGCAAACTCATCGGCGGCAGCCGCTACGAGCCTGAAGAAGAAAACCCCATGCTCGGCTTTCGCGGCGCAGCGCGCTACATCAGCGCCGAGTTTGGCGAAGCCTTTGCGATGGAATGTGAAGCCATTAAGCGCGTGCGCAACGACATGGGCCTGACCAACGTCGAAATCATGGTGCCGTTTGTGCGCACGCTGGGGCAAGCCAAGGCAGTGAGCGAACTGCTTGGCAAGTGCGGTCTTGCGCGCGGCACGGGTGCGCAAGATAGCAATGGCGAAAAATCTGGAAAAAGTACAGGCGGCCTGCGCCACATCATGATGTGCGAAGTACCCAGCAACGCCATCTTAGCCACCCAATTTCTAGAATACTACGACGGCTTTTCCATCGGCTCTAACGACCTCACCCAGCTAACCCTAGGCCTAGACCGCGACTCTGGCCTAGAGCTGCTGGCCAAAGACTTCGACGAACGCGACCCTGCTGTCAAAGCCATGCTACAAATGGCCATCAAAGCCTGTCTAGCGCAAGGCAAATACGTAGGCATCTGCGGTCAAGGCCCCAGCGACCATCCCGACTTTGCGCAGTGGCTGGCTGACCAAGGCATTTCGTCGATATCGCTGAATCCGGACACGGTGGTGGAGACTTGGAAGGCGTTGGCGGTGTAGCGTAGCAAGCACGCATTTGCGCCGCCCAAGCGCTCACAGGCGCACTACCTGTGGACGGTGCTGATCGCTCGCATTTATGAGGTGTTCCCGCTGCTACGCCCGCTGTGCGGCGCTCAGATGCGCATCATCGCCTTCATCACGCACAGTGCCGATATCCGGCAAATGCTCGATCACATAGGGGTGCAAGCTAAGCCGCCAAACATATCCCCGGCACGCGGGCCACCGTTGTGGGAGGACTTTGATGCACAGATAGACGAGGCTGTAGCAGTCGAACCAGACTGTGATCTGGTGGCGCAACCTGTCCCCGACTTTGAGGTCGATCAGCGCGTCAACTGGTGAGCTATAGAAGCAGCGATTCAGACTCGCTTCGGGCGAGACCTGCGCCCGCGCCAGACAGAAAGCCGCTTTGCGCTCAGTGGTCTGCTACGCAACGACTGCGGCCGCCCAGACTTGCGCTATCAGTGGTGCTTTTGCCCACTAAATCCATGCCATGCTTTGTCTCATATGGTTGAATTTCCTATTCGTGGGCGCGCGCGTTGGCCGATGGTGATGAGCCGGCCCAGCGAGAGGCGCTTCAGGTGTTCGAGTTACTGGGCGCCGAACCCATGGCGCGCTGGCTCAGGCAACATATGCTCACTGGCGGCGTGCGGGCCGTTCCGCGCGGTCCGCGCGCTGCGACGTGTGCCAACCCATCGGGCCTGACAGCGCGGGAATTGCAAATTCTGGCCCTGATTGTTGATGGTTTGCATAACGGTGAGGTTGCCGAAAAGCCCTCACGCTCGCCACGAACCATCGACCATCATGTCGCCGGCATCTATGCGAAGCTCGGTGTCGACTCGCGCTTGGGTGCAGCCAAGGCCGCCAGCGATCTCGGCTTGTTGAACCCAAAATAGGCGGGCGCTGCGCAAAAAATGGGCAGCGCAGCCCTGTGTGAAATACACAAGAAACTCTATCATATGGTCACGGCGCGCTTTTTGCGCCGAACCAACTTTGGGAGATCACTATGCCTCGCTACCTAGTTGAACGCAGTTTTCCGTCGGGCTTGTCCATTCCGATGAATGCGGAAGGCTCGAAGATTTGTCGTTCCGTTGTCGCTGCCAACGCCGAAGAGGGCGTGACTTGGGTCCATTCCTATGTCAATCCCGACCTGACCAAAACTTTTTGCATCTATGACGGGCCGACGCCCGAAGCAACACGGCAGGCTGCCAAACACAACAGCCAGCCGGTGGACACCGTCACTGAAGTGAGTGTGCTTGACCCGTACTTTTATCGATCCTGATTGAGCTTGTTTAGTGTGGGGCGCAAGCCCAGCGCACGTGCCACAGCGTATTGTCGGCGGCGCGGACTTGTGACCTGTCAATCTTTATTGAGGTAGATAGTAACTATCAATTTGTGCGATGCGCCTTGGCATGATCTGTTCAAGAATGTGCTGGCAGTGAATGGATATGTTGAGCGCACCAAATACGTAAGCTATAAAAGTAATAGCTGCTGGCGCAGGTAATACCTTAGCTAGAAGCCAAAACACCTTTAAACAGGAGTTTAGTCATGGTTCTCGTCACCACCTTGCGTTGAGGCGTTTAGCTGCGTAGCCTAAGCGCTTTCCCCCGTTTTAAGGAAGCCCCATGAAGCATTTGATGACATCGCTTGCCCTGGCCACCCTGCTCGCGGCATGCGCCGGCCCTACCGGTCAGTCGAGCCAAAGCCAGCAACCCGGCTCGCTCGCCTCTAGCGCGCTCGTGCAGCCCGAGGGTGCTTCGGGCTACACCGCCAAACCCGGCTGGGCCACGACTAAATTCGCGGTTGCGGCCGCCAACCCGCTGGCCACTGATGCCGGCTACCGGATGCTGAAAGCCGGCGGCTCGGCGGTTGATGCGGCGATTGCCGTGCAGATGGTGCTCACGCTGGTCGAGCCGCAATCGAGCGGTATCGGCGCCGGCGCGTTTATGCTGCATGCCAGCGGTGGCAAGGTCGAAGCTTTCGATGGCCGCGAAACCGCGCCGATGGCCGCCGACGAAAAACTTTTCCTTGGCGCCGACGGCAAACCAATCCCTTTTTACGAGGGTGTGGTTGGCGGCCGCTCGGTCGGCACGCCCGGCGTCGTGAAGATGCTGGAGATGGCGCACAGGCAGCACGGCAAGCTGCCGTGGTCGCAATTGTTCGCACCGGCAATTCAACTCGCCGAAAACGGCTTCAGGGTCAGCCCGCGGCTTGCGACGTTATTGAAAGACGAGAAATACCTCAAAGCTGACCCCGTGGCTGCCGCGTACTTCTACAAGCCCGACGGTACGTCGCTCGAAGTCGGCACCACACTGAAAAACCCGGCGCTCGCCGATGTGCTGCAGCAGATCGCCAGCCAGGGATCGAACGCGCTGCTGACGGGCAAGGTCGCGCAAGCCATCGTCACCAAAGTGCAGAGTCATCCGACCAACCCGGGCAAATTGGCACTGAGCGACATGGCGGCCTACGAGCCAAAAAAACGCGAGCCAATCTGCGCCGACTACAGCGCGCGCAGCAAAACCTATTTGCTGTGCGGCATGCCGCCGCCCAGCTCGGGCGCGATTGCGGTCGGCCAGATTCTGGGCATCTTGAACAACACGCCGGCCGGCACGCTGGCGCTGGTCACCGGCACTGGCGGAGTGCCCGACACGGTGGGCCCCACGCCGTCGGCTGACTGGCTGCATCTGTACACCGAGGCGGCGCGCCTGGCATTTGCTGACCGCAGCCAGTACCTCGGCGACCCGGACTTTGTGCAACCGCCTGGCGGCAGCTGGATGAGCCTGCTCGCGCCTGCGTACTTGGCCGAGCGCGCCAAACTGATTCAGTACCAGCCCGGCGCACAGAGCATGAAAACCGCCAAACCCGGCGTGCCCGGCGCTGTCAAGACAGCCTATGCACCGATGCCAGACCAGATCGAACATGGCACCTCGCACATCAGCATCGTCGACGGTTTCGGCAACGCGATTGCGATGACGACGACGATCGAAGACGCGTTCGGCTCGCGACAGATGACTGCCGGCGGCACCGGCAAGGCGGGCGGCTTTCTGCTGAACAACCAGTTGACCGATTTCAGCTTTACGCCGACGGACGCCGAAGGCAAACCGGTGGCTAACCGCGTGCAGCCCGGCAAGCGGCCGCGCTCGTCAATGTCGCCGACGCTGGTGTTCGACAAGGCGACGGGCCAGCTCGTGATGAGCGGCGGCAGCCCCGGCGGCGCGCTGATAATTCACTTCACCGCCAAAACGCTATACGGCGTGCTGAACTGGGGGCTGAACGCACAGCAGGCGATCGACCTGCCGAACTTCGGGTCACTGAACGGCCCCAGCCTGCTCGAGGAAAAACGCTTTTCTCCTGCCACAGTCGAAGCGCTTCGGGCCCGCGGTGCCGAAGTGCGCGAGCAAAACATGACCAGCGGCCTGCAGGCGATCCAGAAAACGCCGACCGGTTATTTCGGTGGCGCTGATCCGCGGCGTGAGGGGCTGGTGCTCGGCGATTGAGGGCCCAATCGTGCGGAGTCTGTGCTGGCTCCAATGTCCAAGGGACTGACCATCAGTCAAACCGCGTCAACCCAGATCACCGCAGCAGCGCGCGCATCCAAAAGGCACACTCTCCGGCCTGCTCCACAGGCTAGGCAATTTTGATCACCGTGGTACCCCAGCGCAGTTCGATGCGGATGTCGGTCTTGTCGCCGTCAGTTGCAGTCTGGGCGGGCTATTCCATCTGACCACTCACCGTCCCAAGACCCTTGGGCGCTACTGATCGAGGGCTACCCTTGTTCGCGAATGCGGCGATGGACGGTATTGGCATTGCTTCCATGAGCCAGCTTGGATGGCGCCCGCTTCGGCGGCCGCAAACACGGCCGCGAAGAACCTCGGTACCAGTCCCATCAAGGTTCCAAATGAAAGTGCTTAAAAGACTTCGAACAAGCGCGCTGATTGCAGCGGCACCTTCAAGTATGCGTCTCGAAAGTTCATATGGCCTGGGTCCAGGTTCGCGCTATGGGCAAGACTGCCCGTGGGCATCAGCATCATCCTGAGGTCGCTCGCGGTTGCGGCAAATACCAACTCACTGAGCATCCGGCGGGCGTATCGTCAGGCTGACGACTTCCTAACGCGAAGCTACCTCCGCCGCTAGCCAGGTGACGAGTCGAGGCGCGCTCTTCGCCATGCCTGCCAGCGTGGCCACAGGATATTCAGCGCTAAGCCGGCTGTTACCAACGCTGCCGCCTGCAACTTCCAACCTAGCAGCGCTTCGTTCAGCGCAGGGGCAGAGGCCCTCATACCGAACACCGGTACCAGCAAAGCCATGTGAGTGACGGCGGCAGCTGGATAACGCGCCAGCAGCCATCCCCACGCTACATAGCCGAAGAGGGTGTTGCCCGCCGACTGCCACTGCACAGCGAGCCAGGTGCTCGCGCTGGCTCTGAGGATGCCTATAGTCACGGCTGGCCAGCCCTCCACCAGAAGTGTCAGGCCCAACAAAGGCGGAAATGCAAACAGGCTGGACCACACGACATAGGCCGGCATGTTGACTCGCCCTGCGCGCCGGCTGAGCGTGTTTCCTGAGGCCCAGCAAATCGCGGCCAGCAAGGTCATCGCCAAACCCTTAACCGTGGTACTGCCTCCAGCGTGGGCTGCGATCCAAACGATGCCCTCCCGTAACCAAGATAAAGTGCTCATATGCTTGAATTTCCTATACGTTGGGTTCATGGATTAAACCGAGTCACGTCAAGCTCAATACCAGGTGACCTTACCGGAGCCCACGTCCAGCATGGTACCCACGACCTTGATCTCACCTTTATTACTCATCTCGCGCAATACGACGCTTTTGTTCAACACGTCTTGCACGGTACGGTGCAAGTTGGACTCAGCCGCCATCTCAACGAATTTGCTGTTTTTGGAACTGCGGTCGCCCACTAGGCTGATGCTGTTTACTGCGGGCTTGATCTTGGCCAAAAGGCCTGTCAAGGTGCCCATCGCCACATCATCACACGCGCCTTTGACGGCACCACAACTGGTGTGGCCCAGCACCACAACCAGCTTGGTGCCTGCTACTTTGAAGGCAAATTCTAGGCTGCCTAGCATGTCCCCATTAACGATGTTGCCAGCCACCCGGGCGCTGAACACGTCGCCAATGCCTTGGTCGAACACCAGTTCGGGGCCAGCGCGTGAGTCAATGCAACTGACGATGCTGGCAAACGGGTACTGGGCGTAGCCGCTGGCCTTCACCTAGCCTTTGATGTCGCGCGCGAGCATGGCACCGTCCGTGAAACGCAGGTTGCCCGATTTAAGCCGCGCCATCGCCTGGTCGGGCGTCATGCTGGTTTGAGCCGATTGGCTGCCGCATCAGAGCTGGCAGACACCACAGCGGGTGCCGCACAGCCTGCCACTAAGATGGCTGAGACGACAAGCGGAAGCAAATTCAGATGGCGAAAGTTACGCATAGGAGGCTCCTTGTTATGAATTCTCCATTGGGCCTGCCCAGTGCAGCCTGAGCAATACTGAACGCCTTAAATGTTATGAAAGCTTGCTAAATTCAATGAAAATTTGTGAAAACCCGCCCGCAAATCTACTCAGGCTGACTGGTAAAAATACGGATCCAGCACTTTGACCTCGGTGATGCTGTCGACCGGCAGGCTGTTGCGTTGGGCTGCTTGGCGGATGGACTCTGGTGTCGGGCCGTCGTAGATGCAAAACGTCTTGGTACGGTCAGGGTTGACGTAGGAATGCACCCAGGTGACTCCACCCACCGCATTGGCATCCACCACGGTGCGAACGGCCTTCGCGCCATCTGGTGTCATGGGAATGGAAAGGCCGTTTGGAAAACTGCGTTCAACAAGATAACGAGGCATAAAAACTCTCCTGATTGACCCGACACAAGAGCGCGCCGTGCTATCACGATACGATTGCTGCGCCTTATCTCAAAGAGCGAAATTGCCCATATCTGTACGTCAAACTGCCCATATTGTTCGCCTGCACTGGCCGCTTTTATTGGCGGCCTCAAGCCGAGGCTAAAGCAAGCCCAGATCGCCCGCAGCTTTGGCCGCTTGCACTCGCGTATTGATACCCAGTTTGGCGTAGATGCCCGCCACATGATGGTCAATGGTGCGAGGCGAGCGCGAAAGTTTCTTCGCGACCTCGCCGTTGTGCAAACCTTGGGCAATCAGCGCCAAAATCTGAATCTCCCTGGCAGTCAAACCCGACGGGTTGGCCCGCGTTGAAGCTAGCGGCCCGCGCGGTATGGCACGAAGCCCCGAGGTGCGCATGCGCTGCCTGAGCCACTGAACCATAGGCTCAGCGCCGAGCGCTTCGAACGCTTGCAGTGCCTCGCGTTGCGCAGCCTCGTCACCGTCCGCCAGGGCACGCGCCCGCTCATAGGGGCAGCCAATATCGTGCCAGGCATCGGCAGCGTCTTGCCAGCGCCCTTCGATCTGGGCAATATAGGGCGCAGCGCAATGCGCAGGTGCGTGGGTGAGATGGCCCACACGCCACAACCAGTAAGACATCTCGCCCAGCAGCCAGTCATGCCCTTTTGACCGCACCAGGTCATAGGCGGCAAGCGCCTCGTCACGCGCCAGCACGAAATCCCCGGCTAGCCAGGCCGCTTCCGCCCTGATGCAGCGTACCGGCGCAATCCGCTGCAAGGTGCCGCTTTGAGTGGCCAGTGAAAGCGCTTCGTCCAACACCTCACGCGTGCCAGGGTCGCCCCGGCGCGTGCGCAGGCGCCCCAGTGCCACCAGGGCAGCAACACGGTTGGTCGAACCCGAAGCATCCTTCTCCACAAGTCGGTTGGCATGCGTGCCAGCTTCGTCCCAGCGGCCCCGGTAAAGATTTACCAGGGCCAGTGATGCCTCCATGTAGCCGTTAAAGCGGTCCAGGTCGCGCACCCGCGCAAACTCGATGCCTTCGGCCAAGTAGTGCTCAGCGTTTTGGAACTGAAAGACTTCGCTAGAGCCGCAGCCCAGCATCACGTAAGCATCTGCCATGGCGGCACCGCCGTCATCCAGCCCGGCTGCCAGTTGCATACTGGTCAAAATGTTCTCGCAGCCGACCGGGTAGTCCACAAAAAGCTGGGCCGCACCCACCGAGTTGCGTGCCGCCGCCAGGGTTGCCCGGTCATCAAATTTCGCCGCCAGTTCAATGGCCTTCTCACCCCATTCAATGGCATCCGTGTAGTCGCGGTCCAGCATGCGCAGGTAAGACCAGGTCGCGTAGGCGCTGGCCAGCTCAGCGCAAGGTGGCAGCGACTCCAGAAGACAGATGGCGCGTTGGCAGGCATCATCCGCTTGCTGGTTTTGGAGCGTACGAACCAGAATCCGGGCTTGCAGCGCAAGCGACTCGCTTTGCCGTTTCGTCTGCCCCGCTTGAGCGAACAGCGCGACGGACTCGATGGACGCAGCAATCGCTGGCGCGTAGTCGTTCAGCTCAAAACAATGCCACGAATACTCATCCAGTACTTCCGACCGTTGCAGGCCCTTGAGCTCGTCGGGGAAGGCCAGCATGGCGCGACAGTGCGCTGCGGCCTCGCGGCGGGCACCACGGGAGGTTGCCTCGCGCGCTGCCAATGGTGAAAGTCGTACCACTGCGGCAGCATCACCTGCCAGAAACGCATGGTGGGCCAGCCTTGCCAGAGAAGGCAATGGAATAGTGTCTGACAGCACCGCCAGAACCTTGGCATGCCCCTGCCTGCGCTTGGGCGGTGCCATCGCTTCTTCAATCGCCACACGGGCCAGTTCATGCCGAAATTTGAGGGATTGCGCGTCAAACACCAAAAGTCCGCAGGAGACGCATTCGTCAATCGCCGCCGAAATACCGGCAACGCTATTGGGCGGGGCCGCAGCCATTACCACCGATACATCGGCACTGGTGGGCATGAGAGATACCCACTCCAGCACCTCACGGCCTGCCGTGCTAAGCCGCGTGGCACGCCCCAGCACCGCGTCACGCACCGTCACTGGGATCGACACACCGCCGTGAGCGAGCACCTCTGTCACAAAAAAGGGGTTGCCGCCGGTCGCGGCGTAAAGACCCGGGAAAGTAGATGAAGCTACCGACGAGCCCGCCGCCATCGCCATGACAACATCCAACGAGAGCCGGGGCAGCTGCAGCCGTTTGACCTTTTTGGGTGGCAGATCACCCAGTACCGACCGCAGTGGATGGGTGGGGGTGATCTCATCGTCACGGTAACTGAGCGCCAGTAGGGTGCGGGTTGCGTGAATACGCCGGCCTATGAATTTGATCAAGTCGAGCGTCGCTGCATCCGCCCAGTGCACATCTTCGAGCACCATCAGCGTGGGCTCTGAGGCTCCGGCCAGTTCGTCCATGACCGCAGCGAAAAGTTCGGCACGACTTGCGTCACTGGCAAAAACAGGCCGTAGATGTGCCCAGTTGTCTCGCGCGATGTCATGCAGCGGGCCAAGGGGGTGGGGTGTCAATAACGCCTCGCAGTTCCCCCATAAAACCTGCTGTTTGGGCAGGGTGGCAGCAAAAGCCTCTAGCAGGCTGGTCTTGCCAATACCGGCCTCGCCCGCGACCAGCACGATGCAGCCGCACTGCTGCGGCACATCAGCAAACTCATCATGGAGCGTTGCCAAGAATGACTCGCGCTCAAGAAGTTGACTCATTAGATTAGAACTCCTAAGACTTGGATGCTGCCACAGCACTCAGAGTTCCAACCACAAACTGCAAAAAATGGGCAGAGTTGGCAAGCAATTTAGGCACGTTTACCGACTACTTTGACGCGCTTGCATCAATAAGCTTCCTGTAAGTTGCACATCGGTGCAGCGGGTGTGTGGCAAGCCGTTGCACCAATTTGAAAATAGTACTAATGGGAGTTCTTCATGAAACCTTCGATGATTCGCGAGACGGTATACCAAATTCCGCATCTGCGCTCATTCTTCTGACGGGCTGCGGCAGCGGTTCACCGTCAAACCCTGGCACTATAGATACTACTGCCGTCGCCCAACGGAACGGACATGCGACCCAGGCAGTCGCCGCATTCGCCGCGACCGATCCTGTAGGCGGTGGCATAGCACCGTTTGTTGAGTCGAGGCTTTACGCCATGGCCTTCATTGGCATGCATGACGCACTGAACGCCATCGATCCGCGCTACGAGCCCTACTTGAGCCACATTAGCGCTCCAAGTGCCTCGCCAGACGCCGCAATTGCAACCGTCGTGCACGACGTGTTTCTGTCGCAATTTCCGCCTTCAACACAGCAGATGGACGCAGCTTACGCTACCGCGTTTT
Organism: Polaromonas sp.; assembly: GCA_031367325.1. Lineage (GTDB taxonomy): Bacteria > Pseudomonadota > Gammaproteobacteria > Burkholderiales > Burkholderiaceae_C > JAAFIP01. Next base: position 76,804 of record JANLPQ010000022.1, on the reverse strand, counting down.
CAAGTATTGCCGACGGAACCGCAAAGACCGAAGGCATCGCGTCTACGCCAAGCCAAGGCGGCGAGCGAATTGCTGGGTAAGTGCGGTCTTGCGCGCGGCACGGGCGCAAATGTACAAGCTAAAGACGGCAAAGCGACTGGCGAAAGCTCTGGCAAAAGACAGGTGGCCTGCGCCACATCATGATGTGCGAGGTACCTAGCAACGCCATCTTAGCCACCCGATTTCTAGAATACTACGACGGCTTCTCCATCGGCTCAAACGACCTCACCCAGCTAACCCTAGGACTAGACCGCGACTCTGGCTTAGAGCTGCTGGCCAAAGACTTCGACGAACGCGACCCTGCAGTCAAAGCCATGCTAGAAATGGCCATCAAAGCCTGCTTAGCCCAAGGCAAATACGTAGGCATTTGCGGCCAAGGCCCCAGCGACCACCCAGACTTTGCACAGTGGCTGGCTGACCAAGGCATCTCTTCGATATCACTCAACCCGGATACGGTGGTGGAGACTTGGAAGGCGTTGGCAGGGTAGATTTATAATTAGATCGACAACGCAAGTAGTAACAGCCGTATAAATTCAAGAAATATACTTTACACGGCTAATCTGTTTTCGTTGGCAACTTACCGATCATCATGCGGTGCATCTGGTACCACCCGCCTGCGCAACGCAGTAGCTGCTAAGCCACTGGTAATAATTACTGCGATGCCTGCCCACGCTATGGGTGGCAACTGATCGTTAAACACTACCAAGCTGGCAATGGCACCAAACACGATGCCGCTGTATTGCAGGCTGGCTACGGTCAGCGTGGCGCCTGAGGCATAGGCGCGTGTCATGCACAGCTGGCCTAGAGACGCGAGTATGCCGATGGGCAATATCCACAGTGCTTGGGGCCACTGCCAAGCGGATGCGCCGGTAAACAGCATGCCTACTGCGCCCAAGAGCGCAGAGGCTACGGCAAAATAAAACACCACCCGTGCCTCGGGCTCGCCTGCGCGGGACAGGGCTGTGACTTGTATGTAGGCTAGCGCGGCGGTCATGCCTGATAGTAGGCCTACCAAGCCGGGCCATTGCTGGTTTTGGTCAAAAGCAGGGCGCAGCACCATGACTACTCCTGCAAAGCCTGCAAGCACTGTGGCCAGTAGCGGGCCTTGGTTAAGCGCAGATTTTTTTTGGGATTTATCGCCTTGTGGTGCTAGTTGCCCATACAGCATGGCCCCACCTACTACAAACGCGGCCACCCACACGCTGCTCATGTAGTTCAGTGTCATGGCCGTGGCCAGCGGTAGATAGGCAATGGCATAAAACCATCCACCCAACGAGACCACACCAATCATGCTGCGCCAAGCATGCATGCCGGGCATGGTAGTGTGCAGCGACACGCCAGTAGAGCGCGCCCACACCCACACAAATATCACACTGACAACGCCGCGGTAGCACACCAGCTCGGTCGCGCTGTAATGTGCAGAGGCAAACTTAACGCACACCCCCATGAGTGCAAAGATAAATGACGCAGCGACCATCCAGAGAGCTTGCATAAATTTAATTTTAGTAGTCTTTTGATGGTTTAAGGCCGTTGAATCTGCTCAACCAGCTATTAAATATATAGCATTAAAAATTAAATCTAAGCAATCCATTTTTGTAAAAAAACGGCTTGTCCAATCGTCGGGTCAAGCTGATAGGCGGCAAATCCAAAGCGTTCGTAGCTTTTTATGGCTACTGTGTTGCCGCTTAAAACTTCTAACGTAATCTTGCAGGCGCTGCGTGCTTTAGCCTCAGCTTCTACAGCCTGTAGCAGCGCTTGGCCTACGCCGCGCCCGCGTGCGCTGGGGTGTACGGCAATGTCATGGATGTTGATGAGGGGTTGGGCTTTGAAGGTGCTGTAGCCTTCGAAGCAGTTAACCAAACCTACTGCGTCTTGGCCACTGCTGGTGGTTTGCCAAGCGAGGAAGCTAAAGGCGAAGGGCCGTGCGGCCAAATCGTCGCACAGGCGCGCTAGGTTTTTCTCAACCAATACCTCGCCGCCACCCATGGGGTCTTGGGCGTAGGCGTTGAGCATGGAGCACAGGGCGGCGCGGTCTGCGCTGTCTTGGTAGTTCGCCCTGCGGACGGTGAGGCTCATAACACTTTACGCGTAGTCGCTAACTGGAATACACGAACACATCAAGTTGCGGTCGCCGTACACGTTGTCTAGTCTGCCTACGGGTGGCCAGTATTTGGCGTGCTGGGTTTTGCTTAAGGTTGCTGCGCCTACTTCACGCGTGTACGGGTGCGGCCATTCGCCTTTGATCAAGCTGGCGGCGGTGTGCGGCGCGTGCTTAAGCGGGTTGTCGTCTTGCGGCCAGGTGCCGTTTTCTATCAACGTAATTTCTTTGCGGATGGCAATCATCGCGTCGATAAAGCGGTCTAGTTCTTCGAGGTGCTCGCTCTCGGTGGGCTCCACCATCAGCGTGCCCGCTACCGGGAAGCTGAGTGTGGGGGCGTGAAAACCGTAGTCCATCAATCGTTTGGCAACGTCTTCAGCCCCTACGCCGCAGCTGTCTTTGAGCTGGCGCACGTCTAAGATGCATTCGTGGGCTACGTAGCCCTCGCTGCTTGCGTACAGCGTAGGGTAGTGCCCAGCCAGGCGTTTGCTGATGTAGTTGGCGCTGATGATGGAGATTTCAGTAGCAGACGTGAGGCCTTCTGCACCCATCATGCGGCAGTACATCCAGCTGATGGGTAGCACGGCTGCGTTGCCTAGCGGTGCTGCAGATACGGCACCCACACCGTTGGTTTTTATTCCACCGGTTGCGTGGCCGGGCAAGTAGGGTACCAGGTCGGCCACCACACACACAGGGCCTACACCGGGGCCGCCACCGCCATGGGGAATGCAAAAGGTTTTGTGCAAGTTAAGGTGGCTTACATCACCACCAAATTCGCCAGGCGCGGCCACGCCCACCAGTGCGTTCATGTTGGCGCCGTCTACATAAACGCGCCCGCCGTGGCTGTGCACCAGCGCGCACAGCTCTTTCACGCTGGTTTCAAACACACCGTGGGTGCTGGGGTAGGTGATCATCACTGCGGCCAAGTTGGCACTGTGCTGTTCGCACTTGGCTTTCAGGTCGGCCATGTCTACGTTGCCCATGTCGTCGCACTGGGTGACCACTACGGTCATGCCCACCATTTGCGCGCTAGCTGGGTTGGTGCCGTGCGCGCTGCTGGGAATGACGCAGATATTGCGGTGGCCTTGGCCTTGGGCTGCGTGGTAGGCCTTGATGACCAGCAGGCCTGCATATTCGCCTTGGCTGCCTGCGTTAGGCTGCAGGCTGATGCCCGCGTAGCCTGTGGCTTGGCACAGCCAGCCGCGCAGTTGTTCGTCTAGCAGCGTGTAGCCTTCGCGCTGGTTTGCCGGTGCAAATGGGTGAATGTTGGCAAACTCAGGCCAGGTGATAGGAATCATCTCGCTGGTGGCGTTGAGCTTCATGGTGCAGCTGCCCAGCGGAATCATCGTGCGGTCTAGCGCCAAGTCTTTATCACTCAAGCTGCGGATATAGCGCAGCATAGCGGTTTCAGAGTGGTGTGAGTTGAACACGGGGTGCGTAAGGAAGGCAGATGTGCGGCGCAGGGTGTGGGGGATCAAAGGCTCGATGCCTTTTTCAAAATCTTCCACCTTTGGTAAAGCTTGGCCTGGCTTGGCAAACAATGACCAAATTAAGGCAATATCTTCACGAGCGGTGGTCTCATCCAGCGAGATACACAGATAATTTTCAAAATAAATTCGCAGGTTAACTCCGGCAGATAATGCTCGGGCAGCTATTGATTGCGTAGCGGTGTCGGTTTTAATGCTGAGAGTATCAAATGCTGAGTCACTGCTGGGCGTGAAGCCTAAAGCCTCTAAACCTTTGGCCAAAATAGCGGTGTAGGCGGCTACGCGGTTGGCGATTCGCTTTAAACCTTGCGGGCCGTGGTACACCGCGTACATGCTGGCAACTACTGCTGGCAGTACCTGTGCAGTGCATATGTTAGATGTAGCTTTTTCGCGGCGAATATGCTGCTCGCGGGTTTGCAGCGCCAAGCGGTAGGCTGGGTTGCCATGCGCGTCCACACTTACGCCTACCAAGCGGCCGGGCATAGAACGTTTGAACTCGTCCTTACACGCTAGGTAAGCAGCATGCGGGCCACCGTTGCACAGTGGCATGCCTAGGCGCTGCGTGGTGCCCACCACGATGTCAGCGCCCCATTCGCCTGGAGGTGTAAGCAAAGTCAAGGCCAGCAAATCAGCCGCCACGATGAACGCAGCTTGCTTGGAGTGCACAGTAGCTGCGTCAGCGCCCAAGTTGTCAATGCGACCGCTGGTAGATGGGTATTGCGCAAGCACCGCAAAGTAATCACTCTTTAATGCAGCTTCCCACTCAGGTGCAGAGTTGGCTAAAACGATCTCTATGCCTAACGGCTTAGCGCGCGTTTGAATCACTTCAATAGTTTGCGGATGGCAGTCACCCGCCACCACGAAGGTGTTGCTTTTGCTTTTAACACTGCGCTTGGCCAAGGTCATCGCCTCAGCAGCGGCAGTGGCTTCATCCAACATTGACGCATTAGACATCGGCATGCCCGTTAAGTCGCATACCATGGTTTGAAAGTTAATCAACGCCTCCATGCGGCCTTGGCTGATCTCGGCTTGGTAAGGGGTGTAGGCCGTGTACCAAGCGGGGTTTTCTAATATGTTGCGCAAGATCACACCGGGCGTGTGGCAGTTGTAATAGCCTTGGCCGATGTAGCTTTTAAACACTTTATTCTTCGATGCAATCGCCTTCATTTCGGCTAACGCTGCCGCCTCGGTAATTGGCTCTGGCAGCACCATGCCTGCACTGCGTGCAATAGACCTCGGCACGATAGCCTCGATCAGCGCGCGGCGCGATGCAGCACCAATCACGCTGAGCATGTGCGCTTCGGCTTCATCGTCAATACCAATGTGGCGAGCAATAAACTCGCTATCATTTTCTAGTGTTTTCAGGGGTAGGGCAGATTGCATCAACATGGTGGGGTTGCTTTCAGAAAATTAAACAGTCTTCTCGTAGGCGGTATAGCTTGTCTCGTCCATCAACATCGCAATTTGCGCTATGTCTGATAGCTTGACTTTAAAAAACCAGCCAGTGTCCAGTGGGTCACTGTTAGCTAGCGACGGGTCGGCACGCAAAGCTTCGTTTACTTCGGTGACCGTGCCACTGACTGGCATGTACACATCGGCTGCAGCTTTCACGGATTCGACAACACCAGCCACGTCTTTAGCCGCGTAGGTTGTGCCCACTTCAGGCAAGTCCACAAACACCACATCGCCCAGCGCATCTTGCGCATGGTGCGTGATGCCAACCGTAGCGCTGTCGCCAGCAATGTCCAACCATTCGTGGTCTTCGGTGTATTTTTTGCTCATGGTGTTGCTCCTATATCAAAGTAAGTTATTTAAATGGGGTCAGATCAAGTTTATCGAGATGTGAAATTCAAAAAAAATTGTATTTATGCCGCAGGACCACGGTAGTAGCGGTTGGGCACAAAGGGCATGCTGCTGACGATCATGGGCACAGGTTTGCCGCGCACCATGGCGTGCAGCAGTGTGCCGTTGGCCGATAGCTCTGTGGGCACGTAGCCCATCGCAATAGGTACGTTGATAGTGGGGCCTAATAGGCCGCTGGTAACTTGGCCTGCTGGCTTGCCGTCGGGCGTGCAAAGCGCTACGCCCTCGCGCACAGGCACACGCTCTTGCGCGATCAAGCCTACGCGTTTTCTTAATGGTTTTTGGGCGACAAAGCCCGTACTGTCTGCACAAGCAGCTATTATTTTTGAAGCGCCAGGGAACTCACCTGCGCGTACCCCGCCACCGCGACGCACTTTTTGGATGGCCCAAGCCAGGCCAGCTTCTAGTGGGTTGGTAGTGGTATCAATGTCTTGTCCATACAGACACAGCCCAGCTTCAAGCCGCAACGAGTTGCGTGCACCCAAACCTACAGGCTTGACCTCGGGTTGCGATAGTAGTGCGCGGGCTAGTGCATCGGTATATGCCTCGGGCACCGATATTTCAAAACCATCTTCGCCGGTGTAGCCGCTGCGGGTGATGAACAGTGATGCACCGTTCCAAGTAAAAGCACTGCCCGTCATAAATACTAATTTGTCTACACCTGGCACTACACGCTGCAGTGCGTTCACGGCCAGTGGGCCTTGCAATGCTAGCAAGCCTTGCGTGGGTAAGGTAATGATTTCACAGCGCTGGCCGATCTTGGTTTGCATGTGCGCAATATCGCCCGCCTTGCAGGCACCATTCACAATCACAAAAATTTCATCAAGGCCTTTGTTGACAAACATCAAGTCGTCGATGATCGTACCTTCGTCTGTAGTTAACAAACCATAGCGCTGCTTGCCGACAGCCAAGTCCATCACGTCCACAGGCATCAGCGATTCAAAAGCTGACGCCACATCTTTGCCGCGCAAAATAAGTTGCCCCATGTGCGACACGTCAAACAAGCCCGCTGCCGTGCGTGTGTGTGCATGTTCGGACATCAGCCCCATGGGGTATTGCACCGGCATACTGTAGCCAGCAAACGGCACCATCTTAGCGCCTAATTCGATATGCAATGCGTTGAGCGGGGTAGTAAGTAAGGACGTATCGGCAGACATGAAATACAGGGCTCCTGAGTAAACCGCAGGCCACCATAGACCATGCAATAAGGGGAACCCTGTTGTCCGCTTTACCTGAGAGATTCGCGCTGGCGATGCAGCGTTTGCCCCTTCGGTGGGCTTGCCATTGCAGCAAACCTCTCTCCAACAGAATGTGGTTTTTCAGAACCTTCGCCTGTCCTTTTGCCTGAGCGTTTGCAAAAATCATTCAGCGATTTTCACTGCGCCTTCGGCGGCCTCATTTGTAATCCTACAATAAAGCTCTCTCCAAGCTAATGTGATTGTAGCAAGCGCACACGCAGCAGCTTTCCACTATCTGAGATAAGTGTTGATTTTTTTGCCGTGTGAGATTTAAGTTATGCCCCAATTTGCCGCTAATTTATCGTTTTTGTACACAGAACTGCCTTTTTTAGACCGTTTTGAGGCGGCAGCCAAAGATGGGTTCAAGGCCGTGGAATATTTGTTCCCGTACGCTTTTGACGCACATGCGATTGCCGCGCGTCTTAAAAGCAGTGATTTACAGCAAGTGCTATTTAGCTTGCCCGCAGCGGGCACCGATGCTGCGTCCAGCGAAGCAGCTTGGGCCACCGGTGTGCGCGGCTTGGCCTGCGTGCCGGGGCGCAAAGCAGAGCTGCTGGCAGGTGCCGAGCTGGCATTGCGCTATGCACAGGTATTGCAATGCCCGCGTGTGCACATGATGGCGGGGCTGCTGCCTGCTGGCAAAACACGCGCTGACCTGATGGCAACCTACGTAGACCATGCACGCGCAGTGGGTCAGATGGCAGCTCAACAAGGCTTGGATGTGCTGATTGAGCCGATCAACAACCGTGACATACCCGGCTTCTTTCTAAACCGCCAAGACCATGCACATGATTTGCTGACGGAAATTGCGCTGCCCAATGTGAAGGTGCAAATGGATTTGTACCACTGCCAAATTGTAGAAGGCGATGTGGCCATGAAAATTCGCCAATACTTGCCGACTGGCAAAGTAGGGCATTTTCAAATCGCCGGCGTGCCCGAGCGGCACGAACCCGACGTGGGCGAGATGAACTACCCATATCTATTCGATCTGATCGACAGCCTGGGCTACACCGGCTGGATAGGCTGCGAATACAGACCGCGTTTAGGTGCGCGCAATGCGGGCACGTCTAACGGCCTAGGGTGGCTCAAACCGTATCTACACCGCTAGAAAGCACTTCAAACGGCTTTTTTAATAAGAAAATAGGCCTCTAACCCAAGTAAATCATGCTCAAGCAGCTATTAAATTAATAGTACCTACCTACAGTATCAGGCTACGTGATTACGCGCCGCGTAGGCAACATAGCGTATGTGTGACCTTTATTTTTTGTACACTAAGTCGCGTAAATACAAACTCAACTCGGGCACATACGTCACCACCAGCAGGCAGCCCAGCACGACCAGTACAAACGGCAGCAGGTAGGGGATGATGCGGTCCAGCGAGATGCGCGCTACCGTGCAGGCAGCAAATAAGTTAACGCCAAATGGTGGCGTAATCATGCCTAGTGCTAAGTTCACCACCATGATCAAACCAAAGTGGATAGGGTCGATGCCAAAGAAAATAGCCACGGGTGCCAAAATGGGGGCCAACACGATAATCGCAGCGCTCGTCTCGATAAACATGCCTATGATAAATAATGCCGCATTCACGCCCAGCAAAAAGTAAGCAGGCGTTTTGAGCACTTCTTTGAGCCACACGCCAATCGCATCGGGCACACCCGCACGCGTGATGAGAAAGGCAAATAGCCCCGCATTGGCGATGATGAACATAATCACCGCACTAGAAATGACCGACTTACGCAAAATGGTGGACAGGTCTTTGAAACTGATCTCGCGGTAAATGAGCATGCCCACAACCAATGCGTAAAAAACGGCCACGGCTGAGGCTTCGGTGGGTGTAAAAATACCGCCGTAGATACCGCCTAAGATGATGACTGGCATGAACAAAGCCCAACCTGCCTGCCAAGAAGCCTTGCCAAAACTTAAGCGCCCGTCGCCGTCATTTTTACCCCAGCCCTTGAAGCGGCAGTACACATACACAAACAGCATTAATGCCAAACCAATAAAAATGCCGGGGCCAAAGCCTGCGATAAACATCTCGCCAATCGATACTTCAGCGCTGACACCGTACAAAATCATGGGGATACTGGGCGGGATGATCACACCCAGCTCGGCCGCAGTGGCTTGCAATGCAGCTGCAAACGGCGTGGGGTAGCCGTGCTTAATGAGCGCAGGAATCAATATCGCACCGATGGCAAACGTAGTGGCGACTGATGAGCCAGACACCGCTGCAAAAATCATGCAGGTCAGCACGCAAGTCATGGGTAGGCCGCCTTGCACACCGCCCACAATAGATTTGGCAAACTCGACCAGGCGGCGCGATATACCGCCTGTTTCCATAATATTACCGGCCAAGATAAAGAAAGGAATAGCGGCAAGAGGAAATTTATTGATCGAAGAAAACATCTCTTTGACCGAAATCAGCATATTGGCGTTGCCGATCTGAATGCCCACTATGGCAGATAAACCAATCGACACAGCCACAGAAATGGTAAGTGCAAAGCACAAGACCATCGTCAAAATCATCACCGCGCTCATGTAGCTGTCTCCAACTCTAGCCGCTGTGGGTCTAGCAAATTCCCGATGATGCCGAGCACACAAAACAGGCCACCTACCGGCATAGCCAAATAGGCCCAAAACATCGACACACCTTCTAGGCCGATGACAGTTTGAACCGATCCGCGCTGTGCATAGTCCCAGCCCCACCAAACGATCACACTTACCAGTAACAGGGCCGCACCGCACACTACAAAGTCAAGCACGCGTTTAATCTTGGATGGGCTCCAGCGGTACAGCACATCCACACTCACCATCGCGCCTTGGCGAAACGCGGTAGGAATGCCCGTAAACACCATCCATATCAAACTAAAGCGAATCAACACTTCGGTCCACTCAGCCGGGCGTTCCAAGATAAAGCGGGTAATGATTTGGAACATGCCTAGGCACGACGCTATCACCAACATACAGCAGGCAATCCACATCGACAAAGTAGACGCCCAATGCTCGAATTTAAGAAAATTGTCTTTCACGCAGATCCACCATCTTTATAAAAAAGCGCCCAGTCCGCTGACGGAGTGGGCGCTGCTAGAGCTGTTGAACAAAGCGTGTACTTATTTCACAGCACGGATTTTGTCTAATACGTCTTTGCCAAATTGTTTTTCAAATTCAGCGTTGACGGGTGCAAGCGTGGCAACAAATTTAGCTTTATCCACGTTTTCTACCACGCTCATGCCTTTGCTTTTCAGCTCGGCTACACCTTTTGAGTCGTCCTCATCTACACGTGCGCGGCCGGCTTTAGCGCCTTCTTTGGCAGACTCTAGAAACGCAGTTTTGTCTGCTGCAGACAGTTTGTCGAACGCAGGCTTGCTCATCAAGAAAATAGCTGGGGAGTAAACATGCCCGGTAAGGGTTAAATGTTTTTGCACTTGGTCAAACTTAGCGGCCATGATAACGGACAGCGGGTTTTCTTGACCATCTACCGTGCCTTGCTGCAGTGCGGTAAACACCTCTGGAAAAGCCATGGGCGTTGGCACAATACCAAAACCTTTATATGCCGCAACGTGTACCGGGTTTTCCATAGTACGCATTTTCAGGCCCTTCAAATCATCGGGCGAGTTAACTGCGCGCTTGCTGTTGGTCATGTGGCGTACACCGTTTTCACCCCAAGCCAAGGCTTTAAAACCTTTAGCATCAAACTTGGTCAGCATGTCTTGGCCAATCGCACCGTCCAGCACATTGCGTGCGTGCGCCTTGTCGCGAAACAAGAAGGGAATATCCAAAATGCGTGCCTCAGGTACAAAATTAGGCACGGGGCCTGTGGATGAAAAAGCCAGCTCTTGCGTGCCCAGTTGCACGGCTTCAATAGATTCTCTTTCGCCACCTAGCGAGCCTGAGTAGAAGGTTTGTATTTTGTAGCGGCCTTGGGTGCGTTTTTCTACTTCTTTGGCAAACGTGTCGATAGCCACGCCTTGGTGCGAGTTTTGCGCCACTGAAATACTTATTTTCATGCTGGTTTGGGCGCTGGCGCTAGCCATAAAGCCCATTGCCAATACGCTGGCAGCAAAAAGAGTGCTAAGTTTCATTGCATAAGCTCCAAAGAGGTAATTCAGGTAAAAAAATAGTATGCGCCTATATTTTGCGCACCGCGTCAGGATTTTCACTGACGTAGGCGCGCACAATATCTTCAAAACTGGTGTCCGCATACAGGCCCAGCGCATTAGCGCGGGGCGAGACGATACGTGTAGGCCAGCTTGCTACGATACGTTCTATAGTAGGGTCTATTTGCCAGCTGAGCATCGAAAATACTGCTGGTCCAGCTATGGATTTAAGAGCGTTTGCCATCTCGCCTACTTGGGTGGTCATGGCAGGCAAGTTCATTGCAGTCAGTGGCCCCCAGTCTTTGTCGCTGGCCTGTACGGCTCTGATTAAACCTTCCACCGTACTGCTGGGCGACGACAGAGCGACTGCCGTGCTAGCAGGCACAGGCACAACCGACGCTACGCCAGCCAAAGGCTCGCGGACCATGCCACTGAAAAAACTTGATGCCGCACCGTTGGGTTTGCCCGGCCGCACGCTCACCGTCATCAGGCGCAGGTTACGTGCACGTACAAAACCTCTGCGACCATAGTCGGCCACCATCTGCTCGCCTATAAATTTTTGAATACCATAGCTGGACTGTGGCGTAGGCAGGGTAGTGTCGGTGACTAATTCGGGCAAAGGTAATAAAGCGGTTTGGCCAAACACTGCCAACGAACTGGCAAAAACTACCATAGGCTGCAATTTGGTGGCGCGGCAGGCTTCTAATAGCCTATGCGTGGCTGAAAAATTACTGTGCATACCCAAGTCAAAATCGGCCTCACACTCGCCACTGACTGCAGCTGCTAGGTGGTATACCACTGCAGTGTCTGCTCGCGCAGCTATTAAATTAGGTTCAGTAGAGAGCTGCGTATTAAGATCGCCTAGGGCTACCTCAATGCGCGGATCGGCTACCAAGTCGTCAGGCGGGGGTGCACGGTCAGCCAGTGTGATGCGGGTAATGGGCGCTGCGGCTTGGCCATTGACGCTAAGCGAACCGATGGCCAGCAGCGTGCGGGCTAAACGCACACCTAAAAATCCAGCCCCTCCGGTGATGATAATCTTCATATTTACAAAGTCTCTTTTTCTTTGTGCAATTGGGCGCGTACATAGTCCACATGCTGGCGCAGCGTGTAAATGCGATCTGCAAAATCAAGTGGGAATTTGGTCGAACCAATGTCGCTTTCAATAGCGTCAAGCTGAGCGGTAGCCTGTGTAATTTCGTCTGCATTTAACTGCCGCGTGCGCAACTCGCGTTCCATTTTTAACAAAATCTCATAGCGTCGGTACAAGCGGTTCTTATTTTTAAAATCAAGTAAATCTGGAATAGTTTTAAGCGCAGGAATAGCGATAGCCAGCAAAGGCACCAGTATCAATAGCAGTCTTTGCAGCGCATTGGCCGCCCAGTAGGGCAAGTAGCGTTGCAAGAATGGGCGACCATCTTTGTAGTAGCGTTGGGCCTCGTCGGCAAGGGGAAAGTCTGTACCTCGTGGGTTAGGAAATTCTGCAGGCTTATTAAGCAAAGTAGCACCTTTGTGCACGTCGCGTGCGGCTTCTAGTAGCAGGTAGGCAAGGGCAGGGTGCAAGTCGTCACGCACTACCAAGTTAGCCGTGGTGGTGAGCAGGTTGATATCTTCGCTGGGCAAGTCGCGTAGCGGGTCTACGGAGCCCGCTTTAAGGGTAACCAGCGACATATAAGGCAGTCTTCTGCTGATACCCTCAGCATGCGCTAGCGACACCAGCCGTACTTCGGCTTTGGTCAGTAGCAACTGCACAGCAGGGGCTTGGGGTGCACCGATGATGATGACAGCGTCCAGCTCCTTAGCCAATAGTGCATTAGCAGCAGCAACGCCACCGGCAGAGCTGAGTGTGGCGTTAGCCGCACTGACGCCATAGCTTTGCATTAGGTCCAGGGCTACCTTGCGCGTGCCACTGCCTTCGGCACCGATGGCTACTTTCTTACCCGCCAAGCCTTGCAAACCTTTGTCCAGTGTTTTGAAGGCATCTGACGAGCTGGTGAACAACCAGATGGGTTCGTAGCCCACTACACCCAGAGAACGCAGGGGCGTATCTTGGTCGGTTTTTTGCGGATCAATCGACAAAAGTCCCAAGCCACCTTGGATAAAACCCACTGGCATACCAGCGTTCAGGCGATCGAGATTCTGCACCGAACCTGTGGAGGGTTTGAGCTCTAGTGTGACACCGTTAGCTTGAAGATAGGTTTGGTACTTCAGCGCAAACTGGTGCGATGCACCGTCAATAGCACCCGTGGTCATATCAATTTGTTTAGGCGGTGCGGGGCTGATATAGCGGGTGAGCAGCCAAATAAATAAACCTATCAGCACAATGGCCGCACTGATAACGTACAAAACTTGTTTGCGGGTGAGTGCAGGGATTACCATGGTGCGCAGTCTAACCCGCACTAAGGTGGTTGTGCAGATTTTTTGGCAACACGTGGTTTTGAAAAATACAGGTCAACACGTTCAGCGCGCACGCATACTGAGCAGCCTGCCGCGCGCACGTGCCAGATGTTCACGCAGGGTGTACCAGCGGTTGGCATGGCTATTGGGCAAGTCTAACGCGGTGACTTTGGCCTCGATATCATCTAGCCGCTGCAGCAAATTTTTAATTTCAATCGGCCGCGAGCTGGCCGTTGGTTCTATATCGGTTTCTAAAAATTTCAATTCGCCATAAAAATTTTGTAAAACAGCGTTAATTTTCCAATTGAACAGGTTGGGTATCCACATCAATACCAGCGCAGTTATCAGCAAAATCGGCAGTATTGCGTAGATGAGTAGCTCAGCTAATTGCGCCCACCAATAAGGCAACAATTGTTCTATCCACGGCCTGTTGCCATCAGATAGCTGCTGTGCAATGGGGGATAAGGCAAAGTCCACTTCGCGGCTGCTGGGATATTCACCCTGGCGCTGCAGAAAGCTGGGCATTTCGTGAATTTCGCGTGCTACATCTAACAATGTACGTTGCAATGCAGGATGCATATTATTTTGAACCAGTAAATGCAAATGCGCGGCCACCATGGTGAGATCGCGTGGTGGCACATCGCCCCGTAGCTCGATAGCGCCTTGTGGTAGTACAAATGGTTTTAGCCGCGGCTCACGCGCCACGAACGAGGCCACACGATCTATGCTTAAGAAACTGATAGACGGGTCGCGTGTCAGCAAGCGTACTGTGTCGGATTGGCCGCTGCCTAACATCACCAGCACATCAACTTTGCCATCCATCAAATGCGTAGCTGCCAGAGCATTTGACTTGAAACTGCTGAGTGTGATGTCCGACGCATTAAGCTGCGCATGTTGCAACAGCAACGAGGTTATTTCTGTATTAGATTTGCTGGTGTTGGTGGTAGCAATGCGCAAGCCTTTAAGCTGCGTTAGTTGCGTGATGTTAGGGTTGCGCGTGAAAATCCAGACGGGGCTTCTCTCCACTACAGTCAAGGCCATCACGCTGGTCATCTCGGGCTTGGCTAGCAGGCCTTGGGCAAAGCTTGCGTCAACGTTGCGTTGCGATAGCAATCGGTCCAGTGGTTCTTCCGCCCCTTCTGTGGTCACCGTGTCAGCCCTGATGCCACGAACCTCCAATAAATCGCGGTATCTGCGAGCCATGGTGCTGTAGCTGCCTGTGGGTAAACCACCTGCAATGACCAAGGATTGCGGCGGTAAAGGTAGCCATACGTTGGCAGATAGCCAAAGGCATAGCGCACTGATCAATATTACCGGCAGGTACAGCCATAGCCAGCGTTTTCTAAACAAAAGCGTAAACTTCATAGTCTGGTTTATCTGCCGCGCATGGTGAGTAGCTTGTTGCGTACGAAATCTGTGTGCTGCTGCAGCATGAAAAGGCGTTTCATAAATTCTGGCGGAGCATCAAAGTTACTCAGTGCAGTGCCAATGGCTCGCAATTGAATGTTGTGTTTGGCGTAATCTAGGTCTGACAGCTTGGTGGTTTCCAGGTCGTGTTCAATAAACTTCAGTTCTCCATACCATCGATTGACATAGCTTTCAATCGTCCAGTGCATGAAGGCGGGCAATGCAAGGCACAACGCACACCACAATAACGCCAGAGGTAAACCAATCAGTAACAAGCGCCATACCCATTGCGCTTGCGCCACGGTTAAATTTTCTTCTACCCACGACAAACCATGCAATAGCGTAGTGCGCGCGTCCGGCGAGCTAGAAAAATCAACGCGACGCAGGTTTGGGAAATCTCCAGCTTTGTGAAATAAGCCAGCCTCGCGGTGCACAAGTTTTGCGGTGGCAGCGGTGACACGTTTGATGGCGGGGTGCAAATTTTCACTAACTACCAAGCTGGCAATAGTGGTCAGCATGACGGCGTCTTGCTCTGGTTGGCGGCCTGTGGCGGTAAGCATGCCTTGGGCTACCAGTCGTGGTTCAAGGTAAGGTATACGTTCTATCAATGCCGAGCTGCGCTTGAGGGTAACTAAACCAACACCCGGTGCAGCCAGCATGGCCGCCACGATAGGCGCACTGGGAGAGGCGACAAAGATAGCCGCATCAATCGTGCCTTCAGTTAAGGCCTTGACCGCGCTGATGCCTGTGGTTTCCGACACGATCAGGTCTTTAGGCTCTAGGCGTACTTGCTCAAGCAGTTTAATAGCGACCAGTCTGCTGCCACTGCCTTCTTGGCCGATGGACACGCGCGTGCCCTGCAATTGCAGCAATGAGTCTATATTTTTATTTCGAGAAAAAATCCACACCGGCTCTACATCCACATTAGCAATGGTTTGGATATTGGTGCGTCCTTCTGACGGCTCCGCTCGGTCTAGCTGGCCAAAGCCACCCTGCACAAAACCGATTTGTGCTGTACCAATAGCGTCACGCAAGCGTTCGATGTTTTGTGCTGAGCCTGCTGACTCTAATATGTTGACTTCTAAACCGTAGTTCCTAAGCGCGGCAGCGTAACGCTGCGCATGTAAGTAATACATGCCTTCTTTGGCACCCGAGGTGATAGTTACGGTGCTGGGAGGGGATGGGAAAGCTATCCACCCTAGCCAAAAAAATAGGGCCAATGACACCAAACATGCGGGTAAATAAATTACCCAAACGCGTAACCGGTACATCTGCCCCCACCTCATGCGGCTAGTCTCCGCAAATTAAGTAATTTAAATGCAACGAATCGTTTCGGATCCATAATAGTTACTTTATAACCGAGATGTAAACATTTGTCTTTCACTTATTTGGGTGAGTTACCGCCAACTAACCTTTTAAATTGTAAACTAATTAATTACATTCCTGAGTAGTTTGGGCCTCCGCCTCCCTCAGGGGTAACCCATACGATGTTTTGGGTGGGGTCTTTGATGTCGCACGTTTTGCAGTGCACGCAGTTTTGCGCATTGATTTGTAGGCGGTCCGCCCCTGCCTCTGTTTTGACGTACTCGTACACGCCAGCGGGGCAATAGCGGCTCTCAGGCCCAGCGTATTTAGCCAAGTTAATGTTTACGGGCACAGACGCATCTTTTAGCGTCAAGTGCGCAGGCTGGTTTTCGGCGTGGTTGGTGTTGCTGATGAAGACGCTGGATAAACGGTCAAAGGTCAGCTTGCCATCGGGCTTGGGGTATTTGATTTCTTTACACTCGGCGGCGGGTTTGAGATAAGCATGGTCGGGCTTGTCACGGTGCAGTGTCCACGGAATGTGGCCGCGCAGGGCAAACTGTTCGATACCGTTCATAAGGGTGGCCTTGACCAAGCCTTTTTTGAACCATGTTTTAAAGTTACGTGACTTGTGTAGCTCGTCAAACAGCCAGCTCTTTTCAAACGCTTCAGGGTAGGCAGTTAGCTCATCGCCCGCGCGGCCTGCCTGGATAGCATCGTAGGCAGCTTCAGCGGCCAGCATGCCCGTTTTGATTGCCGCGTGGCTACCCTTGATACGGCTGACATTCAAGTAACCTGCGTCACAGCCCACCAGCGCACCACCGGGGAATATAGTTTTAGGCAAACTCATCAAACCGCCAGCAGTGATGGCGCGCGCACCGTAGCCCAAGCGTTTGCCGGGCTTGATACCTTTGGACTCGTCGCCTTCTAAATACCAGCGAATATTGGGGTGTAGCTTCCAGCGCTGGAATTCTTCAAACGGGCTGAGGTAGGGATTGGCATAGTCTAGCCCGGTGATGTAGCCCAGCGAGACTTTGTTGTCTTCCATATGGTACAAAAACGCACCGCCGTAGGTGTCGTTTTGCATGGGCCAGCCGGCGGTGTGCAACACAAAACCCGGCTCGTGGCGGGCAGGGTCAATCTCCCACACTTCTTTGACGCCCAAGCCATAGCTTTGCGGGTCTTTGCCCGCATCAAGCTGGTATTTGGCAATCAACTGCTTGCCCAAATGGCCGCGTGAGCCTTCAGCAAAAATGGTGTACTTGCCATGCAGTTCCATACCCAGCTGAAAGTCTGCCGTAGGCTCGCCTTCTTTGCTGATGCCCATGTTGCCCGTGGCAATGCCTTTAACGCTGCCTTCTTCGCTGTACAAAACTTCCGCCGCTGTAAAGCCCGGGAAAATCTCTACACCCAATGCCTCAGCTTGCTGGCCCAGCCAACGTGTCAGGTTGCCTAGGCTGATGATGTAGTTGCCATGGTTTTCAAAGCAGGCCGGTAAAAGCAAATTGGGTACACGGAAAGATGATTTTTCACCTAAGAAAATCATCGCATCGCCCGTCACAGGCTGGTTCAGCGGCGCGCCCATGGCCTTCCAGTTAGGGAAAAGCTCGGCCAATGCAATCGGGTCCATGATGGCACCGCACAAACTATGCGCGCCGGGCTCAGAGCCTTTTTCTAGCACCACAACGGACACTTCAGTGCCTTTAGATGCCGCCAATTGTTTTAAACGAATGGCGGTGGCCAAACCGCCAGGGCCGCCGCCCACGACGACAACGTCGTATTCCATCGCTTCGCGTGGGCCGTAGGCTTTCAAAATTTCGTCATGGGTCATGGGTCGTGCTCGCTGATAATGCATTAACTCCGTCTATTTTAGGTGGTGACTAGGGGCTAAGGGCATACTGGTCAGCCTATACCAACACGTTTTGAAGAGGACTCTCTAAATGGCATACGAAATCGATTTATCTGGCCGCGTCGCTTTAGTGACCGGTGCCTCCAGCGGCCTAGGCGCGCAGTTTGCCAAAACGCTGGCCAAAGCGGGCGCTGCCGTAGTGCTGGCCAGCCGCCGGGTCGACAAGCTCAAAGACTTGTGCTCGGAGATCGAGGCCGAGGGCGGTGACGCGCATGCCGTGCAGCTGGACGTGACCAACACCGCCAGCATCAAAGCGGCCGTGGCCCATGCTGAGACAGAGGTGGGCAGCATTGACATCTTGGTTAACAACTCTGGCGTGTCCACCACGCAGCGCATTCAAGACGTGTCAGAGGACGACTACGACTTTGTCATGGGCACCAACACCAAAGGCGCTTTCTTTGTAGCCCAAGAGGTGGGCAAACGCATGTTGGCGCGCGCCAAAGGCCAAGCACCGGGCAGTTATACGGGCGGGCGCATTGTCAACATAGCCTCAATGGCGGGGCTGAAGGTGCTGCCGCAAATTGGCGTGTACTGCATGAGCAAAGCCGCCGTGGTGCACATGACCAAAGCCATGGCCTGCGAATGGGGAAAATACGGCATCAATGTAAACGCCATTTGCCCAGGCTATATCGATACGGAGATCAACCACCACCATTGGCAAACCGAGCAAGGCCAAAAGCTGGTGCAAATGCTGCCGCGCAAACGTATTGGCAAGCCTGAAGATTTAGACGCGCTGCTGGTCATGCTGTGCAGCGACCAAAGCCATTTTGTTAATGGCGCGATCATTGCGGCAGACGATGGGTTTGGTGTTTAACGCCACAGGAATAGCGATTTGTTGACAGGTATTTTGGCCGGCCTAGCGGCAGGCGCACTGTGGGGCTTGGTGTTTGTAGCGCCCCGTATGGTGACTGGTTTTACGGCGGTAGACTTTACTGCGGGCCGCTTTGTGTCGTACGGTGCGCTGTCGGTGGTGTTGATGCTGCTGCTGTGGCGCAAGACCGCCTTACCTACTTTGCGGCAGGCCTGGGCCGCGCTGGGCATGAGCGTGCTGGGTTTTACGGGCTACTACCTGCTGTTGGTGGTCGCCATACGCGACGCAGGCACCGAGGTGCCTAGCTTGATCATTGGCACCATTCCCATTTGGATGATGCTGCTGGGCAAACCAGCAGGCCTGCGCTGGGCAGGGCTGATACCGGGCTTGGCGCTGACCTTGCTGGGCTTGGGTTTGATGATGCAGTCGTCACACGGCGCATCGGACACGGCTGCGGCGGCGGCGCCAGTGTTCGCACATTTCTGGCGCGGCGTAGCGTTTGCTGTCGCGTCCATGGCGTTTTGGACAGCATTTGGCATACTTAATGCCAGATGGCTTAAAACACACCCTGAAGTGAACGCTACCACCTGGGCTAACTGGCTTGGCGTGGCCACAGGGCTAGGTGCTTTAGGGCTTTGGTTAGTGGCTGGTACAGATGCTAAAACACTGCTTCAGGCCGCAGATACTGTTCAAGCAGCTATTATTTTTGTAGTAACAGGCATTGGTTCGGCTTGGTTGGCTACTTACTTATGGAACGTTGCCAGCCAGCGGCTACCAGCCAGTTTGTGCGGCCAATTGATAGTGAGTGAGACGATTTTTGCACTGGTGTATTCGTTTGTGTGGGATGGCCATTGGCCCACAGCGATGCAGTTTGCAGCTTGCACGCTGTTTGTTTGCGGTATTCTTGCCAGCATTCGCGCACATAGATAAACGACAACCATGAAGATTAATATTCCCGAGAAGAAAAAACTGGTCTACGAGATGACCATCCCCATCCGCTGGGGCGATATGGACGCGATGGGCCACTTAAACAACGGCAGTTATTTTCGCTACCTCGAAACTATTCGCATCGACTGGATGCACAGTATTAACGCCGTGCCTGACCCGACAGGCGAAGGCCCAGTGATCGTGAACGCGTTTTGCAATTTTTACCAGCAGCTGGTGTACCCCGGCGATGTGCTGGTCAAGATGTACACCAGCGACCCCGGCCGCACCACTTTTGAAACCTGGGGCACCATGGAGCGTGCCGACGCACCCGGCGTGATTTGCGCAGCAGGTGGGGCCACGACGATTTGGGTGAATTTTCCAACACAAAAGGCCGTGGCCTTGCCGGACTGGGTGCGGCTGCTGGTAATCTAGTTTTCAACCAGAACAACCGATAATCTAGGTTGAGAGTTTAAACATGGTCCATCACATCGCTTTTTACAAATTTGCCACCGTGGCAGACGTTGACGCTGTGGCCATGCGCTTGCGCGAGGTCACCGCGCCGCTGCTGGGCAGCATACTGGTGGCCAGCGAGGGCATTAATGGCATGCTGGCCGGCAATGCAGAGCAGTTAGATGCTTTTGAGGCTGCTTTGCAAACTGACCCCCTATTTCAAGACAAATTTGTGGGCACCTTGTTCAAGCGCACTGAATGCCAGACACCGCCTTTCAAACGCATGAAGGTGCATGCTAAAAAAGAAATTGTGCCGCTAGGCATTGACGGTGTAGACGCTGCAGGCCGCACAGCGGATATTGAGCGCACCAACGTAGCACCGCAGGCGTGGCGCGAGATGATTAAGCAGCCCGATGTGGTGCTGCTTGACAACCGCAACAGTTTTGAATACCGCCTGGGCAAATTTAACGGCGCGATTGACCCCGGAGTGGTGAATTTTCGCGATTTTCCAGAATACGTGAAAGCGCATGCCGCCCAATGGAAAGCCGAGCATAAAAAAGTAGCTATGTACTGCACGGGTGGTATACGCTGTGAAAAGAGCAGTGTGTGGATGCAAGACTTGGGGCTAGACGTGTACCAGCTAGAAGGCGGCATACTGAACTACTTTAAAGACATGCCCGACGCCAGCAAAGATTGGCAAGGCGAATGCTTTGTATTTGACAACCGGGTGGCGCTGGACACGCATTTGCACGAGACCGACACCACAGTAGAGGACGTGTACGAGAGCGAGCCCGACGGCGTGTGGCGGCTAGAGCGTGCCAAAAAACTCAGTGGCGATGCGTAAGTAGCGCCCTTGTATGGCCAAGCTACGCCCACCTAGTGCGCCGCCGCTGCGTACTAAACCGCCCATGCGCCATGGCGTTAGCCCCAGCTTGATGGTGCTGCCCAACATGCCGTTGGTGCACTCACCCGCTGCGCATAATTTGTTGCAGCAGCCTGTTTACTTGCTAGATTATTTAGAGCAGTCTGCACACATCCCACCTGGCCAAACCTGGCGTGACAGGCTAAGCACAGGCCAAGTATTTGACGACGCAGGCCAGGTGCTGAGGGTAGACACGCTGTATGCGCCTGCACTGCGTATTTACTACTATCGCCATATAGTTGACGAGCCTCGTGTGCCGTTTGACGAGACGATTTTGTACGAAGACGAGCATTTGCTGGTGGCCGACAAGCCGCACTTCCTACCCGTCTCACCCACAGGCCGCTACGTGCAAGAGACACTGCTGGTGCGCCTGAAAAATCGCACGGGCCTGGACGATTTAACACCCATCCACCGGCTTGACCGCGACACTGCAGGCGTGGTGCTGTTCAGCAAGCAAATTGCATCGCGCAACGCGTATGCCGCTATGTTCAGGGCGCGTCAGGCGCATAAGGTGTATGAAGCTATTGCGCCTTATCGCGCTGACCTTGTTTTTCCCCTTACACGCCAAAGCCGCTTGGTCACTGCGACGGCGTCTTTTATGCAAATGCAAGAAATGCCCGGCCCTGCCAACAGCACCACGCACATTAGCCTGCTAGAGGCGCGCGGCGACTGGGCGCGCTACGGTTTGCAGCCCATCACTGGCCAGCGCCACCAGCTGCGCGTGCACATGCTGGCGTTGGGTTTGCCCCTGCGCTTTGATGCGATATACCCAGTGCTTACACCTGAGCCCGCGCTGGGCGCACTAGACTACAGCCAGCCGCTGCAGCTACTGGCACAGTCGATTGCATTTGACGACCCCGTTACGGGCCAAGCGCGGCAGTTCAGGAGCGCGCATTGTTTACATCTGCCTTAAAACCCGCTGAGTTTTATCGACCTTGCTCTGCTAAAACATACAACTGTTTGCAAACCGTTGCAGACGTTTGCGCAACGCTTGGCTACAGTAACTTTATGCGACACAAAAAGTATGTGCGGCTTTTTCCGCCAGTGAGTGATTTTTCTAAATTAGGCCCCTCTGAGCGTGACAACAAAGTTAAACCTTGGCTGAAGCGCGCGTTGCTGTGGGGATTGCCTGTGGCGTTGCTGCTGTTCATCATCGTGTCGTGCGGTGGGGGTGGTGGCGGCACATCGCCAGCTACCGATGCCAACGCAGTCAATGCCTCTGTTCCTGGTACTAATAGCCCACCAGCTAATGTGCAAGCTGCTGGGCCTTTGACTGTCACTGAAGTCGCCAGTGGGTTGGTCAACCCGTGGGGCATGGCCTTTTTGCCTGGTGGTAACGTATTGGTGACCGAGCGCGATGGCAAGCTGCGCATTGTCTCTCCCCAAGGTAATGTGTCGACACCGATAAGCGGCGTGCCTGCGGTTGACAACCGCGGACAGGGCGGCTTGCTTGATGTCGTACTAGACCCTGCGTTCACCGCCAACCAGCGCATTTACTTCAGCTTTGCCCAGAAGGCTGCTAACGATACCAATAGCACTGCAGTAGCCCGCGCAGAGCTAAACATCAGCACCTTGACCCTTACTAATGTGAAGGTGATTTTTGAGCAATCGCCCAAAGTAGCGAGCCAAGGGCATTTTGGGTCGCGTTTAGTGTTTGACAAAAATGGCTACCTGTTCGTCACCTTGGGCGACAGGCAAACCAACGATCAACGCGGCTTTGCGCAAGACCTAACGCGCGGCAACGGCAAGGTGATGCGGATCACCACCGACGGCGCCGCTGCACCCGGCAATCCGTCTTTTACCACCGCAGGCGCGCAGTCCACCATTTGGAGCTACGGCCACCGCAACCCTCAGGGCGCGGTATTGAACCCCACTACCGGCGAGCTGTGGGTGAACGAGCATGGTGCACAAGGCGGCGACGAACTTAATCTGGTACTGGCGGGCAAAAACTACGGCTGGCCACTGGCCAGTTATTCGCAGGAATACGGCACCACCACCCCCGTAGGCACTACCAGTTTGCCGGGCATGGTGCTACCCGTCAGCTACTGGTTGACCAGAGACGGCAGCCCTTTCACCGGCGGTAGCCAATCGTCCATCGCGCCCAGCGGGATGGCCATTTATGTGGGCGATAGATTTCCGGAATTTAAAGACAATTTATTTATCGGTGCGCTGGCGGGCACGGCGCTATGGCGTGTGGTGCTGGGTGGTGCTGATGGTAAAACCGAGGTTTTTCGCGAGCGCTTGCTGGCAGCGCGTGGTGAGCGCATTCGTGATGTGCGGGTGGGGCCGGATGGGTGGATTTACTTGCTGAACGACAATGGGAAGTTGTTGCGTGTTAGTAAATAGGCTTTTTTGTTCATTTGTTCGTTGTTCTGGCGCGCATCCCGCTGTGGCATAGGCCTATGTCACAGCCGGTCGCTTGTAGTGAGGTGCGGGTAATACGCAAAATTAGTCACGCTGCCTGAATTAGCCACACACGTAGGTTTCGTTCATTCTCGATCACACGTACGTTCAAGCCGGCGCACTAGGGTGAGCAGTGTGAGCGTGTCGATGAAAAAATCGTAGCGAGGCGCGGCCTACTAACTCAAGATAACCGCTATCTCACGCGTGTGTTAGCGGAGATTTTTTGCAGCGACATGTCACGCCGCCCGTCCAAGGTAAACAACGACACCATGTGTTGCCACAGGGGAGTCCAATCCCAAGTCAAACCATGAACATTATAAATTCAATAGCTGCTTGAGCAGGTTTTACTTGGGTTACAGACCTAAATACCTAAAAAATAAGGCCTGCAAAAGCTAATTATCCGCCCCTGCGCATCATGTCAAAGAACTCTGAATTGTTCTTCGTAGCTTTCATGTTTTTCAGCATCAGCTCCATCGACTCGATCTCGTCCATGTTGAACAAAAACGAACGCAAAATGCGGGTTTTTTGCAGTACTTCGGGCGACAGCAGCAGCTCTTCGCGGCGGGTGCCAGACTTGCTCAGCTCAATCGCCGGGAACACGCGCTTTTCGTACAGACGGCGCGACAGGTGCAGCTCGGAGTTGCCCGTACCTTTAAATTCTTCAAAAATCACCTCGTCCATACGGCCGCCGGTGTCGACCAGCGCGGTGGCAATGATGGTGAGCGAGCCGCCTTCTTCTACATTGCGCGCTGCGCCAAAAAAGCGCTTGGGCCGCTGCATGGCGTTGGTATCAATACCGCCCGAGCCGATCTTGCCGCTGCTGGGCATCACAGCGTTGTAGGCGCGCGCTAAGCGGGTGATGCTGTCTAGCAAAATCACCACATCTTTTTTCAGCTCGACCAAGCGCTTAGCACGCTCAATCACCATCTCGGCCACGTGCACATGGCGCGCGGCGGGCTCGTCGAAGGTGGAGCTGATAACCTCAGCTTTTACGCTGCGCTGCATCTCGGTCACTTCCTCGGGCCGCTCGTCTACCAGCAGCACCATCATGTGGATGTCAGGGTGGTTGGCTGTAATGGCGTGGGCGATGTGCTGCATCATCACGGTCTTGCCGCTCTTGGGCGGGGCGACGATCAGTGCACGCTGGCCGCGGCCAATCGGGGCGATCAGGTCAATCACGCGGCCGGTAATGTTTTCTTCACTCTTGATATCGCGCTCAAGTTTGAGCTGTTCTTTGGGGAACAGTGGCGTCAAGTTTTCAAACATCACTTTGTGTTTGTTGCTGTCTGGCGAGTCGCCGTTGACTTTGTCTAGCTTGTTCAGGGCAAAGTAGCGCTCGCCATCTTTGGGCGTGCGCACTTCGCCTTCGATCATGTCGCCCGTGTGCAAATTGAAGCGGCGTACCTGGCTGGGGCTGATGTAGATGTCATCGGTGCTGGCGGTAAAGCTGGTATCGAGGCTGCGCAAAAAGCCAAAGCCGTCGGGCAAAATCTCTAGCACGCCGTCGGCCACAATGGTCTCGCCCGCCTTGGCGCGTTTTTTTATAATGGCAAACATAAGCTCTTGCTTGCGCATGCGGCCAGTGTTTTCAATTTCGAGTTCTTCGGCTTGTTTAAGGACTTCAGATACGTGAAGTGCTTTAAGTTCGTTCAGATGCATGGAGCGTCAGTCAAAGGTAAAAATTGGGGGGAGGGGCTCAAAATTTATACGTATATTAATTTTGTGCAGTGGGCCGCAAATAGCTAGATGAGGGCGAAACAAGAGCGGTTTGGAACTAGGCAATCACAAGTGTTGTTCACTTACACAGCTGTGTAATTGCAGGTTTATTATAGCCCCCGTATGATGCGTCATACAAGATGTGATTTAAACTTTAGAATTACACTACAAAACATAGGAAAATAATCCCCGTGGCTAATTTGGTGAAATCCTTGGCAAATGTGGTTAACCGCTACGACGCACAGCGCCGCGCGGCTGACAAGTCTGCGCCGGCCAGCCAAACGGTAGCTCCCGCTGCGCCAGAGCCGCCCGCTGGTGCAGTACTGCACCCCGAAATATTAGGCACCATTGGCGAGGAAATTGCCCACAACCTGACGCAGGCACTAGACCTGGTGGTGCAGGCTGCGGCTAACCCCAGAACTTTTGGCCAAAGCTTGTCGCGCACGCACTTTTTGATCGACCGCATGCGCCGCAAAGCTATGTCGATGCAGCAAATATCGCGCTTGGCCCAAAACCGCGTGCGCCAGTCGCACGAAAGACTGTCCCTGCCCAGCGTAGCGCAGCAGGCTCTGGACGACCGCATGCCTGAGCATGTTGCCTCGGGCTTAGTGGTTAACACTAAGTTTAAGCCGGTCGAGATTATTGTCGATCCGGGTTTGCTGATCAGCCTGATTGGCGCGGCCATTGACTGGGTGACCGAGTTTGGCACCGTGGTGCGCATGAGCACCGCGATGAAGCACTGGCCCCAGCATGGGCAGCTGATATTTAGCGCCGCGCAAGGCGTGCGTACACAAGATGACATTGACCGCAAAACCACCGTTAACCAGTCGATTGCATGGCATTTACTGCAGCAAATCGCGCACAGCATGGGCGTGGGGCTCATCATGGACGAGACCATTCACGAGCGCAGCTTGACGATTGAGTTTCCACGCACGGTAGTGGCGCTGGAAGGTATGACGATGGTGGAGATGGAATCTGGCCACGCTAGCCTTGGTGGCAACAGCAGTTTTGGCGCGCTAAGCTCTAACTTTATGGCAGGGCACCAGGTGCTGGTGCTGACGGACGACTACCGTTTATTCATCGAAGTGCGCGAAGTGTGCCGAGCCTTAAGTCTGCGCTGCGAACATGCGCCCAATGTGACAGTGGCGGAGCGCTTTTGCGAGCTAGAGGTGCCGCATTTGATTGTGTGCGAGGACGTACTGGACGACGAACGCTACGACGCACTACTGGGCGATTTGCAGCGCCATTCGCCGGGCTTTCCCACCATCATCGTCAGTGCAGATAGCCACGGGTTTGAGCTTTCTGACTGGTCGGGTAATAGCAAGTCGCGCGTGTCGCGCAAAGAGCTGCGTGACCAGCTGCCTAGCGCGTTGACGGTGGAGCTGTCGCGCAGTATTTAATGGCGGTTGTTATCTTTGGCGGGTTGGTCGCTTGGCTAAGCGTGCGCGCCGGAGAGCTGGGCTCGAGCCGGGCATCTCGCTGCAAAAATTCTCCGCAAACACGCGCGAATTAAGGTCTTTGTTTAGCTGGCCGCCCCAACGCGCGCCTTGCTACGTATTTTTCATCGAGACGGACCCGACTCGTCACATGGTTCTTTGCTTGGTTTTGAACAGCCCGTGCTTCGGCTGAGTTGTTTGGAATGATCAATACTATCAATTGCATAGCTGGTTGAGCAGTATCTACGGCCTACAACGGCTAAAACACTCTGAAAATAGGCCTCAGAATACGCTTAGCGTGCCTTCAACGTCAGTTCTGTGCCCGCCCTGGCACATGGCGTGAAAACCTGTGCGGCTGTCCTCCCGCCATCGGCCACCCCCCGTTATTCCGCTGCGCTGTTAACACCAAGTGCCAAGGCTGCGTACTGGCTAAGTGCGAATACAACGGTGGATCACCTACCAAGGTCACTGGAGCTGGCAGGCGGTGTACTCAGCGTAGCGGCATAAAGGGGGAGTAGGCGGCCCTAGGCCGCCACGGAGGACAGCCGCGTAGCTGAGTACGCCGCCTGCCAGATTCCGTACAAGAATTGCAATCTTAAAGTCCTAG
This sequence comes from Polaromonas sp., assembly GCA_031367325.1. Classification (GTDB taxonomy): domain Bacteria; phylum Pseudomonadota; class Gammaproteobacteria; order Burkholderiales; family Burkholderiaceae_C; genus JAAFIP01. The sequence continues at coordinate 49,698 of JANLPQ010000022.1, read as the reverse complement.
CAATCCCGCACCATCGCCGCAGTTCACGATACTGGAAAATTAATCTTCAACTGCAAAAAATCAAACCAACTGCTGGTCAATAAACGCGGTCAACTGCGACTTGCTTAGCGCGCCCACTTTGGTAGCCGCCAACTGGCCACCCTTAAAAATCATCAGCGTAGGAATGCCGCGAATGCCAAACTTGCCGGGGATGTCGCGGTTCTCGTCGACGTTCATTTTGGTGATTTGCAGTTTGTCGCCGTAGGTGGTGGCTACTTCGTCCAAAATCGGGGCGATCATTTTGCAGGGGCCGCACCATTCGGCCCAGTAGTCCACCAGCACGGCGGGCTTGGTGGACTGCAGCACTTCGGCTTCAAAGGTGGCGTCGGTAATGTGTTTGATCAGGTCGTTGGCCATGGGTTCTCCAAAGGTTGTGGGGGCGTGGACGAATAGTGGAATAATTGGGTCACTACAGCATCTGGTTTAAGCACCAGATGCCTATACAGTGTAGTCATTGTGACAGAAAGCAAGACACCGGCCTGTGGCCCGGAACGCGCAAAACGCTATGGCAGCGATAGATAAAACTAAACAACCTTACTCCGGTACACCTGTGCTTACCACTGCACCCCATATTGTGTCTAACACTACATCCAATTGCGCGCCCGCCGTCTGGCAGGGCCTGTGGACGCAAGTGGCTGCGCACATGCTGGCTATGGGCGCGCACCCTGCGCGCACGGTGGTGCTGCTGCCGTTTTTTCAGCTGCAGGCGGTGGCGCGTGCACAGTTGCTGCAGCGCGCCCAGTCAAGCAGCGCTGCGCAATTTACCCCGCGCCTAGAAACCACCAAAAGCTGGAGCCAGCGCATTGGCCACTTTAGCCCCGGTGCGCTAGACATTAGCTACGACGCGGGGCTAGACAGCCTGCGCGCCAAGGCGTGGTTGCAACGCGCTGGGCTGGGCGCGCAGCAGGCCATGCTGGTGGGCAGCTTGGTGCAAACCGCCCACCAGCTGGGTGCGCTGGTAGCAGCCGTGCCGCCCGCGCGGCGCAGCGACTGGGCTGCGCAGGCGCGTACCAACGCGCTGCAAGGGGTGGACAAACTGGCCAGCACCCCGCTGATGTACGAGGCCGCTGTGGCCCGCATTGCGCTGGAGTGGGCGGTAGCGTCGCGCTACGCCAGCGATGTGCTGTTTGACGACGCGGTGCGCAGCAGCCTAGACGCGCTGATCGTCGTGCCCGGGCTGCAGGCCAACCCGCTGGCGCAAGCTCTGGCGCAGCACTGGGCGGACATTAGCTGCTACGTGCAGTGGCCTGACTTTGAAGCAACGCAGGCGGACAGCGCGGCGCAGTATGCCACTCAGGGTCAGGGTGTGGCGCTGCACCCCACCCAGGGTCACAGCGTGGGCCTGCACCCATCCACCGATCAGCACGACGAAGCCGACCGCGCTGCCGCCTGCGTGCTGCAGCACATCGCGCAGGGCCGCGTGCCTGTGGCGCTGGCCGCTGTAGACCGGCTGAGCACCCGGCGCATCAGCGCTACGCTGCAGCTGCACGGCGTGCAGTTGCTGGATGAGACCGGCTGGAAGCTGTCTACCACCCGCGCTGCTGCCAGCGTCATGGCGCTGCTGCGCGCGGCCCGCACAGCACACCGGGGCGCTGACGATGAACCCGGCGCAGACGACGCGTTGCTCAACTGGCTAAAACAAACCAACGCGTCCGTAGCAAAAATAAACGCCCTGGAGTATACATTTCGCAAGCAAAATAGCACGCCAGAGCAGGTAGATACTGCTCAAGCAGCTATTGAATTTATAGTGTCTGCGCAAGATGACGAGGTAATTCTTGATGCTAATTCTTCAGTCGAAGCCTCCAGTCTAAGTCTGACCGGCTTGAGCTTGGCCGAAGGTTCGTTAGTGCTGGGCCAGGCTCAGCCTGCGCAGCTTGGCATGGCTCTGAGCAGCACCGGTAGCACTACGGTGCAGCCTGTAACCATTGACGACTTGCTAAAGAACCTGCGCGCCAGCCGCAGCCCCGCGCAGTGGCTGCTGGCCTTGCAGTACGCCCTGCGCGCCACGGGGCAGTGGGCAGCGCTGCAGGCCGACAGTGCAGGGCGCGACTGTGTGCAGGCGCTGCACCTGCTGCAACCCGACGCATTGGCCGACCACAGCGCGCCGATGAGCTTGGCCGAGTTCACCGCGTGGGCCAGCGACTGCCTGGAAAACGCCAGCTTCAAACCCAGCTTGGGCGCTGCTGCACCCGCCGCGCAGGTGATAGTGCTGCCGCTGGCGCAGGTGCTGGCGCGGCCGTTTGCCGCTATCGTTATTGCAGGCGCTGACGAGCAGCGCTTGCCCGCCAGCCCCGAGCCCGTGGGCGCGTGGAGCCGCGCACAGCGCGCCGCGCTAGGCCTGCCTACGCGCGAGGCGCTGGCCGCAGAACAGCAACGCGTATGGGCCTGCGCCATGCAGTTGCCGCAGGTGGATGTGCTGTGGCGCACAGCAGAGGGTGAATCAGCCCTGCAGCCTAGCCCGCTGCTGCTGCAGTGGCAGGCTGGGCAGGCTGCCGTGCATGCCGCTAGCGATGCACCAGCGGACTTATTTGCTGTGTCGCTTGCGCCATTACACGCAACCCAAGCTGCTAGCACCATCGCACACTACGCCGCAGACCCGCGCCGCACTGTTAGTGTTCCCGCCGCGCCCACGCACATGCCCACGCCCGTAGCAGGCGCGCTGCGCGTTACCAGCGTGTCGGCCAGCAGCTACAGCGACCTGCGCGCTTGCCCGTACCGGTTTTTTGCGCTGCGCTTGCTGGGCCTGCAAGACGCACCCGAGCTAGACACCGAGGTTGACAAACGCGACTTTGGCAGCTGGCTGCACAGCGTGCTGGGCGAGTTTCATACGCGTCGCAAGACTAATCCAACACTTAATGCTGATGATGCAGCACTGCTAGACCAATGCGCCACCGACCAATCTATGCCCGGCCCTGGCTTTGTACCGTTTGCCGCTGCATGGCCCCAAGTGCGCGCCAGCTACCTCGCGTGGCTGACCCAGCACGAGGCCGAGGGTTGGCAGTTTGACCAAGCCGAGCTATCGCAAAAAATCACCCATCCCCATGATGATGACCTGCAACTAGTAGGCCGCCTAGACCGCGTAGACCGCCTAAGCCGTGGCCCCATGGCAGGCACAGCCTACGTGTTGGACTATAAAACTGAGAACAGCCAAGCCAGTAAAAACAAGGTAAAAACCCCGATGGAAGACACGCAGCTAGCCTTCTACGCCGCGCTGCTGGGCGAGGACGACCTGCACGCCGCCTACATCAACTTGGCAGAGCGCGACTGCAAAACCACGCCGCAGCCCGACATCATGGCCGCCCGCGACGCGCTGCTGCACGGCATCGCGGGCGACGTTCAACGCATACACGCCGGTGCCGCGCTGCCTGCGCTGGGCGAGGGCAGCGCGTGTGATTTTTGTGCCGCGCGCGGCCTGTGCCGTAAAGACATGTGGACGCTATGACACTTCAGTCCACCCCCCAAGAGTTTGCTTACGCGGCGGGCGGCGCGCCCTGCACGCGCGAGGCCTTCTACGCCATAGCCTGCGACCCGCAACGCAACGTGGTGGTACAAGCTTGCGCAGGCGCAGGCAAAACATGGATGCTGGTGTCGCGCATTTTGCGTGCACTGGCAGAAGACGGCGCTGCGCATGCCACCTCTCATGTCACCCCCCATGCCAGCCTGCATGACAGTGCACAAACAGACGGCGCACAGCCCGCAAAATCACCACTCAAACCGCAAGACATCCTAGCTATCACCTTCACCAAAAAAGCCGCAGGTGAGATGCGCCAGCGGCTGCAAGAATGGCTTAACGAGTATGCAGGCGCAGACGACGCAACGCTAGAAAAAGCCCTGCTAGACCGTGGAATTTCAAGCAAAATAGGCCTGCAACCAAAGCAAATCCTGCTCAAGCAGCTATCAAATTTAAAGCAGTCGCTGCTCGACTCACACCGCACGGTACAAATCCGCACCTTTCACAGCTGGTTTGCCGCACTGCTGCGTAGCGCGCCACTGGCCGTGCTAGAGCAGCTTAACCTGCCTGCCCAGTACGAGCTGCTAGAAGACGACAGCGGGGCCGTGGCGCTGGTATGGCCACGCTTTTATGCGCTGCTGCAGGGCGATGATGCGTTGCGCAGTATTTACTACCAAGCGGTGGCGGCGCATGGCCGTTTTAACGTTGACAAAGCGCTGCACAGCGCACTGGACAAACGCGTAGAGTTTGGCCTGGCCGATGCAGCGGGCGTGGTGGCGGGCAGCATTCGCCCGTTTGCAAAAGTCTACCCCGAGCTGGCTGGGTTGGATTCACCGCTGGAGGTGTTTGCAAAGGGCAGTGCACTGCGCCAGCAGTTGGCCGAAGTAGCCGCCATCTTGGGCCGCTACGACGGTAAGATTCCGCAAAAAGCCGCCACTGATATAGAGCTGGCGTTGACCGACGGAAAACCAGCCGACGCACTGGCCGCACTGGTGGTGCAAGCGGGCACACCGCGCAAGTTCAGCGACAAAATCTCCGGCATCGACCAAGTGCGCGCCGTGCAAGCGCAGTGCGTGCGCATCAACGCTGCGCTGGTGCAGCATACTGCGTGGCTGCACCAGGACAGCATGGCGCAGCTGGGCCGCGCGTTGATAGCGTGTTTTGCCCAGCTCAAGCGCGAGCGCGGCTGGGTGGACATGGGCGATGTGGAGCGTGCAGCGCTGCATTTGCTGAGCGACAGCGTGCTGTCGGGCTGGGTGCAGCAGCGGCTAGACGCGCAAACCCGGCACTTGCTGATAGACGAGTTTCAAGACACCAACCCGCTGCAATGGCAGGCACTGCAAGCCTGGCTTGCTAGCTATGCAGGAGCAGGGGGAGGGTCTGGCACAGGGGCGGCACCCAGCGTGTTTATCGTAGGCGACCCCAAGCAAAGCATTTACCGCTTTCGCCGCGCCGAACCACAGGTGTTTATTGCCGCAACAGATTTTGTGCGCGATGCCCTAGGCGGCGTGGTGCTCAGCTGCGACCACACGCGCCGCAACGCACGCGGCGTGCTGGCCGCTGTCAACGGCGTGATGCAAGCCGCAGCCGACACCGGCTACGAAGGCTACCGCCCGCACACCACCGAATCTACAGTGGCAGGCCAAGTGCTGCGCCTGCCGCTGGTGCCCGCCGAGCCGGGTGACGACGAAGTAGACCCGACAGTGTGGCGCGACACGCTCACCACGCCGCGCGACGAGGCAGAGGAACACATCCGCACCCGCGAATGCGCACAAGCCGCCCGCTGGGTGGCGCAGCACCTCGCCAACGGTGATCAAGAGGATGGAGGCGATCAACGCAAGCCATTGCTGGCTGGCCAGATCATGGTGCTTAGCCGCAAACGCGACCGCCTGCAGCGCATGGCCGCCGAGCTGCAGCAGCTGGGCATCGCATCGCAAATCAGCGAAAAAACGCAGCTTATGCAGCACTGCGCCGTGCAAGACGTGGTGGCGCTGGTCGATGCGCTCACCTCGCCCACACACGACTTGTCGCTAGCCCGCGCGCTGAAGTCGCCACTGTTTAGCTGCACCGACGAACAGTTGGCCAGCATCGCGCAGGCCGCGCATGCACAAGGCAGTAGTTGGCTCAATATGCTATTAAATGCAGAGCCGCTTGAGCAGGTATTACCTGCCCTGCAGCCTGAAATAGCCTATAAATTACATGCAGATTTAACGCATTTTCACACCGCGAGCCACACCCTGCCACCGCACGACGCACTGGCCGCTATCTACCAGCATGCCGACGTGATAGCCCGCTTTATGGCCGCTGCACCGGCGGCTGACCGCACGGCAGTGGCCACACAATTGCAGGCACTGCTAACCGCCGCGCTCGACGTAGACGGCGGACGTTTTCTCACGCCCTACGCGTGGGTGCGCGCGCTCAAAGCAGGCCACGTGCGCGCATCCACCATCAGCGTCAAATCGGCCAACGCCGTGCAACTGCTCACCGTGCACGGTGCCAAGGGCCTCGAAGCCCACACCGTGCTGCTGCTAGACGCCAACGCCCAAGCCGAAAAATCGCGCAGCATGGATGTACTGATCGACTGGCCCGCCCAGCACGCAGCGCCCACCACATTTGCATTCTTAGCCACTGAGTCAACCCCGCCTGCGTGTGTGCAAGACGCGCTGCAGCGCGAGCAGCACGCCCGCGCCCGCGAAGAAACCAACGCCCTGTACGTGGTGATGACCCGCGCGCAGCACACGCTGGCGCTGTCCGCCCACGCCGTGCGCACGTTAGATGCCGCCAGCCCGTGGCAGCGCTTTGCTGCGTTGGAAGGCGGGGTAGTGGACGAGGCGATAGTGCAGGGCGATGCGCCGCAGGATGACGCAGTTGCATCTACCACTGCGCAGCGCCCATCTAGCCCTGTAGATGACAACATTTATATAAAGAAAATGCCGTTTCAGGCCGTAGATCCTGCTCAGCCAGCTATTAAATTAATAGTAAAACAACCAGACAGCGTAGCCGCACGCCAAGGCCTGGCCATGCACCGCCTGCTAGAGCTGTACCACGCAGGGGTTGATTTGCAGTCCATCGCGCACAGCGTGGGCGCGCAGTTTCAGCTAGCCGCTGCCCAGGCCGACGCCGCCTGCGCCATCGCCCAGCGCATCACCCAAGGCCCAGCAGCGTGGGTGTGGGACAGCGCACACATCGACTGGCAAGCCAACGAGGTCGAGCTGCTGCAAGGCGGTGATGATGTTGCAAACGATAACCTAAATGTTGATGCTGATACTTCCGTTAATGTGGCTGTGAAAGCGCAAACCAATGCACCTGTATTGCTGCGCCTAGACCGTCTCGTCAAACACCGCGACACGCAAACCTGGTGGGTGCTCGACTACAAATCGAGCGTCGCCCCCCAACAACAAACCGCCCTGCGCCAGCAGCTAACCCAGTACCAGCAAGCCGTACAAGCCGCCCACCCTGGCGCCGCAGTGCGGGCAGCCTTCATTACCGGCGAAGGCCAGTTAGTTGAACTATGACTACCCCATCCGCACCCTCTAAAAAAGTAGTCATCATCGGCGCTGGCCCCGCAGGCCTGATGGCCGCCGAGGTGCTTAGCAACGCAGGCATCCAAGTCCACGTCTACGACGCCATGCCCAGTGCAGGCCGCAAGTTTTTACTGGCAGGCATCGGCGGTTTAAATTTAACCCACAGCGAGCCGCTAGGATCGTTCTTGACCCGTTTTTATGAACGAAACAGCCATCTAACCCAGGTAATTACTGCTCAACCAGCTATTGAATTAGGAGCGTGGGCCAAAGGCCTAGGCATCGATACCTTCACAGGCACCTCCGGCCGCATCTTCCCCACCGACATGAAAGCCGCCCCCTTACTGCGCGCTTGGCTGCACCGCTTGCGCAGTAATGGCGTGCAGTTTCATATGCGGCATCGGTGGACAGGTTGGGACGAGAGCGCAACAGACCAAAGCCTAGGCGCGTTGAAGTTTGAAAAAACTACCGCTGGCAGTTCAGAGATTGCAGATCCAAATGTAAGCGGCGCACCTGAAAACTCAACCACGTCCGATGGCATCGCGCAGTCCACCATATCTGCACGCGCCGTGCAACACATCACCGTGCAAGCTGACGCCACCATATTAGCTCTAGGCGGCGCAAGCTGGCAACGCCTAGGGTCTGATGGCGCATGGGTGCCGTGGCTGCGCGCCAAAGGCATCGACATAGCCGATTTGCAACCCGCCAACTGCGGCTTTAACGTCACCGCCCACGGCAAGCCAGGCTGGAGCGACCACTTCACCAGCAAATACGCAGGCCACCCCTTCAAAACCGTATCTATCACCGTGCCCGGCACCGAATTTCACCGCCAAGGCGAATTCGTGGCCACCCAAACCGGCGTTGAAGGCAGCCTCATCTACGCCGCCAGCAAGCTACTGCGCGAACGCATAGCCGCACAAGGCCGCGCCACCCTCCACTTAGATTTATTGCCCCAATGGGATGCCGCCAAAGTGCTACGCGAAGTAGCCCACCCACGCGGCTCCCGCTCCCTGTCCAGCCACCTGTCCAGCCGCTTAAACCTAGAAGGCATCAAGCTCAACATCTTGTACGAGCTGTTAGGCAAAGACGCGATGAACAACCCCCAGCAACTAGCCACCGCCATCAAGTCACTGCCCATCACTGTCGCCGCCACCCGCCCCATCGACGAAGCCATCAGCACCGCAGGCGGCATCCGCTTCGAAGCCATGACCGCGCGGTACATGCTAAACAAACTCCCCGGCGTGTTCTGCGCAGGCGAAATGCTAGATTGGGAAGCGCCGACGGGTGGGTATTTGTTGACGGCTGCGATGGCTACGGGGAGGGCGGCGGGGGAGGGGGCGCTGACGATGTGTAAAAGTAATTGAAATCTATCGCCTTGTTGCGATAGATTTCAAAAGACTTAGTATTTATTGCGTCCCGCCATCACACCTCCGTCCACATCCCACACCGCACCAGTTACCCAAGACGCGCTGTCAGACAGAAAAAAATCACCACTTGTGCAACTTCTTGCGGCGTGCCTACGCGGCTTAAGGGGTGAAAACTATTGAAGCCTTGCAGTGCAGTGTGAACTTGCTCTTTGGGTATGAAACCTTCGTAAATCGGTGTCTCCACTACGGCGGGCGACACGGCGTTAACTCGGATTTTCTTATCTGCCAACTCCATGGCCAAATGCTGTGTGAATGAATGCAAACCCGCTTTGGCCATGGAATAGGCTGATGACGGCGTGGCCGCTACCGCTTGCTTAGCCCACATTGATCCAATATTTACTACTGCACCTGCGCGGCCTGCGGCCACCATGTTGGCTGCTACGTGCTGGGTAATAAAAAATGTGGCGCGGTTCAGCGCCAGGTATTGGTCGTATTCAGCTTCAGTGTGTTCTAAAAATGCTTTGGGCAAAAACAAGCCTGCCGAGTTGACGAGTAAGTCAATGTCTTGGTATTTCGTATCTAGGGCGGTTAGTAGCTGGGCCAGCTTTGCTGGTTGCGCTAGGTTAAGCGACAGGGCTTCGACAGAGCCTAATTGCGACAACACTGCACGTGCGGCTTCAATTTTGTCTTTGCGTTGCCCCGTGATGACGGCACTGCCGCCGCCTTGCAAGACTAAGCGTGCCGTCTCAAAGCCCATGCCGCTGCTGCCACCGACAACCAAAATACGTTTACCTTTGAAATTCGAATGCATAGCTAGCTCCAATAATGACCTACTAGTTGGTAGGGTAAATTGATAAAAAATATGCCAGCACATGCTAGCAAGACAATGCCGACATTTAAGCCAGCAAATACGGAATCAACAAACTTACTGCAGCTCGGGGGCCTGCATCGCTACGCAAACCACGGCCTACCATCATGGCACCCTCTAACGCACACAAAAAAGTCATGGCGCGCGCGCTAGCCTCGTCGCGGTGAATAACCTGCTTGCTTCGATGGCCAGCAGTAATCACATGTACCAGCCAAGCCAAATTGCGTACAAAAAACTCTTGCACTTCATCAGCCACTTCTTGCGGCAGATCGTTAGCCTCTGTGCCTAACATGCCGCACACACACAGCAGGCGGTCTTGCGCGTAAGTTTGCTCAAACAGCATGACATAAGCATCTAGACGCTGGCTTGCATTGGCATGTTTTTTTTCGATGCTATCGAGTTGTTCTAAAAACCGGTGCGTATAGCGCTGCGCCACCACGGCCACCAGTTGCGATTTGGTGGCAAAGTGGTGGTGAATGCTAGGTTTTTTAATACCAATTTGTTGCGCGATATCGTCGTAAGAAAAACCGTTGTACCCAAAGCGTTGTACCAAGGTCTCAGCCGCGTCCACCACACGCTCTGCAGAATGTGTAATTTCAGAAAAATGCTTCATATCAGTCTATAGATTAAAAGGATTGGTCGCTGCTAGTGGTGGGCAAGTGCCCAGTTTTTACCAATATCGTGCAGCCCTGGCGGCTAAATGGCTGATGGTGACTCATGTGCGGGCTGCGTATCCATGTGCCCGCTTTGTAGCGGCCATGTTCGTCTTCAAAAACGCCATCCACTACGAATATTTCTTCCCCGCCGAAATGACGGTGAGGATTGAAAAATGTTTGCGGTGCCCAGCGCACCATCGCGGTGTGTTGGGTGCCAAATTCTGACAGCGGCAGAACAGTCAGCCCGTTAACAAGGCCAGGGTACCAAGTGGCTTGGTGTGTGTTCGTTACGGTTCGCTGCATATCAGCAGGGTCAAGGTGGTGTAGCTTGACCCATAGTTCACAACCAGTAGATGTGGATGGCGAATGCGATGAGCCTGGAGGATTTTTAATATAAGTGCCTTGGCTGTAGTCACCCAGTTCATCTGAAAAGCTGCCTTTTAAAACAAAAATTTCTTCACCTAAGTCATGGCGATGGCTAGGAAACTTAGACCCAGGCGCATATCGCACTACTGAGCTTGCACGCGCAACTTCGGCCCCGTCGCGCTCGACCATGCGGCGGTCTACGCCCTGTGTAGGTGAAGGTTGCCATTCCAGCGCGATAGTATTCACCACACAGCGCTGCGCGAAATTAGAGTTGAGTTGAATTGGTTGCGTCATGAATACCGACTAGTTGGTAGGTATTGTATTTTAAAAATACATGCAAAAGTACATTTCCGGTAATCAACCTGTTTTGTTTAAGGGAAATATTCAAGTTCGTTCTATTAGCGCAGCGCAAACTGGCGAAGCATGCTCACCAGTTGTAGTCACCTAAAAAACTTTAAGTTGCTACTTCCGCTTAAAAGCCCTAACTTTCACCTTAGGCGCAACACTAGCCGTTAGCCCCATGCCTTCGGGCACCAGCACACCCTTCACAGCTGCTTGCGCTAGCCGAAAAAACACGTCGGTGTTGTCCATCAGCCCGGTGAAAGCCAAAGCACCTGGGCCGTAGGCTGACAGTGGAATGTCGGTAGCGGTGTGCACCGCGCTGTCGCCTGGTACTTGACCAGTGACTTGATAGCGGCCTTCAGCATCGCGTGCCATGGGGCCTGCGGGGTAGGCTGACAGAGGGGCTGTTTTTACAAAAGGTTGCTGGCCGTCTTGTGCGGGCCGGTCGTTGGTGCGCCAGTCTTCCAAACGGTCTGCGTTAGCACCGTAGCCTACTAGCAGGCGGTAGTCAATATCGGTCGTCTCAGGGTAGCCGTCACTTGCCATACGGTATTTAGGAAAGCCTGCTTTTTCGTACACGCCTACCACTTTGTCGCGCACATTGGTCACGCCGCCTTCGCGCACCAGTTCTTGCAGGCGCGTATCGGTCACCATAGACCCGCCTATCAGCGCAGCGCCTGAGCATTCGTGGTCGGCGGTCACTAGCACCAAGGTATCGCCATGCAGTTTGGCAAAGTCCTGCGCTAACTTCACAGCGCGGTCAAATTCAATGGTGTCTAGCATCCAGCGCTCGGTGTCCATGCTGTGGGCTTGTTTGTCAATAGATGCGCCTTCTACCATTAGTACAAAACCGTTCTTTTGTTTATCTAAAACGGCCAGTGCTTTACTGGTCATCTCGTCTAGCATGGGTTGGTCTGGAAAGCCGTAGTCGTCTACTACACGGCCATTAACGCCGCGTGGCTTGTTGCGCCTGCCGTCTATCTTGTCTAGTGCTACGTTCATGTTGGAATGGGCAAACAGACCCAGCAGGCGGTCTGTTTTGGTCAAGTCCACAGCATCTAAGGCTGTTTTATCAGCAGCGTAGCTAAAGCCTGATTTTTGAAAATCAGCTAGCAAGTCGCGGTCTTTGTCTAGCTGGCCAGGAGCGGCACCCCAGCGCTTGATGATCTCACTGGTGTGGGCTTCGGTGGGCGAGAAAGCGTAGTCATTACTGTCGCTGCGGGCAGAGCCTGGCACGGTAGACGGCAGAAACCATTTACGACCACCGCCCATCAGCACCGTCAACCCAGTTAAGTTGCGGTCATCTAAAAACTGGTCCACTATGCCCGTGCCTGCAGCGCGGCTGCTGGTGTGCACCGCGTTGCCTGCTGGGGTGGCATCAAACACATCGGCCGTGGTGACCACGCCTAACGCTTTGCCTTGTGTGCGGTGCAGGTATTCGCTTAAATATTCGATGCGCGGATTGTCAAAGGTGTTGACCGTATCGTCAGGAAACACGCCCTCTTCGTTATTGTTATTTTTATTCCCGGATACATAGGCCGTCATACCGGGTGCGGAGTCTGTCACTACAGAGTTAAGCGAGGCAGTTTTTACCATGCCTGTAACTGGAAAGGTGTCCATCGCCAAGGGGCTAATCACTTTACCCTGCGCATAGCCGCCAGCGACGATTCGTGCGGCAGTGCGCTGGGCTGCGCCCATGCCGTCACCTAACAAGATCACGATATTTTTAACTTTTTGACCGCCGTTGAGCAAAGGCACAATTTCAAAATTGCCTCTGGCTGTCACAGTTTGGCCGTCACTTTGTGTTGCCACCACAGTAAACAGGTGCATACCCGGTTGGGCCATAGTGACCGCGCGCACAGTGGCAATCGTTGCGTTGGTAGGTATGCCGGGCAAGCAGCCTGTGGCGCAGTTGCGCAGTGCTACAGGTGCACTAACAATATTGCCGTCGATAGTAAAGCTGGCGTTGCTGATTGTTTTGCTAGGGTCATCAGGGCGTAAAGTGGCTTGCAGATCAAAGCGTTGATCAGGTAGAAACCGTGCAATCACAGGGGCAGGTCTGCCGCTAGCAAATAGCTCGCTAGGCGGGGTAAGGCGGCTTACTGCAGGTGCTGCCTGTACGTCTGTGGCAGTCAGGCCAGTGCCTACCACTACTAAAGCTAGCGCAATAGGACGCAATAAACACTGAATGAATTTTGTTGTAGGTGTGCTGTGCATGGTGGGGCTGCTTGGTTAATTAATTGGTTCTAAGACGGACAAAGACATTTTCTATAAGCGCCAAACGGCTACTAATGACGGTGCTGCAGCGCGTGCTTAAAGTTGGCCTGTTCCGCTAAATTCATGGTGCGCGTTGCGTCAGGCCCGAGTTGTAATTGCAGCCAAGTTACACGGCCATCAGCTGCTTGTGCACGCCCGACATTTAGCATGCCTTGCAGTGACACTAAACCGCGTATATGGGGCACTACCCAGTCATTGTGTTGCACGTCTAGATACACCATTACCGTGGCTGGCGGCAAATCGTCAGCCTCGCCGTCGGCGTGCTCACTCATTTGCACAGGCCGTGCTGCCAACATAAATCGCCCGGGTACAGGTATCTCTTGTTGCACCAAGTAGCCCACAATTTGCACCATCTTGCCGTTAGCGTTTTGCAGCTTGTCAGTAGGCTCTAAACCTTTAGGACCTACCGGGTTGCGATAAAAATCTGCAAATTGCAGTGTCAGTGCGTCTTGAACTTGCGTTGCGTTCGAGCTTGTTTGTATGTTTTGGGCATGCGCACTAAAAATACAGCCTGTTGCCACGACCATAACCAGTAGATGCACAATAGTCGGCGTTTTAGATGGCCTGACGCAAACCTTAAATGGCAGTTTTATAAGCCTACACATGCATTGATGCCTCTAGTTAACATTGCAACAAAGAGTACAGCTTAGATGTGATGCGTGACATATTCATGACAAGTCACAAAATCCGCTAGGTGCGGCGCAAAAGAATAGGGTGACGAGCCTCTACCCCGGCACTGACTCCACAGTTAGAGCTGCTTGGTTCCCCATCTGACTCGGTTGGCCGCTTTACCATGCGGGAAGGCCCGTCAACTCTATTGTACCTGCCTGGATTTTTCCATATGGTGTAATGCCTCAAAATTCCTTGAAAACAGACATGTCCTTCATACGGCAACTGATAGCTTTTTTAATGGTGAAACCAAGCATGCCGCTTTGGCGTTATTGTTTGCTTGCATTCCCCATCGCTTTGCTGCCTAGCTTTGCGTTGTGGTCAGCCGTGTATGGAGGTTTGACATACTTTAATGTCGATTTTGAAAGATACATGCCACCTGATCGCACAGCTAATTTAGAGTTCTTTTTAGGTGGTGTAATTTTTGCTCCGATTGTTGAAACTTTGCTACTTGCAGGGACGATCGGCTTGCTGTCTATGGCGTCATCGAACCGATTATTTGTGGCTTGGGCAGCAGCCATGCTGTGGGGTTGTATGCACGGCTTAATTGCTCCACTTCGGTTTTTTGGCACGGTGTGGTCATTTTTCGTATTTTCTTGTGGTTATATGAATTGGCATGAACGATCTTTTAGACAACGGTTTATGGTTGTTGCAGTACCGCATGCATTGATCAATTTTTCTGTATTTATTTTGGCACTTATAGATGTCTCATAACCAATATGAGCAGTGAATTTTTATTGCAGTTTTATGGTCTATGCAGGGTAAATGTAGGACAAAATCAGCCCTAAGTTAGTAACCCGCTATCATTGGGAATATGCAAAAAAACACCCCCACCACCAGCCCGCTCCAAGGCTTCAGCTATTCCCGCGCTAAATTTGAAGAACTCGTCGACACCGCCTTAATGCACGCCAAGAAGCTGGGCGCCACCGACGCCGGGGCTGAGGCGTCGGAAGGCACGGGGCTTAGCGTGTCGGCCCGTATGGGCAAGCTAGAAAATGTGGAGCGAAACCGCGACAAGTCTTTGGGGGTGACGGTGTACATCGGCCAGCAGCGCGGTAACGCCAGTACGTCTGATTTTTCGACCCGGGCGATTGAGCAAACAGTACAAGCAGCGTACGACATTGCGCGCTTTACCGCGGCTGACCCGGTGGCGGGCCTGCCTGACTTGCGCGACGTGGCTACCCAGCAGTCTGATCTAGATTTGTTTCACCCATGGGCTATCGACAGCGCGCAGGCGTTGGAACTTGCGCTGGAGTGCGAAGGTGCAGCCATGGCGGTGAGTAAGAAGATTACCAACAGCGATGGTGCAGGTGTGTCGGCGCAGCAAAGCCATTTTTTGGCAGGGCATTTGCGCGGCGGGCAGATGGGTTTTCGGGGTGGGTACGCTGCGTCGCGGCATTCAGTGTCGGTCGCGCCCATAGCGGGCAAGGGCGCTAACATGCAACGCGACAGCTGGTACAGCTCTGAGCGGGATGCGTGCAATTTGGCCAGTCCGCAAGCTGTGGGGGTGTATGCGGCGCACCGCGCGTTGGCCCGCCTGCATTCGCGCAAGGTGCCCACCGCACATTGCCCGGTGTTATTTGAAGCGCCTGTAGCCTCGGGTCTGCTAGGTGCGTTTGTGCAGGCTATTAGTGGTGGCGCGTTGTACCGTAATACCAGTTTCTTGCAGGGCTCGTTAGGTAAATCTGTGTTTTCTAAACACATCGACATTTTGGAAGACCCGCATGTGCTGGGCGGCAAAGGCAGCTCGCCGTTTGATGATGAAGGCGTTACTACCAAGGCACGTTCGGTCCTCAATGCGGGCATTGTGCAGGGCTATTTTTTGTCTACCTACAGCGCCCGCAAGCTGGGTATGCGCACCACAGGCAATGCAGGCGGGTCGCATAACTTAACCATGACCTCGCGCCTTACCCGCGCAGGCGACGATTTAGATGCCATGCTGCAAAAACTAGGCACAGGCCTGTTTGTCACCGAGATGATGGGTTCGGGCGTGAACTACGTTACGGGCGACTATTCTCGCGGAGCCAGCGGCTTTTGGGTCGACAAAGGCCGCATCGCTTTTCCGGTAGAAGAAATCACCATTGCAGGCAATATGAAAGACATGCTCAAGGGCATTACTGCGGTGGGCGCAGACGCTTACTGCGCAGGGTCTAAAACGGTGGGGTCGATTTTGGTGAATCGGATGAAACTGGCAGGTAGTTAATACCCAGCAAAAATGGAGTGCCGTGATGTTGACAGACGCGCAAAAAAGCCGCTACCAGCAAGATGGCTACTTAGTATTGCCAGGTTTCAAATCAAGCGCAGATATAGCCGCCTTGCGCGCACGCGCAGCGCAAATAGTCGACGCGTTTGACCCGAGCGAAGGTGCGGCCATCTTCACCACCAAGGACCAAGACCGCAATGTAGACGACTACTTCATGGCATCTGCCAACACGGTATGCTGCTTTTTTGAAGAAGAAGCCTTTGGTACAGATGGCCAGTTGCGCCAAGACAAGTCGCTGTCGATCAATAAAATAGGCCACGCTATGCATGACCTAGACCCCGTGTTTAACCGCTTCTCGCGTGGCCCGGCCATGCAGGCGCTGGCGGTAGACTTAGGGCTGCAGCAGGCGCAAATTTGGCAGTCCATGTACATCTTTAAGCAGCCCGGGATTGGCGGTGAAGTGAAGTGGCACCAAGATGCAACTTTTTTTGACACCACCCCCATGACCGTGACCACTTTTTGGTTTGCGCTAGAAGATGCTAGTGTGCGCAACGGCTGTCTATGGGTTGAGCCCGGCGGCCATCGGGGGCCACTGCGCGAAAGGTTTGTAAAAAGTACTGTTGACACTGGCTCTGCAGCGCGCATGGAAAAGCTGAGCAATATGCCTTGGCCCAACGACAGCACTGCCGTACCGGTAGAGGCAAGCGCAGGTACGCTGGTGGTTTTTCATGGGCTGCTGCCGCACTACAGCGCGCCTAACCGCTCAACCGCATCGCGCCACGCCTACACCCTGCATGTTACGGATGGACGTTCAGTGTATTCAGCTGGCAACTGGCTGCAGCGTAGCAGCGCAATGCCCGCAACCGGGTTTTAGCCTGCCAGCGCTGCTTTCACCGCCGCCGATACTTGCCCCATATCGGCTTTGCCGGCTAGCTTAGCTTTTGCAGCACCCATCACTTTTCCCATGTCGCCCGTGCCACTAGCTCCCAGCTCAGCGACGATTTTTTTCACTTCAGCTAAAACCTCATCTGCAGACAGGCGCGCTGGCAAATAGGCTTGCAGTACTGTAATTTCAGTGGCTTCTTTGTCAGCCATGTCTTTGCGGTCGGCTTTGGTAAAAGCATCAATGCTGTCTTTGCGCTGCTTGATCATCTTGTCGATGATGGCAATCACCATCGTGTCGTCTAGCTCCACGCGTTCGTCCACTTCTTTTTGCTTGCAGGCTGACAGCAACAGGCGGATCGTGCCCAAGCGCTCAGCATCTTTGGCGCGCATGGCGGTTTTCATGTCTTCAGTGATGGTGTCTTTAAGTGCCATGGCGGGTTCCGGTCAATGGTGTTATTAAAGGCTCATTGTAGAGCGCACGGGCATAAAGACCCGCGCACATCTAGCCTCAAGGTTTGGGTGCACGAAAAGCCACGGGCATTTGCACTGTCTGCTTGGTTTGCTTGCCTTGCGCATCTGCAAACGTGAGTGTGACAGGCACGGTAGCACCGTATTTGAGGGTTTGGTTCAAATCCATCAGCATCAGGTGGTAGCCACCTGATTTGATCTCTACGGTTTTGCCTGCTGGCAGGTCAAGGCTGGTGATAGAGCGCATCTTCATCACGTCGTTTTCCATTTTCATCTCGTGTATCTCGGCAACGCCAGCAACTGGTGAAGTTACGCCCACCAAACGCATGGGCTCCTTGGCTGTTAGTGTCATAAATGCACCAGTACCGCTTTGGCCCTCAGCTGTGCCACGCACCCAAGCACCCTCAATTTTGATCTCTGAAGCCGTTTGGGCCATGATTTGTAATGAAAATAGTGCCGTTAAAGCCGTAAATGCTGCTCGAGCAGCTATGAAATTAATAGTATTAGGTAGTTTGAACATAATTGATTTGGTGTGTGAAGTTTAAAAATTTTGAGTAGAGTGTATAGAGGTTCAGTGCTTATGCACGGGCGGTGTGCCACCCGTTTCTTTGCCAGGAGGCACCGCACTTGCGCTGACCGGCACGGTGACATTGAGTAGTGCAGCGGGGTACTGAAGGCCTTTGCTTGCATTGCCAGTTGCAGGCACTTCAACCCATGCGTTTTGTCCTAATTTATCGCCCTCTTTGCATAGTTGGGTGACTTTAAACCATAGCGGCCCTGCGATTGCTGGGGTTTTACCGCGCAAGACAAATTCGTCGTAATGTGCGTCCTCTAGATACGCGTCCCGGCTGTTGGCGGTCCAAGTAATCTCACTCACATCTTCGGTCACTGCGGTGCCGTGGTTATCGTATGGGCTGGCCAGCTTGGCGCGCATGGTTGCCAATGTCCAGCCCTGTTTGGGCATGGGTTTGACGCCTTGAAAACCGTCTGGAATTTGCACTCGCAGCACTGCAGTAGGCAACCCCTCGCAACCGTGACCCACGCGCAGCGTGGCTTTGGCATAAGTGTTAATTTCTGCACTAAATTGCTCTAGAGTTACGTGGGGAAAAGCGCTGATAGCAGGCGTAAATACTGCACAAGCAGCTGTTAATTTTGAAGTAAATGGCATGATGAATAAAATAAATTTGTGGTGGATAGTAAACCCACAGGAACAGACGTAGCTATCTCGGCAGCGCGGTGGCAGCATTGTGCGATGAATGCGAATCAGCGCCTTTAAAGCGCTTAGCGAAAAGTAGCGTTGTTTAAGCGCTTAGTGCGCCGGGTGGGCCGCGCGCAGGCAAGGGTGGGGCTGTGCGCCAAGCTGCGTTAAGTTGTGCTGTGGGTTGCAGCGCATAAACCAAGTTATGTGGCGCGCTAGCATGTAGCGGCGCACTGGGTGGCGGTGCGCTGCCCTGCACGCACAAAACACAGTCTGGAGACATACTGACCGTGGTATCGGTATCGTCCGACCCACCAATCAGTAGCTTCACAGAGCCCGTGCCGGTACACAGAAGCTCTATGGACTTAGGGTGCACTACAGGCGAAGCTAAGGCGACAGTAAAGGCCAGCAAAAGCCACACCAGCACGGCATTCGCCCAGGTAGGGCGGCGTGTAGGTGTAGGTAGTGCAGTGCGAAACATAAAATTTATTTTAAGCCTACGCCGCTAAAAATGAATAGGACGTAAAAAAACCGTACCGAGTTGCCTCGGTACGGTTTTTTGTTGCAACAAACTTAGTACAGTTTTTTGGGTAGTTGCATGCTGCGAATACGCTTGTAATTGCGCTTAACTGCTGCAGCTTTTTTGCGTTTACGCTCAGCCGTTGGCTTCTCGTAGAACTCGCGCGCGCGCAGGTCGGTCAGTAGGCCAAGTTTTTCAATGGTGCGCTTAAAGCGGCGCAGAGCAACTTCAAAGGGCTCGTTTTCTTTTACACGAATCGTGGTCATTTAAGGTAAATGTTTAAATGTGCTGAGAGTGTAGAAGGGAGATCAATCCTTCTTTCACCCTCTGCGGGGGTCCCGCCAAATTAAAGGTGCACCGGCGGCGGGGTTGCCAGCTTAGCCTTCTATTATAAACTGAACTCACCGCGGGTTCCAGTTTTGTCGCACCAGCATCTTTTATTGACATAAATTAGCGTTTATTTGCGCAAAGCAATATAAAAATACCTGTTCCATGGTGGTTTTCTAAAGTTAGCGGGCTTGTGCACCAAAAAGGTCGTCAGATGTGACTTTTCAGTGTTTTGTGTAGATCAGAAAACACACCTAGTTGGATTAATTCACCGAAATTCCACTTATGTTACTTTTAAAACATTTAGTTACTACCGGATATTTCGTTGCAGTTCGCATGCAATTTCATAGCAAGCTTTGTCGTGACTAGAGGGAATTTTTGCAGTCCATGGTGCGCTATCGTACAGATTGATTAATCTAGTTACGCTAACCCATTAGGGCGATTGGCGCAAATCACTTAAACCAAGAAACTCCTCTTCAGACAACGCCTAAAGCTCAAGCCAACTGCACAACGGTCAGCTTATCCCCACAGCGATGTCACTTAGGCTGATTGTTTGGATTCCCCAGACGGTCAGAAAATTGTTTAAAACTTTTTGAGGAAATTATCATGAAAAAACTAGCATTTTTCGCATTGTCTTTGATCGCTACCGCAGCCATGGCTGCTGGTCCCGTTAGCCCAGCTAGCATCACAATTCACTCAGGTGCAACATCAGAGCAAACTGCTACGATTACCGGCGGAATCGTGAAGAACACTTCGGTCGGCAACAACGATGCTTTGCAAAACGTAGCCAGCAATTCTGGCAAGATTGACGTGAAAGGTACTTCTAAGCAAACCGCTACGTCTACCGACAGCACAGTAAGTAACCTGGCCAAAGACCACGGTGATTTTGCAAACCAAAACATCTCTTCCAACGCAGGCCAAGTGTTGATTGATAGCCATGGTAAGTCTACACAACTGACGAACATGAATCATTCAACCGTTTCCAACAAGGCTTCGGGCGGCGGTGCAGATGCGTTGCAAAACTTGTCTAGCAACAACGGCAAAATCAAAGTATCTGGTACATCAGAGCAAACCACCAATGTGAACAGTAGCACTGTGTCTAATGAAGCCCGTGGCCATAACGCACTGGCTACGCAAAACCTGTCGTCTAACTTTGGCAATGTCACTATTGCGGGTCTCTCAAAGCAGATGACGTCGGTAAATTCTGCTTCCGTGGTTAACTTGGCCAAAGGTGCTAACAGCCACGCTGCTCAAAACATTGCATCTAACGATGCCTGCAACGAGCCACGTGATCCTTGCCCATCTTGCCACGGCTGGTAAGCCGACGAGCTTAGCTCGAAAAAGGTGTCAGGTTGCTAGTAGGTGGCCTGACACCTTGAGTTCTTTGAATGTAGTGAAGTGATGGAGGTGCAATCATGTTGTCATTAAATAAAAATTATTGCGCAGAGATTTTAGTGTTGCTTTTTTCTGTAGGTAGCTGCACTGTGGCGATAGCACAAAGCGCGCCTGGCGAAGACCCTATCAGTTTACAAAACAGGGTGTCTATCCAAATGTTGCCGTTGGGTGGAGCGCCAAAATCCACCAGTATTAATTTTTCGACCGACATACCTGAATGGCAGAAAGCGCGTATTTCTCGCTATGAGGCCAAGGCTTTTTCAGGCAATAAAGGTGATATTTTGACTGAG
Organism: Polaromonas sp.; assembly: GCA_031367325.1. Taxonomy (GTDB): domain Bacteria; phylum Pseudomonadota; class Gammaproteobacteria; order Burkholderiales; family Burkholderiaceae_C; genus JAAFIP01. Next base: position 28,856 of record JANLPQ010000022.1, on the reverse strand, counting down.
AAGGATGTTGTAAATACTGCAACATCGGATGGCTTTAAAACTACCTGTACTCAGTCGATTGGAAGCACAGCTGCGCCTACTGCGGGTATTACAACAGGCGCAGGTGTGAAGCCTACACAGCAAGTAGTCGTCCTGCGCGGTGATTTGGTGAACATCTGCAATTAAATTGCGGCATATTAGAGCTCACAGGGTGGATATTATGAAAAATAATAATACTTTAGCGCGATGGACTGCGTTAGTGCTGGCATTCGGGGTGGTCTTGTTAGGTGGCTGCGCAGCCCCGATGGACGCACGCAAAGACGCTGCGTTTCATGCTATGGCTTACACCATGGACCGGCCCGTGGTGCGGCCTACACGGGCTATATCAAGCTTCTCAGAATCTCTGATGTGCATGGACCGCATGTTGCGCGAGTCGCAAATCCCCACCACGCTGATCACTAGCAAGCAAATTCCAGATTTTTCTAGCAAAGTGCCTGCGGCTGGCAAAGACATGATTATTACGGCCTTGTCGCAAATGTCGCGTCTGAGCCATGCTTTTCGCTATGTTGACTACGAAGTAGATATTTCGCGGCAAGATACGGTGCAAAACCTCACCACGATTTTGCTTAACAACAACCAAATTCAGCTGCAGCGGCCTGCGTTGTACGTTTCTGGCTCTATCGCCTATGTAGACCAAGGTGTGATCAGTAATCGCTTAGAGGCTGGCACATCAGCGGCGCGTTTAGACACGGGCTATAGCCAAAGCCGTAATGCCACAGTGTTGGCTTTAGAGCTGCATTTGGGTGATTTTCGTACCCGTACCTTGATCCCTGGGCTTGATTCGGCTAATGAGGTCATCATTGGCGGTGCAGGCCAGGGACTAGACCTTGCGGGGCGTATTGGTGACTATGGTGTCAAATTTAATGTGGGGCGCGACTATGCGTTGGGTACAGGAGGCGCATTGCGTACATTGATTGACTTGGCCATGATCGAAATGGTGGGCAAATGGGCACGTGTACCTTACTGGCAGTGCCTGACCTTAGAGCAAACCCATCCCGACTTTCAAAGGCAAATGTTAGATTGGTACCAAGAAGGCTCTCCTCTCGTACATAACAAGCTGGTGCAACGCTCACTGATGAGCCAAGGTTATTTGGGTACAAAAGGGTTAGACCTTACAGACAGTAGCCCTGAGATGACCGCTGCTTTAGGAAAATTCCAATCAGATAAAGGCTTGGTAGTAACGGGGGTGGTTGATTTTCCAACGTATGAGCGCGCTCTGCGTAATTTTGTAGCACTGAGCGGTGATGGCAAGCTTGTACAAGTTGGGTGGACGCCTACCAGTTCCTCGCCAGTAGCTGCCAAAGTATTGACTACTAACGCTATTACTTCTGAAGCAACCAGTTCAACTGTGAGTAGCGTCGTTGCAGGTACTGCGCAGGCGCGCCCAAGCTTTGGCACCCCTGCCGAGGCACGTGTTATAGACCTGCAGATTGAAAATGTTTTGGTTGGTCGCAGTGCTTTTGAGGTTGGGGAGCAGGTGTTTTTATCTGCTGCCTTAACTAGGGCCTCTTACATGTACTGCTTTTTGCAAGAGGCTAGCGGCTCGGTGATGCGCTTACTGCCGAATATAACCAATCCCAACGCACTAATGTCCGCCAACCAAGCCATTCGCATACCCGACTGGATGAGTCCAACGCCTGGCTTTATCATGGACTCTACTAGCCCAGGTAATGAAAACGTGGCGTGCTTTGCAACGGATGACGACGTTGCAGCCAAACTACCCCAGTTTCTTACAGCGCCTGCGCTGGCACCTTTGACAGACGTGCGCGATATGAAGCGCGTTGATGATGCGTTTGCACAGGCTTTGGGCGGCGGCAACTACACAGTGGCTCAAGTGCAATGGCGCGTAGTGGCTAAAAAGACAGATGCTGCTGCGCCTGCCGCTGCAGTTAAAAAATGAACGTAAAACTGACAGAGCCATAAACTAAGGGTTGTGCTATGCAGCGCCGTGCAATGTCAGCTTTATGGTCAGCCTTTGGCTTTTGTGTATGTTTTTGGCTTGGCTTGGTAGCTGTTCATGCGCGCGTACGCGCACAGCCAGTGCCGCAGTTTGATACTGCGCCTGTGTCTAATGCGCCCATGAATGTAGACCGCGCACCTTCTGCACCTATTAATTTTTCAGGTAATCCAATCAGCCCTGAAATTCGCTCACAAAGCACGGACTCTTCTGAGGTGGAAGCAAAAATCACACGTCTACGTGCTTTGGCCACAGCACCTGTTGCACGTGGTTTGCGGATTGCAGAAGCAGTCAATGCTGCCAAGATGCAAGCTAATGCAGCTTGGATTTTGGGCTTGTTATATTTGCATGGCACAGGTGTCGTTGCGAACCCCGCGGAAGCACTCGTGTGGTTTGAGCTAGCCCATAGTCTGGGCGAACCGCTGGCAGTGGCGGGTTTAGCGTGGTGCGATATAGAAGGCTGCAAAAACGCACCTAACGCTGCGCTGGCTCGGCGCTGGTTGTCAGCCCTTCGCAAAGTCAACGCACCACGCGCTTTGTATTTTCAGTGGCTCATTGAAGCACGACTGGCGCCAATACAAATAAGTACACCCAAACTCAAAGCTGACACCAGCTTGGTTGCAGGGTCTAACTTGCCTAATCGGCAGTGGTTACTAAGTGCTGCGCAAGGGGGTGATGTTCAAGCTGCAATCGAATTGGGTTTTGAAAGCGTGGCGGAAAATCGGCCAACCCAAGCTTTGGCGTATTTTCGTGCTGTGTCAGCCAACTCGGCGGTTGCGTCAGCGAATGCTGCATTAATAGCTGAGCGACAGCGTATCCCTTTGACTACGCCTCAAAATGTCAGCGCAGAGGATTTACTTGCCCGTGCGCAACGCAATCACCGAGGGGAGGGGCAAAGTGCCAACTATGTTGAAGCTATTCGGCTGTATCAATTGGCGAAAAACCAGGGCAATGAGCAAGCCAAAAAAATGCTGGAGCTGATCTTTTCCCGGCCTCTTGCTAATGGTCAAATTGATGTTTCTTGGATGCAGCATTTGGCCTACGTTACATACTCTAAAGATATTGCATCGCTGGGCAGCAGTATCGCTGCGCGTGCCCTGCGTCGTGAGCCTACTGCCTTGTATGATTTGCTACCTCTGGTGTGGCGGAGTGTGGCTTACCCTGTTCCACGCTAATCTATTTGTGTGAATTGACAGACACGGGTACATTCGGTCACACTCACGTTGTGAATGCATTGTTAAAGTAGTTTATAAATACTACTCATATTGATTACAAGCATAGGGTAGTCACTAAATGTTTCAAACGTAATAAACGCTGTAACAATCGATCTTAGGTACTACTAATTGGCGATAGTTACGCTGTTTTCTGCTTCTGACAAAAACACACACCATGTTAAGTAATTAAGTGTGGACAAGGTTTGATCGGTGGGATGGGTGAACGCAAAAAAAAGCGTTTGTATTGGAGCGGTCCATAGCCGCTCAGAGGTTGGTATAGGAGAAAAATATGAGCCACCAGACTGAAGTTGCTTTGCAAGAGCAGCAAGTACCATTTTTAACAGGCAACTCGCCCCTTATTCATACGATAGCGCCTTCATGGCCAAGCTTTTTCTTGGGTCAAGTAGCAAGACCTGTGCGTGTGCTGCTGATTGACGATGATGTGCATGTTCGAAAGGTAATTGCCGATGAGTTGTTGGCAGACGCACGTATTAACTTGGTAGCCCAGGGTGCTAGCTTAAAAGAAGGCAAGCAGCTAGTGTCCAATAAAGATTTTGATGTGTTGCTGGTGGACCTGAATCTAGGCGATGGTTTGGGTTTTGAACTGATCAGGCAGTCCAAAACCATCAAACCTTTGGCCGAGGTCATTTTGATCTCTATCATGGAAGATGAGGACCATGCCTTGCACGCCTTTAGTCTAGGTGCCACAGGCTATTACGTAAAACATTCTTGGTTTGGTAGTTTCCCAGACGCAGTGCTTCAGGTGGTCAATGGGGGTGCTTCTATTACCCCCAGCTTGGCACGCAGATTACTCAAAAAAATGGACGGTCAGGCTACGCAGAAACCCAACACTGAATCGCAGAGCGATATATTTTCACTGTCTGATCGCGAAAGGGAGGTGCTCAAGCTGGTGGCAGCTGGCTATATCAGCGGTGAGATTAGCCAAATGTTGAAGATTAGTATCCAAACAGTTAATACGCATATCAAAAATACGCACCGCAAACTGAAAGTTCGCACACGTGCCCAAGCTGTCAGCTTAGCTGTCAATAGCGGTTTGCTGTGACTGAAACATGCAGTTGCGGACAATTCCATTGGAATTTTTTATCATTGCACTGCTAGCATTAGCCTCTATGGCGGTGCCAGTATGCGCGCTGGTTATTCAGCCTAAGCGTTTAAATGAACCTTTAGACCGTGTCTTTATGGGGCAAGCGGCCGCTTGGCTAATTGCGTTGGCTGTAGTGGGGTTTGGGCTAGACTTGACAAAAGGGGGTAGCTACAGTTTGTGGCAGATGCTGATATACCACTTGCTGTATGCCACAGCTGCAAGTTTTTTACTGTCTTGCGCGGATCTGTCGCATACTTTATTTAGCAAATGGGTGTCGTTGTATGCCGTGCTTGGTGCCGTAGCATTATTTGCTGGATTAGACCCAGTTAGCACCGTGGGTAGTAATGGTCCTGCATTTGGCACGTTGTGGGCATTACTTACTTTAATAACGGCTACCTTGACCTTAGTGGTCTTGATGCTCAAACTTCGTACTAGCCTTGATGCGATCCATTCATTGCTTGTAGTAGCTGCTTGGTGGGGTTGGAGTTTAGTCCTTAACGACTTGGGGGCCAATTTGTTTGCCAAGCTGCAGGGCCGTACAGCCGAACCAATCAATTTGAGTGTGGTGCATGTACTTTTTAGCGCTTATTTGGTGGCCTTGTGGTTGCTATTTACGGGCCGTGCCCGCTGGATGGTTGTTGATTCTGAAAAAACTAACACCGATGCAAATGGCTATGTGTCGCTCAGCAGTTTGGACATGTCGGGTAGCAGTGGTGCTGCGCTGGCAGGTCCACATGACAGTGGGACAGCTGCAGCGGTAGCCGACGAACGCCGGCGCATAGCGCAAGATATCCATGATGGTGTGGGGGCGCAACTGGTAGGCTTGATTGCCAGCTTAGACACTACCTCGCCACAGCACAGACGCGTGATGTTAGGCCTTGAGCGCTGTTTGCTAGACCTGAAGACTACGGTAGACAACGTGGAAGGCTCGGATGACAGCGACACTAATATTTTTGATGCGTTGGGTCGTCTGCGTTACAGATTTCAGCCATCGCTGACACGCGCTGGTATTCGCATGTTGTGGAAGGTCGATGTTGCTGGCCCTTTGATCGCCGTTAGGCCGTCACAACTGGAACACGTGATGCGCATTGTGCAGGAGTGTTTAGCTAACGTATTGCTGCATTCCGAGGCCAGGGTTGTACGTTTGGTGTGCCGCTATGAAGATGAACCGCTGCCTCGCATGATGCTGGAAGTATTGGATGACGGCGTCGGTATTGTGAAGCGGGAAACCGATGAAGTGACTGGTAAAGGCTTATCAGGCATGAAAGAGCGTGCCCAGAGGATAGGTGCAACGCTGCAAATCGGCACTAAATTAGGTGTGGGTACACGGGTAAGGCTTTATCTACCGCTGACTTAGCGCGGCAGTGCTATATACGCTGGCACTAAGCTTACAGATGAGCACTACAGCGCAGCCTCACTGGTAGGAAGCGCATGTGCGCAGGCATAGGCGCTAGCCCAAGCCCACTGGAAATTGTAGCCACCCAGCCAGCCTGTGACATCAACCACCTCGCCAATAAAGTACAAGCCGGAAGATCTTTGGCTCTCCATGGTTTGGCTTGACAGCTCTCGTGTATCTACGCCGCCAGCGGTGACTTCAGCTTTCTTGTAGCCCTCCGAACCGTTGGGCGTGATTTGCCAACGTTGTAGACTATCTGCTAATGCACTCAGCGCTTTGTCTGATGCTTCGTTAATAGGGCGTTGCCATGCAGCGTCGCGTTGAGTCCAGGTATCTGCCAATCGACTGGGCACAATAGTACTGAGCTCATTAGCTATAAGCTTGCGAGAGCGATCTTTACCTTCTTGCAAAATCTGGCCCATATCTGCTGTGGGGCACAGGTTGATGCGGATGGACGTGCCTTCTTGCCAGTAGCTAGATATTTGTAATACACCCGGGCCACTCAAACCACGGTGGGTAAACAACAAATCCTCATCAAACTGGCCTCGGGTCTTGCCATCGCCAGTAGAGATTTGCACGGGTAGGGACAAACCTGCCAAAGGTACAAAGGGCACCCATTCTTGTGCATTAAAAGTCAACGGCACTAAGGCAGGGCGCAAGGGCACAATGCCATGACCAAACTGCTGGGCTAAGCGCTGACCGAAATCTGTAGCACCAATCTTTGGAATGCTCAAACCACCAGTTGCAATTACCACACTGGTTGATGTAATAGTACCTCTATCAGTTCTAATTTCGTAGCTGCTTGAGCAGGTATTTAAAGGGCTAGAGGTTGATTTGTCATTTAAAATCTCAACCGATTGCACACTACAAGGCTGCCAGCGTTCTACCGCACCTGCAGCACATTCAGCCAGTAACATAACAATCAAGTCTTCTGCTGAGTGGTCACAAAATAACTGACCTTTATGTTTCTCATGCCAAGCGATCCCATGCTTTTGCATGAGTGCTAAAAAATCCTGCGGTGTATATCGCGATAAAGCACTGCGACAAAAACGCGGGTTCTCAGATATGAAGTGTTTATCCGGGGCACGTATATCCAACTCGCGGTTGGTAAAGTTAGCCCTACCGCCGCCAGAGATACGAATTTTTTCAGCCACTTTTTCTGCGTGGTCGATCAGCAGTACCTTCAACCCGCGTTGTCCCGCAACCCCTGCGCAGAACAAACCTGCTGCACCTGCACCAATAATGACTACGTCATAACGCATGCCTATTTTTACGACCTCAGCCTTTCCAGGTGAACGGAAATTTGAGCTGTTTTAAAAACCCGTTGGGCACATAGTCGCCCAGTACACCGTATTCTGCAGGCCATATTTTGTCACTCTTGGCTGCTGTACCAAAGAGGTAATCTAAGAAAGCGTAGTGCGCTGCGTAGTTAGTATCTAGCGCTTCTTTGTCTTGGCTATGGTGCCAGTGGTGAAAATTAGGGGTGACTATGATGTAGCGTAGCGGCCCTAGGCGTACGTTAACGTTGCAATGGTTAAACACCGCTTGAAAACCCACCACCACTATATAAGCGTCAATCACTTCTTTACTAAAACCCAGTACAAAAATGATGCCCAATACTAAGGTGCGAGTCAGTACCAGTTCTAAGATGTGCTGGCGCGACCCTGCCAACCAATCCATAAACTTGCTGCTGTGGTGCACTGCGTGCAGACGCCAAAGCCAGGTCTCGTGGTAGGCGCGGTGTGTCCAGTATTGCACTAAGTCTGCGGCCAAAATAATGAGCAGCAATTCCAATACAAATGGCAGGCTCTGAATCCACATTTGCAAATCGTTTTTAACAGCCCAGCCCAAGCCTTTGTGCACCATCAGGTTAGTCGCTAGCAGCACAAAACCTACGATCATGTGGTTGACAATAAAGTGGTGAAAATCAGTTTGCCATTCAGGGCGAAAAACAGGTTGCTTTTTACGGTGTGGGAATAATTTTTCGATAAAAATAAAAATCAGCGCTGACCCCAGCAAATCTAGAATGAACCAGTCCAGACCGATGTAAGGGGTGTTATCTGCAAAGTCATTCACAGGCACTTTGTGCCCTCCTAGAAAAGCAGTGAGCACCACCAGCGAAAAGGCTGCAGCACTAAGCCATCTTGCGCGACCAAAAATAATATTTACTAAGCTGATACCGCCTGCTATCGCCAAAGCCACCAGCATGACCGTGCGAATAACATCAACGTTGTAACTTTGTCGTAACTGGGGTGTAGTGAGATACTGTGGGAAATGGAAAGCCAATACCCCTAAAAAACACAAAATGCCTAAACACAGCGCAATGACGCCGCTAATCAGGCCGTGACCAGGTTTGAGAGCACCATGACCTTCAGTAAGTTGGTTGAGTTTTTCTAACATAGGGGCTTACCACTTTGTATGTAATGTAGGATATTGCAAGTGTAGCGGCAGTTTGTAAGCTGCTGGGGTGTTTAATGTAGCCAGCAATATGAAAAGTATCACGCTAAAGCGCTTTTTGACTGAATCTGATGTCTCCCGCATTATCGAGATGGCGTGGGAAGATCGCACGCCTTTTGAATCCATTGAGGTGCAGTTTGGATTGAATGAATCAGCAGTGATAGCATTGATGCGCAAAGAGATGAAGCGCAGTTCTTTTAAGATGTGGCGCGAGCGCATGGCAGGGCGCAGCACCAAGCACGCAGCACTAAGGCCAGATGTATTGGGCAACTACGCCCGCCATCGCGCTAATCACCGGATACCGCAGCGTTAGGCTGCGCGTGTACAAAAAATCTCAAACCAAAAGGCATGATGCCACGGTAGTACTGGCTGCTACTTTATGCAGCGCAGGTATTTGTGTCGTGCACTGTGGCTGCGCGACAGGACAGCGTGTGCGAAATGCGCAACCTGACGGCGGGTTCAACGGCGATGGCAAGTCTCCAGTGAGCAATTGAATAATTTTGGCACGCTCCAGCCTCGGGTCTGGAATCGGGATGGCTGATAGTAATGCTTTTGTATAAGGGTGCTGTGGCCGGGCATAAAGGGTATTTTTTTCAGCTTTTTCTACGGCACGGCCAAGGTACATCACCATAATGTGGTCACTGATGTGCTTGACCACAGCCAAGTCATGCGCGATAAAAATCAATGCTAAACCCATGGACTGCTGCAAATCTTTCAGTAGGTTGATGATCTGCGCCTGAATCGACACGTCCAGCGCAGACACAGGTTCATCACAAATAATCAATTTAGGTTGCAAGATTAAAGCGCGTGCAATGCCAATGCGTTGGCATTGGCCGCCTGAAAATTCATGCGGATAGCGGTTAATTTGCTGTTGATTCAAGCCTACACGTTGCATCATCTCCACCACTTTACCCATAATCGCATCTTTAGACATACTCAAAAAATGCGTGCGCAAAGGCTCGGCAATGATTTGCGCAATCGTCATGCGGGGGTTCAGTGATGCCAGCGGGTCTTGAAAGATCATCTGTACATCACGGCGGACGCTGTGCCAAGCGTTAACATCACTTCCAATCAGCTCATTGCCCATCCAGCGAACGCTACCCGCTGCAGCTGGCACTAAATTTAGCACGCCACGCGCAAGGGTAGATTTGCCGCAGCCTGACTCGCCCACAACGCCCAAGGTTTCACCTGGTTGGATATCAAAGCTCACGCCGTCTACGGCTTTCAGAGTGCGCGCAGGCGTCCATGGCCACGCGTTATTGCCTTTGACTTTAAAGTGAACTTTAAGGTCACGCACACTAAGCAATGGGGGGGTAAATTCTGCCATGCTATGCCTCATCCATAGCGTTAGAAGCATGCAGTGCAGTCACTTGTGCCATAGGCTGGTAGCAAGCACGAAGTGTGTGGGGTTTACCTGCAACCGCTATTAACGCAGGGTTGTCTATACTGCACTGTGGTAGTGCTAGTGCGCAACGCGGCTGGAATGGGCAGCCAGGTTGAGGCCGCGACATATTGGGCGGTGCACCGGGGATAGCGCGTAACGATACACTGGATTGGTCTAGCCGTGCTATCGCGCCCAACAAGCCTACCGTGTAAGGGTGCGATGGATGGTAAAAAATATCTTCTGCGTCGCCTTGTTCCATGACTGTGCCGCCATATAGCACCATCACCTTATCGCACAGGCCTGCAACTACGCCCAAGTCATGTGTGATCAGCACAATTGCAGTGCCAAAGTCACGCTGCAGTTCGCGCAATAATGTCAAAATCTGCGCTTGTACTGTCACGTCTAATGCGGTGGTGGGCTCGTCAGCTATCAGCAATTGAGGCTCACACAAGAGCGCCATCGCAATCATCACGCGTTGGCGCATGCCGCCCGAGAATTCATGCGGATAAGTGTTGATACGCTGGGCTGCATCAGGGATCTTCACCGCGTCCAGCATCTGCACGCACCTAGCGCGGGCAGCTTGACGGCCCATACCTTTGTGAAATTGCAAAACTTCTGTCATCTGCCGCTCTACAGTGAGATACGGGTTGAGCGAGGTCATAGGGTCTTGAAAAATCATGGATACGCGGTTGCCCCGAATTTGATTTAACCTGTCAGCAGGCATCGTTAATAAATCAGCACCTTCGTACAGCACGCTGCCCGTGGCGCTGCCATTTTTAGCCAGTAGGCCCATCATGGCCAATACACTTTGGCTTTTACCTGAACCACTCTCGCCCACGATGCCCAAAGTCTGGCCTGCATCGAGCGAGAAATTGATACCGTTAACCGCATGTACCTGACCATCGCCTGTATTGAAACGCACGGACAGGTCTTTAACTTGCATTAAACTCATTTTTTTATTCAGCGATCTTTAGGGTCAAGTGCATCGCGCAAGCCATCGCCTATAAAGTTAAAACAATACAGGGTGATGGACAAAAAGGCAGCCGGAAACAGCAATATCCACGGTGATATTTCCATCACACTGGTGCCATCATGGATGAGTACACCCCAGCTAGTCATAGGTTCTTGAATACCCAGCCCGAGGAAGGATAAGACGGATTCAACCAAAATGACAGTAGGCACTGTAACTGTGGCGTAGATCACCACCACGCCAAGTAAATTAGGAATAATGTGCCTAAAAATAATAGTGCGCGTAGGCACACCGATGACGCGGGCAGCCTCGATAAATTCTTTAGAACGTAGCGATAAGGTTTGACCACGCACCACGCGCGCCATCGTCATCCACGAGAATACGGTGATGGTGATGACTACCAAGTAAAAAGCCCGGCCTAACACTGTGATCAACAATATGGCGATCAATAGATAAGGTACGGCATACATCATGTCGACTAGCCGCATCATAAGGGCATCAGTTCGACCGCCGATAAAACCTGCGGTAGCTCCCCACACGATGCCTACGGTAGCCGAGGTTAGCGTAGCTAGAAGGCCCACCATGAGCGAGATGCGCCCACCCATCAGAGTGCGCACCAGCAGATCGCGGCCCGATTCATCGGTGCCAAACCAGTGGAAATTCTGCCATGTAGGGGGCGTGCTCATCGCGTCCCAGTCGGTGCTGTCAAACGCATTGGGCAAAAGCCAAGGCCCCACAATACAAGCTATAACAATCAGTGCCAACAACCCAGTACAAAATACGGCAGCTTTGTTGCGCGCAAAACGCGCTCTAGCATCCGCCCACGGGCTGCGTCCGCGAATAGCACTGTCAGCCAGCGTATGCATTGCAGTGACAAGTTGGGTATTTTTGGCGGGTAACAGCATGGAGATGACGTGTTAAGGGGCGTTGTGGGCAAGGGGTTCGCTTCAGTAGCGAATTTTTGGGTCTAACAGCGCGTAGGTTAAGTCCACCAGTAAATTGATAGCTACGGCAATAAAAGTAACGAGCACGACCAAGCCTAGCACCAAGGTGTAGTCGCGGTTAGCAGCGCCTTTGACGATAAGTTGCCCCAAGCCTGGTAGCGAGAAAACCGATTCTGTCACCACGGCAGCAGTGATGGTGGAAATAACCAGCGGGCCAATGACAGACACCACAGGCAGCAGTGCAGGTTTAAGCGCATGGCGAAGCACAATAATGTGCATGGGCAAGCCTTTAGCACGCGCAGTGCGAATAAAGTTGCTGTGCATGACTTCAATTAAGCTGCCGCGCATGACACGGCTGATAGAGGTGATTTCAATGAACACCAACAATGTCATGGGCAAAATCATGTAGCGCAGATCAAAGTCGTTCCAGCCGCCTGCTGGTAGCCACTTAAACCATACCGCAAACACCAATATCAATACGGGCCCGACAACAAACGAAGGGAATGAATGCCCCAAGTTGCCCAAGATCATTACCAGATAGTCAATGACACTGTTTTGCCGTAGCGCTGCAATGATGCCCATTGATATACCAATAAAGATGGCAATGATGGCAGCGCCCCCACCAATGGCGGCGGATACTGGCAGGGCTCTAGCCACAAGCTCGTTAACCGTCCAGTCTTCATAACGGAATGAGGCACCCAAATCACCGCGCAACAAATTACCAAGGTAGTACAAGTATTGCTGCCATAAAGGCTCGTCCAGATGGTACTTAGCCTTCAAATTGGCCAGCACTACGGGCGATACCCTGATCTCAGCGTCAAACGGGCCGCCAGGAGTGGCATGCAGCATCAAATAGCATATTGTGATGACCGCCACAAGTGTAGGCAGGCACGACAACACGCGTCGCAACGTGTAGGACCACATAGATTGTTTTGGCGAGAGCTATTGGGTAGCGTCTAAAAATCAATGCTTGATGATGTAGATATCTTTGGAGCGATAACGGTCTAATGAATTGGTCTTAGACAAGCCGCCAACGTAAGCTTTGGCAAGGCGTGGCCGCGTGTATTGCAACAGGGGCACGATGGGGTACTCGTCCATAATTAATTTAGTGGCTTCGTTAAGCAGAGATTTACGCTTGGCTTGGTCCTGTGTCTTGTTGCCTTCGTCGATCAGTGCTTGGGCTTTGCGGTTGCAGTAGCCCTGGCTGTTTTGGTCAGAATCGCACTCTACCAAGGTCAAGAACGTAGAAGCATCGTTGTAGTCAGCTACCCAACCGTTGCGGGCCATTTCAAAATCGCGATCGTCGCGTTTTTTAATTAGCACTTTAAATTCCATGGCCTCTAATTCGAGCTCAATGCCCAGCTTGGTCTTCCATTCAGAGGCGGCGAAGATAGCCATTTTCTTGTGGTAATCGCTAGTGTTGTAGGAAAACTTCATCTTTGTACCTGCAGCAACACCTGCCTCTGCCATGAGTTTTTTAGCCTCGGTAACACGTTTGTCCATAGGCCATGTAGCCCAGTCATAAGTACTGGGTTCCGCACCATTGACACCTTGGATAATTACGCTGTACGCAGGCGCTTGCCCGTCTGCCGTGACTTTGTCGGCCAAAATCTTGCGGTCAATCACCATGTTCAGCGCTTTGCGTACGCGCACGTCTTTGAAGCTGGGGTGGTTGACGTTAAGTGAGTAGTAGCGCAGGCCTAAGATGGGATTGTTGCTAATTTCTTTAGGGTACTGCTGCTTATATTTTTCGTAAGTTCCCGGCGGAATTTCATAGACCCAATCGTTCTCGCCTGATTCAAACAGCTTCACGTCTGCTGCACCCGACTCTACTGGTAAATAAGTCACTTGTTCTAGCTGCACGTTGGATTTATCCCAATACGTTATAGATTTGGTCAACACAATTTTGCTGTTAACTGACCAGTCTTTCAGTTTGAATGCGCCGTTACTAACTATATTGGCAGGTTTGGTCCATTCTTTGCCAAATTTTTCTACTGTGGCTTTGTGGACAGCGCCTAACTGTAAATTAGACAATATTTCAGGTAAAAAAGACACTGGGAATGCGGTTTTGATCTCTAGTGTTTGTGCATCGATAGCCTTGACACCCAGCTCTGTGGGTTGCTTTTTACCCGCAATAATGTCTTTTCCATTGAGTACAAACGCCCCGTAGGTGGGTGCATATTTAGACCCCGTAGCTGGGGTGACCAAGCGGCGCATGCCGTAAACAAAATCTTCCGCAGTCACGCTATCACCGTTGGACCAGCTTGCGTTTTTACGTAGCTTAAATACCCATGTTTGCGGCTCTGTCTGTTTCCAGCTTTCAGCTACGCCGGGCACTACTTTACCGTTGTTATCAGCTGCAGTAAGTCCTTCAAAAAGATCGCGGATGACGTTGTTAGCAGGTACACCTGATGCCAGCATGGGGTCCAGAGTTTCGGGTTCTGCACCGTTATTGCGCACAAGTGATTGGCTTGCGTGCAGTTGCACGCCCGTGGGTACGGTTGCGGCGATTAAATTTGTAGTAGTAGCAAAGAGGGTTGCGAGGCAAAGTACTTTGACTGGCACACAAAAATATTTCATGGTGATCGACTTCAAAGGTAAGGTATGAATGTGCATCAATCAACGTGATTGCATACAACAAGCAAATGAGTTTAAGACTGAAGCAGCAAGAGTGATCTCAGTGAATGCCCTTGCTAATAAGTAACGCATTGGGTAATACAGTGCAAATGCGTGTGCAACAAACAAGCCAAAATTGTGTTGCAAGAAGTTAAAATAATCACACAAAAGCTATTTGCGCGCTGCCAACATCAAATCCGCTAAAGTGTTCTAGCCTGTGCGTTGTGAGGTCTTAGAGGCCTGACCTTGGGGTTGCAAATAGAAGAAGATTTGCGGTTAAGTATGGAACGGCTGTTTATTGCCGTGGTCGATTGCACCAATTGCCACTGTCCTTTGACCTGCACTAGTTTCTGTTGTGAACTAACGCTGCTGCGCTGCACACCAGAGGCCGGTGCACGCAAAAGTGCGCTCATGGCGGCGGCTGGCAAGCACCAACTGGCAGGTTGACCCAACGTGACTTGCTTATAACCTGCCATTTGCAGGCTGGCGCGTAACTGCTCGTTAGGTAGCGCCGAGACGATCAGACCATCGCCTGTGAAGTCGACCAAAGCTGTGTCAGCCCGTTGGGCATGGGCCTGAGTGCTGATGTAAGTGCAAGATGCCTGCGATTTTGTTTCGTAGTTAAAGTTCTGACTTGTCATACCCGATGACGACAAGTTACCGGGTAACGGATTTAACTTGGCGGTGAGTTGACCGGGCATCAAGACAGCGTTGGGATTGCCCGCGGTGGTGCTACGTGCATCCAAGCCTGTTGCATCAACCGGAGGGCTTTGAACATTGGCTGCAATGGGTACTGTAGGGGCTACTGCCGCTTGAGCTGGGATGGGCTTACTAGAGGGCGTGGTTGCAGCAACTGGGGATGGTGCGGGTTTGAGCGCAGTCGCATTAGGCAACGGATTTGCTGGCAATGGATCTATAGGCAGTGCTGTAGGACCTACTGTGGTTGGCACTGGTACTAATCTAGTTGCAGGGGTTGCTTGAGCAACAGGTGGGGCTACGGCTGATGGATCAGGTCTTGCAAAGTGGCTGGGAGCTGGGGGTGGCGATGGAGCGTGAGGTTGTGCTACTGGGCTGGGCGCTGGGGTTAGTGTCTTAGGACCTTTAGCAAGGGGACTATTGATTCCTTTGCCTATATCCGGGCCAGCTCCTGGTGGAGGGATTACTGTAGGACGTTTGCCAGCACCCGTACATGGTATAGCTAGGCACAGGAGAGTTGCAGGTATCCAATGACGGCATTTGACATTCAGAAATGTTGAAGCCTTTGCGTTCGATTTGAATTTAGAAGACGACGGCATAGCTAGTACCCTCTAATTTTGCGTGCCCAAACCCATAAGTTGCAGATACCGCGCAAGCAGGTTCAATCAATTTACAACTACTGGCACACAATTGACTGAACGCTCATGCCATAAATCCAAAGTGGATCGTAATTGGGAACCAAGACAAGACCATATAGTCAGACGCCTTGCTGAAGTAAATAAAATGTAACTCAAGTTAGGCACCGTATACGCTAGCGCAGTATTTCGGCATTAACTGCCTTGTGCGTGATGTTGGGCGGGTGATTGGTACTGCTCCAGCGACGCTAGTCCCTGCAAAACATGGCCTACCACAATCACACTGGGGCTTTGCATCTGCTGCGCTTCGATGGTGCTACGCAATGCCTGCAATGTGGTCACTACATGGCGCTGCTGTGGCATGCTGGCGTGTTGGATAACCGCTGCTGGTGTGTGGCCGGGCAAGCCTTGCAGCAATTGGTCTTGAATGTGCTGTGATCCGCTGACGCCCATGTAGATAACCAAGGTCAATTTAGCTTGGTGTGCTGTGGCAGCCAGCAGCGGCCAGTCGGTACCAGTGTCCCCAGGCTTGGCGTGGCCGGTGACAAACACTACGCCGTGGGCATGGTCGCGGTGCGTTAGTGGTACGCTCAGCGACGCGAGTGCCGCCAATCCCGAAGTAATGCCGCTGACTACTTGCACGCTAACACCTGCGGCTTGCAGTGCCTCAATTTCCTCGCCGCCGCGGCCAAAAATGAACGGGTCACCGCCTTTGAGCCGTACCACGGCCTCACCTTCACGTGCTGCCATCACCATCAGTCTTTCGATAAATGCCTGCGGCGTAGATTTGCAGCCGCCGCGTTTACCCACGTGCACGATGCGCGCGTTAGCTTGCGCATGCGCTAGTACGGCATCGTTGACCAAATCGTCTACCAAAATAACCGTGGCAGCGGCAATGGCCTTAACCGCCTTGATCGTAAGCAAATCAGGATCGCCGGGGCCAGCGCCTACCAGCGTGACGCTGCCGGACACCAGGCTTCTGGGCAATACAGGGCGCTGCAGGGGTATCCAGGCGGTGGTGGGAGTTGCAGAGTCTTGATAGGTGTGTGTGGAGTTCATCGAGGGTCTATCTTTGCTGTATCTGCTGTATCAAGTGCAAGATATGTTCCACCTGCAGGGCAATCGGAGCGGGTACAGGCTTTATACCGTGCAAAACATCATAAATATATTGTGCTGTGGTGTGGGCGTCGATAGCTTTGGGCAGGTCTGGCACGGTGGCTAAGGTGCCAAGCTGCGCTTCGCACAAAGTAGTGCGTACGCCGTGAACAAAGCCGTCCATTTGCGGTGCACGGCGTGCATCGGCCACACTTTCGCCCTCGGTGCCGCGTAGCAGCATGGCGTGCGCACCGGTCAGTTGCATTGCGGCCGTCATGCTGTGCAAATATTCGGGATGGGTGTAGCTAGTAACGATCAACGCCTGCGCGCTAGTGGTTGGGTTCATCAACTTGACCAAGCTGTGCGCGCTGTTGCGCAAGCCGACAGCACGGCGTACGTCGAGCAAGCGTTTCAGCGCTGGGCTTAGGGTGTCTGTAGAGCTAAATTGCAGATCACCAATTGCTATAGATTGAATAGCTGGTTGAGCAGTATTTACGTGGATTAATGGCATATTTTGCTTAAAAATAGCAGTCTCCAGCACGCTTTGGCTTGTGATACGCGTATTTTCGGTCGCGCAGCCGTGTACCAGTACCCCAAAGCCGCGCTTTGCGCCGTGCCGCGCTAGCAGCGCTGCGAGCAATGGCGTGAGCACCGGTAAACGCCGCGCGCCGTTGTAGCTGGGAATCACCGCCACAGGGCCGTCGCACTGCACTTTAACTAACCGTGCATGTACGGCATCCAAAAATCCGGCCATCTCTTGCGGTGTTTCACCTTTGATGCGCATGGCCAAGCAAAAGCCACCTACCTCTAGATCAGTGACTTCGCCGTCTAAAATTTGCCCCATCAAATCCGTGGCCTGCACCCGCGTGAGGGAGCGAGCGCCGTCTTTGCCGCGGCCAATTTCCTTGATGTAGCTTGCAATTCCCATAATGCTATTGTCGCGTACGGTTTATGACTTTGGGGGATATGCTTATGGCCCGCTTCTAGGGCAGGGCGTTAAGCCAAAGCAACTTGGATAGTTGAGACTCGAATCATTTTCTTTAACTGAGGCAGGCAGCTGCCACAATTCGTGCCGCACTTTAGCGCACTCTGTAGTTGCGCTAAACACTCTTCCTCGCTGCCTGAGCATTGGGTTAATTGGTTTTTTATGCCAGATTCTGTGACGTTAAAGCAGCTACACACCTGTGTGCCTTTAGATGCAACAGCTATCGGTGCTTTAGCACCCGGGGATAACAATAGCCGACCATAGCTGGTGGCGTCCAACTCGTCTTGCAGCAGGGTTTTAATCCAAGCTTCTGCGCTGGTGTCACCTGCTAGAACGAAGCCCTGCAACTGTGCTGCGCCGTTCGGTGTACGCACCAGACGGGCAGTGCGGCGTTGGCCACGGTTTTTGTCTTCGTAGCGCAGTGTGTCTGTATGGTTGAGGCCCAGGAGCGCTTCGATTCGCGCGAGGGTATCGCCATCGGGTGCATAAGTGGCGGCAGCGCGAAACAAAATACCACGTTGCGGTAATGGTGCGGTTGCGGCGATGGTAGGGCTGTGTTCGTCTTCACGACCAAAAGGTACGCAGGTAGCAAACTCAAATTGGGGCATGAGTTTTTGCAGTGCTGTACGCGTGCTGTGGGCTGTGTTCTCGGGCAACCAAGCTACGGCCAACAGCATCCACGGCAGCTCAGCTTTCAAAATTTTGACGGCTGCGTGCTTAAGTTCTGGCTGCTTGCTGGTGGGGCAGTGGGCACTGGTGGTAACAGCGTTGATGCCTGCTAACCTTTCACCTGCGCTGCTGCGGCCACTTAAAAATTCGCTGCCCCAATGCATAGCGATAAAGGCTTGACTTAAGCCGATTTCGTCGCTGGCTTGTACGGGCAGCATGATAGAGCCGCGCTTGCTGGTAACGTGGACTAAGTCGCCTTCTTTTAGTAGGCGACGTGTCATATCTTGGCGGTTCATCTGCACGGTAGGTTCAGCCACATGGCCGAACAAACGACCTAGGCTGCCAGTGCGGCTCATGCCGTGCCATTGGTCGCGTAATCTGCCGGTGTTCAAGCTGAATGGATAGCGCGATTCGCGCTGCTCTGCAGTGGGCTTATAGGGCGTGTTGACAAAGTTGGCTTTGCCATCAGAGGTAGGGAAAATGTGATCTTCATAGAGGCGTTGCTTTCCCTTTTTGTCGCCGGTTTTGAATGGCCACTGGGCGGGTTTAGCTTCGATGGCGGCGTAGGTCAGGCCAGTAATATCGAGGTCGCGGCCTCGTGTAGATTCGCGGTGCTCTAGCCAGATGCTTTCGGCAGTGGCGCAGGGGAAGAGGGTTTTTGTAGTCGCCGGGTCGCTTGCGTTAAATGGGGTCAAAGCCAAATTTCGTTCAGCATAATTTGCCTTTGGTGAGGTTATCGTCCTGAATTTGGATCTGACCCCATTTAGCGCAAGATGCAGTTCTAGTTTTCGCGCGAAATCCACTGCTATCGACCAGTCGTGGCGCGTCTCACCGGGGGTGGGCACCGCGGGCAGTACGCGGCTAATGCGGCGTTCGCTGTTGGTAACGGTGCCGTCTTTCTCACCCCAAGTGGTGGCGGGTAGCAGCAGGTCGGCGTAGTGGCAGGTCTCGGTGGTGGCAAATGCTTCTTGCACAATCACCAGTTCACAGCGCTCTAATGCGCGGCGCACGGTAGCTTGGTCGGGCATGCTTTGCGCAGGATTGGTACACGCAATCCACAGCGCTTTGATCTCGCCGTCGGCGGCGGCTTGGAACATTTCTATTGCGGTTTTACCAGGCTTGCTTGGCACGTCAGCCACACCCCAAAGTGCCGCCACTTCGGCGCGGTGGGCGGGGTTGGCCATGTCGCGGTGGGCGCTAATCAGGTTGGCCAGGCCACCTACTTCGCGGCCGCCCATCGCGTTGGGTTGGCCCGTTAGCGAGAAGGGGCCAGCGCCGGGTTTGCCAATTTGGCCGGTGGCTAAATGCAGGTTAATCAAGGCTGCGTTTTTGGCGGTGCCGCTGCTGGACTGGTTTAAGCCTTGGCAGTAGAGGCTCAAAGTGGTGTTGCGCTGCGCGGCACCGCTGGCTGGCGTGCCCATAGCCTCTGCAATCGGTGCATGTGCGCTAGGGGTAGCGTGCACGCCTGCAAACCATTTAGCGGCCGTAAACAAATCTTCTTTTTTGATGCCACAGGTTTGCGCCACGACGTCTGGTGTGTACTCACGCACAGTATTTTTTAAGTCATCAAAACCGTTGGTGTGCTTTGCGATAAAGGCGTTATCTGTCCAACCTTCCCACAGCATGATGTGCAGCATGCCGTTAAATAACGCGACATCGGTGCCGGGCAGCAGGGGCAGGTACAGGTCGGCTATCTCGGCGGTGTCGGTCTTTCTCGGGTCCGCAAAGATAATTTTCAGCTGTGGGTTGTTCTTTTTTGCGTCTTCGATACGGCGAAACAATATGGGGTGCGCGTAAGCGGTGTTGCTGCCCACAATGAAGATGCAGTCTGCATGGTTGACATCGTCATAGCAATTTGGCGGCGCGTCAGCGCCTAAGGTTTGCTTATAGCCCGCTACTGCGCTGCTCATGCACAGGCGTGAATTGGTGTCGATGTTGTTGGTGCCAATCAAGCCCTTAGCCAGTTTGTTAAAGACGTAGTAGTCTTCGGTGAGCAATTGGCCGCTAACGTAAAAGCCCACTGCGTCTGGCCCATGCTCTGCAATGATTTGTGCAAACGAGGTGACTGCAAAATCTAGCGCGTTGTCCCAGCTAATGGCTTTTGCGGCCTCGCCTCGGTGCTCGCGGCGCATAGGTTGTAGCAGACGCGTTTGCAGTGTGATGGGCGCGCTGGCAGTCAAGTGCAGCGTAGAGCCTTTGGTACACAAGCGCCCAAAGTTGGCTGGGTGGTCTGGGTCGCCGCGCACGCCTGTAATTTGCGCGCCTTGGCTTTCGATAATGACACCGCAGCCTACGCCGCAATACGGGCAGGTAGATTTGGTTTCTTTGGATGTCATGCCACCAAAGACGCTTTCAGCTCGGGGCCAGCTAAGGGCTTGGCAAGGTCAATTGCGTGCGTAGCGAGCTCGTGGATGTCTAAAAATACCTCGCCATCTGTCACCTGCACTGCAAACTTGGGCGAGCAACCTTCATCGGGCGCTTTGGCGCAACCGTCGCCTAATCCTATATTCCAATTGTGCAGAGGGCAAGCTACGCTCTCCCCGTGCACAATGCCTTGACTAAGGGGCCCACCTTTGTGCGGGCAGCGGTCTAGCAGGGCGAATACTTTGTCCTCGCTGTTCCTGAATACGGCCACATCCATGCCTTGGGCACGCGTGATGCGGCGTGATCCTAATACGGGGATGTCTTTAACGAAGCAGATTTTTTTCCAAGCGGTCATGGGGTGTAGTTATCTATAGGACGAAATCGGATTGCTGGACGCGAAGGGCGCTAAGTTTACGCGAAGGACGCGAAAGGAATACAAAAAATATTTTATGAAATTTATTTAAATAAATATTTCAAAAACTTGCTTCTATTTCAATTTCAATTTCATAAATTTAATATTTCTTTTTTATCTTCTTTTTTCTTCTTTCGCGTCCTTCGCGTAACCTTAGCGCCCTTCGCGTCCAGAAGTCCGTATAAAAAATTTTCAAACAGCAATAGCCTCAAACTGCCGCGTATCCACAGCCGCTTTGTCAAAGTCGAACCAAGGGTCTGGCTCGCCGTCGAGAGCAAATTGCAGTCGCTCCCATAGGGCTTTACGACCTTCGTGGTCGTCCAAGATGCGTTTTTTAACATAGTCCAATCCAACGCGTGACACGTAGTGCACGGTGCGTTCTAGGTACCAGCCTTCTTGGCGGTACAGTTCGCAAAACGCACCGGTGTATTCAAGCACTTCGGCAGGGGTTTTGACCTTGGTAAAAAAGTGTGCCACTTCGGTTTTAATGCCGCCGTTGCCCGCCACATACATTTCCCAGCCGCTGTCTACGCCAATAATGCCAACGTCTTTGATGCCTGCTTCGGCGCAATTACGCGGGCAGCCGCTGACGGCAAATTTGACTTTGTGTGGTGCGTACATGCGCCACATGGCGCGCTCAAGGTCTTTGCCCATTTGCGTGCTGTCTTGGGTGCCCATGCGACACCATTCGCTGCCCACGCAGGTTTTAACCGTGCGCAGGGCTTTGGCGTACGCGTGGCCGCTGGGCATGCCGATGTCTTTCCATACATTGACCAAGTCTTCTTTTTTCACGCCCAGCAAGTCAATGCGCTGGCCGCCCGTGACCTTGACCGTGGGGATTTTGTACTTGTCTACTGCATCGGCTATGCGGCGCAGCTCACTGGCCGTGGTCTCGCCACCCCACATACGCGGGATAACGCTGTAAGTGCCATCTTTTTGGATGTTGGCATGGCTGCGTTCATTGATAAAGCGGCTTTGCGGATCGTCTTTGGCTTCTTTGGGCCACGACGACGTGACGTAGTAATTAATGGCTGGCCGGCACGAGGCGCAGCCGTTGGGTGATTTCCAGTTCAAGGTCTCGTACACACTGCCAATTGTCAATAGCTTGTTAGCCACTATCGCTTCGCGCACGGCTTGGTGACCGTGGTCTGTGCAGCCACACATGGCTTTGAGCTTGGGTGTGGCGGAATAGTCGCCACCAGCTGTAAACATCAAAATCTGCTCTACCAAACCAGTGCACGATCCGCAGGACGCGCTGGCTTTGGTGTGCTTTTTTACTTCATCGAGTGTGAACAAACCCTTCTCACGGATCGCTTTGCAGATAGTGCCTTTGGTTACACCGTTGCAGCCACACACCTCGTCGCTGTCGGCCATGCTGGCCGCTTTGGTGTGGCCTTGGTGGCCCACATCGCCGATGCCGTTGTTGATAGCGGCTTCGCCAAACATCAGCTTATCGCGGATGTCGGACACGTTTTTACCGTCGCGCAAAAGTTTAAAGTAATAGCTGCCGTCTACCGTGTCGCCATACAAACATGCGCCAATCAGCTTATCGTCTTTGAGCACCAGCTTTTTGTACACGCCACCAAAGGGGTCGCTCATCACAATTTCTTCGGTGCCCTCGCCACCCGAAAAGTCACCCGCGCTGAACAAATCAATACCGGTGACTTTGAGCTTGGTGGATGTGAGCGAGCCGACATAGCGGCCAATGCCAAACTGCGCCAAGTGGTTGGCGGCTACTTTAGCTTGTTCAAAAAGTGGTGCAACCAAGCCATACGCAATACCGCGGTGCGCCGCACATTCGCCCACGCTGTAGATGCGTGCATCGGTCACGGTTTGCATGGTGTCATTCACCACAATGCCGCGGTCGCAGTGTAGGCGCATGGACAAAGCCAGCTCGGTGTTGGGTCGAATACCTACCGCCATTACAACCAGATCGGTAGGTATCTCGGTGCCATCTTTAAACTGCAGGGCCATCACGCGGCCATCTTTATCAGGAATCAGCGCTTGGGTTTGACCACCCATCACAAATTTCAAACCACGCTCTTCCAGCGATTTTTGTAGCAATCCGCCTGCAACCGCATCTAGCTGGCGTTCCATCAGTGTTGGCATCACATGTATCACGGTCACTTGCATGCCGCGCAGCATCAGGCCGTTAGCTGCCTCTAGCCCTAGCAAGCCACCGCCAACGACGACCGCTTTTTTGTATTTGGTAGACGCCTCAATCATGGCGTTGGTGTCGGCAATGTCGCGGTAGGCAATCACGCCTTTTAAGTCTTTGCCGGGGATGGGCAAGATAAACGGATTAGAGCCGGTGCACATCAACAAGCGGTCGTATTCCACCTCGGTACCATCATCTGACCGCACTGTGCGTTTGACGCGGTCTACTTCCACTACTTTTTTACCAGCATGCAGCGTAATATTGTTTTCTTTGTACCAGTCCCAAGAATTCAAAACGATTTCATCGAGCGTCTGCTCACCAGCTAGCACTGGGGACAACAAAATACGGTTGTAGTTAGGGTGCGGCTCGGCACCAAACACAGTGATGTCATACAGCTCGGGCGCAATTTTCAAAAGCTCCTCAATGGTGCGTACACCTGCCATCCCATTGCCCACCATCACTAACTTAGACTTCTTCATGCGCTACCCTCGGCTATGCCATACTCAATAGAACATTTAATTGCAAAGCCCATGCCAATCTGTCATACAAAGATGGCACTCAATTGGTGCGTCGCTTGACTTTCTGACTTTTCTACCCATGACCGAACCTGTCCGCCTAGCCAAACGCCTTGCCGAAATGTTGCCTTGCTCACGCAGCCAAGCCGAGCAGTATATTGAGGGCGGCTGGGTGCGCGTAAACGGCCACGTAGAAGAAAGCCCGCAACACCGCGTGACGACTGAGCGTATCGAGCTAGACGCCAACGCCACATTGTTAGAAAGCGTGCCCATGACACTGCTGCTGCACAAGCCAGCGGGGTACGACTGGGGCGATGGCCCTAAGCCAGCAGGCGAGCTATTGCAAGAAGCAAATCGCAGCAAAGCAGACCGTTCAGGCGTGCGCCTGCTCAAACGCCATTTGAAAGAACAGGTATGCGTCACCCCGCTGGAGCTAGGTGCCAGCGGCCTAGTAGTGTTTACGCAAGATTTTCCGATCAGGCGCAAGCTATGGGACGACGCCGCACTGGTTGAAAACGAGGTGATCGTGGATGTGACGGGCGATGTGACCCCCGAGGTGTTGCACGGTTTAAACCGCCCGTTGCTGCGTAACGACCGGCTGGTTTTGAACGCTAAAGTAGCACTGAGCAAGCAAACCGATGCCATCACGGGGCTGCGCTTTGCAGTCAAGGGCGGCTCGCCGGGCAATATTGCGGCTGTGTGTGGGCATGCAGGCCTAGCAGTAGTAGGCATGAAGCGTATTCGTGTGGGGCGGGTGCCGATGGCTGACTTGGCGGTAGGGCAGTGGCGCTTTTTGCTGGGGCATGAGCGGTTTTAGGCTTTGCTTCGTGCTTCGCGTTCGTTGTTATACCAGTGCACGCTGCTTCGGCTTGTAAAGAAAGCTCTTTGTTCTGGCACGCGTGCTGCTGCGGCGTGTGTCCCATGCCCAACGTACCTAGCGGCCCTTTATTGTTTGGCATAGGACACACACCACAACAGCACGCTTGTAGTGGGGCTAGGGTTTCGCTCGGCGGTGATCACAGTCAATAAAAAAACAGTACGGCGGCCGTTCTTCCACCAGCGACCACGCCAGTGGAGCGCAGCAACGTTCGGTGTGCCTATGACAAACAATAAAGGGCCGCAGGTCCGTTTGGCATAGGCATGCCGTACGTTGCTGTGCGACCGCGAGGTCTACGAGTAAAACCCTGTAGCCGCTACAAATTAAATAGCTGATTAAGCAGTATTTACCGGGGTTACAGACCTATTTAGTTAAAAAAAATGGCCTCAAAATACCTTAAAACTGCGAAACCCCAGTAAAACGCACCAAAACAGCAAGCACCACCATTGGGCACACAAATTGCATAAACTGGTGCATGGCATTTGAACTTGATATTGGCTACACCTCACTCGCTGGCAAAAAAGACGTCAACGAAGACTTTTGCGCCGCCATGCTGCCCGAGGCAGGGCGCGAGAGTTTTGGGGCTATTTGCGCCATAGCCGACGGCGTAAGCGCTGGTGGCCAAGGCAAAGAAGCCGCGCAAACCGCGGTGATGAGCTTAGTACGCGACTACTTTGACACCCCTGCTACGTGGGACACCACAGTGGCCATAGACCGTGTGCTCAGCGCGCACAACAGCTGGCTGTTAGGCGTGAACCGCCGGCGTCAAAAAGAGTATGGACTCACGACGCTCACAGCTATAGTCTTGCGCGGCCAAAGCTACACACTGGCCCACGTGGGCGACACGCGCGCCTATCTGCTGCGCGATGGGCACACTACGCTGCTTACTACCGACCATGTAGTAGACCACCCCGACATGCGTCACCAGTTGCTGCGCTCAGTAGGTGCCGACGAACGCTTGCTGGTGGACTATTCGCAGGGCGATTTGCAGGTAGGCGATGTGTTCATTTTATTAACTGATGGTGTACATGGCACCGTGCCCGACAGACGCCTGAAAGTGTTTGCCGAACCGGCATCAGCCCAAGCCATGAGCGACCAATTGGTGCAAGCCGCATTGGATTTAGGTAGCCACGACAACGCCAGTGCCATGGTGCTGCGCGTGCTGGGCGTACTAGAGGCCACGCTGAATGACGAAAACCGCCAAGCCTTGGCGTTGCCGATACCACCTAAACTAAAAGTAGGCGATGTTATTGATGGCATGACAGTGACTGCCATCGTGGCCGACAGCGGCATTAACCTGCTGTACCAAGTACGCGACCCAAGCACGCAGCAGCTATATGCCCTCAAAGCTTTGCACCCCGCACGCCAGCATGATGCGCAAGAGCGCGCTATGCTGGCGCACGAAGCGTGGCTGGCTAAGCGCATGCAAACCAGCCGCGCAGCCGACCATTTGGTGCATTTGCACGACCAGCCGCCCACGGGCCCCGGCAGTAGCTTCTACTTGCTGTACGACTGGCACAGTGGTGAGACGCTGGCGCAGCTATTGTCGGGTCAAGGCCACCTTGGCGTGCAGCAGGCCACCAGCGCTGCCAGCCACGCCCTTAAAGCGCTAGGCCGCTTGCACCGGCAAGGGGTGATTCACCGCGACATCAAACCGGCCAATTTGCATTTGGGTGCTGACGGCATACTGCGGGTGCTGGATTTGGGCGTAGCCCTTAGCGGCAACGAGCCTGAATCTACCCGCCTGCTGCACGCAGGCACGCCCAGCTACATCAACCCCGAGCAGTTTGGCTACAGCGTGCAGGGCGATACTGATGAAATGCCTGCTAACGCGCAAAGCGATTTGTACGCACTGGGCGTGACGCTGTACCAGCTATTAACGGGTAAGCTGCCCTACGGTGAGGTGCTGCCGTACCAAACAGGCCGCTACTTTCGTGACCCCGTACCACCCAGCCGCAACCATCCCGAAGTGCCCATTTGGCTAGACCATATTGTGCTGAAAGCGATAGCGCGCGACCATAAGCAGCGTTTTGAAACAGCCGAAGAATTTTTACTGGCGCTAGAGCGTGGTGCATCGCGCCCGCTAGGTGCCCTGCAAGCTACGCCCCTGCTGCAGCGCGACCCTACAGCGCTGTGGAAAGTAGCTTTGGCTGTGAGCGTATTGTTTAATTTGTTGCTGGTGTATTGGTTGATATTCTTGCCTACTTAATAGGTCTGCATTGGTTTGTAGGATGTGCCAGCGCAGGTATGCCCCATAATTTGCCGCATGCAACTTACATCGCCTACCTCTGGTTCATCCCGCGCATGGTCCGCACATTCTGTGCGCCACATTGAAGCAGACTACCAAAGATCGTCCGATACGCACTTGATTCCTGTGCCACTACCAGGCTACCCCGATATTGATTTGTACTTCAAAGACGAGTCTAGCCACCCCACGGGCAGCTTAAAACACCGCCTGGCGCGCAGCTTGTTTTTGTACGCGCTGTGCAATGGCTGGCTGCACCAAGGCAGCACGGTGGTAGAGGCCTCTAGCGGGTCTACCGCTATTTCAGAGGCGTATTTTGCGCGCTTACTGGGCTTGCCTTTTGTTGCGGTGATGCCCCAGACCACCAGCAGCGAGAAGATTGCCGCTATCGAGTTCTACGGGGGCCGCTGCCGTTTGGTGGCTGACCCCACCACGATTTACAGCGAATCAGAGCGGTTGGCTACAGAGCTGGGTGGCCACTACATGGACCAGTTTACCTATGCCGAACGCGCGACCGACTGGCGGGCCAACAACAATATTGCCGAGAGCATTTTCACGCAAATGAAGCTAGAGCGCTACCCCACGCCCGCTTGGCTGGTAGCCAGTGCAGGCACGGGCGGCACGCTGGCCACGCTGGGGCGCTATGTGCGCTACCACGCCGACCCCACCCGCAGCACCACGCAAGTGTGCGGGGTAGACGCCGAGCGCAGCGTGTTCTACGACTACTACCATAGCCGCGACACGTCACTCACCATTGCCCAAGGTTCGCGTATCGAAGGTATTGGCCGCCCTCGGGTAGAAGCCAGCTTTATGCCTGATGCGATTGACGCCATGGTCAAAGTGCCCGATGTGTGGTCATTAGCTGCCATGCACGCGCTAAGCCATGTGCTGGGCCGCGCAGTGGGCGGCTCTAGCGGCACCAATTTGGTTGCGGCGCTGAGCGTGGCGCACCAAATGCAAGCGCAGGGTCAAATGGGCTCTATCGTCACCATACTGTGCGACAGCGGCGCACGCTACAGCAATACTTACTTTAACGATGCCTGGCTGGCTGATTGCGGTTTGGCTTGCAATAGTCAGCGCGACGCAGTGGCCCAGTGGATGGCCTCTGGGGTGATGCCTGGGGACATAGCGCTAAGACACTAGACGCTATGTATTAAATAGCTGCTTGAGCAGTAACTACGGCCTAGGTGGGCTAAAAATCTAGAAAATAGCGCCTGGAGATTGAATGCACCGCACTAAATATGATGCGGGGTTGGTATATCTCTAGTTTGCTTACAGATGGCTGTTGGTTGCTTGGTTGGTCTCTTGGCTAGCGGTATCTCCGTCTGAGCTGGACTCGAGCCGGGCATCTCGCTGCAAAAATACTCCGCAAACACGCGCGAAATGAGTTTTTGATTTAACTAGCATTGTCAACGCGCGCCTTGCTGCGTATTTTTCATCGAGACGGACCCGACTCGTCACATTGCTCTTTGCTGGGTTTGAGCAGCCCGCGCTTCGGGTCAATCTTGGATGGGAAAACACTATCAATTGCATAGCTGGTTGAGCATGTTCTACAGCCTAGAACGGGTAAAGCACTATAAAAACCTGCGTGAATTCAGGTGTTTTTGCGCTGCTGCAGCTTAGAGAAACCACATTTCCCGCAATCGCCGCATTCCACGGTGTAAAAATATTAATCTTCACATATGCATAAAACGCTAGGCACTGCGGGCGCGCCCACCTTTTTCGGCCCAAGTACGAGTCCAGCGAATTTGCATGCTACGCAGCATTAGCAGTACCAGCACTGCGCATACCGCAAAGCCGACAAAACCCCACAGGTAGGTACCAGTGTGTTGCTTACTCATGCCCATCGCGTTGGGTATCAAACCGCCGCCTAATGCGCCTACTTCGCCGATCATGCTGCCCGCCACTGCGGTAGCCATCGGCCAGCGCAGTGGCACCAGTTGAAACAACGCGCCATTGCCGGCACCCAGCGCTGCAAAGCACAGCATAAATAGCAGCGTGGTGACTACTAACGAGCCGCTGGCCAAACCGCACAGCACCAACGTGATCGCCACCACCACCAGAACGGCAGTCAAGGTATTTACACCGCCCCAATGGTCTGAAATCCAGCCGCCAAACACGCG
>JANLPQ010000006.1:0-12455 GCA_031367325.1 Polaromonas sp. | reverse complement strand
ACCCACTTGCACTTGTTTGCGGTGGCACTACACTCTAGCTATGCCATCGAATTCCCTACCCTATGAAATCCACGTACACGGCGATGTGCCCTTACGTGAGGACGTGACTTTTGCGCAGCTAGAAGAGGCTCTTAAGCCGCTGTGGTCATACGCCGGCGCCAAGACGTTGGTACGCGGCGCAGTAAGCTCGTATGAAGAAGAACCCGGCTTGCGATTTGACGCTAAAGACCATGTACTGAACATGTGCTGGACAGTGCCTGCGGATGAGGACATTCGCCAGGCACTGGAGGACATGTGCATGGGTTTGAACGAGCTGGCCTCGGCCGGTGCGGCGATCGAGATCAGCATTTACGATGCAGAGTTTGACGAAGACGACGAAGACCAAGACGAAGAAGCCGAGTCGCGCGACGACTTCATCATGCTGTTTGTCGGCCCCACACCGGGCGACATTATGCAAGTGCAGCGTGACATGCTGGTAGAAGATGTGATGGCTGTGGTGGAGCGCCACTTTGACCGCAGCGAGATGCAAGGCCTAGTGACCGAAGTGGACAAGCTGTTTACCCAGCGGTTTGACAAGCTGGTCAGCTCGCTGCAAGTAGGTCGCCCACCACGCGGTGCGGGTGGACCCGGTGGCGGGCCGGGCGGGCATGGTGGGCGCAAGCCTAGGCATTTGCATTGAGCAGTAGTGGTTGGCTATATTTACTCTGGCTTTTTAAGACTTATAGCCATTTGAGCCCGTGTTACCTGCTCAAGCAGCTATTTAATTTGTAGCGATTAATGGCATCCGTACATGCAATCCTTGTGGCAAATTCTGGCTTAATGATAAGATTTACGGACTTAATGGCTGCGCTAGCGTCTGCAAATAGTCGATCAAATCTGTCACATCATCCGGTACGTCACCTGCCGGGTATTGCACGGTGCGGTGCGCCGCAGGTTGCATCGTAGCTTGGGCAGTGGCGCTGCTGGTGTCTGGCTGCGTCAAGGGCTGCATGACCATCTCTAATGTATAAATCAGTGCATCAGGCATGTTCAGGCTAGCGTTATGCTGTGCCTCCAATGGTTGCACTAGCAAGTGTTGCAGTTGTGCGCGTGGCGTGTCGGGCAAAGCCTGCGGCTCGATGGTGCAGCCGCGTTGCAGGCCTGTAAAACCACCGCTTTCTTTGTAAAC
This sequence comes from Polaromonas sp., assembly GCA_031367325.1. Taxonomy (GTDB): domain Bacteria; phylum Pseudomonadota; class Gammaproteobacteria; order Burkholderiales; family Burkholderiaceae_C; genus JAAFIP01. The sequence continues at coordinate 11,287 of JANLPQ010000006.1, read as the reverse complement.
CAGATGGGCAATGGTGGGTTGTGTGGTGGGTTGCATTATCGTCCTTGTTTATAAGCCTACTGCTTTCCAAGCCATGGTTAGCGCACGCTGCACGGCGCTGCCGCTACCGTGCAAAGCTACTGCGGTTTTGTCAGTAGCCTGCACCATGTCAACAAACTGCGTGCCGGGTTTAAGCGTAAGCAGCGTGTCGTACCACAGCTTGCCTGCGGTCTCCCAAGCATTGCCTTTCAGCTCGGTGGCAAAGCGGTAAAACGCGTGGTTAGGTATGCCTGAGTTAATGTGCACACCACCATTGTCGTCGCTGCCCCGGTACTGGTCGCGTACATTTTTGGGCTGCGGGTCGGTGCCAAAGTAGGCGTCGTTTTCATAGGCTTTGCCGGCTGCAAAAGTGCGCAGGCTGCGGGCGGTGGCCGCTGGCCCCATGATGTCTTTGCCTACCAGCCAGTCGGCGCTGGCGGCGTCGGTTTTGGTAAACCATTGGCGCGTCAGCATGCCCAGCACGTCGGCATAGTGCTCGTTAAGCGCGCCGCTTTCGTTTTGGTAGGTTAAATCTGCGCTGTAGGTAATCACTCCGTGCGACAGCTCGTGCCCCACCACGTCCAGAGATTTTGTAAACCGTGTGAACAGTTTGCCGTCACCATCGCCATAGGCCATTTGCTCGCCGGTCCAAAAAGCGTTGTTCAGGTTTTTGCCCACGTGCACGCTAGACACCAGCGTCATGCCTCGGTTGTCTAGCGAATTGCGTGCAAAAACCTGCTCATAAAAGTCGTAGGTAATGCCGCTGTGGTCGTAGGCTTCGTTGACTGCCGGGTCTGATATTTGTGGCGGCGTTTGGCCTTCGCTGCGTACCAGTTTGCCCGGCAGTGTGGATGGGCCTTGGTTTTGCGCATCATAAATTTGGCGTGTTTTGCCTTGCGATGCGGTGGCAGCAATGGCGGGCCTGTGCGCGCCAGGATGAAAGCCCATGCGGTCTTGGCGCAGTTTGTCAGACTGCAGCTGCGTGGGGTTAAGCCATGCTCTGACGTCGGCCTTGGTGATTGCGTTGGCAGAGTTTGCAGAGTCATCTGCACAATCGGCCAAACAGTCCAGCAAATAGGGCGGAATAATGCAATGCAAGCTGTGCCTGCAATGTGGGGAGTGGTGCAATATAACTACGGTTGTAGCATCAACACGCCGCATGGCAAAGCCTACTTACTTCTTGTTATCTACGACATCGATAGTCTGCAGGTTGTGACTGCAATTGCTATTATTAAAATAGCTGCTTGAGCAGAATTTACTTGGGTTACAAGGCTGTTTCGTTGCTGAAGAAGCGGTTTGAAGGGTGTTTTACATGTTGAGTTGGCTTCACACCGGGTTCGTTGTTCTGGCACGCGCACTGCTGCAGGGTGTGTCCCATGCCAAACGGACCTGCGGCCCTTTATTGTTTGTCATAGGACACACGCTACAGCAGCACGCTTGTAGTGCACTAGGGGTTTCGCTCAGCGGTAGTCGCAGTAAATAAAACAGTACCACGGCTGCCCATCCGCCCTTGTGCCATAGACCACCCCTGCGGTGCGGCATAAGGACTACAAATTCAATAGCTGCCCGAGCAGGTTCTACGGCCTAAACAGGCTAAAACACCCAAAACTTAGTAGAAAGCCTGCAACCCAGTCTGCGCACGGCCCAAGATCAGCGCATGCACATCGTGCGTGCCCTCGTAGGTGTTCACGGCTTCTAAGTTCACCATGTGGCGGATCACATGGTATTCATCATGAATGCCGTTGCCGCCGTGCATGTCGCGCGCCATGCGGGCAATGTCTAGTGCTTTGCCGCAGCTGTTGCGTTTTATCAGGCTGATCATCTCGGGCACGGCCTTGCCTTCGTCCATCAGGCGGCCCACGCGCAGGCAGCCTTGCAAGCCCAGTGCAATCTCGGTTTGCATGTCGGCCAGCTTCTTTTGAATCAGCTGGTTTTGCGCCAGCGGGCGGCCAAACTGCACGCGGTCTAGCGTGTATTGGCGCGCTGCGTGCCAGCAAAATTCGGCTGCGCCCAGCGCGCCCCAAGCAATGCCGTAGCGCGCTTTGTTCAGGCAGCCAAACGGGCCTTTGAGGCCGCTCACGTTAGGCAGCAAGTTGGCTTCGGGCACAAACACATCGTCCATCACAATCTCGCCGGTGATGCTAGCGCGCAAGCTCATCTTGCCTTCGATTTTGGGGGCGGTAAGGCCTTTCATGCCTTTTTCTAGTACAAAGCCGCGAATAGCTTCTTGGCCGCCCACTGTGCCGTCTTCGTTTTCTAGCTTGGCCCACACCACAAACACATTGGCAATGGGGCTGTTGGTGATCCACATTTTTGCGCCGTTAACGATGTAGCCGTCCACACCGTCGCGCACGACTGGCTTGGCACGCGTCAACATACTGGCCGGGTCGCTGCCGTGGTTCGGTTCAGTCAGTCCAAAGCAGCCTACCCATTCGCCTGTGGCCAGTTTGGGCAGGTATTTTTGGCGTTGCGCCTCGCTGCCGTATTCGTTAATCGGGTGCATCACCAGCGAGCTTTGCACGCTGATGGCGCTGCGGTAGCCGCTGTCTACGCGCTCTACTTCGCGGGCCACTAAACCATAAGACACGTAGTTAAGTCCTGCGCAGCCGTAGCCTTCAATGGTGGAGCCGAGAAAGCCCATGGCGCCCGCTTCGGTCATGATCTCGCGGTCAAACTTTTCGTGCCGTGCGGCCATCAGCACGCGGGTTTGCAGCTTGTCTTGGCAAAACTGGTGGGCGGCTTCTTGCACAGCGCGCTCGTCATCGGTCAGTTGCTCGCGCAGCATAAAGGGGTCTTGCCAGTCAAAGACAGCTTTGGTGGCATGGTTGTTGGGATATACATCGCGTTTCATAGACAATCCTAAAATACTGTACAAGACTTTAAAGCTTTACTATTGTCACAGTTTAACGATTTTCATGGAGAACCTTTAAGTGTCAACTAATTTTCCCTCAGGCTGCGAAACTATCACCCTAGGCGGAGGGTGCTTTTGGTGTACCGAATCAGTCTATGTGGCCGTCAAAGGCGTGCTCGATGTGGAATCTGGCTACAGCAACGGCGAATCAATCAACCCCACTTATGAGCAAGTGTGCAGCGGCCACACAGGGCACAACGAGGTGGTAAAACTGGTGTACGACCCAGCAGTCATCAGCACACGCGAGGTGCTGGAGATTTTCTTCGTCATCCACGACCCCACTACGCTTAACCGCCAAGGCAATGATCAAGGCACGCAGTACCGCAGCGGTATTTACTACGCTAACCCAGAGCAAAAGCAAATTGCCGACGACATCATTGCTGAGCTGACTGCTAGCAAACACTACAGTACCCCCATAGTCACCGAGGTGCTACCGCTAGCCAACTACAGCACCGCCGAAGACTACCACCAAGACTACTTTGCCCGCAACCCCACGCAAGGCTATTGCATGGCGGTGGCAGCACCGAAAGTGGCGAAGTTTCGCAAAACGTTTGCGCGGCTGGCTAAGGCTTGATGACGAAACTGGTTTGGTTAATTTAAACCCACTGATAAGTTTGCTAGCCGAAAAGTTTTTATAGATTAAACGCGGGAAACACGGCTATCAAGCCCGCAATTCGCGTGTACTACCTTGCGCAAAATAAAACCATTCATTGCCCGGTACGGCCGTGGGGTTGGGAAATACGATGTACCCGTCTTGCGGGGCCAGTATGGGCGCGCCGTCATGCCGTGTGCCAATCAGTTGGTCTTTTCGCAGCGCATCGTAGCTGGCCCAAGGCTTGGCAAATGCATCGTCTGCATGGTGCCGGTCAATCACTTCGACCAGTTTGAGTAAATTGATATCGTCACGTGGCGCAGGGGCGGCCGCGTCGATTAAGCCTAGGTGTGCGAGGGTGCGCACGATGGCTTGGTAGGCCACCTCAGGCGCTGCCGGGTCGTCGTGTTGGCCGCACTCTAGCGTAATGCCCCAGCCGCCTTGCGTGCGCATGTACTCGGTGGTGCCCACGCCGTAGCGTGCGTCGGTGCTGAGCAGGTGAGCGCGGTCATTGGGGGCAGTGCGTGCCAGGCGCTTTTTTACGCCGTCGGCATAGGTGCTAAGCCAGCCCTCCACAATGCGTTGCGGGCCTAGGCGGCGGGCTAGCGCTTCTTCTTTGGCTGCATGGGCAAAGGGTTCTAAATCGTCACTGTTGTCTTGCGGCCCCAGCATGGCAAACGGCTGGCCTGCGGTGTGAAACGAGTGCAAATCTAGCAGCACATCATGCCCAGCCAGCAGAGGGCACAGCACATTGGCTATGCGGTCTTCGTAGTCTTGTGGGGCAGCGTTGGGGTACAAGTTGCGGTTCAAATTACGCTCACCCATGCGCTGCTTTTTGGTATAGGCCAGCGGATTGGTGATGGGTAAAAACGTCACTGCTCCGCGCACAATTTGCAGTGTGCCGGCGTCTAGTTCGGCCAGCACGCGCTGTATGCCGCGTGTGCCGCCAATTTCGTTACCATGCACCGCACCCAAAACTATCAGCTTGGGGCCGGGCTTTAGTGCGGTAAATTGGTGGGTGCGTAGCAGGGTGGTAGCAGGCGTCATGGCAAGGTGATTTTACAAATGTAATGTCACCATTTTAGGGTGCTGCAGCGCACCTGACCATGACAGCCTAATTACATGCCTGCACAACCTAAATTACTTGGCCGCTATTTGACCGCGAATCTCGCCCTGTGGGTGGGCTTCTGTGTGCAAATTAACGTACCACTTGCCCGCCATCAGGTCGGCGGCTTGTGCAGCGGTCAGTGTGGCCGATTCTTTGATAGGGCTAAATAGATTGCCGCTAAAACCCAGTACTACGCCTGCGTTGGTGCCCGCCATGGCCGGGCCATGAAAATGCGCCGCCTTCACAGAGTCTGTGAGGCCTGAATAAGTCACTGTCCAAGTCAGCACATTGGTTTGCTTGTTAAAGTTAGCCTCTAGCATGCCGGTGCCTGCGCTGTTGTTGGTAGGCACTTCACTGGATGAAGAAAGGCGTGCCGACATAGCCACCGTGCCAGGTGCTGCTGGACCAGAAGTAGGCGCCATGGGCGCGTAGTTACAGGCTGCTAGCCCTAAAGTTGCAGCAATGGTGCAAATGGTCAAAAGAGTGCGAAATTTAGTCATACAAATTACCTATTAAAGATTAGAAATGCAGGCGGACCAGGATGGGACTTAGTCACAAAATGAGCTAAGCAGCATCTAAGTTATATAAAGGCCTGTGCCTATCAAAATGCCCTTAGGTTCGTACCGTATACGTTAAGGCGCATTCCGACACCAGACTAATCTGTGGATCAATAGTTTGTTGTGGGACTAGAGCTATTGAACATGTAATGAAAAGCCGCTATGAGTGTGTTTGGGTGCTAATTACTTAGCGACGCCTACCTGGCCACGTATCTCACCGCCCACATTAATTGCAGTGTGAAGGTTGACATACCACTTGCCTGCCAACAGGTCAGCAGCTTGCGCGGGGGTTAGCGTGGCGGAGCCTTTGATGGGGCTGTCCAGGTCGCCGTTCATACCCAGCGCCACACCTGTGTTGATACCGGCTGTAGACGGGCCATGAAAATGTGCTGACCTGACGGGGCCGGTAAGGCCTGAGTAGGTGACTGTCCAGGTTAACACGCTGGTGGTTTTGTCCAGGCTAGCTTGTAGTACGCCGGTGCCAGTGCTGGCGTTAGGCGGCACTTCTTTGGCGGCTGACAGGTTGGCCATAAGGGCTGTGCTGTTGTAGTCTGCCACGGGCGGTGGCATAGCCACAGGGGCAGATCCGCAGGCGGTTAAGAATAGGGCGCTGGCGGTAAAACCTAGAGCGATGAGGCTGCGAATGTGAGTCATGTTGTGCTTTCTTGGAGTTAAAAAGATAGTTTGAAATGCAAACGTCACCAGCTTAAAGCATGTTGATGGTTAATTTACAAAGCCACATCAGTTGGTCTGTTAAAAAGTGGGCAGATGTATGGTTTTTAAGCACTTTAGGCCGTAAAACCTGCTCAAGCAGCTATTTAATTTATAGCAATGTAGCGCAAGTATAAAATGTAGGTATGCAACCATTTCACCTCGCCTTTCCTGTTAGCAATCTCAGCCAAGCCCGCGCTTTCTACGGGGGGTTGCTAGGTTGCCCCGAGGGGCGTAGCTCGCCAGAGTGGATTGACTTTGACTTCTACGGCCACCAAATAGTGGCCCATCTGTCGCCTGACGAATGCAAGAGAGCAGGCACCAGCCCGGTGGACGGGCATGGCGTGCCGGTGCGCCACTTTGGCATAGTACTGACGATGGCGCAGTGGGAGGCCATGGCTGCTAAATTGAAAGCGGCCAATACACAGTTTGTGATTGAACCGTACATTCGCTTTAAAGGCGAAGTGGGCGAGCAAGCCACGATGTTCTTTCATGACCCTTGCGGTAATGCGCTGGAGTTTAAGGCGTTTAAAGATATGAGCCGGTTGTTTGCGAAGTAGCAGCAACCTAGCCTAGCCAAGCCACCAATTGCGCGCCTACCTCATCGCTGCTGAGCAACTGCATATGGTTGGTGCGGTACACGATGCGCTGCGCTGCCTTGGCAAACACCAAGCTGCGGCTGGCATCGGTATGCTGCCCTAGTGCGCTGGGCAGTGTGACCAGTCCATCGCCTACTAGCCTGTCTGACAACGTGCTGCGCTGCGCCGCTGTGGTGCCCGCTACCGTGTAGCACGCTACGCCAGCGGGCAAGGGTACAGGTTGGCGGCTGTCGGGCTGGCGGCGAAAGCGGTCTTTGCCTACCCAGTCGGCGTCTACTACGTGGCCGTAGCGCAGGTCGGTAATGCCGGCGCTGCGCAGTTGGGCTATTTTGGCAAACGGTTTGCTGTAGGGCGTGCTACCCAAAATAATATCAACCCAATTGCCTGCTTTTTCTAGCATCGCGCCGTGGTGCGGGGTGCCTAAAAAGACAATACTTTTAAGCTTTTTAATCCATGCCGCTTGGGTGGCTTGCGCTGTGTGCACCGCGCTGCGCGTGACCAAGCCGCCCATGCTGTGCACCACGATGGTCATATCGCTGATGCGCTTGGGCCAGTGCTGCACTAATTGCGCAAGCTGCTCAGACAGTTCGCGCCCGTTGATGGACGTGTGCAGGCCCGTGTTGTAGCGCAGGTAAACGGGCGTGTAGCCTAAAGCGGCGGCTAGCGTAGCGCCGTGGTCTACCACGCGCGCATTGGCTGTGCCTGCTGCGTGTGCGTTGCGCCACTGCAGGTCGTTCATGCACAGGCCGTGCACTAGCAGCAGCACTTTGCCAGTGACCTTAGTTTTGGGCGGCATGGCTTGCCAGTCCAATGCAGTGCCGTCGAATCGCAATGTCATCTGCGTGGCCAGTGTATTGCCAGTAGCGGCCAAATGGTCGCCTAGCACGCCGTTCAGTGCGGCCAGCACCGCCTCTCTGGTCGCGGAGGGCACGTGGGTAGCATCAGGCGGCGCAATAAAGGGCGCTAGCTTGGCAAACGCAGTGTCTAGCCCCTTGCCCACCAAGCCGGTAATACCTTGCACACTTTGAAAGGCCAGCCCGGTGATGCCGCGCGTTTGGTCTTTGGCCTTGCCGCTGGGGGCACCCAGCGTGCTCCACACGGCTTGGTTCACGCCCTCAGCTATGCGCGCCACGCTGGCCGTGGCGGTGGTGGCCAGTTGTGCAGCGGCACGCAGGTCAGAGGCGCGCAGGTGCTTAAGCGGTTTAGCGGCGGCAGATGTGATGCTGGATGCCCACTGTTTGGCAAGCGACTTTTTAGCGGCGGGTGTGGCCATAGGTTATGTGCGTTGGATGAAAAGATCGCAACGCACCAACCATTGTGGACGTGAATGCGTCCTAAAACTCAGTGAGACGAGTTTAAAAATGCAAATGCCACCCGTAGGTAGCATTTATCGCGCTACAGAAGTTGCTTTATTTGCTGTAAGTCAGCACATAAAACTTGTCTGTGAAAAACGTATTGGCGTAGTAGGGTGACACGCTGGTAGTAATTTTTTTGGCATAGTCAGCGCTGCCCTCGGCGGTGACGGCGTAGATCTTTTTAGTTTTCGGGTCGATCACGGTGGTGCGCACACCTGCCCACGTGCCCATGGCTTCGGTTTGCTTGTAGGTGTCGGCGTTGATTTGCTCAAACACGTTGAGCACAGCGTTCACACCGCCTGATAAAAACACGCGTTTAAGATCAGCGTCGTAGATCACGCCGTCATTGCCGCCACCGATTTCGGTATTGCTGATGATGGCACCGGTCTCGGCGTTCATCACGGCAAACGATGGTTTAACGGTAGCGCTGCCTCGGCAGCCTAAAAAGATGCGGTTATTGGCCACGTCTAGTGCCAAGCCGTTGGTTTGCGCGCAGCCGGGTGTAGGCCACTGGGCGGTGACCTTCATATTTTTCACGTCAATGCGGTAAACCGAATTTTCGTCGCGCGAGGCGAGGAACATATTGCCTTTGCCGTCGGCCTCGGCATGTTCAGGCTTTTTGGTGGTGACTTTGATGGTGCCTACCACGTTGAGGGCGGGGGCTTGCAGCACCAGCAGGTCGGTGCCGTCTTTGCCAGAGGCCATGTTGACCACAATGCGCTGCGTGACAGGGTCGTAGTGGGTGGCGTCTAGCTCGTCGCCCAGTTTGATTGATGGTTGCGCTTCTAGTGTTGACAGCTTGAAGGGGGTGATGGTGCCGTTTTCGTTGTAGGAGATGCCCAAGTCAAACTCAGGCATCAGCGTGGCGCCGTTAGAACTGTCGGCTGCCGTGGTGCCAATGACTTTAACCAGCTTGCGGGTGGCGACGTTAAATACCTGCAAGCCTTGGGCGCGGTGGCCGATGTACAGGTGGTTGCGCGGTGCGTCTAGCGATACGTAGTCCCAGCCCGAACCTTTGCCGGGGATGGCCGTGGCGTCTTCCATGTGCCAGCCGTCAAAGGCGGCGGCTGGAAGGCTGACGGCGGCGGCTAAAGCAGCGGTGGCGAAGGTTAGTGGGGCGTTCAATCGCATCATGTGGTCTCCTAATGGTTATACGGTAGAACTATCATGCGCTGGCTAACTGTCGATTGCCTGTCGAAAGCACCTGGGGAAAGCACTAGGATCTGTGCGTGAATCTATAACTTGTTTAACTGAGTACTCTGAATTTAATAGCTGCTTGAGCAGTATTTACTGGGTTTACGGAGCGTTTTATTTAAATATTAAGCAGTGCACTAGCGGTTAGACCGTGCGCTGCTGGCCATAGATTGGCCGCCAAACCATGGTGGTACACGGCGGTGCACGCGGCTGCATGGCTGTTGGGCAAACCAGTGGCCAGGGCCGCGCCCACCATGCCCGCCAACACATCGCCTGTGCCCGCAGTGGCCAGCTTGGCATTGCCTGTGGGGTTGACGCAAGGCAGCAGGCCGGGCGCGGCGATGATGCTGCCTGCGCCTTTAAGGACCACTGTGCAGGCAAACATGTCGGCCAGCTGCTGGGCCGCATGCAGGCGGTCAGCCTGCACCTGCGCGGCGCTGCAGCCCAGCAGGCGCGCAGCTTCTAGCGGGTGGGGGGTGATTACTGTGTGGCCTAGCATGCCCCCACGCTCCCCCGCTGCGCGAGGTGCGCTGCCCCCCGAGGGGGTGTTCGCCCCTTGGGGCGGCCCGGCGGTGCTCAGTGCTGCACGCGCTACCAGCAGGCGCTGCAGGCTGGTGTCAGCGGTTATCGCGTTAAGTGCGTCGGCGTCTAGTACCAAGCGTTGCGCGCTGGACAGTACGCGGGGTAGCACACTGCGTACGGCGTCGCCGCCGCCGCAGCCGCAGACTACCGTGGTGTGGCGCAGGGCGATGTCGCTGGGCTGGCGAAACATCAGCTCGGGCTGGGCGATGTCTACTGCCATGCTGGTGCCGTCAAGCAATGCGACAAAAACTCTGCCCGCGCCCGCGTGCAAAGCTGCACGTGCAGCTAGCAAAGCAGCGCCTGTCATGCCGGGCGCGCCGCCGATGACGGCTACGTCACCATAGCTGCCTTTGTGGCTGGCGTGCGGGCGCAGTGGTGAGCTGACGCGGTCAGCGCCTAGTAGCGTGGCAGTGGCCGCGGACAGGGACGTAGGTGTAAGTGCGATAGATGTTGCGGTATCTAGTGCCGCATCTAGTGCCGCATCTAGTGCGTTGGGCTGCGAGCTGATGAGTGCACTGGGGCGTACGTCTAAACCATCCCACCACACTTGGCCTGCAGTGTCTTTACCTTGCGCTGTAAAAACACCAGGCTTGATGGTCAATAAATTTAAGCAAAATAGGCCAATAACCCTTGTAAAACCTGCTCGAGCAGCTATTAAATCAGCAGCAAAATGAGGGTCGGCATAGCAACCGGTATCAGCGTTTAAACCGCTGGGTACATCCACGCTCAGCACCACACCAGCGCTGGCATGCAGGTGCAGCAGCCATTCGCGCATGGGACTGGCTAGCGGCCGGGTGCTGCCTATGCCTAGCAGCGCGTCAATGGCCAAGTCGCAGTGCGCTGGCGGCTGTGCGGCTATCACCACACCCGCCGCGCGTGCACGTGCCAGTGCGGCGCTGGCATCTTGGGGCAACTGCGCAGGGTCGCCGCACAAAGTGACCACGGGGTGGTGGCCCCAGCGCTGCAGGTGCAGGGCAGCTTCCAGCCCATCGCCACCATTGTTGCCCGGCCCGCAGGCTACCCAAATGGTGCGCGCATGCGGTGCTAGCGCGCAGGCCAGCCGCGCTACGGCCAAGCCCGCACGCTGCATCAGCGTGTTGGGTGCCAGCTGCGCGGCTAGTGCATATTCCACGGCGCGCGTGGCGGCTATGCTGTGCAATGGCCAGCTGATGTCGTGGGTAATTGCTATGGGCATGGTACTATGATTTAAATAGCTGCTTGAGCAGGTTTTACTTGGGTTACAGGCCTAAAACCTATGAAATTAGGCACTTGCAGCACGTTCAGCCGCCTCTAGCGTGTTCACCAGCAGCATGGTAATCGTCATCGGCCCTACGCCACCTGGCACGGGTGTGATGTAGCTGGCCACTTGGCTCACACCCGCGTAGTCGACATCACCGCACAGCTTGCCTGCGTCGTCGCGGTTCATGCCCACGTCCAGCACCACGGCACCGGGTTTGACCATGTCGGCTGTCAATACGTTGCGTTTGCCTACGGCGGCCACAATCACGTCAGCTTGCAGGGTGAGGGCTTTTAAATTTTGAGTGTGGCTGTGGCAAATGGTCACCGTGGCGTTTTGGGCCAGCAGCATCAGCGCCATGGGTTTGCCTACGATGTTGCTGCGGCCAATCACCACGGCGTGCTTGCCTTTCAGGTCGTAGCC
>JANLPQ010000103.1:0-17918 GCA_031367325.1 Polaromonas sp. | reverse complement strand
CGCTGGCATGCAAGCGCAGCAAAATGCCCGATTGGGCGGCATTCGACAAAATGGTGCTGGCGCTACGCAAAAAAGATGCTGCGTCTATCGCTATTGCGCCACCTTCTGAGCTGCCAGCCCAGTTTAAAGAAGTTGTTGAGCAACTACGTTTATCAGTTATCGCCGATTTGCCTAAAATTTGCGATCCAACCCTGCCCACCAGAAAATTATTTGACCAAACACCCGCCTTCATGGGCCGCTACTTTTGGATAGAAGATGCGCTGGCCGAAGTAGAGCACTACGAACGCACTGTGTCTAGCGAATGGAGCAAAGCCACCAGCGGCCACACAGACGACAGCTCGCTGCTGACCATGCTTGTGTGCATCGCGGCGCAGCAAAGCGCTAAAACACTGATTACATCCAAGGCGGCTGCCACGCTGGTACGCAAGGTGCGCAAATCTGGCTGGCAGCCTGAGCTAGCGGTGCAATTTATCCAAACCCATGCGCCCGAGCAAGACCAAAATGACTACCTGCGTTTGTGGGCTGATTTTGTAGCTGATGCCCAGCCCACGCTACAAAGCGAGTTTGACTACGCGCTAAAAGACGCACTAGCGCTGCTGGCGCGCAACTGTAATGTGGCTTGAGGCAAAATTACCCGCATGCCATCCACACCCAACACCCTAGTTCATGCCATTTTGTACACCGACACCCAAGGGGTGGCGCGGTTTAAAGACGAACCAGTCGCTCTGCCCGAAGGCACCGAGGCAGCCCGTTTGTCGCCACTGGCACCGTCAGGCGGGTTTCAGTTCAGGCAAAGCCCGGTGGGGTTTAGCAGTGCATTCCATTGCACCACCACACCGCAATGGCTAGTGGTGCTTAGCGGCGCTATGCAGATTGGCCTGCAAGACGGCACTGTGCGCGTGTTCACCGCAGGCCAGCGTTTTTACTCTAACGACACTTTACCCTCAGGCGCTACGTTTGACGCTAAACTACACGGCCACTGCAGCCGCCAAGTGGGCGACCAGCCGCTGGTCACGATGTTTGTACGTGCCTAGCCTTTAGTAGTGTGCCTTGGTACAAAGGCTAAGTGCTATAAATTAAATAGCTGCTTGAGCAGTATCTACGGCTTGAATAGGCTGAAACACTTAAAATTCAACGCTAGCTGCCCAAACGCGCCTTATGCCGCGCCAGCTGCGCCCGCACCTGCGCAGGTGCTGTGCCGCCTAGCGTGTTACGCGCATTCAGTGATCCACGCAGGCTGAGCACTGCGTATACGTCTTTCTCTATGCTGGCATTAAAGCCTTGCAGCACAGTTAAAGGTAGTTCGGACAAATCAACATTGTGCGATGTAGCCGCTTTGACAGCATGCGCCACCGTCTCGTGTGCATCGCGGAAGGGCAAGCCTTTTTTGACCAAGTAGTCGGCCAGGTCGGTGGCGGTAGCGTAGCCCTTGAGCGCGGCTTGCTCCATCGCTTGGGGGTTGACGGTGATGCCGCCTTCTTTTTGGCCAGTGGTGCTGTTTAACTGTCCGCCAATCATCTCGGCGAAGATGCGCAAGGTATCTTTCAGCGTATCCACTGTGTCAAATAGTGGCTCTTTGTCCTCTTGGTTATCTTTGTTGTAGGCCAGCGGTTGGCCTTTCATCAAGGTGATCAAGCCCACCAGGTGGCCTACGACGCGGCCGGTTTTTCCGCGTGCCAACTCGGGTACGTCGGGGATTTTTTTCTGCTGCATGATCGAACTGCCGGTAGTAAAGCGGTCGGCTATTTTGATAAAGCCAAAGTTTTGGCTCATCCACAAAATCAACTCTTCACTCAGGCGGCTGATGTGCACCATGGCAAGCGATGCAGCGGCGGTGAACTCAATCGCAAAGTCACGGTCGCTCACAGCGTCGAGCGAGTTTTGGCATACTTGTGCTTTGCCTGCGTCATCCACCATATTCAAAGATTTAGCCACGCGCTCGCGGTCTAGCGGGTAGCTGGTGCCTGCCAGTGCGGCGCTGCCCAGTGGCAGGCGGTTCACACGTTTACGCACATCGTGCATGCGCTCAGAATCGCGGGCAAACATTTCTACATAGGCCAGCATGTGGTGGCCAAAGCTGACAGGCTGGGCTACTTGCAGGTGGGTAAAGCCGGGCAAAATGACTTCTACATTTTTTTCAGCGACCTCCAGCAGCGCTTTTTGCAGATCGGTCAGCAGGCCATTAATCAAATCAATCTCGCCGCGCAGCCACAGGCGTACGTCGGTGGCTACTTGGTCGTTGCGGCTGCGGCCCGTGTGCAAGCGCTTGCCTGCGTCGCCTACCAGGCTGATCAGGCGCGACTCTATGTTCAAGTGCACGTCTTCCAGATCGAGCTTCCATTCAAAGCTGCCGGCCTCAATCTCGCTGCGAATCTGCGCCATGCCTTTTTGGATGGATGCATGGTCTTGTGACGAGATAATTTTCTGCGCCGCCAGCATGTCGGCATGGGCTAGCGATGCGGTAATGTCGGCGTCCCACAGACGCTTGTCAAAAAATACACTGGAGGTGTAGCGCTTGACCAAGTCGCTCATGGGTTCAGAAAACAGGGCCGACCAGGCTTGGGATTTTTTGTCAAATTGGTTCATGGTGTGCGATCAATAACGGCCATCACAAAGGACAGAAGGCCAGTTTGGCAGGCCTAATGGGTGTGTTTAGTATCTTGCAAAGGGTGCCAAGACTGGCATACTTACAGCTAGATTCTAACTTTTGAACTATGCAAACCCGTTTTGGCACTTCTACCTTTGATCCGCTGCCTGCTACGGCCAACCGGCTAGAGCAAACCATGCCGTTTGCACAGCCTGCTGAAGTGCCCGCGCCGGTGCTGGTATTTGATGCCTGCCAAGTGGGCGTGGTGCTGCGCGCGGTGCTGTTTGTAGAGCTGGTTTTGGCAGTAGGCGTGATGTTTGGCGTTAACAGCACGGCTGATTGGCTGGCGCGGCTGGCGCTGATTACCGGAGCGGCCCTGCCTGCTACCTTGGTGTGGCTGATTACTGCTTGCGCGCTTAAAAAGCAGCTGCAGCAGCTGCCTAGGGCAGGCCAGTGGCTTGGCGGCATAGCGCTGGGTGTGCTGGCGGGCTTGTATGGCTGCGGCATGCTGGCGTTTATAGGATTTACGCAAGACGCGCCTTGGCTGGCCAGTGCGGCTACCGGAGCACTGTTTGCCAGCGGCTTGGTGGCAGCGCTGGTGTGGCGCGCTGCGGGCCGGGCCCCTGCCAGTGCCAACGCGCGGCTGGCCGAGCTGCAGTCGCGTATACGGCCGCACTTTTTGTTTAATACGCTGAACAGCGCCATTGCCTTGGTACGGGCCGAGCCCGCGCGGGCCGAGGCGGTGCTAGAAGACTTGGCCGAGCTTTTTAGAAGCGCGCTAATAGACCGTGGCGACGCCGTCACGCTAGAGCAAGAAATTGATCTGGCCAAGCGCTACATGGACATTGAGCAAGTGCGCTTTGGCCCGCGCCTGCGCGTGCAATGGGTAATTGACCCAGCTGCCAATAGCGCACAGGTGCCACCGCTATTGCTGCAGCCCTTGGTAGAAAACGCAGTTAACCACGGGGTTGAACCTAGCGCTACGGGGGCCGACATCAAAATTAGCACCCAAAAGCGCGGTAGCACGGTGGTGGTAAAGGTTACTAATACCGTGCCTGCGGGCCACGGCACTGCGGGCCACGGCGTGGCGTTGCGCAATGTGCAAGACCGTTTAAAACTGCTGCACGACGTGCAAACCGCCTTTCGCGCCACCATGGTGGACGGCGTATACCAAGTGCGCATAGAGGTGCCTGCATGACAGCACCACCTACTACATTACTTACTGCGTTGATCGTGGACGACGAGCCACTGGCGCGGCTGCGCATGCGCAGCCTGCTAGGCGACTGCCAGCAGCCTACGTGCAACGTGGCAGGTGAGGCGGTTGATGCCATGCAGGCGATGGCTTTGGTACGCAGCACGCCGTGCGATGTGGTGCTGTTAGACATCCACATGCCCGGTGCTGACGGCATGCAACTGGCGCGTGAGCTGCGTAATGTGCGCCCCGAGCTGGGCATTGTCTTTGTAACGGCGCACACCGAGCATGCCGTAGCCGCCTTTGACCTTGAAGTGGTGGATTACCTCACCAAGCCTGTGCGGCTAGAGCGGCTAGAAAAAGCTTTGGCGAAAGCGCTACAGAAAAAAGAGCTTCTTGAGCAGTCAAATCAAGCCTCATCGACCCAATTAACACAAAAAACTATTATTATCCAAGACCGTGGCCGCACCGAGCGCGTACCGCTGGCGGATGTGCTGTACTTTAAAGCTGAGCTCAAATACGTAACTGTTCGCACCGCGCAAAAAAGCTATATCTTGGATGGGTCGCTCAATGATCTGGAGGCCCGCTACGCAGACCATTACCTGCGCATTCACCGCAACACGCTGGTAGCCAAACGCGCCATGCGCGCGCTAGAGCGCTATGTAGAACGCGCAGGTGAGCGCGATGATGAAGAAGACGCCGCAGACATCGAAGGCTGGGCCGTGCGGCTGCGTGGGGTAGATGATGCGCTGCTAGTGTCGCGCAGGCAATTGTCGGCGGTACGTGCGGCAATAGCGTCAAGTTTTTAACCGCAAGCGCTATTTAGCCTCATTTTGTAAACTTACTTGTTATTTGGTGTCTGCATGAATATGCTGGGCGATTGTAGTGATAAGGAGTTTGTAGCATGACCCGACCAAAACTTAAGCGGCTAATTACACGGTTTACACAGGCTGTAATGGTCATAGCCAGCGGTGTCTGCGTGCAGGTGGCTACTGCTGCCGACAGCGCAGAACAAACGCGCCAAATGCAAGAGCAAGAAAAATCTGCCAGCAATATTTACAAGGCGTATTTTCCTAATCTAGAGATGGCACGCAAAGCCGCTATTACCTTTCACGCGCAGTTGCTGGAGGCTAATTACGAGACGGGTTATCTGGTATTTGAATTGACGCCGCAAGAGATGGTGCAATTGCGGCTGTTCGGTTTTAAGCTGCGTCCTGCCACTGAGTTTATGGAGCAGCGTAAAAAATTCTTAAACAACATGCAATCAGAAACCCTGCAGAGGCAGCAAGGCACTGCGTCAGACGCTAAAGCAGCCGCTGCCGCAGCGGCCACCATTCCCAGTTTTCCCTGCTACGAAACCGTTGAAGAAACCTACAGCCAAGCGCAAGCCTTTGCTACCAGTAAACCGAATTTAGCCAGTTGGCTAGACGCAGGCAACTCTTGGGAAAAAACCGTTAACTTGGGTGGCTACGACATCAAGGTGCTCAAGCTCACCAACTCAGCTATCGGCGGCAATAAACCCAAGTTATTTGTCAACTCGGCCATCCACGCGCGCGAATACACTACCGCGCCGCTAAATCTAGAGTTTGCGCGTTGGCTGGTCAATGGCTACGGCATCAACGCCGATGCCACTTGGATACTAGACCACCACGAGGTGCACCTGATGTTGCAAACCAACCCCGACGGCCGCAAAAAAGCTGAAACAGGTTTGTCGTGGAGAAAAAACACCAACCAAGCCTATTGCAGCGCCACCAGCAACACCCGTGGTGCCGACTTGAATCGCAATTTCAGTTTCAGTTTTAATTCGACCGCCGGGCAAGGCTCTAGCAGCAACCAGTGCGACCTGACCTACCGTGGCCCTTTTGCAGCGTCAGAGCCCGAGACCCAAGCTATCGAATCGTATGTGCGCAGTCTCTGGCCCGACCAGCGCGGGCCTAATTTGACCGATGCTGCACCCAGAACCAACAGCGGTATCCATATTGACCTGCACAGTTTTAGCCAACTGGTGCTGTGGCCGTGGGGCACTACCAGCACGCCCGCTGGCAATGGCACTGATTTGCAAACACTAGGCCGTAAGCTGGCATTCTTTAACGGCTACACACCCCAACAGGCTATTGGTTTGTATCCGACTGATGGCACCAGTGACTCGGTCAGTTACGGCGAACTGGGCGTGGCTGCCTACACCATGGAATTAGGCACCTCGTTTTTTCAAACTTGCAATACCTACACCAACAAGATCAAGCCTGATAACCTCAACGCTTTGATTTATGCCGCTAAAGTGGTGCGCACACCTTACATCACACCTTCGGGCCCAGACATCTCAGCCTTGAGCTTGGGCGGCACGGCGTCAACTACTGGTGTGCAAGTGGGCACGGCGGTCAGTTTGGCGGGCACCGCTACCGACACGCGCTATAACAATACCAACGGCACACAATCCACACAAAACATTGCAGCTGCCGAGTACTATGTGGACACGCCGCCATGGGTCAGTGGTGCCACACCCACGGCACTGTCAGCCAGAGACGGCGCTTTTAGCGCTAAAACCGAAGCTATTCAAGGCACTATCAACACGTCAAGCCTGTCGGTAGGCAAGCATATTGTGTATGTGCGCAGCCGTAATGCAAGTGGAAACTGGGGCGCGTTTACCTCAGCGTTTTTACGGGTCAATCCTTAAGTCGTCTTCGCCTAATATCTCTCAGCTTAAGGTGCCAAGCGTTCACGCAACCAGCTAGCTCCGTTTAAGGTGTAGCGCAGTCGGTCGTGTAAGCGGCTGCGCCGCCCCTGCCAAAACTGCCACTCATCGGGCACTAGGCGATAACCGCCCCAGTGCGGTGGGCGTGGTGGTTTGTCGCTATACAACGCTTCAATACGCTGGGTTTCAACTTCTAAAATCTCACGGTTGGGAATTACCTCACTCTGCGCGCTAGCCCATGCACCAATGCGGCTGCCTAGCGGGCGGCTGTGAAAATATGCATCAGATTCTTCCGCGCTAACCTTCTCCACACGTCCCTCAATGCGCACCGTGCGCTCCATTTCTACCCAATGAAACTGCAGCGAAGCAAACGGGTTACCTGCCAGCTCGTGCCCCTTGCGCGAGTCGTAGTTGGTGTACCAAACGATGCCGCGCGCGTCAAACCCCTTGATCAGCACAATGCGTGTAGAAGGTTTAAGGTTATTAGCTACGGTGGCTAACGTCATCGCGTTAGGTTCAGGTATTTGGTGGGCGATAGCTTCTTTGAGCCAGCCGTCAAATTGTGCAAACGGGTCTGCAGATGCGTCGGCTTCTAGCAGCTCGGCCATCTCGTAGCTTTTGCGAAGGTTTTGAAGCTCAGGGTTTTGTTCGATTTTTTGCATTACTGGAGTATAAAAGTAGATATGGAAAGTTTAGATTTAAAGGTTTTAGCGGACGCGGCGGCGTGGAAGCATGCTGGCCATACCGTTACGCTGGTTACCGTGGTCGAAACTTGGGGCAGCGCGCCCCGCCCGCCAGGTGCGCTGCTGGCTGTGAGGGGGGACGGTGTGGTCAGCGGGTCGGTATCGGGCGGCTGCGTAGAAGACGATTTGATTGCCCGAATCAAGGCTGGTGAGCGGACCGACACACCATCGATGATTGCCTACGGCGTAACCAAGGCTGAGGCGGCGCGCTTTGGCATACCGTGCGGTGGCAGCTTGCGGCTGATGCAAGAACCGCTGGGTGATACCGACTGGATTGCGCAGATTTTGCAGCGCACCGCAGCGCATCAATTAGTGGCCCGCACCTTGACGCTGGCCACAGGCGCAGTCACCTTAAGTCCCGCCCAGCGCGGCGACACTTTCGCCTTTGACGGCATGACCCTTAAAACCACCTTCGGGCCTAAGTGGCGATTGCTGCTAATCGGCGCAGGGCAACTAAGCCAAGCCGTGGCGCAGATGGCCAGCATGTTGGACTTTGAGGTGCTGGTGTGCGACCCGCGCGAAGAATACGCCGCCATGCTGCCCGCAGGTGCGACACGCGTGCTGGGCATGCCCGACGATGCAGTGCGTGACCTGCACGCCGATACCCACACTGCCATCGTCGCACTTACGCACGACCCTAAGCTGGATGATATGGCGCTGATGGAGGCGCTGCGATCAAACGCTTTCTACGTTGGTGCGCTTGGGTCGCAGCGCAACACCAGCACCCGCAAAGCCCGCCTCAAAGAACATTTTGAATTAACAGACGCTGAGCTAGCGCGCCTGCATGGCCCCGTTGGTTTGCGCCTGGGCGCTAAAACCCCCGCAGAAATAGCGGTGTCCATCGTTGCGCAAATAGTGCAGGTAAAAAACGCATTGCATGCTAAGGCGAGCATTTCCGAAGAAGCGAACTGCCTGCAGCCTGATGGTGTAGCTGATCCTGGCTAACCCCCTCGTTTCTCAATAATTCTCTGCTCACCCTTGTGAACCTCCGTTCAACCTGACCTTGTCGAAGGGTTCTTACGATGGTTGATCTATAAAAAATGCTTGCGCACCCCTGTCCCACCGTCATCGTCCTAGCTTCGGGCAAAGGCGAGCGCTTCACCGCATCCGGCGGCCAAGTGCACAAACTGCAAGCTCGGCTAGGTGGTAAAAAAGTCATCGACTGGACGCTAGACGCCGTGCGCGCCAGTGGCCTACCATTCCACGTAGAAGACGCAGGCCACCCCGGCATGGGCGACAGCATCGCCGCAGCTGTTCGGGCAACACTTTGCGCTACCCCCCACGCTAACGGCTGGCTCATCTTGCCCGCCGACCTGCCACTCATCCAGAGCGCCACTCTGCTAGCCGTAGCCCAAGCTTTGCAAACCGCCCACCAAGTCATCCCCATGTTCAAAGGCCAGCGCGGCCACCCAGTAGGTTTTAGTGCCCAATATGCCCTGCAGCTGTCAAATTTAGAAGGAAATAGGGGTGCAACCCAAGTAAAACCTGCTCAAGCAGCTATTGAATTAATAGTGAATGATATGGGTTGTGTGACGGACATTGATACTGTGCAGGATCTTGAAAGGGCGCAAGACTTACTACGCAGCATGTAGTTCTTCGCGAATAACCCGTCGCAGCGTCGACTCCATCTGCTCGCCCGTCATGGCCTGGTACAGCGCTTGGTTAATCAGCGTTTGGTAGCCACGCTCTCCAGCCTTAGCCTTAAAAAACGCAATGATCGAACCGTCCAGCATGATGGACACGCGTTGCTTTCCAAGCTGGGCGTTCAGCGCTGCAGAAAATTCCTCGCGGCTCACATCCTTCAAGCCCACGCGCAGGCGAGGTGTTTTAGAGCTAGCGGTTTTAGAGGTAACGGGAGAGGGTGTCGATTTCATGGGGTTGCGCCTTTCGCATAGAAATAACGTGAATGTTGTCGTCTGTTTCAGTATGGCAAATTGTGACGATGGCGATGCCTAAGAACCCAGTGGTATTAAAACGCTGCTCGCCTTGGTAATCCCGCGCATCTTCTAGTTTCATCGTCGGCCCGTTAAATACCTGCTGGGCCTGTGCAAAATCAAAGCCATGTTTTACTAGGTTGCTAGTGCGTTTGGACTCATGCCACGTAAAGTTCATTGACTTTGATTATGCATACGATAATATGTATTGTCAAATGCCAAAAGTCGATACGGATTGCGCGCTACTGTTGTCACGTTGCAGTGGTTGAAGAATTTGCGCTGCAAAATTTTCCACAAACACGCGCGAAATCAGATGGTTTTAAAGCTACCTCATGCACCGCGCGCCTTGCTCCAAATTTTCATCACAAACACGTTCAACCACCGCTTGCTAGATTTTCGTTGTGTACAAATAAGTTACGACGTACTCGCAGACCTCTGAGCGTTCTATCAATTTCAGAAATATTTGAAGCAGCGCGGGCTTCGGCTAGTAAATGCTTATGACCGGGCCTTATCTCAGTAATTCTTACTCCATCAAGCTCAGAGTGATTTTGAGCTCGTTTAACAGCGCTATCAACTCGATCATCAGGCCAGCCTCCCATACAAATGTCAATATCTGAGGATGAAGACAACTGATTGTGCGTTTGCGAGAACTTGGTCTCTGCATTCATTACGCTATTTACTTCCATTCTGCGCATGGCTTTGCGCATACTTTGTAATTCATCGATTATGAACTGCTGTCCTGTGACCTCCTTTTTATCAAGTTTTGCCACAGTAAATTCACCAAAGTGTTTTAAAAATGTTGTGTATGCAGGATCTGTGGTGGCGCGTTTATGCGTAGCTTTGATTTTCTCGGTTAACTTTTGCTTAAATTCATTTATTCTTGAAAATCGTAAGTCTCTAGGATATTCGAGATGCTCGATTGCAGATGTATCGAAAGAGTAGGACGTTTTTTCATCCTTTATTATTACTGTTGGCTTATCAAAAGCTAACCGCATGCCAAGTTCAAACATCACATTTGGATTCTTACCGCTTACATCACAAACCACGACCGGGTTATCGTATAAGTTCTGAATAATTCGCTTGTGAATTATTCCGACATCGTCTGCGTTACTTACCAAGTTAGCAACAAAGCCAGCGTCTTCAACTGATTCTGAAATGATTTCTAGAACGTCAGCCCAATGAGACTCGGCGCAGCCATCGATACTAGAAATTGGCATCACTACTCCGCACACGGGTTTTGCTACAGCTTCTGACATAAGTAACTTTATTTGTAACAGCTATTTTAGTGCAAATTAAAGTTACCAAGAAAAGATGTGGAGATCGATAGAAATCCAGCAAGCGGTGGTTGAATGTGTTTGTGATGAAAATTTGGAGCAAGGCGCGTCGTACTTCCAAACGGGCAAATACTGCGTAGGATTGCGCGTGTTTGTGGAAAATTTTGCAGCGCAAATTCTTCAACCGCCGCAAACGCACTTAGGTAGCCTGTAATCCCCGACCTCCATAAGCGCCAAAACAAGTAAAAACCTAAGAAAAGAAGCCCAAAACCCAAGCCCAGAGCCGCTTTGTAGCCCACAAAAGCCATTTTTCACAAAGAACCCCTCGTTATCAGGGACAATAACGGGTTAGCCGGAGGCATAAGCCCCCGGAATGCAAAGTTTTTTGGAAATTTCACAGCTATGGCGCAATACGTATTTACGATGAACCGGGTAGGCAAAATTGTGCCGCCCAAACGGCATATTTTGAAAGACGTGAGCTTGTCTTTCTTCCCTGGGGCCAAGATTGGCGTGCTGGGCGTTAACGGGTCGGGTAAGTCGACCTTGCTCAAAATCATGGCCGGGCTGGACACCGAGATTGAAGGCGAAGCCACACCCATGCCGGGGCTCAACATTGGCTATCTGCCGCAAGAGCCGGTGATGGACCCAGACCAAACTGTGCGCCAAGCTGTTGAAGGCGGCATGGGCGCTGCCATTGCTGCCAAGGCGAGGTTAGAGCAGGTGTACATTGAATACGGCAACGAAGATGCTGACTTTGACAAGCTGGCCGCTGAACAAGCCCAGCTAGAAACCATCATTGGCGCTGCAGGCGACGACGATGGCCGTGCGCTAGACATTGCTGCCGAAGCCCTGCGCCTGCCCGAATGGGATGCCATCATCAAGCATTTGTCGGGTGGTGAAAAACGCCGCGTGGCGCTGTGCCGCCTGCTATTGAGCAAGCCCGACATGCTGCTGCTAGACGAACCTACTAACCACTTGGATGCCGAGTCTGTGGACTGGCTAGAGCAGTTTTTGCTGCGCTACAGCGGCACTGTGGTGGCCATTACCCACGACCGCTACTTTTTAGACAATGCAGCCGAATGGATTTTGGAACTTGACCGTGGCTCAGGCATTCCCTACAAAGGCAACTACAGCGACTGGCTTGACCAAAAAACTGACCGCCTGGAGAAAGAGCAAAAAGGCGAAGACGCCCGCGCCAAAGCGCTGAAGAAAGAACTCGAGTGGATTCGCCAAAACCCCAAAGGCCGCCAAGCCAAGAGCAAGGCGCGTATTGCCCGGTTTGAAGACTTGTCCAGCTACGAACACCAGCAGCGCAACGAGACGCAGGAGATTTTTATCCCCGTAGGCGACCGTTTGGGTGCCAGCGTGATTGAATTCAAAGGTGTGAGCAAATCGTTTGGCGACAGATTGCTGATTGATAACCTGAGCTTTACGGTGCCCGCAGGCGCGATTGTCGGCATCATTGGCCCCAACGGTGCTGGTAAGTCAACCTTATTCCGCATGATCAGCGGTGCGCAAAAGCCTGACAGTGGCGAGGTCAACATTGGCGCTACTGTGAAGATGGCATTTGTCGAGCAGTCGCGCGAGAACTTAGAGGGCGAAAAAACCGTGTGGGAAGAAGTCTCAGGCGGGCTGGACATGTTGCAGATTGGTAAATTTACGGTCGCCAGTCGTGCCTACTGCGGCCGCTTTAACTTTAGCGGTGCCGACCAGCAAAAGCGCGTGGGCACACTGTCAGGCGGCGAGCGCGGACGCTTGCACTTGGCCAAGACCTTGATTGCCGGTGGCAACGTGCTGATGCTGGACGAGCCGTCTAACGACCTGGACGTAGAAACCTTGCGCGCGCTAGAAGACGCTCTGCTCGAGTTCCCAGGCTCGATCATGGTTATCAGCCACGACCGTTGGTTCTTAGACCGGATTGCCACGCACATTCTTGCGTGCGAGGGCGATAGCCAGTGGACTTTCTTTGACGGCAACTACCAAGAATACGAAGCCGATAAGAAAAAGCGTTTGGGCGAAGAGGGCGCCAAACCCAAGCGTATGCGCTTTAAAGCGTTGGCTTAAAGCTGCTGAACTAGCGGATAGGGCGTGCGCGGGTTGCTTTGTATCCAAAAGTACGGACATAATATAAAAATATGAGCCAAGCCCCACTGCGCAAACTAGGTGTATCTGACGACCCCCACGGGCCGCGGATCACTTTGCGCCAGTGCCTAGATGCCGCGCTGCAGCAGTCTGAGGGGCTGATGGACAAGCTGCTGAACAGCCTGGCGGGCAAGCCCGAAAAAGCGTTCGGCGCTAACCAGACTAAGCCCAACTTCCCACCACCCGCGCAGGCCGTGGTCAACCAACTGGTGGCGCAGCGTGACGCCGTCAAGCTAAGCTTTAACCGCCACTTACGTGAATGTGTCTTTCAAGGCCTGGGAGCAGATACCCAAGCGCCGCAAATGATGCGTTTTGAAGACCTCAAGCTGTTTGAAGAAGAAGACCTGGACGAAAGCATAGAGGTAGCCCGCGCGCTGCAAGAGATGAGCGTGCAGGTCGACGAGATCATGCCGCAATTAGACGCGTTAATGAGCTCGTTGTTGGGCTGGATTACGGTGCAGTCGTCTATCAACCCGCTGCGCCCCGAGATGTTTGCGCGCGCACTGCGCGAATGCGTTGCTGAGCAAACCCATGATGTTGAGATTCGTGCGGCGTTGCTGTCGTCGATTGCCAACCGCTTAGGCGTATTGCTACGCAAGCTGTATGTTGAGTTGATTGCGTGGCTTAAGTCTTGTGGTGTTGAGTCTGCTGGTACGGTGCAGCCCGGCCAAGTGCAAACTAGCGTAGCCAAGCCTAGTGTCGCCGGTACCATGGGCAATTCAGTAGCGCGCACCTTGCTCACGCTGGACCGTTTGCGCAGGCTGCTGTCGGGCGAGCTGGACAGCGATGCACGCAAACCGCAAGACTTTTTGCACACGGTTCCAGCGTCGGTAGTAGCGCTACAAGACATGCGCCAAGTAGAAGCCATGGTGCAGCGACTAGAAACCAAGGCGCGCAAATCCGCCGAGAACCCGAGCGCCGACGATGCCCGCAAAAAAGCCGCCGCTCGACTAGCGCTGGCTGACGGTAAAAATTTAGGCAAGCAGCTAGGCGAAGAAGTGGTGCGCCTGATGCTGGACAACCTGATACAAGATGAACGCCTGCTGCCCGGTGTGCGCGGGCATTTGCAAACGCTAGAGCCTTTGCTGATGGACATTGCCAAAGTGGACGGACGGTTTTTTAGCGACAAACAGCATGCAGCGCGCCAATTTTTAGACAAAGTGACTAGTCGCAGCCTGGCGTTTGGCAGCGAGCGCGACGAAGGCTATACGCGATTTGTCAAGTCGATTGAAAAAAGCATTGCGTCGCTGAATAAAAAAACAGCCCAAGCCGACAATGCATCGCAAGCATTTAGCTATGTGCTGCAGCAGCTAGAAAAACAATGGGAGCGCCTAGACGCAGAAGACAAAGCGCGCCGCGAAGAAGCCGCGCGGGCGCTGATGCACGCCGAGCAGCGCAATATGCTGGCGCAGTATTTGGCGCAAGAGTTCCGCACCAATGCTGAGGGTGTAGACGTGCCGCGTGCGGTGGTAGATTTTGTCTGTGGCCCATGGTCACAGGCCGTAGCCGAGTCGCAGCTGCGCTGTACCGATGGCAGCAGTGACCCGCAGGGCTACCACGAAATGGTGGCCGAGCTGTACTGGAGCGTGCAACCCCGCGTGGCCAAACGTAACCGCAAACGCTTGGTACAGATCATCCCGGGCATGCTGGGCAAGCTGCGCCAAGGTTTACATTTGATTGAGTTTCCACCCGAACGCATTACCGACTTTTTTGCTGAGTTGATAGCGATGCATGAGACCGCGCTAGAAGGTGGCCGGCCCAAGCCAGTGGTGCCCGATGCGGCACCGCCAGAGATAGTGCAAGCCGCAGAAGCCGCCGAAGACCAAGCCGCCATGACCGACCGCGCCGAGTTAGAGGCTTTGTATGCGGCCAGCGACGATGCAGCCATTAGCACGGCTGCGCCTTTGGCTGACATGGCTGATGCTGCATCTACTGACTTCAGCACGTCTAAATCACCTGCTCAGCCAGACGGTAAAGACGGTGTGTGGATGGGTAACAGCGAGGCACTTGAGGCCGGTTTCGTACAAGAAGCTGCTGTCACACCGATATTGGCGCCTGGGCCTGATGTGGCAGCAGTGGGCGCACCAGTTACAGGTGTCATCGTCATTGGCTCGTGGGTAGAGCTGCAGCTGGATGACCAATGGATGCGGGCACAGCTAACTTGGGCTAGCCCGCACCGCACGCTGTTTATGTTTGTGTCGCACGGCGGCAAGGCGCATTCGATGTCGCAGCGCACCATGGACAAGCTGCGCGCACAGGGCATGATCCGCATTATCTCGGACGGCCGCTTGGTAGACAAAGCGCTGGATGCGGTGGCACAAACAGCGCTGCGCAACAGCGTGGACGCAGGCAGTGCAGATGCAAGCAAAGCGCCTGCTTAATCTGAATTTGCCTGTCTTTTAAAATCAGTCTCGCTATGCCACTGCATGGCCTGCCCAGTCACAGGGTGTGCCAGATGCAACTGGCTGGCATGTAAATGCAGCCGACTGCCCTCAGGTACACCGCTGCCATACAGCGCATCGCCTACGATAGCGTGACCTAGCGCCTGCATGTGCACACGCAGCTGGTGTGTGCGGCCCGTGTGCGGGCGCAGCAGCACGCGCGTAGTGCCGTCTGCATTGCGCGCGATAACTTGGTAGTGGGTGAGCGCAGGCTTGCCCAATGCATGGTCAATTTTGCGCAGCGGGCGTGCAGGCCAGTCAGCGGCAATGGGCAGGTCAATTTGTCCCACATCATCGGCCAGCCAACCGTGCACCACAGCGGTGTAGGTTTTATCGACAGCACGGGTTTCAAACAGTTGGCCCAGCGCGCGTTGCATAGCAGGGCTGCGTGCCATCAGCATCAGGCCAGAGGTGGCCTGGTCTAGCCTGTGCACTACCAAAGCATCAGGGTAGCGCTGCTGCACGCGCAGGCTAACGCAGTCTTGTTTGTGCTCACCGCGGCCGGGCACGGCCAGCAAGCCAGCGGGTTTGTCTATTACCAACAGAGTATCTTCCTCATGCACCAAACGCACGATAAGTGCTGAGTCAATAGACGCATTGAGCAGTTTATCTAATGGGGTGTTGATTGGCGTGGACATTGACCCGTACGTTGACGTGTTGATGGGAGTGCTCAGCCCTACGGCTATATACGGCTTTGGTAGTACGCCATATGAGGCTCAAGTAAAATACACAGGTACTATTAAATGCATAGCTGCTTGAGCAGTATTTTAGGGCATCAGAGGTTAAAACAGCTTGAAAAATCAGCACATTATCGTGGCAGGGGCTGGTATAGGCGGCTTGTCTGCCGCGCTGGCATTGGCCCGCGCTGGCCAGCGCGTGACGGTGCTAGAGCGCAGCGCGCAGTTTGCACCAGTGGGCGCGGGCATTCAACTGGGGCCTAACGCGATGAAGGTGCTGGCCCAATGGGATTTGCAAGACGCCGTGCTGGCCAAGGCTTGCCTGCCAGAAGCCATTGCAGTGCATAGCGCCACCACGGGCCGCAGCATCAGCCGCATGCTACTAGGCCAAGCGGCGCAGCAACGCTATGGCCTGGCGTATGCCTGCGTGCACCGCGCTGACCTGCACAGCGTGCTGCTGGAAGCTGTGCTTGATGAAAAAAATATCGACGTGCACTGCGATGCACCGGTGCAGCGCGTAGACCTGCTGGACACGGAAGGTGTGCAGGTGCAGCTAGGCCATACTGGTGACACAAACCATGCAGACGGCGTGCAATCTACCGCCGTGCAAGCCGACGCGCTCATTGCCGCTGATGGGCTGTGGAGCACGGTGCGCCAACAGGTGTTTGCTGACGGTGCACCTCGCCCCACAGGGCATGCAGCATACCGTGTGCTGATGCCCATGCAGTCTGTACCGCCCACGCGCAGAGCTGTGCAAGTAGGGCTATGGTGGGGCAGCAAAGTGCATGTAGTGCACTACCCGGTGCGCAGTGGCGACTATTTAAACCTGGTGGTGCTGAGCGAGCAGCCTGCAGCCCAAGCCACTGCATCGTGGGCGCAGCCAGCCGAGCATGCGCAGGTGGTGGACAGTATGGGCGGCATAGGCAGCGTATGTGCCCCGCTGCGCGAGCTGCTGGCGTGTGTGCCTGCCAGCAGTGCGCAGTGGCAAAGCTGGCATTTGTACGACCGGCCTGCCGCTGAGGCGTGGGTTAAGGGCCGGGTGGCGCTACTGGGTGATGCGGCCCATCCTATGCTGCCGTATCTAGCCCAAGGCGCAGCCATGGCGATAGAAGATGCTGCTGTGCTGGCGCAGCAGGTGGTTTTGCACAGCGACTGGCGCAGTGCGCTGCAGCGCTACGAACAATTGCGCAGGCCACGCTGTGAGCGGGTGGTAGCTACTGCGCGGCGTAACGGGCAAATCTTTCACCTAGGGCAGCCATGGGCTACGGCGCGCGACGCCGTGCTACGCCTAAAGGGCACCGAGGTGGTGGGCTTGCCTTGGTTGTACGGAGCGGATATTTAGTACCGTGCTACAAATCGGTGCGCAGTTTCCAAATCTCAGGAAATAACACCACGTCCAGCATCTTGCGTAAATAGCCTACGCCGCCCGTGCCACCGGTGCCATGTTTAAACCCAATAATGCGCTCCACCGTGGTGACATGCCGAAAGCGCCATTGGCGAAAGGCGTCCTCTAGGTCGGTCAGTTCTTCGCCCAGTTGGTACAGATCCCAGTGCTGCTTGGGATTGCGGTAGACGACAAGCCACGCGGCTTCTACGGCGTCGCTACTGGTGTAGGGCTGTGTCCAGTCGCGCTGCAGGTGCGTGCCAGGCACGGCTAGTCCGCGGCGTGCTAGCAATTGCAAAGCTTGGTCGTACAGGCTGGGCGCGTCCAGCGCGGCTTGTACTAGCGCCAGCAAGTCGGGTGCGTGCGCGTGGGGTTTGAGCATGCCAGCGTTTTTGTTGCCAAGTGCAAATTCTATGCAGCGGTACTGCGCGCTTTGAAAGCCACTGGAGCTGCCCAAGTAGGACCGTATGGCGCTGTATTCAGATGGCGTCATGGTGGCCAGCACGTCCCAAGCGTGTACCAGTTGCTCCATAATTTTGCTAACGCGGGCCAGCATTTTGAAGGCGCTGCCTAGGTCGTCTTGGGCAATGCAGGCGATGGCGGCATGCAGCTCGTGCAGCATCAGCTTCATCCACAGCTCGCTGGTTTGGTGCTGGATGATAAACAGCATCTCGTTATGGTCGGGGCTGCGCGGGTGCTGGGCACCCAGCAGGCTGTCCAGTGCTAAATAATCGCCGTAGCTCATCGACTGGCTAAAGTCCGTTTGCGCGCCTGAGGCTGCCAAAATATGTGCAGCGGTAGCAAGCGGTTCAGCCGCAGGTGATTTATCTTTAGCTGTCATAGCGTGGTATG
>JANLPQ010000090.1:0-3679 GCA_031367325.1 Polaromonas sp. | reverse complement strand
CTACCCCAACTTTGCCTTGGCCCAGCTGGTGCACGGCGACCTGTTGATGGCGCAAACCCGCCCACTAAAAGCCATGGGCGACATGCCCGAAGCCACCGTACGCGCCGCCCTGCCCGGCACTTTGGCCGAGCTGCGCGAAGAATCCCTGCTGCGCATCAAAGCCCTGCGCGAGCGGCCGCCCGCGGGTGCCGTGCCCAGCCAATTTATTCGCCTGTCGGCCTACAACAAGCATGCCATTGCGGTAGACCCGTCGCGTGCGCGGCTGTACTTGTTTGAAAACGCACCCACGGGCGTTAAATTGATTGCCGATTTTTATATGTCGGTAGGCAAATTGGGCATTGAAAAATCCACCGAGGGCGACCTGCGCACCCCGCTGGGCGTGTATTTTGTCACCAACACGCTGGACCCCAACGCGCTGAAAGACCTGTACGGCGCAGGCGCGCTGCCCATTAACTACCCTAACCCGTACGACCTGCGGCGCGGCAAAACTGGCGGCGGCATCTGGCTGCACGGCGTGCCCAGCCACCAGTTTGCCCGCGCGCCCAAGGCCACAGACGGCTGCGTGGCGGTGTCTAACCCTGATTTGATGCGCATCTTGTCCACAGTGGAGATTCGCTCTACCCCGGTGGTCATAGCACCCAGCCTGCAGTGGATTAACCCAGGCGCGTCCCACCCCGAGGCAAGCGCCTTTGACGCCGTTTGGGAGCAATGGCGCAGCGCCAAAGCCAGCGCAGACCTCACCCGCACCATGGCGTTTTACACGGCTGATTTCAACAGTTACGGCAAGACGTTGGCCGACTGGTCCGCCATGGTTAAAAACGATATGGCGCTGGCCCGTGGCAAACCTGTTCAGATCAAAGACCAGTCGGTGCTGCTGTCGCCCGAGGGGGGACAAAATGCTACGATGGTAGTCACCTATTCAGAGGTGCGTGCAGGCTACACCAGCGCGCCGGTCAAGCGGCAGTACTGGCTACGGTCGCCTGCCACGCAAAATCAATGGAAGATATTTTTTGAAGGATTGGTCAGCTGATGCGCCCTATTTTTAGCACTTTTCGCCGTTTAACCCTTGTAGTTACTGCTCAAGCAGCTATTGCATTCATAGCGCCTGCGGCTGTTGCCCAAACGGCCACCACCGCCACTACCGTCCCGGCAAGCGCCTCTTCCAGCGCCGCCAGCACGCAAGCGTCGCCCAAGGTCAAGATCACCACCTCGATGGGCGAGATCATTGTGGAGCTGTACCCCGACAAAGCGCCCAAAACGGTTGAGAACTTTTTGCAGTACGTGAAAGACAAGCACTACGACGGCACAGTGTTTCACCGCGTGATCAGTACCTTTATGGTGCAAGGCGGCGGGTTTGACGCCAAATACGAGCAAAAGAAAACCCGACCCAACATTGCCCACGAAGGCCGCGAGGCACTGGCCAAGGGCCTGAAAAACACCACCGGCACGCTGGCCATGGCCCGCACGGGCGACCCGCAGTCGGCCAGCAGCCAGTTTTTTATCAACGTGGTGGACAACGCGTTTTTAGACCCCACGCCCATTCCTGACGGCGACCCGGTGCTGAACTTTAGCTACCAAGGCCAAACCTACCCCAGCACGCCGCGCGCTAAGCTGCTAGGCGCAGGCCAGCTGTGGGGCTACACGGTGTTTGGCAGAGTCATCAAAGGCATGGACGTGGTCGAGAAAATCAAAGCCGTGCCCACCGCTGCAGGCGGCCCTTTCCCTACCGATGTGCCCAAAACGCAGGTCAGCATCGTGACGGCTACGCTGGTCAAATAAACTTTTTCATTTCAATTCAACCGAAAGAAACACCATGGCAAATCCCCAAGTCGAACTCCACATCGCCGGTCACGGCACCATCGTGGCCGAGCTGTACCAAGACAAAGCGCCCAAGTCAGTGGCTAACTTTTTGGCCTACGTGGCCAAGGGCCACTACGACGGCACCGTGTTCCACCGCGTGATTGACAACTTTATGGTGCAAGGCGGTGGTTTTGATGCCGCCATGACGCAAAAAAGCGTGGACGCCGCGATTGAAAACGAAGGCAACAACGGCCTGAAGAACGACAAATACACGCTGGCCATGGCCCGCACTGGCGAGCCGCATTCCGCCACCGCGCAGTTTTTTATCAACACCGCTAAAAACGACTTTTTAAACCACACTGCGCCTAGCCGCCAAGGCTGGGGCTACGCCGTATTTGGCAAAGTCGTTTCGGGCACCGAGGTTGTGGACGCCATGGGCAAGGTCAAAACCGCCCGCAAAGGCATGCACGACGACGTGCCTGTTGCCGACCTGGTGATGACCAAAGCCGTGGCGCTGTAAGCCCAGCGGCAGCACTGGTTTGGTGATGTCTACCGTGCTGGCTATTGGGTGCTTTATGGGGTACTGTTGCGCGCTGTTGCCTGTTGTTCAATGTGACGACGTGAGCGCGATGATTTAACTGTCACAGTGCCCCGTAATGACTAATTTAATACCCGCCGCGCTGCCAGATTTTTACCATCTGATCGCGCCAGCTGCGTGGCAGCAGATCGACTTTATCTCCGACTTGCACTTACACGAGAGCGAGCCTGCCAACTTTGAAGCCTGGCAGCGCTACATGCAATGCACCACGGCTGATGCCGTGTTTATATTGGGCGATTTGTTTGAGGTGTGGCCAGGCGACGACGTGCTGCACGCTGTGCGCATGTTTTCAAGCCCTAATTTACAAAAAAATAGTGCTGTAACCCAAGTAAATCCTGCTCAAGCAGCTATCGATTCGGTAGCGTATGCCCGGGTAAGTAACGACCATGAAATAACCGCAGCACAGTGTTTTGAAGACCGCTGCGCTAGCGTTTTAGCCCAAGCCGCCCGCCAGCGCCCGGTGTATTTTATGCACGGTAACCGCGACTTTCTGCTAGGCGACGCGGCCCTCAAAGCCTGCGGCATGCAAGGCCTGCCCGACCCCACGGTGCTAGATTTTGCCGGTGTGCGCACGCTGCTAAGCCACGGCGACGAGCTGTGCCTGGCCGACACCGACTACCAAGTATTTCGCCAGCAAGTGCGCAGCAGCGCGTGGCAAACCGCGTTTTTAGCCCGGCCCCTCGCCCAGCGCCAGCACATCGCCCGCGAGCTACGCACCCAAAGCGAGGCCCGCAAACTGCTAGGCGGCCCATGGATAGACCTAGACCCCGCCGCCACCGCCCAGTGGGTGCAGGCCGCTGGCGCGCAGCAGATGGTGCACGGCCACACGCATGAGGGCGTTGACCACTTTTTGCAAACGGGCGCTGACAACCCTGTCGGCCCCCGTGAAGACAACTCCGCTAATTGCCCTGTTGACTGCTCCGTTGACCGCCCACTTAACGCAGCACAAGGCGGCAGCTCCCAAGGCTCTGGCATACGCCACGTACTGTGCGACTGGCACGCCGACGCGCAGCCACCCCGCGCGCAGGTGTTACGCATGCGTGGCGTGGCTGGCAGCTCGCCAAGCCAACTAGATGTGCAGCGTTTGCCGGTAAGTGCCGCTTGCTAACTACTATCTATTTCATAGCTGCTTGAACAGGATTTACTTGGGCGGTCTCAAGACTAAATGCAACACCAAGAGTTTAATGGATGACTTCGGGTTGAACCTCAAGGCGTTCCAGCCACTGGCCATAAACCTCCAGCGGAGAGCTCCAGCCCAGTGTTTGGCGAGGTCGGCCATTC
>JANLPQ010000069.1:0-18982 GCA_031367325.1 Polaromonas sp. | reverse complement strand
ACTACAAATTCAATAGCTGCTTGAGCAGGTTCTACGGCCTAAACAGCCCAAAACACTCATAATTTCAAAGCGAAATAAGCCTTCTACGGCTTGCACGACCCATGCTGCTTGCGAAACACACGCGGCTCCATTGCGCCTTGCACGGCCCACACACCGCGCTTAGCAGCACGCGCGGTTTGCTCCTCGGTAGCATACGGCCCGGGACTGTTGCGGTAGCGGTAGCTCCAGGCTTGGCCGCGCTCTACCATCCACGCGCCTACGTCGTCACCGTTCATACGCACACGCGCCAGCATACGGCCATAGTCGTCGTAGCGGCTGGTTTGCAGCTGCACGGTTTGGTGCAGGACTTTGGCTTTAAGCGCGGCCAGTGATGCATCGCCACCCGCTTGGCAAATCTCTGGCGCGTCGATGCCTTGGAAGCGCACTTTCACGCTGTCGTCGCTAGTGTGGCCTGCCAGCTTCACCCACAATGTGTCGCCATCGGTCACATAGGTCACAACGCCCGTCAAAGCCTCCTGGCTTGCGCGCTGCGGCCTGGCCTGCACGCTTGTGGCCAAGCACAGCGCGCACGCTGCCAGTGCTGCGCTAATCACCGTGCTGTGCAACGTGCGCATCTCGCTAGCTTGACGCCTCAGCGGTTGTTGTCTCGCCTCAAACATTGTCTTTCTCCATCGCTTTGACTATTTTGTCCAGCCGGTCAGCCAGCTTCTCGGTACTGAGTTTTTCGCGCAACCGCTCTACCATCAATGGTAGGCTAAACGGGCTGGGGTGCTTGAGCTCTATAAAGTCTAGCCGCCTGCTGGCAATGCTGGCCAATGTGGTGCCTAGGTGGGCAATGTCTAATTCTTGGCTTAGCACCTCCCGCTCGGCCTGCGTTAACAGCAAGTTTTGTGCATCGTATTTTTTAAATACTTCAAAAAACAAGCTGCTCGACGCTTGCAACTGCTTGGTACTTTTATGCGCCCCCGGAAAGCCCGTAAAAATCAGGCCTGCGATGCGCGCTATTTCTCTAAAGCGGCGCTGGGCCAGCTCAGACGAATTGAGCGATGCCAATACATCGGCCAGCAAATCATCAGTAGAAAAAACGGTTTTTCGCAGCACAGGTTCGATGTCAAACGGTGTGCTGCTAAGCAGTTCAAACCCATAGTCGTTGACCGACATGCTAAATGTATTGGGTGCAAGCCGCGCTAAACGAAAAGCCAGCAAACTACTCAGCCCCAAATGCACATTGCGGCCTGCAAACGGGTAAATGTAGAGGTGATGGCCTTCTTTGCTTTTGAAAGTTTCTACCAGCAGCGTATGTGGCGTGGGCAGGTGGCTCAGGCGCTTTTGGGTGGCCAGCATAGGGCGGGCGGCTTCGATCTCGGGGTCGGAATAGTCGCCTTGGTCGGCGGCGTGCAACAGCTCTAGCACGGCCTCGCCCATCTCGGTGCTCAGCGGCATTTTGCCGCCTTGCCAGCTGGGCACGGTACCTTTGCTTTTCTCGGCTTTTTTGACGTAGGCGGCCATGTCTTGCACGCGGATAAATTCTAGCAAGCGGCCTGCAAACACAAAGCAGTCGCCTTTGCGCAGCCGCGCGATAAAGCTTTCTTCCACACTGCCGATTTTGCCGCCGCTTAAATACTTCACCTGCACCGACCCGTCGCTGACTATCGTGCCAATCGCCATGCGGTGGCGGCGGGCTATGCCGCGGTCAGGCACGCGGTAAATACCCTGTGCATCGGGTTGAATGCGGTGGTAGTCGGGGTAGGCGGTTAGCGATGTGCCGCCGCGCTCGCAGAAGGCCAGCACCCAGTCAAACTCGGCGCGGGTGAGCGCACGGTAGGCATAGGCAGTGATGACCTCAGCATACAGCGCATCGGGGGCAAAGCCGCCGCCCAGCGCGATGGTAACCAGGTGCTGCACCAGCACGTCTAGCGGTTTGTCGGGGCTGGTGCGCTGCTCGATCTTGCCAGAGAGCGCGGCGCGACGGGCGGCTGCCGCCTCGATCAGCTCTAGCGTGTTGGTGGGCACCAGCGTGATGCGGCTGGTGCGCCCCGGCGCGTGGCCACTGCGGCCTGCGCGCTGTACCAAGCGCGCTACGCCCTTGGCCGAGCCGATTTGCAGCACGCGTTCTACTGGCAAAAAATCTACGCCTAAATCTAGTGACGATGTCGCCACCACGGCGCGCAGCTTGCCCTCTTTCAGGCCCATCTCTACCCAGTCGCGCACGCTTTTGTCCAGGCTACCGTGGTGCAGTGCTATCTCGCCTGCCCACTCGGGTTTGGCCGCTAGCAGCAGCTGATACCACAGCTCTGCCTGCGACCGGGTGTTGGTAAACACCAGCGTGGGGCCCGACTTGGCTATCTCGTCAATCACCGGCTGCTGCATGCGTGCGCCCAAGTGGCCTGCCCACGAATATTTGCCAGGGTCAGCCGGAATCAGCGTGTCTATTTGCAGTGTTTTGTCTATTTTTCCTTGCACTAAAACGGCTTGTTCTCCGCACAACACGTGCATGGCGTGCTCACTATTTCCTAGCGTGGCGCTTAGGCCCCAAAACACTAAAGCGGGGTTAAATTGTCTTAGCCGCGCCAGTGCCAGTTGCGTTTGCACGCCGCGCTTGCTGCCCAGCAGCTCGTGCCATTCGTCGGCTACCACGTAGCGCACATGGGCCAGCTCGGTGCGGGCGTTGTCGCGCGACAGCATGACAGTGAGCGATTCGGGCGTGGTAACCAGCACCGTGGGCAGGCGCCTGTCTTGGCGCGCGCGCTCGGCGCTGGGCGTGTCGCCGGTGCGAATGCCCAGAGTGTAATTAGATGCAATGTCTTGCAAAGGTTCGCGCAGCGCGCGGGCCGTGTCGCTGGCCAGCGCGCGCATGGGGGTAAGCCAGATAACGGACAACGGCGGGGCTAGTTTGGAGGTGGTGGCAGGTTGGGGCGCTGTAGCTTGGTCTTGGGCGGATTTCTTAGACAGCGGTTTAGACGAGGTTTTTATGGCCGCTGCGTGGTCATTGAGCAGCGCCTGCAGCACCCCCAGCCACACCGCATAGGTTTTGCCCGACCCAGTAGTGGCGTGCAGCAGGCCGCTTTGGCCACGCGCCACCGCTGCCCACACCTGTGTTTGAAAGGCAAACGGCTGCCAGCCACGCGCAGCCAGCCAAGTCTGCACCGTGCTGAGGGGCGGATTGGTTGGTTGGGTGGCTTGTCGTTTGGCCTGTCGCTTAGGAGTAACCTTGGTGAGCATGGCTTGATGTTAGGTTAGATAATGACCAATTGGCGTTTGGGGGTTTTAACAGAACTCTCGATTAAGATTCAACCTTCTACATTGCAAAGCCCCCGCATGACCTACACCAACACCCAACTGCTGATCGACAACCAATGGCGCGATGCCCAAGGCAGCAAAACCCTGCCCGTAGTCAACCCTGCCACTGGCGCTGAGATTGGCCACGTAGCCCACGCCACCATTGCCGACCTGGACGCTGCATTGATTGCCGCACAAAAAGGCTTTATCACTTGGCGCGCCATGCCCGCCATTGAGCGCAGTAAGATCATGCGCCAAGCCGCCGTGCTGATGCGCGAACGCGCTGACAAAATAGCCATGCTGATGACGCTAGAGCAAGGCAAACCACTGGCTGAGGCCAAGGTGGAATGCATGTCATCTGCCGACATCATTGAATATTTTGCCGAAGAAGGCCGCCGCATTTATGGCCGCATTGTGCTGCCGCGCGCAGCTAATGTGCAGCAACAGGTGCTGAAAGAACCGGTAGGCGTAGTGGCTGCGTTTACACCGTGGAACTTTCCTATCAACCAAGTCGTGCGCAAAATGTCGGCCGCCATGGCCACGGGCTGCTCCATCATTGTGAAAGCGCCTGAAGAAACGCCAGCATCCCCTGCTGAACTGATCCGCGCATTTGTTGACGCAGGTGTACCTGCAGGTGTTGTGGGCTTGGTGTATGGCAACCCAGCGGAGATTTCGTCGTACCTGATTGCCCACCCTATCGTGCGCAAGATCACCTTTACCGGCAGCACCGCCGTGGGCAAACAACTGGCCGCCATGGCTGGTCAGCACATGAAGCGCGCCACGATGGAGCTGGGCGGCCACGCACCGGTGATCGTGGCTGAAGATGCAGATATTGCCTTAGCTGTTAAAGCATCTGCAGGTGCTAAGTTTCGCAACGCAGGCCAGGTGTGTATTGCACCCACGCGCTTTTTGGTGCATAACAGCGTGAAGGCAGAGTTTACGGCGCAAATGCTGGCCTTTATTGGCAAAATTAAAGTGGGCGACGGCACCACGGCTGGCACCACCATGGGCCCGCTGGCTAACGCACGCCGCCTAGACGCGATGAAGCAAGTGGTCGAGAAAACCGTAGCGGCAGGTGCCAAGATGGAAACTGGCGGCGCACGCATTGGCAGCACTGGCAACTTTTTTGCGCCTACGGTGTTTACCGATGTGCCATTGACCGCCGATTTGTTTAACAACGAGCCTTTTGGCCCGCTGGTGGGCATTCGCGGTTTTGACACGATTGAAGAAGCCATTGCCGAGTCCAACCGCCTGCCTTATGGTTTGTCTAGCTACGCCTTCACCAAAAATATGAAAACTGCCCATACCATTAGCCACGGTATTGAGGCAGGCATGGTGTGGATCAACCAGCCTGCTGCACCCGTGCCCGAGATGCCGTTTGGTGGTGTGAAAGATTCGGGCTATGGGTCTGAAGGCGGCATGGAGGCGCTAGAAGCCTACTTAAATACCAAAACGGTGTCGACTGTAATGGTTTAAAGCTTGTAGCTTTTGTGCAAACGCCGGTCTGTGTGCCGGCGCTTTGCTTTGGGATGCGCCGTGCTTCGGTTTGTTTATTTGGTTTGCGTGTGTGCCGCTCTGTTTTTCTCTTTTGCATCTTCGGGAAGCTGGTTGCTCGGTTAGCGTGCGCGCCGTGGAGCTGGTTTCTAGGCTAACGGTACCGCCGGAGAGCTGGTCGCTAAGTTCGCGTGCGCGCCGGGTAGCTGGACTCGAGCCGGGCATCTCGCTACAAAAATACTACGCAAACACGCGCGAACTGAGATGTTTGATTCGCTAACTTGAACAACGCGCGCCTTTCTGCGTATTTTTCATCGAGACGGACCCGACTCGTCACATTATTCTTTGCTTGGTTTGAACAGCCCGCGCTTCGGTAAAGCGCAATTGGGGTCAGAGCAAAATTTCGTTGGTGCTGAGTGTCGCGCCGGATGCAGGGTGTTCCTGAATTTTGATCTGACCCCAAATGCTCTCGTCGGCGACTACCGGTAGCGCACTACCACCCTAGCAAGTGAGATAGCGTATGCCGACCGCCTGATTTCTGGCACTCCAGTATGAAGGCGGTTGGCATACGCTATCTCACCACCAATAGACTAAGCTAATGCGACACGGTGACCAACAATGCCAGCCAAGCAGTGATGCAGCGAGATTTGCCTTATCACCACAGCTCACAGTCTAAGAATATCCATCTTTAAAACACTAGAAAGTTACCACCCCTCGCTTCATTTAACAGATGGATGGTCTGGCGTAATAAACCCAATCGGCCGTTTAGACGGCATGGGCGTGAGCGGTGGTGCCGTTAGCTCGCGCAACACATCTAACACTTGCTTCAGCTGCGCCCGCGTCTGGCTGCTAAAGGTGTCATGCGACAGGGCTATCAACTCTGTTTTATGCTCTAGCTCGGCCAGGCGCTGCGCTAAATCTGCGTTGAGGGCCGCCGCTTGGCGAAGCTGCACAAACGCGCGCACTACGAAAATACCCATCTCTACCGCTTGGCTAGACGCCAGCACATTGGCCGCTTGAATAGCGCCATGCTCTGTAAAGGCGAAAGGCCGTGTTTTAGAATATTTTAGTTTTTGGAGGTGGTCGCAATTTGCGACCACCTCGGCTTTTTCTTGCGGGGTTAGCTGGAATAAAAAGTCGCTGGGAAAGCGTTGGCGATTGCGCTTGACCTGCTCGTTTAAACGCTTGGTTTCTACGCCGTACAACACGGCTAGGTCTACATCGACTATCACACGCGCACCACGAATGGATTGGATGCGCAGCTCAATCCTTGGCAATAAAACCGCATCGGTTGCACTCATGGGATGGCCCTCTCAAAACTACGCTAATTGGCGTTTAAGGGTGGAAGATGCGTTAATTTTACTGTATATTTGTACAGTTATCAAGGCCTTTATGAGCACTCTGCGCACCTTTTTTGTCGACTTTAATTCTTACTTTGCCTCGGTGCAGCAGCAAATCGACCCTGCCCTGCGTGGAAAGCCGGTAGGCGTGGTGCCGTTGATGGCTGAGACCACGTGTTGCATTGCCGCCAGCTACGAGGCCAAGCGCTTTGGCGTGAAGACGGGCACCATGGTGCGCGAGGCGCGCAAGCTGTGCCCGGGCATTATTTTTATCGTGGCCAAGCACGAGGTGTATGTGCACTACCACCACCTGGCCGTGGCTGCGGTAGACCGCATCGTACCCGTGCGCCAGGTGATGAGCATTGACGAGATGGAATGCGAGCTGCCCACGCGCTGGCGCACACGCGAGAAGGTTATTGAACTTGCCGCAGCGGTAAAAAAAGAAATTTTGACTACGGTGGGCGACCAGCTGCACACCAGCATTGGCGTAGCACCCAACACGCTGCTGGGCAAGCTGGCGTCAGACATGCAAAAGCCCAACGGGCTGGTGATACTAGAGGCCAAAGACCTACCGCACGGCCTGTTTCACCTGAAGCTGCAAGACATTACCGGCATTGGCAAAAGCATGCTGGCCCGGCTGAACCACGGCGGCATCCGCAGTGTAGAGCAGCTGTACGCCGCGCCACGCGATGTACTGCACACGGTATGGGGCGGCATGATGGGCACCGAGATGTACGACAAACTGCGCGGCGTGTGGTACGCCCCGCGTGAGGTGGTAGCACGTAGCCTAGGCCATTCGCACATGCTGCCGCCTGAGCTGCGCAACCCGGCAGGTGCGTTTGGCGTGCTGAACCGCCTCACCCAAAAAGCCGCCATGCGCCTGCGCAAACAGCAGTTCTACGCCACCGGCATGAGCGTGAGCGTACGCAGCGACCACCGTTACCATACTGAGCCCAGCGGCCACCGCGACACACGATTTGGTGAGACGCAAGACACGCAATTTTTTTTGCACACGCTCGACACGCTGTGGCAAAGTGGGCTGTGCCATCTGCAGCACCCCAAAGCCGTAGGCATGGTGCTACACGGCCTAGTGCCTGCGGCCATGCACACCTTGTCGTTGTTTGACGAAGTGGATGAGCCGTCGACTGTCGTCGCACCATCTGCATTACCCGCAATAGTTACAGACACGACACCCAGTGCAACACCCGCACGCACGCTGGTGCGCACGTCGGCCCACGTACAAAACGCCAAGGCGGTACGCAACCCCGCGCGCCTGTTAGCCGCCATGGACATCATCAACAAAACACAAGGCAAAAACGCGCTGTACTTTGCCACAGCGCACAACTCGCTGAACAATGCGCCGATGCGGATTGCGTTTAATCGGATACCCGATATTGAGACGGAGCAGTAACGATCATGCTAATGACTCTTACGTTCTTCCGCCAGCTAGATAAACGCTGCCGCTGACACACCAAACCGCGCTGCAAGCGCTTTAGCTTGGCGTGCATTAATTTCACGTTTACCGCTGAGGATAGCGCTAACCACGGACTGCCCCCCAATGTCGACAGCCAGGTCGGTTTGCTTTAAATCGTGCTGATCTAACAAAAAACGCAACACTTCATGCGGCAGCGCATCAGGCACCGCATAGTGATCTTGGTCGTAGTCTTCTACAAGTTGACCGACCAGCGCTAATAAATCGGCCAACTCATGGTCCTCGTCATCGCCCACGGTGTCTAGCAAGTTGTTCATAAAATTCACGGCGCGGGTATATTCCTGCGCGCTGTGGATGGGGCGTATTTTGATGGGCAATGCGCTCTGGAAAGCATTCCAAGCGGGCGCAATAGCGCTGTTGTTATAAGACGTTACGTTCATACTCATTTGCTCCTGTAGGCTTGGTTCCAACGGTCATACTCTGCATGGGTTAGCACGTGCCTCACGTAGAGTTTTTGTCGATTAAAGTGAACAATACTGACAAATGTATTGCTGGGGGTTTACAAAACTGCAGCTCGGCTAAATCAATCGCAAACGTTCATTCAGCACGCGCGCGGCTATGCCAGGCGCTAAGCGTGCTTGTTCAACCACATCTACTTTAAAGGGCAGGCTGCTGGCTTCAAATGCGTCGGCCAAGTCAGCACGGGCGCGCCAATCTAAAAGCTGGGGTTCAGAGATCAAAATATCGAGGTCGGAATAAGGTCGCGCATGGCGTGTGGCACGCGAGCCAAAAACCCAGGCTTACACAGCTTGGTGAGCAGAAGCGTCGTTGCTGGCTACGGGCTGGGCTAAAACGCTGCGCAGTGTGTGGCATACCGTTTCAACATGCTGCGGGCTTAGGTCAATACCGTCTATGTGGCGAAGCTGGCTGGCTAGGTAGACATGAGGCGCCAACATTACGCACCCTTGTGCCTTACAGCACCTTGTGCAGTTGAGGACGCGGATGCTGTGTCGTGCGGCGCAGCTACGGCAACGGCGAGCTGTTCTAGCAAATAGGCTGCGTCTTTGGCGAAGGCCGAAGCATCTAATGCTACCGCTTGGGCGCGCTCTTCGTCATAAGCATGGCTGGTGCCGTTGCGCATGTCGCGCCAGCGCCGCCAAGTATCCATCTCCATGGGCAAATTAGCATCTAACGCACGGCGCAAAAGATCGTTAAAACTCAAGTCACGTACAAAGTCGGCGGACTCGGCCCGTTCTATCAATACTCTTCGCACTGCACGTATAGACAGCTCATAACTAAATTCAAAACTTTGGATGACAGAAGAACGCAAATGCGGCTTCAGTGGGTCACCTTGCGCGCAGGCCTGCCAAAAGCTAATGGCTTCTACCAGCTGCGCCAAGGCTTTGCGCAGCGTGCTCAGGTCAATAGGGGCGGTCATCATTGGTTAATGGTAGCAGCAAAAATTAGCCTAGGCTATTGTGCATTTTTGTAGTGCAGTTTAACTAAGAAGTCACTATCCAGCCTTCTAACCCATCCACCTTCTTAGGCAAACCATAGCGCGCCTTACCTGCATCCTGTTGCCCTTTGGCCCAGGCCGCTTGCAGCATGCACAGCACGGCGTCTAGGCTGTCGCCGCTGGCGTCGTCGGCTAGCGTGTCGCGCTGGGCGTGGGTTAGTTTAAGGCGTAGTTTTAGTCGCGTTTGGCCGTGCTCTAGTGCGGTGATCAGGTCTTTGCGGGCGATTAAACGGTCGGCAGTTTGTTTGGCTTTGTCGTCGGATTTGTAGCTGCGGTTGCCTAGTATTTCGCGGGCTAGCACACCGGGGTAGGCTTCTAACGCGACGCGGCGTGGCTGGCCTGCGGCGTTACGGTCTGTGGCCAATCCGTTATGCAATGCAGGCAGGTGCACTCCCGCGTCTAGCAGGCGCGGCGCACCGGCGTGCAGCATGTAGGCCACGGGCGGGTTAACCCATTTCATGCTGGGGCTGCTGCCTGCGGGCGTGTCGGTAGCGCGGTGGGCAAACTTGCCGCCCACGGGGCGGGCATCGCAGAACGCTTTAAAGGTAGCGCGAATGTCTGCGCGCGAAAGCGCCGCGTAGTGGCGTATGCACTGCGCCCAATCGGTGGGCCAGTGCAAGTGCTCTACCAGCTCACGCGGCAGGCCGAACGGTAAATCGAAGCCGCCGATCCAATCGGTGTTGGTTATCAGCCAATGACTAAATCCATCCAAAGTCTCCACGCGGTCTAGGTGCGACAACTGCACGCGGCCTTTGTCAGCACTGCCCACAGCAAAAACAATAGGTTTTCGCTTGCTAGGGCTGCTAGAAAAATCACATCCAATAACTCGCATAACGCTTTAAATGTTGCATCAAAAAAAGTAAGCTCGCAAAACCTCATGTGCGATAGATCAACCATACACTTCTATTTTGGTTTTCTTTTTTGCGTCCTTCGCGCAACCTTAGCGCCCTTCGCGTCCGGTATTTTTCTTTGTCTTCAAAAACTCAGCCTAAAGCCAACGCAATCACACCCACCGCAATGGCTGCTGCGCCAATGATGCGCAAAACCCGGTCGCTCTCGCCAAGCAAATGCCCGCCTATCAGCGCGGCAAACAGCATGCTTACCTCGCGCGCGGGTGCTACATGGCTGACAGGTGCTATCAACACGGCGTACAGCACGCACACATAGGCTATGGGGGCAAAGATGGCGACGATGGCGGCGTACTTCCACTGCAGCTTCCACAAGCGTTTGGCCTCAGGTATATCGCGCAGTACGGGTACTATGGCATACGGCAGGCGCAGCATGTTGCACCAGTAGTCAAACAAGATAGGCGATATGGCAATCACTTTAACGGCATACGCGTCTAGTACCGTGTAGCAGGCAATCAGCGCGCCAGTGAGCAAGCCCCAAAACACACCAGCTTTAACACGTTCTTTTTTTTCAGGATCGTGCGCGGCTTTAAACAACGCTGGGCCGCCTGCTACTAAAAATACGCCGATGACTACACCTGCGATTCCCAGTACGCCCAGCTTGGACAGCTGCTCG
The DNA here is from genome assembly GCA_031367325.1 of Polaromonas sp. GTDB lineage: Bacteria > Pseudomonadota > Gammaproteobacteria > Burkholderiales > Burkholderiaceae_C > JAAFIP01. Next base: position 8,397 of record JANLPQ010000069.1, on the reverse strand, counting down.
CCAAAAACAATCACAGCGACCGATGACGACAGCAGCGGCCCACTGCCGCGTGCTAGTGGGTAGACAATAGTAAGGTCACTTTTGCGGTAGCCGGTGAGTAGGCAGTAAAAATACACCCAGTGAACAAAGCCACTGAGCGCTATGAGGCCCCATTCTATAAAGCCCCAGTTGGGCACGATGTCCCAGCCAAGCCAGATGCCCAGCGGTGTCCAAACAACAGCCATGATGATGGCGTTGAAAAAGGTAAAGCGTGCATCGCCTTGGGCTTTTTTGGCAGCCATGTTCCAGCCCGCGTGGATAAGGGCGCTGAGGAGGACTAGGAGGACGGCGGTGAGGGGCATTTAAGGCTTATGCTATGCGCCGAAATTTGAAAAATGGGTACGACTGTAGCAAGCCAAACGGTGCGCGCCGGGCAGAACGTAAAGCAGGGTCAGAGCAAAATTTCGTTTAGCACATCGCGCTTCGGTGCGATAGCTTTCCTGAATTTTGATCTGACCCCGTTTTACTTGTTGATCTAATCCCGGTTTACTAGGCTCGGCCAATAATGCTGGCAGTCGCCATCAGCTCTTCAAGCAAAGCCAAGCTGACTTTGCCACTCACACCGTATGGGTTGAGCTCGGGTTTTTCAGAATATTTCAACACGATAGACGTGTTGAGTTTGGCCAGGTTAACTTGCCCCATGGTCCAGCCGCCAAATCGGCGTTCGGTGATCTCTTCGTAGTCCAGCAGCACCACGTCTTTGTGGCGCGGGTCTTTGCAGATGTGGTTGTACAGCTCGCTCACAGCGTCGCGGCCACCCTCAATCGCTTGCACAAATATACCTGCGCCGTAGCACAAAATACCCGTGATGCCGCTAGCGGGGTTGTGTGTGCGCGAGGTGGCCAGTATTTCTTCAATGTGCTCTGGCTTGTTGGGGTCGGCCAAACGGCTAACGTAGAGGAGTCGGACTAGCATGGTGTGCCTTATGTATTTTATGGTGCTTATAGAGGTAGCTTAAGCGGATGGCCGGTGCTATGCGGCTTACTGCACGCCACTGTTTTGGCGCGGAATCAGCGACAAGAATTCGCGGCGCAAATCAGTGTTCTTCAAGAAACTGCCGCGCATCACCGAGTTAATCATTTTGCTGTCCATGTCTTTCACGCCGCGCCAGCCCATGCAGTAGTGGCTGGCTTCCATCACGATAGCCAGGCCATCAGGCTGGGTTTTTTGCTGGATTAAATCGGCCAGTTGCACAACAGCCTCTTCTTGAATTTGCGGACGGCCCATCACCCATTCAGCCAAGCGGGCGTATTTAGACAGACCAATCACGTTGGTGTGTTCGTTAGGCATCACGCCAATCCACACCTTGCCTATCACGGGGCAAAAGTGGTGGCTGCAGGCGCTGCGCACGGTGATCGGGCCCACGATCATCAGCTCGTTCAAATGCTCGGCGTTGGGAAACTCGGTAATGTTGGGCGCTTTGACGTAGCGGCCGTTGAACACTTCGTTCAAATACATTTTGGCCACACGGCGGGCGGTGTTTTGGGTGTTGTGGTCGGTCTCGGTGTCGATCACCATGCTTTGCAGCACACCTTTCATCTTGTCTTCTACTTCGTCCAGCAGCTTGGCCAGCTCACCGGGCTCAATAAAATCAGCGATATTGTCATTAGCATTAAAGCGCTTTTTAGATGCTTTGATACGCTCACGGATGATGGCAGACATAGGTGTGCCGATGTCTGTGTCGGGGGTAGTCATAGTGGTTTTAGTTTTCATTAACATGGCGTAAATGTTAACCGATCTAAATTTTTAAGGTTTTTAGGCTTTCTAGGCCGTAATACCTGCTCAAGCAGCTATTAATTTAATAGTAACTTCAGATCTTCTAGCGTATTAGCCTCGTGCAGCGGTTTGTCATAGCGAATGCGCAGCATGCGCGGAAACCGCACTGCGATGCCGCTTTTGTGCCGTGGGCTGGTGTTGATACCTTCAAAACCCAGCTCAAACACCAGCGACGGTTTAACGCTGCGCACAGGGCCAAATTTTTCCAGCGTGGTTTTACGAATTACCGCGTCCACTGTCTTAAACTCTTCGTCGGTCAGGCCGCTGTAGGCTTTGGCAAAGGCTACCAGTTGCAGCGGCGCGGTACTGCTGTCGCCTAGTGGTGATTTAAGTGGTGGTGCAGGCACGCGGGCTTGTATGGCATTGATCACCACCTGTGCCTCGGCGGCATCGTGGGGCGTGCGGTTCCACACGGCAAAGGTGTAGTCGGTGTACACACTGGCGCGCCTGCCGTGGCCTGCTTGGGCGTAGATCAGCACGCAGTCAACGCTAAGCGGGTCAATCTTCCATTTGAGCCATAGGCCATCGGCTTTGGTGCGGCCTACGCCATACGCTGCGTCTAGCCGCTTGAGCATCAGGCCTTCTACGCCACGTGCGCGCGACTGGGTGCGTGCTGCGGCCAAGTCGTCCCAGCTGGTAGACGGCACCACCGGTGACATCAACCACTGGCTGTGCGCTGCTAGCAGTTGCGCCAGCGCAGCGCGGCGGGCGTGCTGCGGTTGGCTGCGCAAGTCCTGGCCGTCCAGCTCTAACAAGTCATACGCCATAAAGCCCACGGGCGCATCGGCCAGCACTTTTTTAGTCAAGGTTTTGCGGCCAATACGTTGCTGCAGTAGGTTGAACGATGCCACTTGGCCGTCTTTCACCACCAGTATTTCTCCGTCTAGCACTGTGCCATCGGGCAGACTTTGCGCCATGGCTTCTATCTCGGGAAAACGCTCGGTCATCAGCTCTTCACCGCGCGACCAGATGGCCACTTGGCTGGTGGTGTCGATCGTGCGCTTGACGATTTGCGCGCGAATCCCGTCGTACTTCCACTCGGCTTGCCACTGCGCCACATCGCCCAGCTGGGCCTGCAGCGCGGGCGTGTGGGCACTGTGCTCAGGCGGCAGCGCGTGGGCTAGAAAAAATGGGTACGGCAGCGTATTTTTAACGTCGCTATGGCCTGCAACCAATGTATCTTCTGCACAAGCAGCTATGTATTTTGCAGCGCTAGGTTGTTGCTTGGCGTCCAGGTAGCCCATCAGCCGTTGCGCCATGACCTTTGCGTCTAGCCCTGCGTGGGCGGCCAGTGCACGTGTGACCAGCAGCTTGCTGACCCCTACACGAAAGCCGCCGCCAATCAGTTTGACCATTAAAAATCTGCCTTGCGCGTCCAGCGCGCGCCAGTAGCTGCGGATCAATACCGCCTGCGCTTGTTCATCCATGCCGCGCAACGCAGACAGGCGCTGCATCCACTGGGCTAGGCCCACCGCTTGGGCATCTTGCGTAGCGGTGTTGTCAACACTTATGTTGTCACTGCCTGCGCCCATCTCAACATGCTGTGGCGGCGCATTAGGCACCACGTACGCAATCGTCTCAGCCAAGTCGCCCACGGCTTGGTAGCATTCGTCAAACAGCCATTCCTCAATACCTGCTGCCTCGCGCGCCAGCGCTTTGAGCTGCGAGGTGCGCACTGCTTGGCGCGGTTTGCCGCCGGCCAGAAAGTACAGCGCCCACGCTGCATCCTCGGGTGGCGTGACTGCAAAATAAGCCTGCATAGCGGCCAGCTTGTCATTAGTCGACGTGGTGGCGTCTAGCCGGGTGTAGAGCTGGGCAAAATGCTGCATTGTAATAACTGCGGTCTGGTAGACGCTATTTATTCAATAGCTGCTTGAGCAGGATTTACTTGGGTTACAGGCAGTTTTTCTTCTAAATTATCGTCTCCATACTCGGTATTGAACGATTCTGCCTGCAAACCCTGCTCAGCCAAATAACGCACCATCACCGGGATGCTGCCGTGCGTAACGATGATGCGCTGTGCCCCTGTGGCGCCAATGGCCGACAGCAGGCCGGGCCAGTCGGCATGGTCGCTTAAAACAAAGCCACGGTCGTAGCCACCGCGCCTGCGCGCGCCGCGCAGCTGCATCCAGCCGCTGGCAAAGGCGTCGCTGTAGGCACCAAACCGTTTGATCCACGGTGTGCCGGTGGCGCTGGGTGGGCACAGCACCAGGGCCTTTGCAAAATCTGCTTTGTCAGCCACCTCGCTCACCATGCGCGTGGCGGGTAGCGCTACACCGGCTGCGCGATACGCTTTGTTCAGGGGTTCCACCGCACCGTGCGTGACGATGGGGCCAATGCTGGCGTCTACCCCGCTCAAAATACGTTGCGCTTTGCCAAAGCTGTAGCAGCACAGCACGCTGGCTTTGCCTAGCGCGGCATTAGCGGCCCACCATGTGTTGATGTCATTGAACACGGCATCATCGTGCTGCCAGCGGTAAATCGGCAGACCAAAGGTGCTCTCGGTGATGAACACGTTGCAACGCACAGGGTCAAACGGGGCGCAGGTTTTGTCGGGCGCTACTTTGTAGTCGCCGCTGGCCACCCACACTTGACCGCCGTGTTCTACCCGCACCTGCGCCGACCCTAGCACATGGCCTGCGGGGTGCAACGAGATGCGTACGCCGTGGTGTTCTACCACCTCGCCGTACTGCACTTTTTGTAGCGTGATAGCGCCTAGGCGCTGCAGCATCACACCCTCGGCACTGTGGTGTGCCAAGTAGTGGCCGTGCCCGCTGCGCGCATGGTCGGCGTGGGCATGGGTGATGACCGCACGCGGCACAGCGCGCCACGGGTCGATATAAAAATCGCCTGCGGGGCAGTACAGGCCCTCTGGCCGCTGCACGATCAAATCGGTGGTTGTGGGCATGGCTTTGTCCGCGGCGTCAATACCGATTGCCTGTTACCCACAGCATGGCGCGCACCATGGCGTAGGCACCGCGTTCTTGCACGCGTTTTAGCCACGGGCGGTTAGCGTAATCAGCCGGGCTGATTTGCTTGCCTCCCTGCGCCATGGCGTGCACCAAACGCGCGCGCAACGTTTGCGCAAACTCGCGGCTTTGCACCACTACATTGGCCTCGCGCGCCAGCAGCAGGCTAAGCGGGTCAAGGTTAGACGAGCCTACCGTGGCCCACGCTTTGGGCTGATCGGCATCTACCACGGCCACCTTGGCATGCAAAAAGCTGGCGGCGTATTCGTTAATTTCTACCCCCGCCTCCAGCAGCGCGCTGTACACCGGGCGCGATGCGTGGAACTGCATAAAGTATTCATACTTGCCTTGTAGCAGCAGCGTGACTTTGACACCGCGCCGGGCCGCCGCAACGAGGGCGCGGCGCAGCCTGCCACCGGGCAAAAAATACGCGTTGGCAATAATCACCTCGTGGTGCGCCTCGCCAATGGCTTTGAGATAGGCTTGCTCAATACGTTTGCGGTTGCGCAGGTTGTCGCGCAGCAGCAGCGCAGCCCGCACCAGATGGCCACCGTCTGTCACGGGCACCACACTGGTACTGTCGCTGCGCTTTAACTGCACCGCTCGCGAGCTGGCCCACGAGGTTTTGGCTGCGCTAATGGCGCCTTGGCGCAGCTCGCGCGCGGCTTGCATGCGCTGCCATAGTTTTTCGGTGGCCTCCAGCACAGCGTCTACCAATGGCCCCGTTACGCGCACTGAAAAGTCAAACCGCGGTGCTTCCAATACGCCATGGTTAGGATCGTGGTAATCATCCAAGATATTGATACCACCGCAAAATGCCACAGCCTGCGGCAAGCCGCCGTCCATCACCACCAGCTTACGGTGCAGCCTGCGCCAGCGGCTGGGCAGCAGCAGGCCCATGCGGCCCAGCGGGTTGTACACGCGCCACTGCACACCCGCTGCGTCAAAACGTACACGCCAATCGGCCGGCATGGTGCCTGTACCCACACCGTCCACCACCAGCTGCACACGCACCCCGCGCAGTGCTGCGCGCACCAGCGCCGCCCCTATGTCGGCACCCGTGGCGCTAAAGTCAAAAATATACGTCTCCATACGGATGTCACGCTGTGCAGCGTCCATCGCCGCAATCAGCGCCGGGAACAACTCCACTGTGCCTTCTAGCAAACGCACTTGGTGACCGGGGGAAAACAAAGGCATGTTGGATGGTGTGGTGACAGCGTGAATCACAATTTGACTAACAACTTGATGTCACAACGCAAAGTCTACCAACAACGGCAAATGGTCTGACATACGTGCCCACACTGCGCCGCGCGGCACATGGCTGGCCACAGGCTTGGCATGGCGCGCAAAAATATGGTCTAGCTGCACCAGCGGCAGCCGCGAGGGAAATGTAGGGTGCCGCGCATGGTCTACCGGCTTGGCATTGGCTCGGCTTTTCAATGCGGTGTGTGCCCAGGTAATAGGTGCTACCGGGCTGTTAAAGTCACCCGCCACAATCAAGGCAGCGGCTTTGGGGATCTCACGCTCGATAAATTTAGCCAGCTGCGCTAGCTGCCGCGCGCGGCTGGCAGCTATCAACCCCAGGTGCACCACAATCACATGCACAGGTGTGTCTTGCACCAGCACCTCTGAATGCAGCAGGCCGCGCTGTTCAAAGCGGTGGTCGCTCATGTCTTCATGCTGATGGTTGATCACTGGCCAGCGCGATAGCAGCGCGTTGCCATGCTCGCCGTCGCGGGTAAACGCATTGCTGCGGTACACCGCCTCGTAGCCCTCGGGGGCCAGGTAGTCGGCCTGCGGCAGATCGGGCCAGCGGGTGAAGTAGCTGGCTTCTTTGCGGTTCACGCTGCGCACTTCTTGCAGGCAAATAATATCGGCATCAAACTGCTCTACCGCGTGCACCATGTCGTGAATCTCTAACCGCCGGCGCGGCCCCAGCCCGCGCACGCCTTTGTGGATATTCCAAGTAGCAACACGTAAATCAGCGGGGTTGGGTTTCATAGCCTGTATTGTGACAAGCTGGCGTGCGCATGCTGGTGTGTGGCTAATACAGGGTGTGCAGATGATAATGCTATTACTATAGATTTAATAGCTGTTTGAGCAGGATTTACCTAGGTTAGAGCACTAAAAGCTTATAAAAAAGAGCGCTAGAACCTTGAGTGCGCCGCATTTCATGTCACGATTGCATTGCCATATGCCGCGCCAAGACCAACAGCGCCTGTGCATTGCTAGCCGAGAAGCATTGCTTTGCAGCCTGCGCGCTGTGTAGCCACTGGTAGGCCACATGCTCTTTAGGATTAAGCTGTACCAGCGTGCCCTGCGGCACGCGCAGCCCAAACACATGCTCTGTGTTGTACAGCACACCGGGTGCATAGCGGTGCAGCCATGCAGGGGCCAGTGCGTAGGTGTTTTGCTGTTTCCAGTTTTGCAAAATGCAGCCTGGCTGCGCGCAATCAATACCGGTTTCTTCCATCACCTCGCGGCGTGCAGCTTGCTCGGGTGGCTCATCTGCAAAGTCCAAGCTGCCAGTGACCGACTGCCACATCGCTGTGGGCTGCCCTTGCTGGTCAGCGCGTTCTATCACCAGCACTTGCAGGTCAATCGTGTAGATAACCACCAGCACGGACACCGGAATTTTGAATTGCCGTGCTGGCTGGATTGGGTGTTGAACTAGCTGCTGAATTACCTGTTTAATCATCTACTTATTGTGCACCAGGGGAAGTTTTAGCGCCTTGCGGTGGGCAACCGTCTTTGTCCCAGCGTCCTCTACACACCTGCCACACACAGCGCTCTCGCTTGTACAGGTTCCAGCTGGCGTTTTGTTTACACGCCTCTACGCGCTGTGCTGTAGAACCGGTACTAGCTACTGCAGTGGGCTTTGCGGTGCTGGTTAAGCGCGCCTCGGGTTGCGCTACGCTGTTGCTTGATTTTTCAGCGCGGTATTTGTTGGCCGCCTCCGTTGCTTGTTGAGAATTTGCAGCCCATGCGGTGCCAAGGCTGCAGACCAAGGCTAATGTCAACACTGTATTTTTCATGATTTCTCCGCTGTAAATTTACGCTTTTAGTATCAGCTCAAGTGCTGCACGCTAGCTGTAAATTTTGGTAGCAATCTGCATCTTTTGCTTTATTTGTCTACACGTTTTTACTTTTTATAGTGACTGCTCAGAATAACTCTCCTACGTTTTTTCTGAGTCTGTTGTTGGGTTTGCATAAATACTTGGCTTGTTTACTTACAGATTGGCTAGTGCTTTAGCATGTGCTGTTTTGAATTGGTTGCTTTTCTGGGAGTGCTGTTGAGGTGGTCTCTACGATAGCGTTATCACCGGTAAGCTGGACTCGAGCCGGGCATCTCGTTGCAAAGAATACTTCTGGCGTACCTTCAGCGTCAGGGCTGTGCACGCCTTGGCACTTGGCGTGAACAACTCCGCGGCTGTCCTCCGGCCTTCGGCCTCCCCCTTTATGCCGCTGCGCTGTCCACACCAAGCGCCAAGGCTGCGTACTGGCTAAGTGCGAATACAGCGGTGGATTACCTACCAAGGTCACTTGAGCTGGTAGGCGATTGATCGCCCACCATGTTCACAAGAGCTGGCAGGCGGTGTACTCAGCGCAGCGG
>JANLPQ010000065.1:0-44548 GCA_031367325.1 Polaromonas sp. | reverse complement strand
AGTGGTGAAGCTGGTTTGATGTCTTAAGTTTTTAATGCGGACTGCCGGACGCGAAGGGCGCTAAGGTTGCGCGAAGGACGCGAAAGGAAAACCAAATAAGAGTGGTGATTTTTCATAATTTATTTGGTTATTCTTTATCTTTTTTAATGCCCAATCCGTTTGACTTTGATGTTCTGGAGTGAATTATTTTATGAATTTATCTACATCAACATCTGGCGCTACTGCCTTGCCGATTGACCGGCAGGGGGAGGAGTTTCGGGATGATTTACGAGCGCTGGGGCCTGCTGCTGGGATTGGCAATGTGGGGACAGACCATGTGGGGTCGGGCAATGCCGCGGCGCGCAAGATTTTGTCGGCGCAAGAGCTGGCACCTTTAACGGCGCTGAGCAATTGGCGTTCGTTGGTGGCTATTGCGCAAACGCTGCTGATCATTGCCGCTGCAATTACCTTTGGCGTAGTGAACTGGTTTACGTCGTGGGTGTTGCTTAGCGTGTTGGTCATTGGTGTGGCATTGCATGGCTTGTTTATCTTGTCGCACGAAGCGGCGCATTACCGCATGTTTACCAATCGCACAGCCAACGATCTTGCTGGCCGGGTGATAGGCATGCTGGGAGGAGTGAGCATGTGCACTTACCGTGTCACCCACCGCCTGCACCACAATAATTTGTACGGCCCGCAAGACCCTGACACGGCTATTCACGGTGGCTACCCGCGCGGCAAGGCGTATTTGTGGCGCAAGCTGGCGCTAGACTTGGTGGGCTGGAACGCTTGGAAAACCTATGCCTACTTCTTTGGTGCGCCTGCTATCAACGCCGATACGGGCGGCAAGGTAAACCCGTTGAACGACACATCGCCCCAGCTGCGCGCCAGTGCACGGCAAGACCGGCTGATCGTGATAGGTTTTCATATAGCTGCGCCTTTGGTAGCGCTAGCGCTAGGCGGGCTGAAGGGCTTGGCCATGTACGCTGTGTTGTGGATGCTGCCACTGGTGACAGTGCTGCAACCCATTTTGCGGCTGCGCGCTATCTGCGAGCATGGCGCTGTGACAGATTTATCTTCACCCCTGACGGCAGCGCGCAGCAACAACACAACCGGCAAGCTTGGTAACTGGCTGCTGCGCATGGTGCTGTTCCCACACCATGTGAACTACCATTTAGAACACCATTTGTACCCAGCAGTACCGCACTATCATCTGCCCCGCTTGCACCAGCTGTTGTTAGACAAAGGCGCTTTGCAAGATGCTGAGGTGCGTGATGGGTTGGACACTTTAAAGTTAATTTTTGCACCACGACGAAGTAGGATGGGGTAAGGCTGTAATACCGAATTTTTGGACGCGAAGGGCGCTAAGGTTGCGCGAAGGACGCGAAAGAAGAATATAAAAAAATAAGAATTTTCGAAAAATTACTTAAAATTTAATTTAATTTAATTTAATTCAATTTCTAGATTGACTTAATTTTGTATCCCTTTCGCGTCCTTCGCGCAACCTTCGCGTCCTTCGCGTCCAGAAGTCCGATTTAGTATCCTCAAATTAACTCAAAATATCACGAGACGCGCTATGACCCAAGACATTTATTTTCACCACTACCCCACATCGCCGTTTGCCGAAAAGATGCGCGCCATTTTTGGCTACAAAGGCCTGGCGTGGAAGTCGGTGCTGCAGCCGCAGGTGATGCCCAAGCCGGATTTGGTGGCGTTAACCGGCGGCTACCGGCGTATTCCGGTGCTGCAAATTGGCAATGACGTTATTTGCGACACCGCGCTGATCTGCGATGTACTAGAACACATTAGCCCTGATAAACCGTTGTACCCCACGGGCATCAAAGGCGCGGCGCGCACGGTAGCGCAGTGGGCCGACAGTACGCTGTTTTGGGTGGCGATGAGTTATAACTTCTCGCCCTCAGGCGCGGCCTTTATGTTTGCAGACCGCCCGCCTGAGGCGCTGGCTACGTTTGCCGAAGACAGAAAGGCCATGCGCGCAGGCGCAGCGCGCATGGCTGCGCAAGACGCTACGCCCGCCTACAAAAGTTATCTGCGCCGCATCAGCACCATGCTGGAAGGGCAAGACTTTGTGCTGAGCGCGCAGCCCAGCGTGGCCGACTTTGCGATTTATCACCCGCTGTGGTTCACCCGCAATATTGCACCACTGGCCGGTATTTTGGACGCCACACCCAATGTGCTAGCCTGGATGGACCGCATCAAGGCGCTAGGCCACGGCCAGATGACTAAGAGCGATGCTGCACAATCTATAGCTGCTTGCGCAGCATTTACCGGCGCTAACCACTTGTTTGATGTAAAAAATGAAGTTTTTCAAGATGAGCACGGCATTGCGCTGGGCAGCCAAGTCAGCATCACTGCAGAAAGCTTTGGCTTGGAACCCACCGTGGGCGAACTGGTAGCCGCGACACGCACACGCTACACATTGCGCCGCAGCGATGCCAGCGCGGGCATGGTACATGTGCACTTTCCGCGTATTGGTTTTGTCTTGAAAGCTATCTAGATGGCAGTGACTTTAGACGCTATTAATTGGCAGCACACTGCGTACAACGCGCTGACCGTACCGCAGCTGTACGCCGTGCTGCAACTGCGCAGCGATGTGTTTGTGATGGAACAAAACTGCCCCTACCAAGATATGGACGGCTTTGATGCGCAGGCTGTGCATGTGATGGGCTGGGCGGGCACATCGCTGGTGGCCTATGCGCGCTGCTTTCCTGCAGGTGTCAAGTTTGCAGAGGCCAGCATTGGCCGGGTGATCACTAGCGCTGCCTTGCGCGGTACGGGCGCAGGCCCGGTGCTGATGCAGCAAGCCATAGATTGTGTGCACCAGCATTGGGGCGTGCAGCCCATTCGCATCGGCGCGCAGGCACGTTTAAATAAGTTTTACGGCAAGCTAGGCTTTATCGAAACTGGCGCGCCTTATATCGAAGACGGCATACCGCATATCGACATGCTGCGCAATTAATTGTATTTTTTGGAGCTAAGAATGATTACAGATTTCAAAGGCAAAACTGCCGTATTCACTGGTGCAGGTTCAGGCTTTGGCCTAGAGTGCGCACGCATTGGGGCCAAGCTGGGCATGAACCTGGTGCTAGCCGATGTGCAGCAAGACGCGCTGGACAAAGCCGTTGCAGAAGTGACCGCTTTGGGCGCACAGGTGCTGCCATTCAAGCTAGACGTATCCAAAGCCGCCGAAGTAGAAGCTATGGGCGCAGCCACCTTGGCACGCTTTGGCGCACCGCACTTGGTGTTTAACAATGCGGGCATCGGCGCAGGTGGATTGATTTGGGAGAACACTGCCAAAGACTGGGAATGGGTGATCGGCGTGAACGTGATGGGCGTAGCCCACGGCGTGCGCGTGTTCACCCCGATGATGTTGGACGCTGCTAAGAAAGACGCGGCCTACCAAGGCCACATCGTCAACACTGCCAGCATGGCCGGGCTGCTGAACGCACCCAACATGGGCGTGTACAACGTCAGCAAGCACGCCGTGGTGTCGCTGAGCGAGACGTTGTACCAAGACCTGCAGTTAGTGACGGACCAGGTCAGCGCGTCGGTGCTGTGCCCTTTCTTTGTACCTACCGGCATCAGCCAAAGCCACCGCAACCGGCCTGAAGAATTCAAGCAGCGCGGCATCAAACCCACCAAGAGCCAACTGATCGGCCAGGCCATGAGCGACAAAGCCGTAGGCAGCGGCAAAGTTAGCGCGGCCGATGTAGCGCAAATGGTGTTTGACGCTGTGGCCGCAAACCACTTCTACATCTACAGTCACCCCAAAGCCATAGCATCCGTGCAAACGCGGCTAGAAGATGTTTTGCAAGCGCGCAATCCTACCGATCCGTTTGCAGGTAAACCAGAGATTGGCGCTGGTCTGCGTGAAGCTTTGAGGGCTGCATAGCTATTTATTTCGTAGCTGCTTGAGCAGGTTTTGCTTGGGTTACAGGGCTGTTTTGTTCTTAAAAATGCTCTTGACCTCAAAATCCAAGTGCAACACTATCATTGTCAAACCCAACAAGGAGTGTTGCATGGGCATACCGTGCGCCGCTGTGTGACCCCGAAGGCGCTAAGCTGCGCAACGTAGCGCTTGCCCACCTGCGCGCGGTGACCAAGCGCTTTAGCGCCGTGGTGCCGCGCGCCACGGTGCAGCTGTCAGACATGAACGGGCCCGCACGTGGCGGCGCAACCGCAACACCGAGCACGCTTTAGAACACCGCTTAAAGCGTGAATTTGGCAAAACAGCGCACAGCAGCGCACAGCAGCGCACATTCTGCCGAGCATCCCGCTGCAGATTCCCCTATGCATTCCACTACACAGGCCGTGCAAACTAGCCGCGCCAGTGAGTACGCCGCTCTTCGCAATAACGACAAATTGAACGACTAATTAAACGACTAATTTTTTAACTTTTCATCCAAGGAATTCACCATGAAATGCCCCACATGCACCGACTCGGCCCTTACCATCACCGAGCGCCAAGGCGTGGAGATTGACTACTGTCAGCAATGCCGAGGCGTGTGGCTAGACCGCGGCGAGCTAGACAAACTGATGGACCGCGCTGTAGCTACCATGCCGCAGGCCAGCACATTTCAGGGCGAACATTCTGGCCCCATGGCCCACAGCCGCCTCAGCTACCGCCCATACTTTGCCGATTCAGACCAACGCGGCGGCTACAGCACGCGGCGCAAAAAATCTTGGTTGAATGAGATATTTGATTAAGCAAACGTTTTACAAGTCCGTTTACGTTAAACCTGCTGGAACCTTCACGGCACAAACACAAAAAGCCCTTCAAACTATGCGCGTGAAGGGCTTGGTACGAAAGGTAATGCGCGGCTAGTTGCGCTGCCCGGTGAAGGTGCCGCCCTGCGCGGTTCCCGTGTAGTTCCAAGTGCCATTAACAGCGCCAGCTGGGCTGATGGTCCCTTTAAATTGACCAGAGCCAGCGGTACCTGCTGTTGCTGTTGCTGCGAGAGATAGAGTACCGTCAGCCGAGACTTGACCAGAAACGAGGAAGGTTCGTTGGTAGGTTATTGAGTAGTTTGTGCCACTTACATAACCCGCAGCGGAGACAACGACGCTAAATGTGCCGTTTTCAACGCCTGTGTAAGTACCCGAATAGCTGCCTGCAAATGCTGCTGTGCCTGTACCTGGCACCGTGGTGGTCACTCCAAACGGAATGCTCGGTGCCACAATCACATTAGACGTGGAAGGGATGGCCTTAGTGCACGGTAACTGGCGCACTTCGCCCGGTGCCAAAGCAGGTATCGCCACGCTGGCAAAAGACGCTGGTGCTACGGCTGAGAACAGCTCCAAAGGCATGTTGGCAGGTACCCGCGAGATTTCAAAGTCGCCGTCGGGGCTGTTGCCACTGAAAAGCTGGCTCCACCCCGTGCCGCGCAACCCGATAAAGCCTACGTTAACAACGGGTTGCCCGGCTGCATCACGAAAGCACCCTTTGATGGTGGCAGTCAAACCCTGAAAATCTGCATTCCACAGCGTAAAGTGTTTCACTGTGCCTTGAAAGCTGCCGTCAGCTTGGCGCGTGGCATCGCCCTCGCGCTTCCACACTAAAGCAGCCTCGTCGTAAAACCACAGCGGCACCGACGTAGCGGTGCCCGTGTTGCTGCTGGTAGGGAAAGTGAGAGTAGCGGGCGAGCCAGCCTTCAACTGCAACGGGTTGCCTGCGGCGTCGCTCAATTTCACCTCTACAAACCCCATCGAAATAATAGGCGACTGTGCACCGCTGTCGCTGCCCGTGTAGGGGCCCGCAAAGGCTTGTGCGCCTTGCACTGTGTCGGGGCTGTAGTAGCTGGCACCCACGCTTACAGTACCCGTGTAGGCCGCGCCGCTGGCGGTTTGCACTGCGTTAGCAGGTATTTTGACGTTGGCTCCGCTGACGGTAATGTCGGCAGGCGCGCTGGCGCTAAAAGTGGTGCTCACTTGGTCAGCAAACAGTGGAATATCTAATTGCGTGGTAACGCCTTTTTGCAATGGCACTTCTTTGGCAGTGGTGGTGTAGCCAGTTTTCTTTACCAAAATGACGGCGGTGTCACCCGTCGCCTCAAATTTATAGCTGCCATCGCTGCCCGTAACCGCAGTTTGCCCCGCAGCCGACACCGAGGCACCCGCCAAGCCCGCACCAGTACTAGTTTGCACCTTGCCGCTAACGTAGGCGGGGCCAGTGGGCGTAGCAGGTGCAGCAGTGCCACTACCGCCGCCGCCACACGAAATTAGTGCCACGCTAACGGCGGCTACGGCCGCAGCCCAAGTAATAAGTTTAGATAAACGCAACATTTTTTTGATTTTCCTTTTTTCAATGTTTGAGTTACACGCTACATGCAAAGCGCACTTTCAAGCATAGAGTGTTTTGGCGTTACTTTTATCTAACGTTCGTACTATTTACAGGTACTTTTTAACGCTATCGTGGTTCTGATGCGCTGCGACGGGCTCTGTTCATTTCGTTGCCGAACAGGCCTGGACAACCAAGCTACGAAGCCAGCGATGTGCTGGATCAGCATGAAACCTTGGGTGCCAGAGCAACGAGACTGTGAACTCAGGCGTCGTAAACGGAAGATCGAACGTATGCATCCCGCTACGCAGATTGCCGGTGTGACGCTCGGGAACGCTTGCAATAAGCTCAGAGGCTCTGGACATGGCTACTGCCGTCGAAAATCCCCCGACAATGGCTGCGATTTGCCGCTGCAACCCTATCAGACCCAAAGCCTCATCAATCGGCCCCATTTCAAGACCCTGCCGCGTGATGCCGATGTGTCTGCCAGCCGCATATCGGGTAGGTGTGATCTCACCCTGACACAGAGGGTGAGCTAGTCGCACAACGCCTACAAAACGGTCTCTGAATAGAGCCTGAGCGCGAACCTCTGGCCCCATGGTGGTCCCGACAACGCCAGTCTCTAAATCGATAGTTCCCGCGCGAAGCTGAGCACTGTCTTTGTCCAGCTTTTGAACAAAGCGAAGCAGTACGCCTGGAGCTTCTACGCCAACGCGGGCAATAAGATTTGGTCCGAAATTTTCTGCAAAACCTTCGCTTGTTCGTAGCGTGAACGTTCTTACTAGCTGTTTAAGGTCAGGCGTATTGGCAGGCCGTAGCACTGCTTGGGCATCCTGCACAAGCTGGCTGACCTTGTCGCGCAGTTCGAGCGCACGCGGCGTTGGCACCAGACCGCGTCCCGCCCTTACCAATAACGGATCTCCTGTTGTCTGGCGCAATCTCGCCAGTGACCGACTCATTGCCGACGGGCTAAGACGAAGCCTTTGTGCTGCACGCGTTACATTGCCTTCAGCCAGCAGCACATCCAGGGTAATTAGCAGGTTGAGATCGGGCATAGCCATAGATCAACCATAACGCAGTTTGGCGCGAGCTGTAGCGTCTAGTGCATAAATACAGTGCAAATGGTGCGCCTTCCGCTATGTCCGGCAAAGACCTACGCTTGCATATCGGCTCCATTTTGGGAGCTGGCAACCTCGTTAAAGGACGTAACTACTATGACCATACACACCGCCAATGTGCAACTGCCACCGCCCACCCGCTGGGCGCTGGCGAGCCTCTCGCTTTCCATGTTGATGTCGTCGCTTGGCACCAGCATTGCCAACGTAGGCTTGCCAACGCTCGTACAGGCATTCAATGCCTCTTTCCAGCAAGTGCAGTGGGTGGTTCTCGCCTATCTACTGGCTATCACCACCCTGATCGTCAGCGTCGGGCGGCTGGGTGACGTCATGGGTCGCCGACGGCTGATGTTGGCCGGGATATTACTGTTTACGGTGGCCTCGGTTTTATGCGGTGTCGCCCCCACGCTGTGGCTGCTGATTGCTGCTCGGGCAGTGCAAGGGTTAGGTGCGGCCGTCATGATGGTTCTCGCCATGGCGATGGTCGGTGAGGCAGTTCCGAAAGCAAAAACCGGCAGCGCCATGGGACTGCTAGGAACGATGTCTGCGGTGGGTACTGCACTGGGTCCCACGCTTGGGGGTGTTCTGATCGCCGGGTTCGGTTGGCCGGCCCTCTTTATCATCAATATACCGCTGGGTATTCTGACTTTTCTTCTCGCCTACCACTACTTGCCCCGTGACCGCACAGAGCCAACAGCAAAGCGGGTCAGCTTTGATGTGATGGGCACACTATTGCTCTGCCTGACACTGGCTGCTTATGCACTTGCCATGACGGTGGGGCGCGGTAGTTTCGGTTTGCTCAACATGGCCTTGTTATTGGCTGCGCTTGTTGGAGCTGGCCTGTTTTTAGCTGCCGAGTCCAAAGCAGTGTCTCCACTGGTTCGATTGGACATATTGCTAAATCTGCCCTTAAGCGCGGGCTTCGTTATGAGCGCCCTTGTCACCACCGTGGTGATGACGACGCTGGTGGTGGGGCCGTTCTATCTGGCAGGCGCGCTTGTCCTAGACGCAGCTCGCGTGGGACTCGTCATGTCATCCGGGCCTATTGTTGCTGCACTGGCAGGTGCGCCTGCAGGGCGTCTTGTAGACAGGTTTGGTACATCTCGAATGATCGTCTTTGGGCTAGTTGCGATGCTGCTTGGCTCAGTCATATTGCCAGTACTTCCCACTGGGCTGGGCGTACCGGGTTACATCGCGCCGCTGGTACTTATCACGGCTGGCTATGCACTGTTTCAAGCGGCCAATAACACGGCGGTTATGGCAAATATCCGCCCAGACCAGCGCGGCGTTATATCTGGCCTGCTTAACCTGTCACGCAATCTCGGGCTTATCACAGGAGCATCGCTGATGGGTGCCTTGTTCGCTCTTGGCGCGGCAACCACCAGTGCTTTGACTACGCAGCCACAAGCCGTAGTGGCCGGTATGCGGCTAACTTTTTCTGTTGCAGCAGGTCTGATCTTTGTCGCACTCGCTATAGCGGCTGCAAGCCAAGCTGTTTCGCGGCGTGCAGGTTCTGAAACCTTTGAACATAAAGATGCACGTGCTTGAAAATGAACTTGTGAGCTAACGCGATCAGCCCATACCTGTTGGGCTGCTGCAGCCTTAATTTTTATAAGGAAATAGGTCGGTAACCCAAGTAAATCCTGCTCAAGCAGCTACGAAATTAGTAGTACCTAGCTTGCCAGATAAGCCCCCGGTGCCAAGCCGTCCAGTGTGTGGGGGCCGATGGCGGCGCGTATCAGGCGCAGGGTGGGGTGACCTACGGCGGCGGTCATGCGGCGTACTTGGCGGTTGCGGCCTTCGGTAATGCACAGCTCTAGCCAGGCGGTGGGCTGGGCGGCGCGTACGCGAATGGGTGGGTTGCGGGGCCACAGGGCAGGGGGTGGGTCGATCAGCCGGGCGCGGGCCGGGCGGGTGGGGCCGTCGCCCAGCTGCACGCCGTTGCGCAGGGCTTGCAGGGCAGCATCGTCAGGTATGCCGTCTACTTGCACCCAGTAGGTTTTTTCCATTTTGTAGCGCGGGTCGGCTATGCGTGCTTGCAGCTGGCCGTCGTTGGTCAGCAGTAGCAGGCCTTCGCTGTCGGCGTCTAGGCGGCCTGCCACGTATACGCCGGGTAGGTTGATGTAGTCTGCCAGCCCTTGCCACTTGCCTTCGGGCGTGAACTGGCTTAGCACGCCGTAGGGTTTGTTAAAGCGGATCAGGCGAGAGGCCATCAACTTGCTACAAACAGCGCGGGGTCGACCATAGTGCGGTTCAGCATCACGCCCCAGTGCAGGTGTGGGCCGGTCACGCGGCCGGTGGCGCCTACTGCGCCCAGGCGCTGGCCGGTTTGCAGGCTGTCGCCCACTTTTACGTCGGTGGCGCTTAAGTGGCAGTACAACGTCAGCAGGCCGCCGCCGTGGTCTAGCCATACGGTGTTGCCGTTAAAAAAGTAGTCGCCTACGTCAATTACCGTACTGGGCAGCGGCGCTACGATGGCGGTGCCGGTGGGCGCTGCTATGTCCATGCCGCTGTGTGGGTTGCGCGACTGGCCGTTGAACACGCGGCGCAGGCCAAACGAGCTGGAGCGCCGGCCCACGGTGGGCACCTGCATCAGCAGCTGGGTGCCTTGGGCAAAGTAGTCTGGTACGGGCTGGGTGTAGGTGGCCATCACCACGGCTTGGTGCGCACGCTCGCGCTCGTAGCGGGCTTCGTTTTCGGGGGACAAGTCTACCGTGCCGGGGGCCACCGTTAGGCGCTGCTCGACATATTTTTTGTCGGCTACGGTGTAGGCTACCTTGCGTGCAGCCCCGCTTTCGGATGTGATTGAAATACTGGCCGCACTTGGCTTGGCTGCCAGCGCAATGCCTACCAGCGCGGTCCATTCAATGGCGTCGCCCACCACCAATACAGGCACTTCAGTTTTGCCATCTGCTGCTGCCATGATGGCCACGGGCTTGATGGCCGCAGGGCCTAATGACAAGCGCGCCACGCCGCCGGGCACCAGCAAGGCGTTGGGCCAAGCGGTGGGGGATAGGTTAGCTGGTGTGGTGGCAGGCCCGGCTGCAAAGCTGCTGGCAGGCCATCCCAGTGCAGCCATGCTGTGCAGTATGGCGCTGCGGCGCGTCGGTGATGGTGTGCCTGCGCAAGGCACCGCTGCGTGCGCCCAATATTTGTGCATAGTGTCAGCCTCCAGAGCAGGTAATAACTGCTCAAGCAGCTATTAAAAGCATAGTCTAACTGAAGTCAAATTGTTTGCCTGAGAGTTGATCTCCGGGTTCAGCGTGTGCGTCGTGTAGCTGGACTCGAGCCGGGCATCTCTTTTGCGAAAAATACTCCGACAACACATTGCGCGAATCGAGATGGTTGTTTGGCTATTTCTAGTTCCCATTAGAAATAGCTTTAACAATCCAATCCCAACCCGCAATGCTTTTTATCGTGTCGCGCTGCGCCTGCATCACTTTGAGTTACCCCACCAGATGACCTTAAAGCAAATCGAGTGAGTCAAAGGTCTGGTTGTAGAAGCTCTTTTGGCGCAGCCGCTTCTTCTTGCAGCGTCGCTTTGGTTCGGTTGCGCAGCGTTGTCTTGGATTTGGCAACTGGGCGCTTACCTGTTGCAACGGCACATTACGTGGTGCGCATTTTGCAGGTGGCCCCTACTGAGCGACCGATGGCCTGCGCCGTCTGCACCAAACTAAGCCCAAGCTCTAGTCGTAACAACACAGACTGCGCTGCACGTAATTGGTCTGCCGTAACAGCATTCTTTAAGCTGGCTCTGGCGGCCTCAATTTGATCTGTCCCGCTTGCAGGTCTGGCCATGATGATCTCCTGGGGCTGAGAAGACCATATTATTTAATATTTTATTGGGAATATGAATAACTCTTGTACTGCGCGCCTTTCTGCATATTTTTCATCGAGACGGACCCAACTCGTCACATTGTTCTTGGCTTGGTTTTAACAGCCCGCGCTTTGGGTCAGTCGTTAGACAGGTAACTACTATCAATTGCATAGCTGGTTGAGCAGTATCTGTGGGATAGAACGGCTAAAACACTGTGAAAATACGCGTGAATTTAGGCGTTTTTGCGTGTTATGACAGCAGAATAAACTGCAACCAAACTAATGCAAAGCGATCACTATTAAAACCGGCCAAGCGGTGATGTAGCGTGGTCGTGATGAAAATCTTACGATGCGCGCGCGGTACGAAAGGCAGCCTAAAAACCATCAACATTCGCGCGTGTTTTCGTAAGATTTTGCAGCATGACTTCCTCCATCGCTGCAGCTCACGATCTAAGAATATCAATCTTAAAATTGTGACAACAACCATTTAGCGGCGATGATAGAGCCCTATGCCTACTCGCTTGCTCACGCCCGATAAAGACGCCATTGCCTTGCTGCCCCAGTTTGGCAGGCTGGGGCCAGACCGTATTACGCTGGTTACCACGGGTGAGCAGGCGCAAGACGCGTTGGCTCAGTTGGCCCGAGCGCCTGCGTGGGGTTTTGACACTGAATCTAAACCTACCTTTAAAGTAGGCGAGGTGTCGGATGGGCCGCATATTGTGCAGTTGTCTACTGCGCAGCGAGCTTGGGTTTTTCAGCTACACCAGCCGCAGTGCCGCGCTGTGGTGGCGCAATTAATGCAGATGCCCGGTGTTGTTAAAGCAGGCTTTGGATTGGGCGATGACCGCAAGCGCATCATTAGCAAACTGGGTGTAGAGCCTGCTGGCGTACTAGACCTGAACACTACTTTTCGAGAGCGCGGCTACCGCAAAGACATGGGTGTGAAAGGTGCTGTGGCGGTGCTGTTTAACCAGCGCTTTATCAAGTCTAAAAAAGCCGCTACCAGCAACTGGGCCAACCCGCATTTAACCGAGGCACAACTGGTGTACGCGGCCAACGACGCCTATGCAGCTATGAGGGTGTTTGACGCGTTGGGCTTGGGCGGCTAACTGGTTAGTGCAGCGCGGTACATAACCTGCCAGTGCATCGGCTGCTTTAGGTTGAATTTGACAGTAGCTTTGCCTGTATGTTGGACAAAAAAGCTTCACGCATTTGTCACAAAACAGCATTACATTGGTTTTGGTTTCATCCACACGGCCCGTTGGCATTAGCAGCGAAACATCGCCATGAACTATCTAAAAAAGCCATTTGAATCGCCACGCCGGTGCATAGCACTGTGGTTACTGGTGAGCTGCCTGTTTAGCGCTAATGCTTTTGCGCAACTCACGGTTTATATAGTGCGCCACGGCCAAACTGAATGGAACAAGGAGGGCCGCATTCAAGGCGGCACGGACAACCCGCTAAATGCTACGGGCCGCGAGCAAGCCGCTGTTATGGCCAAGTTGCTAGAAGACGTAAAAATAGACGCGGTGTATGTCAGCTCACACCTGCGGGCCAAGCAAACTGCAGCGGTGTTTGAAGGGCGCAGTGTTATCGAGCCGATGGATAATTTGCGCGAGCGCTTCTTTGGTAAATTTGAAGGCGGCAACGACAAAGACACCACCACCGTAGCAGACTGGAACAAGCGCCGCTTTACTTGGACAGACGATATGGAGGGCGGCGAAACGCTGGAGAGCCAATCGCGCCGCGCCGAGGCCGCGCTAAAAACCATCCGCGACAAGCATAAAAACGGCGGCACCATTGTGATCGTAGGCCACGGCGGCATCAACCCCTTGCTGGTGTCGCACCTGCTAGGCGTACCGCCGCAAGAAGGTGCCAGCGCTATTAACCAAGGTAATGACGAAATTTACCGTGTCGAGCTGCCCAAGAGCGGCGCGGCTGCCATCTGGAAACTAATTGCGCGCAGCAAGCTGAGCGAACTCTGAGCCCCTTTTTACCAAAGGCAACACCATGAAAAAAACATGCATCGCTATATTGGCGGCGGCTTTGTGCTGCCTTGCAGCATCACACGCACTGGCGCAAACACCTACCGAATTCCCCGCCGTACTCGCAGGCCACGCGCTCATTGCCGCGCAAACTTATCTGCCCGCACCCAAAGACGCGCCTGCAGATTTGCAGTTCAGCGGCAAGTTCACCACTGGCGCGCGTGTAGATGCGCCCGGTTCGGTAGAGGGTAAATCGGCCAACCGGCCCACCGGTGTGTCGTTGCCCTTTAATGGCCAGCCCGTGCAGGGCCATTCGGGTATCAAGCGCATGGCCGACGGTAGCTACTGGGTGCTAACTGACAACGGCTTTGGCTCTAAAGCCAACTCGCCCGATGCCATGCTGTACCTGAACCGCTACACCATCGACTGGAAAAGTGGCGTGCTCAATCGCCTGCAAACTATTTTTTTGCATGACCCCGACAAGAAAGTACCCTTTCGCATCGTGCATGAAGGCACTCCCAAGCGCTACCTGACGGGGGCTGACTTTGATACCGAAAGCTTTCAGTTTGCAGGTGGCGCGCTATGGATAGGCGATGAACTCGGCCCGTGGCTTATCAAGGCAGATATGTCGGGCAAAATTTTGGCTGTGTTTGAAACACTGGTAGATGGCAAGCCAGCACGCTCGCCCGACCATCCGGCTATCACCACACCCGCAGCGCCCAATGTGGCGCTTGACTTTACTGTGCGCCGCTCGCGCGGGTTTGAGGGCATGGCTGCCTCTAAAGACGGTAGCAAGCTGTATGCCCTGCTAGAGGGCGCGCTGTGGGATGCCGCAGCCAAAGACACCGAAAAACTCGATGGGCGTGAGTACCTGCGCGTTTTAGAATTTGACGTAGCTACCGAGCGCTGGACGGGCCGCCACTGGAAGTACATGCTAGAGGCCAACGGCCTAGCCATTGGCGACTTCAACATGATCGACGAGACCACGGCTTTGGTGATTGAGCGAGACAACGGCGAAGGCACCCCCGATAAAGCCTGCCCTACAGTTGCAGGTGTTGTGCAGCGTGCTACTAATTGCTTTCATGATCTGCCCAAGATCAAGCGGGTTTACAAGATTGAGATGTCGCAGGCTAATGTGGGCAATGCTGTGCGCAAAATTGGCTACATTGATTTGCTGGCGATTAATGACCCCGACAATCTTGCCCGTAAACCCAAGATCGAGGGTAAATTCAGTTTTCCATTTTTCACGATTGAAAACGTAGATATTGTTGATGCGCAGCACATCATTGTGGGCAACGACAACAACTTACCCTTTTCTAGCAGCCGAGACCCCAACAAAGCCGACGACAACGAATTTGTCCTGCTGCAGGTGCCCCAGCTACTGCAAGCTAAGTAAGCGGTAGGCTTTGTAGATGTGAATTACTTGGCTAATACAGATAAATAAGCCCCTAGCGTTAGAAATGGTGATTGGCTCTTTAATAGCCAACGATAATCACACCATGTCTGCTACCAAAATTCTCTACGGTTTTCACGCCGTGGGCGTGCGGGTTAAAACCGCACCCACCTCTGTTGTTGAAATTTACTACGATGCCTCGCGGCGCGATGCGCGGATGCGCAGCTTCGTGGACAAAGCCACCGAAGCGGGGGTGCGATTGATTGAGGCCGATGGCCTGCGTTTGTCCAAAATGTCGGGCGGCCACGGCCACCAAGGCGTGGTGGCGTTGGCGCAGGCGGTTAAGCAAGCCACGTCGCTAGACGAGCTGCTAGAAGAGCTAGAAGCCTCTGCCGACACCACCAACCCGCTGATTTTGGTGCTAGACGGCGTGACCGACCCACACAACCTGGGCGCAGTGCTGCGCGTGGCCGATGGTGCAGGCGCACACGCGGTGATTGCACCCAAAGACCATGCGGTGGGCATTAACGCCACGGTGTCTAAGGTGGCCAGCGGCGCGGCAGAGACGATGCCGTACTTTATGGTGACCAATTTAGCCCGCACTTTGAATGAATTGAAAGAGCGCAACATCTGGATTATTGGCACCAGCGATGATGCTGAGAAAACCATTTACGATGTCGACCTGAAAGGCCCGGTTGCCCTGGTACTGGGCGCAGAAGGCCCGGGCATGCGCCAGCTAACGCGTAAAACCTGCGATGAACTGGTGAGTATTCCCATGCGCGGCGCGGTAGAAAGCTTAAACGTGTCGGTAGCCAGCGGCGTGTGTTTGTACGAGGCATTGCGCCAGCGTACTTAATTTTTGAAAGATAAGACAATGAAGAAAATTGCTACTACTTTAATAGCTGTTGCAGCAGGTTTGATGCTGGCTAGCTGCACTCAAGAGCAACAAAACAAGATTCAGCGCGACATTCAAAACTGGACCGGTACTAACGGTGTGTTGGAGATCTACGCGGGTGACAAAGTGGTGCGCCGCTTCTTAAAAATCGACAAACTATCAACCGCCATGGGCACCGACGACAACAAGCCGCGCCCGTACCGCTTTGGCTACGGCGTGCTGGACGAGAACTTAAACATGATCGTTGACGCAGGCGAGAAGCGGGTGTATTTTGAGATCAGCGATTACGCGTCGAACTACGTATTTTTTGAGAGCCCGCGTTAAAGCTGGGCTTACATCGCTGCGCAACTAGCGCTGCACATTCAAATCACACCCAGCGCGCCCAGCACCGCGCCAGCACCCAGCATCCACAGCAAATGCAGCTTGGTGCGCCAAGCCATCAGCAGCGATGCAATCGTCAAAACCCACAGCGGCCAATCTTTGGCAGGCTGGTGGTGTGCAGCAGTTAGCAGCCACGCGGTGGCGATCAACAGCGCTACCGATATGGGTGCCAGCGATGCCTTGCTAGACAGCGCCACAATGTGCCGTGGGTTGCGGTGTAGCCAGCGTGTAGTGGCGAAGGTAAGGGTGCTGCTGGGCACCATAATGCCGATAAACGTAGCCGCCAAGCCCGCTGCTGCGCTGTAGTAGTTGCCACCAATCGACAAGCCAGTTTGCCAGCCGATCAGCGGAATAAACATCACATTAGGGCCCGGCGCGGCCTGCGCAATAGCAATGCTGGCATTAAACTGTGCATCGCTCAGCCAGCCGCGCTGCTCCACCACAAAGCGGTGCATATCCGGCGCAGTGGTAATAGCCCCGCCAATGGCCAGCAGCGACAGCATTAAAAAGTGGCTAAAAAGTGATAACCATTGGTCTGCAGTCATAGCTGCTCCTGCGAGTCGTTTGACAGGCCTACAGTTGGGTTACTCTGTACCTTGCGTACCAAAAACCAGGCGTACGCAAAAGCAGGTACACCCAAACCTAACACGGTGTAGATCATCGGCCAACGCAGCAAACCTACCGAGATAAAAGTCAGCGCTATCAGCAGGGCGCACAGCTTGGTGCCCAGCAAGTTGTTATGTAAGCCTGATAGCATTTTGATAGCAGCCGCGCCAATCAGCCCAGCCGCTGCCGCGCCCATGCCGCGCACTGCGCCTGCTACAGCGGCTACATCTGCAAACTGCGCATACAGCGAGGCCAGTACCAAAGCCAGCAGCAACGGCACCAACAAAATACCCCCCAGCGCCACCACTGCGCCGCGCCAGCCAAAATACCGGTTGCCTAAAATAATGCACAAATTAATCACATTGCCGCCCGGCAAAATCTGCGATACCGCCCAGTCTTCGACAAACTGCTGCTGCGTTAACCAGCGGCGCCTGTCGACCATCTCGCGCTGAATAATCGTCAGCACTCCGCCAAAGCCTTGCAGTGCCACGCTGTTGAAAGCCAAGAAAAGCGCTAGCAAAGACTGCGGTTGTTCTTGCTGCGGACTGTGCGGCGCGTTTGTAGTGGGGACGGTGGGTGTGGGCATCTGCCTATTATGCTTGCTAGGGTAAACATGAACTATAAAGAGCTATTGATTTAATAGCTGCTTGAGCAGAATTTGCTTGGGTTACTGGCCTATTTTGTTGTTCAAAAGGCTGCTGGAAGAGTGTTTTTCTGCCAGCAACCGCGCCAGTGGAGCACAGCAACGTTCGGTATGCCTATGACAAACAATAAAGGGCCGCAGGTCCGTTTGGCATGGGCATGCCGTGCGGTGCTGTGTGACCGCGAGGTACAAGGAAAGAACAGGGCTAACGAACGAAACAGCTCTTCACAACCGCAAGGTCTACGAGAAAAACCCCAAGGAGCGCTACAAATTCAATAGCTGCTTGAGCAGTATTTACTTGGGTTGCTTAGCCTTAGCCTTGGTAAAAACAGGCCCCCACACGGGGTGGCCGCGTTCAGCACGGGTCAGGTCGAACGTTTTGTCTACCGCAAATGCATCGGCGAATGATTTCTCGCACAGCGCAGCACGGCGGGTAACGCAGTACAAAAAGGCTTTGGTTTTGTGGGCTTGCAGTTGATCTGCGCGCTCGGAAAGCCCAAGTTTTTGGCTCTCTAGCAGCTTGGACTCGGCACGTTTGTAGTCGCCAGAATTGAATGCGGCCACGCCATCGCGCAAGGCTGGGCTACCTGCGGCGGGTGCAGGGGCCGGCGGTGGTGCTACTACCGGTGCGGGTGCGGGCGCAGGCACCACAGGGGCTGGTGCAGGTGGGGGTGGCTCCGGCGGGGGTGTGGCGCAACCGGCCAAGGTAGCGGCCAAAACGCAGGCCAAAGCTGAAAATTGCAAAGGGCGTGATGTCATAAATGGTATCTGGTGAGTTTACGAATAGTGGGCGTAAGGCAAGTTCATGCACAGCTTACTCGAACTTGTGTACGATGCTGTCGGTTTTGCCTGCCACGGATTTGATTTTGAATGTGTAGGACGTAAAGTCGCTGTTGCGCACCACAATAGTGTGAGGTCCTGGCTCTAAAGTCAAGCTGGTCAAAGGTGGCGATACGCCCATTTTTTTGCCATCGACTTCTATCTCGCCCCAAGGGGTTAGGCTGATACGCAGCTTGGCAGTGGTAGGCGCGGGTGGACTAAGGCTAGCGGTTGCTGCACTAGCGGAAGATGGGTCTGCGCTGGAGCTGCCTGCCAGTGCCACTAAAGTTGGTGCAGCCGCAGTTGGTGCAGCCGCACTTGGGGTGGCCGCCGCTAACGCGGTCAGCTGGGGCGACGCTGCAGTGGCCGTGGTGGCCGCAGTTGCTGGCAGTACGGCGGGCAATGCAAGGGTAGATGCAGAAGTAGACAGTGCTGTGGCGGGCGCCGTATTGAGAGCCACGGCACTCGTAGGTAAATTTACCGGGCGGCTACCTGCTGCCAACGGCGGCTGTTTGCTAGGCGCGGGTTGCTGCACAGTCCACCATATTGCAGCAATAAGTGCCACACCTATCGCTGCTGCCAAAGCGGCAAACACGGGCATGCGTGATTTGGCGACAGAAAAATTGATCTCGACAGGCTGCGCGACCGCACCGTCTAGTGGCAAAGGGCCAGATGTTAGCTCTGCCAGTACGCCGGGCTTGGAGATGGCGTCTGGGCTGTCGGCGTCTTGCGACTGCGCGCCCCAGCGGCGTAGCTCGCGTGCTAGCTGGCCTGCGCTGCGGTAGCGGTCTTCAGGTTTTTTGGCTAACGCGGTTAGCATGATGGCCGACAGCTCAGCCGGGATAGCGGGGTTCACCTTGTGCGGCGGTTCGGGCGGCGTGTTAATAATGCGCGCTTGCAGCAGCTCTAGCGTGGGGGCGTCAAAGGGTTGCTTGCCGCACAGCAGCTCGTACAGCATAACGCCTAGTGAATACACATCGCTGCGTGCGTCAACCGCCACACTGGCGTCGTGGATGCTGTGCACCATTTCGGGCGACATGTACTGGGGCGACCCGGCTATCACCTCGCTGCTGGCGGCATTGGCCTGGTATTTAGCGCGGGCAGTAAATTTAGCCAGTCCAAAGTCCAAAATCTTGGGGCCATTGGTTTTAGACATAAACACGTTGGCAGGCTTGATATCGCGGTGCAACACGCCCGCCTTGTGCGCATGGTCTAGCGCCAGCGCCAGCTTGCCTACCAATGCCACGGCATCGCGCTGGCTTAACGGTGGCCCTGCGTTCATGCGTTCGCGCAGGTCGCAGCCTTGCAGCAGCTCCATGGCAACATAGGGCAGCTCGCGGCCTAGCACGCTGCTGGGCGCGCGACCTGCGTCGTACACGGTAACGATGTGGGGGTGGTTTAGCGTGGCTGCGGCGCGCGCTTCTTGCAAAATAGCGCCGTCCACCATCGCGCTGTCAAACCCGCCCTCGGCTTGGTCGGGCTGGGTGTAGAGGGTTTTGATAGCTATGGTGCGGCCCAGCGTGGCATCAAACGCCTCAAACACCGCGCCCATAGCGCCGTGGCCAATCATGCGGTCTAGCCGGTAGCGGCCTAGGTAACCGTAGTTCACAGCATCGCGCGGGCCTTCGCCAAACTGGCTGTCCATGGTGGTGGCGGCAAATTCAGAAGGATTAAAAGTAGACGACATAAATACGCAGGGCGATGCTACAAAATAGACTATGAATACTTTTTAATGTCAAAATTGTTATTAAACAGCAAAACCCGTCCATTTTTTGTAAAAAAACAGCGGGTTACAGCAGCTTGTTACCTTAACGCACGCGCTGTGCCAAAGTGCACTGAATGCGCATTGTTGTTTGCCTAAAGTGTATGAAAAGCGCCCGTTGTGGTGGCGATAGCGTTTATTAGTGGCCTTGGATTAGGCCCAGATTGGGTAAACCCTTAAAATACTGGGTTACGTTTTACATTTCCATGACCGCACGCCCTGCCATTTTTAACGACGTGTCGCTGTTTCCACGCGACGCCAAGCCGCTGTCCAGCTACCGCAAGTACTGGGCGCAGCGCTTTGGTGTGGCCAAGTTTTTGCCCACCACCCGCGCCGAGATGGACGCACTGGGCTGGGACAGTTGCGACGTGGTGATCGTAGTAGGCGACGCCTATGTTGACCACCCCAGCTTTGGCATGGCGGTAATTGGCCGCATGCTGGAGAACCAAGGTTTTCGCGTAGGAATTATCGCCCAGCCCGACTGGCAAAGTGCCGAGCCGTTTAAAGCGCTAGGCAAACCCAATCTGTTCTACGGCGTGTCCGCAGGCAACATGGATAGCATGATCAACCGCTACACCGCTGACCGCAAAATCCGCACCGACGACGCCTACACCGCAGGCGGGCAGGGCGGTAACAGGCCTGACCGTGCGGCGCTGGTCTACAGCCAACGCTGTAAAGAAGCCTACAGCGATGTGCCGATTATTTTGGGTGGTATTGAAGGCAGCTTGCGCCGTATAGCCCACTACGACTATTGGCAAGACAAAGTGCGCCGAAGCATTGTGGTGGACGCAAAATGTGACCTGCTGCTGTACGGCAATGCTGAGCGTGCAATCGTGGAGATTGCCCACCGCTTAGGTGCCAAAGAGCCGATTGAGAATTTGACTGATATTCGCGGTACCGCGTTTGTGCAGCGGCAAAACGCTGAGGGTTGGTTTGAGATTGACTCAACCGACATTGACACGCCAGGCCGTACCGAGCAGCATGTCAACCCGTACATGATGAGCGCCGATTTGGCCCGCGAGCAGGGTGGGTCGTGTGCCAAAGAGGACTCTGTCGTGTCGGTGCAGTCTGGCTTGCCTGCGGTAGCCGCTGATGCGCAGACTATGCGCGGCCAGATGGACGATAAAGATGCAGGCTTTACCATCAAGCCGCTGACCTTTGTGCCCAACCCCGCGCTAAGTAAAAACAAAATCAAAACCCCGCCGCGCGACAAATCCGTTATCCGCTTGCCCAGCTACGAGCAAGTTAAATCTGACCCTACGCTATACGCCCACGCCAACCGCGTGCTGCACCTAGAAACCAACCCCGGCAACGCCCGTGCCCTAGTGCAAAAGCACGGCGAAGGCACTACCGCACGCGACGTGTGGATTACCCCGCCGCCGATACCTTTGACCACCGCCGAGATGGATTTGGTGTTCGACTTGCCCTACGCCCGCAGCCCGCATCCGTCGTATGCCGATGCACAAGGCGGGCACGATGGCGAGACGAAAATTCCTGCATGGGAAATGATCCGTTTTAGCGTCAACATCATGCGCGGCTGCTTTGGCGGCTGCACGTTTTGCTCCATCACCGAGCACGAAGGCCGCATCATCCAAAGCCGCTCTGAAGACTCAGTGATTCGTGAAGTAGAGGCCATCCGCGACAGCGTCAAAGGTTTTACCGGCGTTATCAGCGACCTAGGCGGCCCGACAGCCAATATGTACCGCATCGGCTGCAAAAGCCCCGAGATCGAATCAGCCTGCCGCAAGCCTAGCTGCGTGTACCCCGGCATTTGCCCCAACCTGAACACCGACCACAGTGCGCTGATCAAAATGTACCGCCGTGCACGCGAGCTAAAGGGCGTAAAAAAGATTCTGGTCAGCTCTGGCCTGCGCTACGACCTGGCCGTACAGTCACCTGAATATGTCAAAGAACTGGTCACCCACCACGTAGGCGGCTACCTTAAAATCGCCCCGGAGCACACCGAGGGCGGGCCACTGAGCAAAATGATGAAGCCCGGCATTGGCAGCTACGACAAGTTCAAGCAGATGTTTGAAAAGTACAGCGCCGAGGCAGGTAAAAAGCAGTACCTTATTCCGTACTTCATTGCCGCCCACCCCGGCACCAGCGACGAAGACATGATGAACCTGGCTATTTGGCTGAAGAAAAACGGCTTCCGCGCTGACCAAGTGCAAACCTTCTACCCCAGCCCCATGGCCACCGCCACGGCCATGTACCACACCAACCGCAACCCACTGCGCAAGGTCACGCGCGACAGCGAGACGGTAGACATTGTGCGCGGCGACAAACGCCGCCGCCTGCACAAAGCCTTTTTGCGCTACCACGACGCCAACCACTGGCCGCTCCTGCGCGAAGCGCTTAAAGCCATGGGCCGCGCTGATTTAATCGGCAACGGCAAACACCATTTGATCCCCACCTTTCAGCCCCTGTCTGACGGCGGCTACACCAGCGCACGACGTAAAAACTCCAACGTAGTGGGCAGCAAGGTCAAAGGCCGCACGGGTGGGTCTAACACCACCGCAGCCCCCATGCGCGTTGCCGCCCAGCCCGGCCGCATACTCACACAGCACACTGGCTTGCCACCGCGCAGGCAAAAGTAGTTACTATTTATTTAATAGCTGCTTGAGCAGGTTTTACTTGGGTTAGAAGGCTAAAACACTGTAAATTCGGGCACTGTAGAGCCGCTGCGAACCATTGCGCTACAGCCAACGCGCTGCGGCGCTGTGCAAGTGCTGCGCTGCACCGCTGCTGAGCAATGTGAGCCCTGGCAGGGTGTGTACCCGATCTAAACCGGGCTGCGGCTGCGCTGGCGCAGTTGCGTTACAGCGCTGCGCTACCTGCCTAGCTACGGCCTGGCCGTTGTCGACTATCTGCACCTCGTCGCCACCCGCGTTGCTGAGTGCTGTTTTAAAAAGTGGCAATACCAACGGGTAATGTGTACAGCCCAAAATTACTGTGTTTATAGCATCGTTTTGAGTGCCAAATGGGCCTGCAAGCCTTGTAAATCCTGCTAGAGCAGCTATTAAATCTGTAGTATTGTCAATGTCTATGCTGCGCTCAATCAGTTCAGCCAGGCCGTGGCACGGCGTGCAGACAAACTCGGCTTGGTCGGCCAGCGATGCTTTTAAGGCCAAAAACTTGGCGCTGTGCAGCGTACCTTGCGTAGCCAGTACTGCGATACGCTTGGTGCGGCTGATGGCTATTGCAGGTTTAAGCGCAGGCTCAACGCCAATGATGGGCAGATCAGGGTGCTGGGCGCGCAGTACGGCAATGGCGGCGGCGGTGGCGGTGTTGCAGGCTACCACCAGTGCCTTGATGTGATGGTCGTTAATCAGCTGCTGCGTGATGGCCAGCGAGCGTGCTATGACGAAAGCATCGCCTTTAGGGCCATACGGGTTGTGGGCGCTGTCGGCAAAATAGACAAAGCGCTCGTGCGGCATTTGTGCACGCAAGGCTTTGAGGATGCTCAGGCCACCGATGCCGGAGTCGAAGACGCCGATGGGGTTTGTGTCGGAAATCATGGCTGGGGAATAAAGCTGTTCTCTTGACACCATCTGTCAAATACGCTGCGTAATTCTTCGGGCAAATCAAATGCAAAATCTACATTGAGCGGATGCGATGCTTGGGCAAAATAACGCACGCCGTCTAGCAGCACGTTGCCTTGCCTGCGGTCTTTGTCGCGCTTTGCAGGGTTGCGCTCAGGCTTGTCAGCTAGCCATAGCTTGTGCAGCGCCATAAACCGTGGATCAGGCACCACTAAGGGGCTGGCCCGCCCGCGCACCGTAGCCACTACCACACTGACAGCACGGCCTTGGAGTAACCATTCTTGTTCTATCAGCGAGGCCATGGGGTCAAAGCCTTGGTTCTTGGGCAGAGGGTGTGTGCTGGGCGCAGCCAGCAGCTCTACTTCATAGCCGTCGCTGCTAACAGCTTGGTAAGGTTTGCGTGGCGATATACGGTAGCTGCTGTCGATGCTTTTAAGGATGCTGAGCAGAGTTTTAGATTTAACAGGCTTGGCTGCAGTGAGCAGCACTGTGGCCAGCGATACTTTGCTGCCGCGACACCAAGCTAAGTCAAAGTCTTCAGTCTCTTCATTGCCCGTGGGCAGCTTGGCACCAATAAACAATTCGTAAGCGACAAAGGCGTTAGTGCCAACCACCAAGAGATCATTGCCCAGCAAATCAGCCACGTCCAGCTTGCGTAAAATTTCTGCTTGCCTGTCGGGCAGCGAAGGCAGGCGCAGCCGCCGGTACAGTGCAGCGCGTTCGGCTGTCACTGCGTCAAAAGATTCCACGCGTGCTTTGAGTTCTTCTTTAGTTTGTGTGAACTGCGTAAACTGAGCTTCAGTTTCTGCGTTGCGTGGGCCAATGCTAGTTCCGTTGTCGCCAGTCTGTTGCTTGACGTGCAGATAATCAGTTTGGTCTTTGCTAGCCCAATACATCGACATGGGCATTGACTCTATCTCGCGCTTGGTATCCAGCCAGGCTTGGTAGATTTGCTCTAAATTGGCGCTAACACGCTGCGAATCGCTAGAAAAGGGAACGAAATCAGACTTTAAAAATGACATAAGTCTTTGATTTTAATGGTTTTCCACCTTTTATGCGATATTTTTCGCGCCGAAGGTGGAAAACCATACTGGCAGTGTCACCCCGCCGCGACAGCAATCCCCTTAAACTCCCCCGTCGCAATGCGCTTTTGCCATTCTGCAGGCCCGGTGTTGTGCACGCTGGTGCCTAGCGAATCTACGGCTACCGTCACGGGCATATCGACCACGTCAAACTCGTAAATGGCTTCCATGCCCAGGTCTTCAAAGCCGACGACTTTGGCGGTTTTGATAGCTTTAGACACAAGGTAAGCTGCACCACCTACGGCCATGAGGTAGGCAGACTTGTGCTTTTTAATCGCCTCAATGCCAGTAGGCCCGCGCTCGGCTTTGCCTATCATGCTGATCAAGCCGGTTTGCGCCAGCATCATCTCGGTAAATTTGTCCATGCGGGTGGCGGTGGTGGGGCCAGCAGGGCCTACGGCTTCGCCTTTGATCGGGTCGACGGGGCCTACGTAGTAAATCACGCGGTTGGTAAAGTCTACTGGCAGCTTTTCGCCTTTGGCCAACATCTCTTGAATGCGTTTGTGCGCCGCGTCGCGGCCGGTCAGCATTTTGCCGTTCAGCAGCAAGGTTTGGCCGGGGGTCCAAGCGGCTACCTCGGCTTTTGTCAAGGTGTTCATGTCTACGCGGGTGGACTTTTTGTAGTCGGGTGCCCAGTGCACATCGGGCCACAGGTCTAGCGATGGTGGGTCCAGGTATACCGGGCCGCTGCCGTCCATCACCACATGCGCGTGGCGCGTGGCGGCGCAGTTAGGAATCATGGCTACCGGCTTGCCTGCGGCGTGCGTGGGGTACATATTGATTTTGATGTCTAGCACCGTGGTCAGGCCGCCCAAGCCTTGTGCGCCTATGCCTAATGCGTTGACTTTTTCATACAGCTCTAGGCGCAAGTTTTCGACCCTGGACAGCACTGCGCCGCTGCTGGACTTGGCCTGCAGTTCGTACATGTTGATGTCTTCCATCAGGCTTTGCTTGGCTAGCAGCATGGCTTTTTCTGCGGTGCCGCCAATGCCTATGCCCAGCATGCCCGGTGGGCACCAGCCAGCGCCCATAGTAGGCACGGTTTTTAGCACCCAGTCCACCAAGCTGTCTGACGGATTAAGCATGACAAACTTGCTTTTGTTCTCGCTGCCGCCGCCTTTGGCCGCCACGGTAATGTCCAGCTTGTCGCCGGGCACCAGCTCGATGTTGATCACAGCGGGTGTGTTGTCTTTAGTGTTTTTGCGGTCAAACTGCGGGTCTGCCACGATAGAGGCGCGCAGCTTGTTCTCAGCAAACTCGTAGCCACGGCGCACGCCTTCGTTGACCACGTCGTCTAGTGCACCGTTGCCAAAGGCCGCGCAGCCTTCAAAGCGCACGTCCATACCGATTTTCAGAAACACGTTAACGATGCCGGTGTCTTGGCAAATAGGCCGGTGGCCTGTAGCGCTCATGCGGCTGTTGGTTAATATTTGCGCTATGGCGTCTTTGGCTGCGGGGCCTTGCTCACGCTCGTATGCGCGGGCCAGGTGGGCAATGTAGTCGCTAGGGTGGTAGTAGCTGATGTATTGCAGCGCGGCTGCGATGGTTTCTACCAAATCGGGGGCTTTGATGGTGGTCATGGCGGGTACTTTTAAGTTTATTGCGGTGATACCGTTTGGCTTAAACTTGTCGAAGGCTTCATCAACACTTCAACAAGATCAGCGCACACGGAAGGGGTTAGTCGTTATTCGCGCGGCCATCCATCTTCTTGGCCTCATGCTCACTGTGCGCCATCAGCTTGTCGGTGTACGCAATGGCCATGGCGCTGAGCAAAAAGGTGATGTGGATGATGGTTTGGTACATCAGCACTTTGTCGCTGTAGTTGGCCGCGTTGATAAATGTTTTTAGCAAATGAATCGACGATATGCCGATGATGGCAGTGGCCAGCTTTACCTTGAGCACGCTGGCGTTCACGTGGCTTAGCCACTCGGGCTGGTCGGGGTGGTCTTCCAGGTTCATGCGTGACACAAAAGTTTCGTACCCACCCACAATCACCATGATCAGCAAGTTAGAAATCATCACCACGTCGATCAGCGCTAGTACCACCAGCATGATGACGGTTTCGTTCAAGCCTGTAATCTTGGCCTCAGACACGTAGCCACTGCTTTTGACCAGTACATCAATGTCTGGTTGGCTGCCAAATGCCGCGCCCACCAAATGGTACAGCTCTACACCAAAGTGAAAAACATACACAGCTTGCGCCACGATCAGGCCCAAATACAGGGGTAGCTGCAGCCAACGGCTGGCAAAAATAAAGTTGGCTAAAGGCGGCAAACCGCCCATATTGCTAGACGGTTTTTTAGGGGATGGATTCATAGAGGGCAAACAAAAAAATTCGGGTTTTTACTGACCGTACAATTGTAGTGGCCTGTGGTGTCGCCCAAGAGATTGGGTAAATTACAACCAAGACTGGTAAGTCAGTGCCTCGTAAGTGCAAACCCTGATATTACAGTCCAACAACAACCCCGCCTAGGAGACAAAACCCATGAGCACCGCCATTGAATCCGTATTAGTTGAAAACCGCGTTTTCCCACCGTCAGCTGCCGCATCCACAGGCGCACGCATATCCAGCATGGCGCAGTACGACGCGCTATGCAAAGAAGCCGCTGACGATTTTGAAGGCTACTGGGCCAAGCTGGCCCGTGCCAATTTGACCTGGGCCAAGCCTTTTACCAAAACGCTAGACGAGAGCAACGCACCGTTTTACAAATGGTTTGACGACGGTACATTGAACGCATCGGCCAACTGCCTGGACAAACATATCGGCACGGATGTTGAAAATAAAACGGCCATCATTTTTGAAGCAGATGACGGCACAGTGACCAAAGTTACCTACAAAGAATTACTCGCCAAAGTTAGCCAGTTTGCCAACGCCCTGAAAGCGCGCGGTATTAAAAAAGGCGACCGTGTGCTGATCTACATGCCCATGACCACCGAAGGCGTAGTGGCCATGCAAGCCTGCGCGCGCATTGGCGCAACGCACAGCGTGGTGTTTGGCGGCTTCAGCGCCAAGGCTTTGAACGAGCGCATTATTGACGCAGGCGCGGTAGCCGTGATCACGTCGAATTTTCAGATGCGCGGTGGCAAAGAGCTACCGCTGAAGTCTATCGTGGACGAAGGCATTGCACTGGGTGGCTGCGAGTCGATTAAAACGGTCTTCGTCTACCAGCGCACACCCACCGCGTGCCCCATGGTGGCAGGCCGCGACATTACTTTTGCTGATGCGCTGAAAGGCCAAAGCGAGGTGTGCGCCCCTGAAATGGTGGGCGCAGAGCACCCGCTGTTTATCTTGTACACCAGCGGCTCTACCGGCAAACCCAAAGGCGTGCAGCACAGCACCGCAGGCTATTTGCTGTGGGCCAAGCTGACAATGGACTGGACCTTTGACCTGCGCGCAAGCGACATTTTTTGGTGCACCGCCGACATCGGCTGGATTACCGGCCACACCTACGTAGCCTACGGCCCGCTGGCGGCTGGCGCTACACAAATCATATTTGAAGGCGTGCCTACCTTTCCCAATGCAGGGCGCTTTTGGCAGATTATAGAAAAGCACAAGTGCACCATTTTCTACACCGCACCTACGGCTATCCGTTCATTAATCAAAGCCGCTGAAGGCGACGAGAAAGTGCACCCTGCGCGCAGCGATTTGACCAGCTTGCGCATCTTGGGCAGCGTGGGCGAGCCTATCAACCCCGAGGCTTGGATGTGGTACCACAAGCATGTGGGCGGCGAGCGTTGCCCGATAGTAGACACCTTCTGGCAAACCGAAACTGGTGGCCACATGATCACCCCGCTGCCCGGTGCCACGCCGTTAGTTCCAGGCTCATGCACGCTGCCGCTGCCCGGCATTATGGCGGCTATTGTCGATGAGATGGGCGGCGACGTGCCTAACGGCTCGGGCGGCATGCTGGTGGTCAAGCGCCCCTGGCCTTCGATGATTCGCACCATCTGGAACGACCCCGACCGCTTTGTGAAAAGCTATTTCCCACCCGAGATGGGCGGCACGTATTACCTGGCAGGCGACGGCGCAGTGCGGTCAGCCGATAGAGGCTACTTCCGCATCACCGGCCGTATTGACGACGTGCTGAACGTGTCGGGCCACCGTCTGGGCACGATGGAAATCGAGTCTGCCTTGGTAAGCTGCAGCCACCTGGTAGCCGAAGCCGCCGTAGTAGGCCGCCCCGATGATTTAACAGGCGAGGCCGTTTGCGCCTTTGTGGTACTCAAGCGCAGCCGCCCCACGGGCGATGAAGCCCTAAAAATTGCCACCGAGCTGCGCAACTGGGTCGCCAAAGAAATCGGCCCGATTGCCAAACCCAAAGACATCCGCTTTGGCGACAACCTACCCAAAACCCGCAGCGGCAAAATTATGCGCCGCTTGCTGCGCAGCATAGCTAAGGGTGAGGCGATAACCCAAGACACCAGCACGCTAGAAAATCCGGCTATTTTGGAGCAGCTGGCAGAGAAGATCTAAATTAAGCCACTATGATTTAAATAGCTGCTCGAGCAGGTTCTACGGCCTAAAACGGCTAAAACGCATACAAAAAAACCTGCCAAGAGCAATCTGGGCAGGCTTTTTTGCATATACGCAAGATTTAGGGTGGTTCAATGTACAGCCGGCTTTGAGTTCGCGGGCGAGAATTGCCTTTTCAACAACAATAAACTTTAGCTGAGTGTAGTTTTTTACAACTCAGCCAAGTTAAGCATCGAAGCCGCATATGCTTAAAAGTTACAGTGCAGAAATCAGTGGGTCGCAACTCATTTGGATCTACAAGCCTCCGAAAAATATGAAGCGTTAGCCTGTATTAGCTGTGATCGAAAATGCAGTCCCTTAAGCTAACGCGTCCAAAAATAATAGGCCACGATCAACATAGTGATGCCGCTAAGCGAATTACTTCGTTACGCAATGATCGCAATATCCAGTGCTTTTTAGCTCTGCATTCTTACAATCAGAGTACTTAGTAACAGCCCTACTTTTTATCCAATAAGGCGCACCATGAAATTATTCAAGAACGGTCTATTAACAGCCCTAACGCTGGTGGCCATTCACGGCTGCGGCGGCTCTGGCGGCTCTGCAAGTACCGAGGTTGCCCCTAAAACACCTGCCCAAGCAGTCGCGCAGCTAGAAGCCCAAGGCAAAATCCCCAGCAACCTAGACCGCAGCAACACGCTGGCAGGTATTGATGCAGACGGCAATGGCATTCGCGACGATGTAGATGCCCATATATTAAAACTCTCTGCAGTGCAGCAACCCATAGCCCGGCAAAAGGCCAGAGCAGTGCAAGCGGAAATTCTGGTGGATAAAACCAACATCCAAGCGGTGCGGGAAGCTGACCTGAAATCATCCAAGGCGATGGCATGCAGCAATTTTAGATTCCCGGGAAATAGCGCTGCAGATGGAAAGTTGCGAAGGCAAGTGGATGATGAAATTACTTCCATAACCACGAATACAAAGCCTAGGTTGCTGGCCTACTTGGCACTTTCCAAAGCGCTGGATGGCACCGTTTTGGTGGCACTGGATGGAGACACCTGTGAATAAAGTAGCTACTAAATGCCTCAGCGTGCTATTGATGCTAGCGCTCGTCTCGACCAGCTGGGCGCAGGTACCCAGTGCGAGTGCTTGCAAGCCAACGGGGACTTTGTTTGGCTTCTTTAACGGCGTGCAGACCACGTCAGATCAAGCAAAAAAAGCGTTAGACAAACTTAAAAAAATCCACGGCGAGACCAACGCCGCCGGCGAGAAAATCAGCTATGAAGTGCTCTACAACTGCACTCACATTTAGTTAAACAAGACGCATCATGAAATTAGCTAAAAACAATTTATTAGCAGCGATAACAATCGTCGCAATCAACGGTTGCAGCGGCTCTGGCGGTGGCGAGGCTGCCCCTAAAACACCTGCCCAATCGGTGGCGCAGCTAGAAGCCCAAGGAAAAATCCTTAGCAACCTAGACCGCAGCAACACGCTGGCAGGTATTGATGCAGACGGCAATGGCATTCGCGACGATGTAGATGCGTATATTGCTGCTAAATTTACACCCAATCAACAGCCCGTCGCACGACAAGTTGCCAGGGCTGTTCAAGGCGAAATTCTTGTTGATAAGGCTGATAAGCAAGCCGTTAGAAACGCTGCAACAAAGTCTAGTCGTGCGTTGCAATGCAGTTACTACAAATTGCCTAACCCTGCAGATGCAAGAATACGCTATCAAATAGTGTTTGACACAATTGGAGTTACAACGAATACAAAGCCAAGGCTATTAGCTTACCTAGCTCATTCAAAAGCAATGGATGGAACTGTCCTCGTGGATCTCAATGGAGATACCTGTGAATAAAATTTTCAGAAAAATACTATGCGTGCTGCTGACGTTTCCGCTTTTGAACTTGCAACAAGCGGCTAATTCGCAGACGTACACTGATAGTGCTTGCAAGCCAACTGGAGTCTTGTTTGGCTTTTTTAATGGCGTACAAACTACCAAACCTCAAGCTGAGTATGCGTTAAAAGAATTAAAAACAATCCACGGCCAGACCAACGCTGTGGGCGAGAAAATCAGCTATGAAGTGTTCTACAACTATTCCAACGGCTTTGAAGATTTTGTGGAAACTTTCGACCAACGGCTCAAGGAACAAGACGGGTTGTTGCAGGGCAGGTTTGAATTGTTCTTTGGCGCGGTCCATGGCGGCGGCTATTGGTTGTCGGACCTTACCGGGGCTGTGGCGGCGCATGAAATAGGCCACGATAAACATATTGATGGCGCTAAACGAATTACTTCGTTTCACATTGACAGCAATATCCAGTACTTTTTAGCTCCATATTCTTACAATCGGAATACCTAGTAACAGCCCTAGCTTTTATCCAACAAGGCGCACCATGAAATTATTCAAGAACAGTCTATTAACGGTCATAACGCTACTGGCAATCCACGGGTGCGGTGGCTCTGGCGGTGGTGGCGGTGGCGGTGGCGGTGGCGGTGGCGGTGGCGAGGTTGCCCCTAAAACACCTGCCCAAGCAGTCGCGCAGCTAGAAGCCCAAGGAAAAATCCCCAGCAACCTAGACCGCAGCAACACGCTGGCAGGTATTGATGCAGACGGCAACGGCATTCGCGACGATGTAGATGCCCATATATTAAAACTCTCTGCAGTGCAGCAACCCATAGCCCGGCAAAAGGCCAGAGCAGTGCAAGCGGAAATTCTGGTGGATAAAACCAACATCCAAGCGGTGCGGGAAGCTGAACTGAAATCAAGAAGGGCGATGACGTGTAGCGATTTTAAATTCCCGGCAAATAACGCTGCCGATGGAAAACTACGAAGGCAAGTAATTGAGGAAATTACTTCCATAACGACCAATACAAAACCTAGGTTGCTGGCCTATTTGGCTCTTGGCAAAGCGCTGGATGGCACCGTTTTGGTAAGACTAACGGGAGACACCTGTGAATAAACTAGCTACTAAATGCCTCAGCGTGCTATTGATGCTAGCGCTCGTCTCGACCAGCTGGGCGCAGGTACCCAATGCTAGTGCTTGCAAGCCAACGGGGACTTTGTTTGGTTTCTTCAACGGTGTGCAAACCACGCCCGAGCAAGCCGCTGCAGCGCTCGGACAACTTGCGTTAATCCACGGCGAGACCAACGCTGCGGGCGAGAAAATTAGCTACGAAGTGTTCTACAACTACTCCAACGGCTTTGAAGATTTTGTGGAAACTTTCGACCAACGGCTCAAGGAACAAGACGGGTTGTTGCAGGGCAAGTTTGAGTTGTTCTTTGGCGCGGTCAATGGCGGCGGCGATTGGTGGTCAGACCTTACCGGGGCTGTGGCGGCGCTTGAAATGGTGATCGAAATAGGCCACGATAAACATATTGATGCCGCTAAACGAATTACTTCGTTACACAATTATCGCAATATCCAGTACTTTTTAGCTCTGCATTCTTACAATTGGAATACTTATTAACAGCCCTAGCTTTTATCCAACAAGGCGCACCATGAAATTATTCAAGAACGGTCTACTAACGGCCATAACGCTTGTGGCAGTCCACGGCTGCGGCGGCTCTGGCGGCGCTGGCGGCGCTGGCGGTGGCGAGGCTGCCCCTAAAACACCTGCCCAAGCAGTCGCGCAGCTGGAAGCCCAAGGAAAAATCCCCAGCAACCTAGACCGCAGCAACACGCTGGCAGGTATTGATGCAGACGGCAATGGCATTCGCGACGATGTAGATGCCCATATATTAAAACTCTCTGCGGTGCAGCAACCCATCGCCCGGCAAACGGCCAGAGCAGTGCAAGCGGAAATTCTGGTGGACAAAACCAACATCCAATCGGTGCGGGAAGCTGCGCTGAAATCAACAAAGGCGGTCAGATGTAGCTTTTTCAGATTCCCGACAGATAGTGCTTCTGATGGAAAGTCGCAGCGGCAGGTGCTTGATGAAATTATTTCAATAACTACGAATACAAAGCCTAGGTTACTGGCCTACTTGGCACTTTCCAAAGCGCTGGATGGGACCGTTTCGGTCGGACTGACAGGAGACACCTGTGAATAAAGTAGTCACCAAATACCTGAGTGCTCTAGTCATATTGTGCCTTGCATCCACCGCTCTGGCGCAGGTACCTGCTGCCAGCGCTTGCAAACCAACAGGAGTTTTATTTGGCTTCTTCAATGGGGTGCAAACCACGCGCGTACAAGCAGATGTAGCGTTAGAAAGACTTAAAAAAATCCACGGCGAGACCAACGCTGCGGGCGAGAAAATCAGCTATGAAGTGTTCTACAACTATTCCAACGGCTTTGAAGATTTTGTGGAAACTTTCGACCAGCGGCTCAAGGAACAAGACGGGTTGTTGCAGGGCAGGTTTGAATTGTTCTTTGGCGCGGTCCATGGCGGCGGCGATTGGTGGTCAGACCTTACCGGGGCTGTGGCAGGGTTTGGAGACCTGCTTGATGCGTTGATAGACTTGGTCAAGGCAAGCGCTATTAGCGGCCTTACTGCGTTGATTGCCAATCCACCCACCTCTACCAATTACGCCGAGCACCGCCTGCGCATTGACAACAACGCACTAGAGGGCAAGAAAATGCTGTTTGTGGCCCACTCGCAAGGCAATTTATTTGTCAATGCGGCCTACCAATATGCCGTTACAAAACTGCCCGTGGCGTCGGTGAAGGTGGTTCATATTGCGCCTGCGTCACCCACATTAAGTGGCGCCCACATTTTGGCTAACCTTGATTTGGTCATCAATGGGTTGCGCCTGGTGGGCACTGTGCCTAGCATTACACACAACATTCCGGGCATTTTGCTTCGCCCAGCTAACCCAGCGACTAATACCAAGGACCCGCTGGGCCACGGTTTGATTGAAATTTATATCAACCCCTTGCTGGACATTTCAACGCCTGTAAAAACCGCCATCAACACCGCCTTGAATGCACTAGAGACACCGCCTGCAAAAGCAACAGGGGGGTTCTTTACTGCAACGCTTACGTGGAATGGACCGGGCGATGTGGATTTGCACGTGACTGAGCCCGGCGGGAGCCGTGTGTATTTTCAAAATAAAACAGGCCAAGCTGGCTACCTAGACGTGGACAACACGGTTGCAAATGGTCCTGAACATTACTACGCAAGCTGCGACACATCAAAACTGCAAGAGGGTACCTACACCATCGCTTTAGCTAACTATAGAGAGGCTGACGGCAGAACTGCGACGGTTCAGATTGCCACTACGCAGGGCGTGTTGGGCACGTTATCGGAAACTTTAGGAGGGCCAACAGGCACAGCGCCAAATCCACCGATATTTAAAGTCAAGGTTAGAAAAAATACTCAAACCAATCAATTTGAGGCTAGCTTGTAGCTTGCGACGCGGCAGGGCCAGTTCTTGGATATTGTGGCTGTATTCGATGGCTACTATATCGATCATGTGCTGGCACCTTGGCGTAGGAAGAAGATCTAGGGACGGGGTAGCGGGGACTTGCTTTTGTAACGCAACGAGATGCTTTCAGACAAGAGGCAATTTTTATTGGGAATTAAAATATCGTGTTGCACCCCAGACTCGCAGCGGCAAAATTATGCGCCGCTTGCTGCGCAGCATAGCTAGGGGTGAGGCGATAACCCAAGACACCAGCACGCTAGAAAATCCGGCAATTTTGGAGCAGCTGGGGGAGAAGATTTAAATCTGATTACTATGATTTAAATAGCTGCTTGAGCAGGTTCTACACCCTAGGACGCTTAAAACGCATATGAAAATGTGCGTTTTAAGCGTTTTAAAGCGTTTTTTGCGTTAAAAACCGCAATTAATTTAGTAACTGCCTGCGTGCCAGAATTTGTCTTTAGTGCTGGCATGCGATACCTGCCTGACTTGCAAACACAAGGTCGGCACGTTAAAATCACACATTGTTCTACACATAAAAGAGTGTGAAAATGGCCACTAACCTTGCAATTGATGATCAACTGATAGAAGCTGCGCGCATCGCCGGTGGCCAAAAGACTAAAAAAGCCGTGGTTACCCAAGCGCTGATGGAATACATCCAAAAACGCCAGCAGCAGCACATAGTCAGTCTTTTTGGCAGCATTGATTACGATGCCGATTACAACTACAAATCGCAGCGGCAACGCAAAAGCAAATAACTCAAAGGTAATTAAAGAAAAATTGCCAATGCAAGTCGTAGTCGATACTTCAGTGTGGTCGCTGGTGCTGCGCCGCAGCGCTACCCCTATGTCGCCATCTGCGCAAGCTGCCGTGGCTGCATTAAAAGATCTGATAGCTGATACGCGCGCTACGCTGATAGGGCCGGTACGCCAAGAGCTGCTTAGCGGCATTAAAGAAACTACCCAGTACGAAAAACTGCGCACCGCTCTGACCGCCTTTCCGCACGAGCCCATGAATGTGCTGGACTACGACATGGCAGCAGAGTTTTTCAACACCTGCAAACGGCATGGCATTCAAGGGTCAAACACTGATTTTTTGATCTGCGCTTTCGCTGTAAACCGCAAGTTACCCGTTTTCAGCTTAGACCAAGACTTTGTCCATTTTCAAAAATGTTTGCCGTTGGAGTTGTTTGCTTTGTAGGAAAACCCGGCAATTTTGGACCAGCTGGCAGAGAAGATCTAAATCAAGCTACTATGATTTAAATAGCTGCTTGAGCAGGTTCTACGGCCTAGAACGCTTAAAACGCATATAAAAAAGCCTGCCCGTAGCAATCTGGGCAGGCTTTTTTACGCGTTGCGGACAAAGCTTGCAGGTTTTAAGTTAAGGCATACAATACGCCCATGTATGTAAATATGGGTGCCCATATGAAAACCACAATTGAATTGTCTGACCCGCTGTTTAAGTCTGCCAAACAGTTTGCTGAGCAAAGCCACACTACGCTGCGTGCCTTGGTGGAAGAGGGCCTGCGCCGCGTTTTAGCTGACAACCCAGCTAAAGCCGCGCCTGCTTTTAAACTGCGCAATGCCAGTGTGCACGGCAACGATATGTTAGTTACCGACCCACACCAATGGCAGGCTATGGAGGCTGAGTACTTGGCAACGCGCGCTGTGCGATTAGCGCCAGGTTCAGCGGCGGGTTTAGCGCAGGGTGTAACGCCCGCATGATTGCGCTAGACACCAACATCTTGGTCTATGCCCATCGTGCTGAATCTGCCTTTCATGTTGCAGCTTACGCTAGCGTTCAAAGCTTGGCAGAGGGCGCGCAGCCTTGGGGACTACCGGTGGCATGCATTCATGAGTTTTTGTCGATAGCTACCAACCCTAAAATATTCAATCCCGCCAGTACCTATGAGCAAGCCTTGGCACAGGTAGATGCATGGCTGGCGTCGCCTACGGCCTATGTGCTGCACAGTGGCGGTCAGCATTGGGAGGTTCTAGCCGACCTAACTCGCAAAGCCAAACTGCAAGGCGGGCAATTTCACGATGCACGTGTTGCCGCACTGTGCATTGAAAACGGCGTGTCCGTGCTGTGGACTGCAGACCGAGACTTTGGAAGGTTCAAGGCGCTAAAGACCGTTAACCCGCTGGTGTAGTTTATTGTTCAACGACCCCCTCCACACC
Source organism: Polaromonas sp. (assembly GCA_031367325.1). Classification (GTDB taxonomy): domain Bacteria; phylum Pseudomonadota; class Gammaproteobacteria; order Burkholderiales; family Burkholderiaceae_C; genus JAAFIP01. Next base: position 8,213 of record JANLPQ010000065.1, on the reverse strand, counting down.
AGCGGCATAAAGGAAACAAGCTTGTGCAAAAACAGCGCACCGCACTGGCCACCTTTACACATGGGCCATAGTGAACCCTTCGGCAAGCTCAGGGTGAACAGAGAGAAGTTACTTTCAGCAGTGACTACACCTACTATCAATTAAATAGCTGCTTGAGCAGGTTCTACGGCCTAGAACGCTTAAAACGCATATAAAAAGCATCACTTTTCGCTGTCCAAGTGCCCCATTTGGTAAGCGTCGTAGCGTGTGCCGGCTACAGCGTCGGCGGGCAGGGCGGCTTCTATGCGGGCTATGTCTTGGCTGGTGAGAGTGATTGCATGCGCGCCTAGTGATTCAGCCAACTGCTTAAGCGTGCGTGCGCCTACGATGGGCACCAGGCCCAGGCCCATGCTGCGTCCGCGAGTCATCACCCACTGGATGGCTACTTGCGATGCGGTGGCGTTTAGGCTGGTGGCCAGCTCTTGCAGTACCTTGACCAGTTTTTGGTTGGCTACGGCGTTGTCGCCGGTAAAGCGGGGCAGGTAGGTTCTAAAGTCTGTGGGGCCGGTGGGTTTAGAGCCTGCCAGCAAGCCGCGTGACAGCACACCGTAGGCCGTAACGCCAATGCCGAGTTCTTTCAATACTGGAAAAATACCCGCCTCTGGCCCACGGCTGATCAGCGAATATTCAATTTGCAAGTCGCAAATCGGGTGCACAGCCTGCGCGCGGCGTATGGTGCCCGCGCCCACCTCGCTCAGGCCAATATGGCGCACGTAGCCAGCTTTCACCATGTCGGCCATCGCGCCGATGGTGTCTTCAATCGGCACACTTGTGTCTAGCCGGGCCATGCGGTAAATGTCGATATGGTCGGTGCCCAAGCGCTGCAGACTGTAGGCTAAAAAGTTTTTAACCGATGCGGGCCGGCCATCAGCACCGCCCCAGCCGCCAGCGGGGTCGCGCAGCGCGCCAAATTTCACCGACAGCAAGGCTTTGTCGCGGCGGCCTTGCAGTGCTTTGCCAATCAACGATTCGTTGTGGCCCTGGCCATAAAAGTCGCCAGTGTCCAACAAGTTAACGCCTGCGTCTAGAGCCGCGTGGATAGTGGCAATGCCTTGCGCCTCGTCGCTGGCACCGTACATGCCCGACATACCCATGCAGCCCAGGCCGATGGGGAAGACGCTAGGCCCGTTGCGGCCCAGCAGCGTGGTGGCGGTGGTGGGAGCTGCGGTAGTGGAGGTAACAGTTGAGTTCATAAAAAATCCTTTCAGAGCTAAATAGCTCAGCGTGTTGATGGGATGAGTTGACTGTATTACTATTAATAAAAAGAATAAACTAGCATATTTATAAATAACTGTTCTTAAATAAAAGAACAATCAACGTCATTTAAAACCAGAGCCAGCCCATGCAAATCGACCGTTTCAGAGCCATGGAAGTGTTTAACCAAGTGGTGGCGTTGGGTAGCTTTACTGCCGCCGCCACGGCACTGCATTTGCCCAAAGCGCGGGTAACCACGATAGTGCAAGAGCTAGAAGCCCATTTGGGTGTACGCCTGCTGCACCGCACCACGCGCCGCCTAAGCCTGACCGACGACGGCACGGCCTACCACCAGCGGGCGCTGGCGATGGAGCAAGACATGCAAGAGCTAGAAGGCGCGCTGCGCCAAGCCGTAGCCACCCCCGCAGGCCGCTTGCGGGTAGACCTACCGGCGGCAGTAGGCCGCCACGTCATTGGCCCTGCGCTGCCGCAGTTTTTTGCCCGCTACCCCGACATGGTGCTAGAACTGGGCAGCTCTGACCGCCCGGTTGATTTGATAGCCGAAGGGGTAGACTGCGTCATACGCGGTGGGCTGGTGCACGACGACACTTTGGTCGCCCGCCCGCTGGGCAACTTGCAAGTGGTCACCTGCGCCGCGCCCAGCTACTTGGCGCGCTACGGCACACCCACCACTCTGCAGCACTTAGACCAGCACCGATTTTTAAACTTTCACTCGTCCAAAACTGGACGCGAGTTTCCGTTTGACTTTGCCCAAGGCGACGAGGTGCATCAGGTCCACCGCCCGCACTGGGTGTCGTGCAGCGACTCTGGGGCCTACCTAGCTGCAGGCCTGGCTGGCATGGGCCTGATGCAGTCGCCCCGCACCCGCCAAATGTGCCAGCTACTGGCCAGCGGCCAGCTGGTGCAAGTGCTGCCCGACTGGTCGGCAGGCAGCCTGCCACTGATGGTGCTGTACCCCCGCAACCGCCACCTCACGGCTAAGGTGAACGCGTTTGCACTGTGGGTGAAAGAAGTGTTTGATACCGAGTTTGCGGCGATTGCGCGCTCTACCAGCTGAATGTAGATACTATAAATTTAATAGCTGCTTGAGCAGCATTTGCTTGGTTTACAGGACTAAAACATTATATTTTAATGCTCTTCACATGGCTTCACAGCAGATATTTCGAACTCACACTAGCGGGTCTTGCTTTACTGCCTGCCTTGCGCCGTAGCGCAAACCGTCTACGATCAGCGTGATCATGCGGCGCACGTAGTCGGTTTGGTCGTCTTTAGCTGACATGCACAGATTTCCGACGGCGCGCAATAAATCGTAGGGCTCAATGTCGGTACGCATCTCACCGGTTGCCGCCGCTGCGTCTAGCAGTGCCCCCAGTGCAGGCCGCAGTCGCTTGTCAAAGTAAGCGGGCAGGGTGCTAAACGCTGTATCCCCCGAGTGCAAGGCGGCTGCCAGCCCGCGTTTGGTTGCTATCAATTGTGCATAGCGCTGCATCCACAGAGCCAATGCCTCCCCCGGCGCATGCTGTGCCGCCAGCAGCGGCGCATCGTCTGCGCAGGCGTCGATTTCATGCCGAAAAACCGCCACGATCAGGTCTGAGCGTTGCGGAAAGCAGCGGTACAAGGTAGCGATGCCCACGCCCGCCTTCACAGCTATTTCTCGCACCGGTGCGTCTACCCCAGACACCGTAAATACCGCCATTGCCGCTTCTAGCAAAGCGTTGGAATTGCGTTGCGCGTCAGCGCGTACGGCCTTGGATTTTGGAGTTTCGTTGCCTGCGCTATCGGTTTGTATTGCTTCGTTGCAGTCCATTTTTAATTCTTACCTTTTCCTTGCTTGACAAACGGATCATCGTTCCGTATTATTCGGATCATCGTTCCGTATTATTCGGATCATTGTTCCATTTTATGGAATGTCATTAGATTTTGCAACTACTAGCTGCTCAATTTTCACAGGAAACCACTATGCACCATAAACCCGTCGCCCTTGTTACAGGCGCCAACAAAGGAATTGGACTCGAAATTGCCAGAGGACTCACAACGCACGGCTTCACAGTGCTTGTCGGCTCCCGCAAGCTCGAAAATGGGCAGTTGGCCGCCCAAGACATCGGAGCGCAAGCGCACGCCCTTCAGCTCGACGTGACGGACCAGGCATCGATTGCTGCCGCAGCACAGCGCATCCGCAAAGAGTTTGGTCGCCTCGATGTACTTATGAACAACGCCGGCGTGTCGCATTCTGGCAAGCCGGGCAGGGCATTTGAAGAGATCATGCAAACCAATTCGCTCACATCTGCCCCGCTTGACGATGTGCGCGCAGTGTGGGAGACGAACGTCTTTGGCCTTGTCGCCGTGACGCAGGCTATGCTGCCACTGCTGCGTGAGGCACCTGCGGCGCGCATTGTCACCACTGGCAGCACCGGCGGATCGCTGACATGGAATTCCAATCCAGACAATTCTCACCGCACACTGTTCGGTAACTACTCCGCCTCAAAATCAGCAGCGCATGCCATCACGCTTGCCTTTGCCTTGGCGCTGGAGTCCACCAACATCAAGGTCAACATTGCGTGCCCCGGCCATACCGCCACGGGGCTAAACAACTTCTCGGGCGCGCGTAGCCCCGAACAGGGCGCACGCCGCGCCGTGCAGCTTGCGCTGCTTGACGAGAACGGCCCTACAGGCTCGTTCTCGGATGAAGATGGCCCGGTTGCATGGTGATTTACGCCAGCTGAGCTGGCGGTGATTTTAGTGCCACTCGAACAGCAGGGCGGGATGCTGGCCCTGCTAGTCACATTGTTTTAACAAAGGATCCATTTATGCAAACACCCTATCCATTATCGACTTCAGCAGGTGAATTAATGAGCACCCACCTTCAGCTTATCGGCGTTGACATTCCAGCTTGGCTGGGGTTACTTTCAGAATCCGCCGTCGTCGAATTTCCCTACGCACCGTCACTGGGGTATCCAACACGTATTGAAGGAATAGCTGCAATCGCCGAGCTAATGAATGCGACTGCCTCAAAATTTGATCCATTCAAGTTTACAGATATTTCAATAAATCCGTGCGAACAGCAGGGTGAGGCGTGGGCCAGCTTTCACGGGGAAGCATTCGTGCCAGAAACCCAAAAACTATACCGGCAAGACTATGCGGCCTTTATGCGCGTGCGAAACGGCAAGATCGTCTATTACCGCGAATACTGGAATCCCTGCAATTTTGCTGAAGCCTTGGGTCTCACATTAAAACTAGCAGGCACCGGCCGGGTGGAAAATTGAAGATCGTTATTGCTGGTGCCAGCGGCAACGTAGGCTACCGCACCGCCAAACGCTTGCTTGCCAAAGGGATATCGCCTGTCCTAATTGCCCGCAACATGAAAGCGGTGAAACCATTGCTAGATCGCGGCGCGCAACTGATCGCCGGCGGATCTGATAATTTTGAAGCACTTGACGCTGCAACAGCAAACGCAGATGCGCTTTTGTGGATGACTCCACCAGCTTTAAGCGAGCCTAGTCTAGAGCAGTGGTACCAACGGACCGCGCGATTAGTCGCTCAAGCCGTCGAAAGAAATGGGGTCAAACGAATTGTGCATATCTCTGCGGTGGGTGCGCGCCTGAACGCGGGGCTGGGGACGGTTTCCTACGTAGCCGAGGTCGAGTTGGCTCTTGCTGCTGCTTGCAAAAACCTTGTCAATCTTCGGCCGGGATACTTCATGCAAAACCTTGCTACGCAACTAAAGGGAATCGGCAAACTTCCAGAAAAACAACCTGCTGAGCTGCAGATGACTTTCGAGCCAGACCATGACGTGCCGTGGATCAGCGCCGCCGATATTGGTGACGTCGCAGCTGACTACCTGATGGACCCGGCTTGGGCAGGGCAGTGGTCGCGCAATCTAATGGGTCCGCAAAATCTTAGTATGGTTGAAGTAGCCAAGATCGTTTCAAAAGCGAGCCATCGCTCGGTCCGCTATCAGCAGATTCCGCTGGAAGTAATGGCCGGAATTTTTGCAGCACAGGGCGCTAATCAGAAGGTGCAATCCGAGATGAGAGATCTTCTGACCGCACTGGGTGACAAAGATGGTGTTTATGCCACTACGAGAACCTCGGAGGCAGAAACACCGACCACCATGCAACAGTTTGTTGAAGACTGCCTTCGTGAATGCTAGTTGTTCAGTGAGGCTTCCAGCGCGGTGACCTAGGCTTACCGCGCTCGTGGCTGTGAGCGAAATCATCGCGCGAACCAGTGCCAGCCCCTACGCATCCGCGCACGGCTGCGATAACGACCAACCATTTGCAATAAAGAAGCAACAATGTCTACGAAAACGATGAAAGCCATTCTGCAGCATGAGTTCGGTGGCCCTGAGGTGCTGCGTTGTGAAGATGCGCCAATGCCTGAAATCAAGCCGGGAGAGATACTTGTCCGCGTTCACGCGATTGGTATCAACCCGCCCGACTGGTACTTGCGGGGCGGCTATAAGATGTTGCCGCCTGAATGGCAGCCCAAAGTGTCTTTCCCCATCATTGTGGGGACGGACGTGTCAGGCGTTGTCGAGGCGGTAGCTAACGACGTGAAGGACTTTGCTGCAGGCGACCATGTGTATTCGATGGTTCGCTTTCTCAGCGGGCTTGCTGGGGATAGCAAGGCCTATGCCCAATATGTCAGTGTGCCAGCGTCACAAGTGGCACTTAAGCCAGCCAACATTGACCACGTGCACGCCGCCGGGGCGCCTATGTCGCTGCTTACCGCTTGGCAGTTCATGATTGAATTGGGGCACAAGGTACAAAATCCGCTTCAGCCCAACAGACATGAACCGGTGCCGCTCAAAGACAAGACGGTGCTGGTCAATGGTGCCGCAGGCGGGGTGGGGCACTTTGCGGTGCAACTGGCCAAGTACAAAGGCGCGCGCGTGATCGCAGTGGCCTCTGGTAAACACGAGCCGCTGTTACGCGGCCTGGGTGCCGACGAATTCATCGACTACGCAAAAACATCGCCCGAGGATGTGGTGCGAGACGCCGATCTTGTCATCGACTCGTTAGGTGGCCCGACCACCGGCCGTTTTTTGCGTACGCTTAAGCGTGGTGGCGCGCTGTTCCCGATTTTTCCTTTGGGCTTTACGGGTGCCCAAGAAGCAGAAAAACTGGGCGTTACAGTCTCCGCTGTGCAGGTGCAGTCAAGCGGCGCGCAGCTAGCGCAAGTTGCGCGTTTGCTGGACGCTGGCACGATTCGCGTTGTGATCGACAGCACATTTGCACTTGTGGACGCGCGCAAGGCGCACGAGCACGCAGCCCGTGGGCATGTCCAAGGCAAGATCGTGCTCACGGTTGCGTGAAGATATTTGCCATTACTAATTGAAAGAGCATCACCGTGAAAAATATTGATTTCGCTATCATCGGTGGCAGCTACGCCGGACTGTCGGCTGCCCTGCAACTGGCACGCGCCCGCCGCAACGTGCTGGTGGTTGACGCTGGCCAGCGGCGCAACCGATCTGTGGACCAAGCTGGCGAAACATCGCACGGTTTTTTGACCCAGGACGGACGTGCACCAGCCGAGATTGCCGCTATAGCCAAAAGCCAGCTACTGGCCTACCCCAGCGTGCAATGGATAGACGGCACCGCAACTGATGCGCGCGTTGCAAGCGATGGACGCTTGGAGTTTTATGTGGGCAATGACGCCATTAGCGTAGGGCGGCTGATCTTAGCTACTGGCGTGCACGATGTGCTGCCCACCGTGCCGGGCCTGGCCGAGCGCTGGGGCCGCAGTGTTTTTCATTGCCCGTATTGCCACGGCTATGAGATGAACGTGGGTCAAAACGAAGCTCAAATCGGCATCATTGCCGCCTCAGCGCTGGCACAGCACCACGCAGTCATGCTGCCAGACTGGGGCAGCACTACCCTGTTTCTCAACGGTGCCTACACACCGAATACCGATGAGTTAGCGGCCATCGCACGCCGTGGCACGCAGGTGGAAACCGCATTGGTAGAACGCATCGACGGCTTTGCCGATGTGGTGCTCAATGATGGCCGCACCTTCACCCTGAGTGGCCTATTCACCCAGCCGCGTACGCTGATGAGCAGTCCCATTGCAGCGCAACTGGGCTGCGTGCTAGAAGACAGCCCTGTGGGCGTGTTTATCAAAGTAGATGAAGGCAAGGCCACCAGTGTGCCTAATGTATTTGCGTGCGGCGACGCAGCGCGCGCTGCGGGCAACTTGTCACTAGCAGCAGCAGACGGAGCCGTAGCCGCATTCAGTGCGCACCGGTCAACAATGTTCTGAACGGTGGAGTTAAACAACACAATGCATCACCCTATGATTAAAAACGATCGCCTCACATCTAGCCTGGAAAGCATTCAACCAACACGTGGGCACAAACGGTTCGGTCGGCATCTGGTATGAAACCTATACGGCGTCACCCGGCACCTACGAGAACGTGTACGTTAATATGCCACCGTTTGGTCTAGGCAAGGCAGGTATCTTGCAGCCACCCTCTGGCCGAAAGCTACAAAATCAATAGCTGCTTGAGCAGGATTTACTTGGGTTACAAGGTGTTTTACTATATTTTATGCCGCCAGAAGCTTAGGCATGTTACCTATTGCTGCCATGGCTTGGCTGCGCAGTTTGTCTAAGATGGCCATTTTGTCTGCGTCATTACGGTCAGCCGATGCCATCACTTTGCCAAAGCCGTCTAGGCGGCTGTTGCGCATCCATTCGCGCAGGGTTTTGTCTTGCCCCCATTGGGCTTGGTTCATCATGTTGGCCATCATGGTACGCACGTAGCCTGCTAGGGTTTCGGGGAAGGGTACGTTGCCGCACAGCAGGTTTTTTTGCGCATCACTGTGGTCGCCATCGCCGTAGTGCGCTTCTACATAGCCGATCATGGCGGCGCTGAAGGTGGGCAAGGGCGCGCGCACCAGTTGCAGCACTATTTTGCCGGGCTGAAATATCGGCTGCATCGCGCGGGGTTCGACTGCTGATGC
>JANLPQ010000040.1:0-29736 GCA_031367325.1 Polaromonas sp. | reverse complement strand
GTCCGGCTGCGGAAGTGCTTCTGCCCCCCGACATTTCCTACGGACCAGCGGACTTCTCAACGTCCGCCTCCTCCACGCCGGTCGACCAGGCGTCGTGGGCAATTCCCGAAACAAACCCGTCGCGGAAGTCAATCTTCAGGTTGCCCTTGCGGCCAAACCAGTAGGTCAACCGCAGGTGTTCCCGGCCGTGCGACAGTTCCTGATCCGGTTGCCCGAGAAGTTGAACCACGTCCGGCAGCGACCGCCCCGACATCGTCTGGGATGGGCTCGGTCTGGTCGACTACGCCATCGTGCCGCATTTCCGCTCGCGCCATCCCGAAAGCCGGGCGGCCGATGGGGGGGGCACCGCGGGGGCTTTTTACACACCACGCGCCAAGGCGTGCACAGGGCTGGCGCTGAAGGCACGCTGAGCGTATTCTGAGGCCCGTTTTCAGACTGTTTTAGCCGTTCTAGCACGTAGAACCTGCTCAACCAGCTATGCAATCAATAGCGTCAGTGCAACACGAAAGAGTACAACGCCAGCACCGCCGCTCGCTCGTCTGCTAACGCGGTGTTATCCAGCTGTGTGGGGGCCTCGTTCAAACGCGCTACGTGCTGCGCGTGGCGCAAAGTACGGTAGGCGTTGGCAGCGCGCTCGCCCACGCCAGCAGGTAACAAGCCGGCGTCTTGCGCACGCTGCAGCAGCGCGATGTTGCCTACGTTGGCTTGCAGCGCAGGCATGGCGCAGGCGTGGGCCAGCACCAGGTATTGCACGGCAAACTCTACATCCACCATGCCGCCAGCGCTGTGCTTAACGTCAAACTTGTCGGCAGGCACGCGGTGCGCGGCTCGAACCTTTTCGCGCATGGCGTTAATCTCGCTAGCCAACTGGGCTGCATCGCGCGGTGCGCACAGCACGGCAGCGCGCACCGCGTCAAACCGTGTGCGCAGCGCCGGGCTGCCCAGCACGCAGCGTGCGCGGGTCATGGCTTGGTGTTCCCACACCCACGCGGTGTTGCTGCCGCGCTGGGTTTGGTAGTCTTCAAAGGCTTGCATCGTAGTGACCAACAGGCCCGAGCTGCCGTTGGGCCGCAGGGCGGTGTCGATCTCGTATAAATCGCCTTCGGCGGTTTTAGTCGACAACCAAGTGATTAGCTTGCGCACCAGCGCGGCGTACACCACGCCTGCTTGCTCGTGCGTGTCGTCGTAGACAAACACGATGTCTAAATCGCTGCCGTAGCCCAGCTCTTTGCCGCCCAGCTTGCCGTAGCCAATGATGGCAAACTGTGCGTGCTCAGTATGGCGGCTTTTCAGGTGCTGCCAGCACCAGCGTGCGGTGACTTGCAGCACCGTGTCGGCCAACGCGCTCAGCTCGTCGGCCACCTGCTCTACGCTGGCCCGGCCTTCGATGTCGCGCACCAAAATGCGAAACACTTCCGCATGCTGGGCGCGGCGCAGCAGCATCATCAGCGCTTCGTCGTCGTCTTGCCCGGTGGTGTGCAAGGCATCAGCGCGTTGCTGCAGATCGGCGTTAAACTGCGCCGCGTCAAACCGCTCATACAGCACCGCATCGCTGGCCAGCTCGTCCACCACGCCGGGGTGCTGCATCAGGTAGCGTGCGGGCCAGCGGGCCGTGCCCAGCACGCGCAGCAGGCGCTCGTGCACCGCTGGGCGCTCTAGTAGCAGCGACAAATAGCTTTCGCGGCGCAGCAGGGGCTCTATCCAGTCGGCAATGCGCAGGGCGGCGTCTTCGCTAACTTTAGCGTCGTTAATCCACTGGCCTGTACGCTGCACCAAGCGCACTAAGCGTTGGCGCGCTATATCACTGAGTGCCAGTACGCGCGGGTGCTCACGCCACAGCGCTACGCGCTGGCCAAAGCGTGCAGGTAGTTGTGCAAGCAGTTGGTCAAAGCTGGCCTCGGGTGCCACGGCGGCGCTGCCGTTACAGCCTTTGCAGGGCTGGGTATTGCCCAGCAAGCGGTCAAACTCGGTGGCCACTATTTCGCGGTGGGTGTCTAGCGTACACAGCAGGGTGCAGCTGCCTGCCAAGCCCATGCTGCGCGCCAGCCAGTCCAAGTCGGCATCGTCGGTGGGCACAATATGGGTTTGCTGGTCGTCCAGGTACTGAATGCGGTGCTCTAGCTGGCGTAAAAACACATACGCTGCGGCCAGTGCGTCGGCGGTGTTTTGGGGCATCAAATTTGCCTTCGCCACCCGCTGCAAGGCCTGCAGCGTGGGCCGCGTGCGCAGTTCAGGGAACTGGCCGCCGCGCACCACTTGCAGCAACTGCACGGTAAATTCAATTTCGCGTATGCCGCCGCGCGACAGCTTGATGTCGTTGGCTCGCTCGGGCCGGCCCGCAGCGCGCTGGGTGGCGTGGTCGCGGATTTGGCGGTGCAACACGCGCAGCGCGTCGAACACGCTGTAGTCTAAATATTTGCGAAACACAAACGGCAGTACCACAGCGCGCAGCTGGGGTGCGCTGGCGCGTGCCTCTAACGGCGCCACTACACGGCTTTTAAGCCATGCAAAACGCTCCCATTCGCGCCCTTGGGCCACCAAATAGTCCTCCAGCGCGCCTAGCGACACAGCGCTGGGCCCCGAGTTACCATTAGGCCGCAGCGCCAGATCTACCCTAAATACAAAGCCATGCTCGGTCACGTCGGCCAGCAGTGTGCTGATGCTGCGCACCGCTTTGGCAAAGTATTCGTGGTTGGACAGCTGTCCGCGCCCTTGTTCGTTGCCTGCAGTTTGCCCATCCTCGTCGTAGATAAAGATAAGGTCAATATCGCTGGAGACGTTCAGCTCACGCGCACCCAGCTTGCCCATGCCCACTACCCATAGCACCGCCCGTTGGCCTGCCGCCGTGGTGGGTGCGCCGTGCACCGCATCCAGTTCGGCTTGCACGTGGTGGCAGGCCGTATGCAGGGCAAACTCGGCCAGATCGGTCATCGCGGTGGTCACCTCGGCTAAACTGCAGCGATCATCGCAGTCGCGCTGCACCAAGCGTTCTAACACCAGCGCGCGGGTAATGCGCAGTGCAGCGCCTGCATCACACTGGGTTAGCAGGCGTGCGTAGCATGCTTGCAGGGTGACGGGTGTCACAGCCCCAGCGGCTAAAAAAGCCAAACTGCCCGCGTACCTGCGCCGCACACGTTGGGCATAGCGCGGGTAGTGTGACAAAGCGGGGGGCAACACAGGCAAGCGTGGTAAATGGGTTGATAAGTCCATGGCTTGCGCCTCGCCACACAAAACTTCACATCCTTGCGGCGAACCGATCTGCTGTCTACGGGTCATAATTCCTACCATTACTGCCTATGTCTGAATTATTGTTATCCAACCCCACCACTGCTGCGCCCGCTAATCAACCGATGCCCGTCGTGTCACCCACGCGCAAGATGCGGTGGTTCAGCAGATTGGCAGCAGTTGTTTGGTGGCTGTGCTTGGTGGCTGCGATTTTATTTGCGCTGGCTTGGGGGGCGCTTCATGGACTGATTGTGCCGCGAATCGGCGATTTGCGCCCAACGCTGGAAAATCGGCTCACCAGCATGCTGGGTGTCCCGGTGCGTATCGGGGCTATCACGGCCCAGTCCAACGCATTGGCCCCGTCGTTTGAACTGACCGATGTACGGCTGAAAGACACCCTGGGCCGCGATGCTTTGGTGCTGCAAAAAGTGGTGGCTACCGTGTCGCCGCGCTCTATGCTACAGCTGGGGTTTGAGCAACTGGTGATTGAACAGCCTAGGCTTGATGTACGGCGCAGCCCGCAGGGCACTATTACGGTGGCAGGGTTTGCTTTGCCTTCGCAACAGGCCGACACATCGGGCAGCAGCCCCGCTGCTGATTGGTTTTTTTCCCAGCGAGAATTTGCCATTCGCTCAGGCACTGTCAGCTGGACTGATGAGCTGCGAGGCTTGCCGCCGGTGCAGCTTACCCAAGTGGACTTGGTGGTGCGCAACCCCGGGCGCACACACCAAATCCGGCTGGACGCCACCCCGGCACCAGAGTGGGGCGATAGATTTACTTTGGTGGGAAATTTAAGCAGCCCCTTGCTGCGTGCGGGTGCTGGGCAATGGCGCGACTGGGATGGCAACATGTATGCAAATTTTGCACGCGTAGACGTGTCACAACTCAAACGTTACGTTGACACACCCTTTGAAGTAGCGCGTGGCTACGGCGCTGTGCGTGCTTGGGCGGGTCTCGCCCAAGGCAAGATCACGCAGGCCACCGCCGATGTGGCCTTGGCCAATGTGCAAGTAACCTTGGGGCCCAAGCTGCAGCCTTTGGTCATGCCCACACTTAGCGGTAGATTAGCCGGTCAGGCAGTTTCAGGGGGCGTGCGGATCGCTACCGAAAATCTGGCGTTTCGCACCCAAGAGGGTGTGCAGTGGCCCGGTGGCGACGTGAGTTTTTTGCAAACAGGGCAAGAAGGCACTACGAAATCTGCAGGCGAATTAAACGCCGATAAATTGGACTTGGCCGCACTGTCGCAGATTGCCGACCGCTTGCCGATGGGCACAACCACCCACGCGTTGCTGCGCAGCCTAGCGCCCCAAGGACTGGTTGAAGTGGTACGCGCATCGTGGCAAGGCCACTACAGTGCACCTGCTGCCTACGAAGCACAAGGCCGTGTCAAAAACTTAAGCGTAGCCGCAGACCTTGCTGCGTCACAAGTGAGACCCACAAATGACGCCAAACCCCCCCCCGTGATAAAACGTCCTGGCGTGCGCGGCGCTACCGTTGACTTCAAATTGAACCAGCAAGGCGGCCAAGCGACAGTCGCCATTAGCCAAGGTGCTTTGGTGCTGCCAGGTATTTTTGAAGACCCTACCGTGCTGCTAGATTCTCTGCGCACCGATGTCAAATGGACGCAGCAAGGGGAGCGGATGGAGGTGCAGTCAGACGCGCTGACTTTTGTCACACCCGACGGGAATGCCGAGGCTAAATTCAAGTGGCGCACTGCTGACCCGGCCAAGAGCACGGCCAGATCGCGCTTTCCAGGCGTGTTAGATTTACAAGGCAGTTTTCAGCGCGTTAATGGTGCACGTGTGCACCGCTACTTGCCTGCAGTACTGTCCCAGTCCGTGCGCGATTATGTGCGTGACGCGGTGGTGCAAGGTAATGTCAAAGAGGCTAAATTTATCGTTAAAGGCGATTTGGCAGACATGCCTTTCAAAGACCCCAAGCTGGGCGAGTTTCGCATTGCAGCACAGCTGGCCGATGTCCATTTTGCCTATGTACCGCCTGCCATACAACCTGCAGACAGCTTGCCATGGCCGCCGCTGACCCAAGTCAACGCCGAGCTGGTGTTTGACCGTGCATCGCTGGCCATCAACAACGCGACGGGTCGTTTGGGCAGTGGCACTGGAACCGTGCAAATTACCAAAGCAGACGCGTTGATTGCGGACCTCAAGGCGGGCGTCGCTACAGTGCAGGTTAATGCAGACACGCGAGGCGCACTCGTCGACATGGTGGCCATTGTCAACACATCGCCGCTATTGGGTATTACCAGTCAAGCCTTGGCCGATGCCAAGGTCAGTGGCAATGCGGATTTAAAACTGCGCCTAAATTTACCACTGAGTAATCTGCAAAGTAGCAAGGTGGTTGGCAGCGTGACGTTGGCGGGCAACGATGTACAAATGAAGCCCGATACGCCGTTACTGGCTAACGCCAAAGGATTGATCAGTTTCAACGAAGTGGGTTTTAGCCTGAAAGATATCCAAGCCAGCATGCTGGGCGGCGATGTGCAACTTCAAGGTGGTACACGTGCTAACGCAGGGCCTGCAGATGCGGGCTTGGTATTTCGCGCACAAGGCAATATGACGGCTCAGGCATTGACCCAAGCTAAAGACTTGGGTTTTGTTTCGCGCTTGGGCACCTATGCCTCAGGCGGCACAGCTTACACAGCTACATTGGCGTTTCGCAAAGGCGTGGCCGAGATCGCTATAAACAGCGACCTGAAAGGTATGGGCTTGAACCTGCCCGCGCCGTTGAATAAAGCGCCCGAGGCAATCTTGCCCCTGCGCTACAGCAGCGCACTGGTGCCCGCGTCCTTGGCATTAGACCAAAAATTGCAAGACCAAATCAGCGTGGACTTGGGCAACATTGCCAACATCGTGTATGTGCGCGATATTTCGGGCAAAGTGCCGCGTGTACTGCGCGGGGGTATTGGCGTGGGCTTGTCTCAAGGCGAGACTACGCCGTTTATGCAAGACGGCGTGGTAGCCAACATCAATTTTGCACAAGTTAATTTAGATGTCTGGCAGAAACTGCTGGGTGCTGCCACCACGGGCGCAAGCACCACCACAGTCAGCGACAGCACAAGCGCTGCTAGTACGGCTTCTCCTTCTGCGCAACTCAGTAGCTATCTGCCTAGCGTTATGGCCGTGCGCGCGCAAGAACTCACCGTGCAAGGCCGCACGCTGAACAATGTGGTGGTGGGTGGATCGCGAGACGGGCTTAATTGGCGTGCCAACCTAGACGCCCGCGAGCTGAACGGCTACGTAGAGTACAGCCAACCCAGCGGACTCAACGCTGGCAGGGTGTATGCCCGGTTAGCCCGGCTAAGTTTGGCGCAATCAGCAGCCACAGAGATTGAAGCTGCACTAGACAACCAACCCACCGCCATCCCGGCGCTGGACATCGTGGTGGAAGACTTTGAATTACGTGGCAAAAAATTAGGCCGCATTGAGGTAGAGGCTACTAACCGAGGCAACGCTGCAACGCCCGCAGACGCAGCCGATCGCAACACGGTCGTGCGCGAATGGCGTTTGAATAAACTCAATGTGATCTTGCCGGAAGCGCTGTTTACGGCCACAGGCAATTGGACGACGGTAGGGAGCACAGGTTTGGGCAGTCGCACTGCGGTTATCGGCAGCGAACGCCGCCGCACTGCGATGAACTTTAAGCTGGACGTTGCTAACTCGGGCGAACTGCTCAAACGCCTTGGCATGGACCAGGTGATTGCCAAAGGCAAGGGCAAGATGGAAGGCCAAGTGGCCTGGATCGGCTCGCCACTGGCGCTGGACTACCCCAGTATGAGCGGTAACTTTAATGTCAACATTGAAAGCGGGCAGTTCCTCAAGGCTGACCCTGGCTTGGGTAAGCTGCTGGGAGTGCTGAGTTTGCAGTCTTTGCCCAGGCGCTTAACCCTAGATTTTCGCGATGTGTTTACTGAAGGCTTTTCGTTTGACTTTGTACGTGGCGACGTCAAAATTGAACAGGGCGTGGCTACCACCAACAACCTGCAAATGAAGGGCGTCAATGCTGCCGTACTCATGGAGGGCAGTGCCAACATTGCCAAAGAAACGCAAGAGCTCAAAGTAGTGGTGGTGCCCGAAATCAATGCAGGCACTGCCTCGTTGGTCGCAGCGGTGATTAACCCAGTGATTGGCCTGACTACCTTTTTAGCGCAGCTGGCTTTACGCGGCCCGATCATTGACGCCGCTACGCAAGAGTTTCAAATTACAGGCTCGTGGGCTGACCCTAAAGTTACCAAGGTCGCCCGTAAATCTACTCCCGCCAGTCCCTCCTCTAACGTAAGCCCTTAAATCACATGCGAATAGCTGCCATACAAATGGTGTCTGACATGCAGGTGCCAATCAACCTGCAAGTGGCAGGCGAACTGGTAGCGCAGGCTGCTGCGCAAGGTGCCGAGCTGGTGGCGTTGCCCGAGTATTTTTGCCTGATGGCGGCGCGCGATACTGACAAGCTAGCGGCGCAAGAAGACGCTGCAATAGCATCGGCTGTACCTGCTGGTCCAATTCAAACATTTCTAGCCGACACTGCACGGCGGCACCAACTATGGTTAGTGGGTGGCACGCTGGCATTATCGACCCCGCAGCACCAGCGTGTGCGCAACAGTTGCTTGGTATTTAATCCACAAGGCCAGCAAGTAGCCCGTTATGACAAGATCCACTTATTTGCTTTTGACAATGGCCAAGAAAGCTATGACGAATCACGCGTCATTGAACCTGGCACCACGCCGGTATGCTTTAGCCTGCCCTCTCGCGACGGCTATACCTGGCGCGTAGGCCTCAGCGTGTGCTACGACCTGCGCTTTGGAGAGCTGTACCGCGCGCTGCAAGCCGATCTGTTGCTGGTGCCCAGTGCGTTTACCCACACCACAGGCCAAGCCCATTGGGAAACGCTGCTACGCGCCCGCGCGATTGAAAATTTAGCCTATGTTGCAGCCCCTGCACAGGGCGGTCAGCATGCCAATGGGCGCACCACTTGGGGCCACACCATGGTAGTTAACGGTTGGGGTGAGGTGCTAGCCCAGCGCGCTGAAGGCGCTGGGGTCGTAGTGGCTGATATTTCCATGCCGCTGCTTCTACAGCGGCGCAAGCAGCTGCCTGCGCTAACGCACCACAAGGCACTGCTGCCGGTCGTGTACAGCGTATGAATGCAGATGATATTCAGAATGTAGGCAGACGTTTACCCATAAGGTTGCATAAACTACGTATCACACGCAGAGCTGTGTTGTGGTCGGCGTTATTAGCGTTGGTATTAACTTTGCTTGCTACCTTGGTGTGGCTAGCGGGGCGCTACGAGGCCAGCCAAGTGCAAGTGCGCTTAGAGCGCGATGCTGCCGAAGCGGTAGGCGACATTCGCGCTGCTTTAACCCGCAATGTGCAAAACATGCAGGCACTGCCGCTGTATGCAGAGCAACCTAAAGAGTGGACGCAAGGCGCTGCCAGCTTGCTGCGCGAGCACCGCGAGATCGTGCGGATGGAGTGGCGCGACAACGCGCTGAACGTCATCGGCGCGGCAGATTCTGTGTACCAAGCGCCTTTGTTTACCAAGCTGGCACGCAGCAGCACTTTTGCCGAGGTGCAAGCCGCCTGCGCCAGCGCGCGCCGCACTAGTGGCCCGTCGTATTCCACCAGCCATTTCCAGCCTATTGCCGACGGGCTGGGCGTAGAGCTGATTGAGATGTGTCTACCGTTGACGAATGCTGGCCAAAACAATGGTTATTTGGTGGCGTCGTATGCGCTGCAAAGTATGTTGACTGAACTGGTAGGCAAGCAAATTGCGCGCAGCCAGGAAATTTCTTTTACCGAAGCCGATGGTACGCGCTTGGCGGTGCACGGTGCAGCGCAGCGAGGCAGTCGCGCCTTTAGTGCGCAGCACTTGTTAGATTTGTCTGGCAACACCATGGTGCTGCGCATGGACAGCTGGCGTGCAGCACCTGATTTATTTCCTAACGTGCTGACCGCCTTGGTGGCGTTGATGTCGTTGGCTTTGCTGACGGTGCTGCTGTTGCTGGGTAAAGACGTGAATAAACGCTTGCGTGCTGAGCGTGATCTAGCCGACGCATTAGCGTTTCGCAAAGCCATGGAGGATTCGCTGGTGACCGGTATGCGCGCGCGCGACCTGCAGGGGCGTATCACCTACGTCAACCCAGCTTTTTGCCAAATGACCGGTTTTAGCGCCGACCAGCTGACTGGCATCACGTCGCCCATGCCGTATTGGCCGCCCGAGCTGGTAGACGAATACCAGCAACGCCAAACGGTGCGCTTGATGGGCCAACTACCCACACGCGAAGGTTTTGAGTCGGTTTTTCTGCGTAGTGACGGCACCCGTTTTCCGGTGCTGATAATCGAAGCCCCGCTGATCAACGCCCACCAAGAACAAACCGGCTGGATGAGCGCGATACTCGACATTACCGACCAGCGCCGCATGGAAGAGCTGTCGCGCGCTAGCCAAGAACGGTTGCAAGCCAGCGCACGCTTGGCCACCGTGGGTGAGATGGCCTCGCTGCTTAGCCACGAGCTAAATCAGCCGCTGGCGGCTATTTCTAGCTATGCTACGGGTTCGATCAATATGCTCAAAGATCCGAGCAACACGAACCCGCAAGATATTCAGCACGCACTGCTACGTATCGGCGAGCAAGCCGAGCGTGCGGGCAAAGTGATTAAATCTGTGCACGACTTTGTGCGCCGTCGCGACCAGGCGCACGAGGCTGTTGCGCCGCATCTGCTGTTCGACGCCATCATGCCACTGGTCAGCTTGCAAGCGCGCAAGCTGGGCGTGCGCGTGCAGATGCGCTGCCCCAGCACGCTGCCTGCAGTTAACTGCGACCGCACCATGGTCGAGCAAGTGCTGCTTAACCTAGCACGCAACGCCATGCAGGCCATGGACGGCGCGCCCATGCAGCAACGCGTGGTCACGCTGCAGGCCCGCGCGCTGGTCACTCCGGCAGACCACGCTGGGCATTGGGTAGAATTTTCGGTGGCAGATTTGGGCAGCGGCATTGACGCGACCACTGCAGCGCGCTTGTTCACCCCGTTTTTTACCACCAAAGCCGAGGGCATGGGGTTGGGGCTAAGCCTGTGCCGCACCGTGGTGGAGCAACATGGCGGCTTTTTAGCGTTTGAGCCGAATTCGCCGCGCGGCACGGTATTTAAATTTACGCTGCCCATGGCCAGCCAAGCCGCGCAGGACACAAGCCAGGCGTTGGCAGCAGTGGCAACTACCTAGCCCACACAACACTAGCTTGGCAGACAATTGCTCCCATGCAACCTTCCCTAGACGCTACTGTGTACATTGTGGACGACGACGCCAGCGTACGCGATGCGTTGGCCTGGCTGCTGCGTTCACGCCACTTGCCCTACGAGGCGTTTGACAGCGCCGAGGCGTTTTTGTCCCAAGTGGCGCAGCACTTTACGCCTAGCCAAGCGTGCTGCTTGTTGCTAGACGTGCGCATGCCGGGCATGAGTGGGCTGGCACTGTTTGACGCCATCCAAGCCAAGGCTTGGGCGCACGCCATGCCTGTTATTTTTCTCACGGGGCATGCCGACGTGCCCACGGCGGTCGACACTGTCAAGCGCGGCGCTTTTGATTTTTGTGAAAAACCATTTTCTGACAACCTGCTGGTAGACCGCGTAGAGCATGCACTGGCAGCTAGCGCTAAGGTAGTGCAAGAAGCGCACACAGTGCAAGGGCTGCGCCAGCGTCACGCCGAGCTGACCGAGCGTGAACGCGATGTTATGCGCTTGGTCATTCAAGGCCTGCCCAATAAGCTTATCGCCGACCAGCTGTCGATCAGCGTGCGCACCGTAGAAGTACACCGTGCCCGCGTGTTTGACAAAATGGGTGTTAAGTCTGCGGTTGAGTTAGCCAATTTGCTACAAAAAATATAGCTGCTTGAGCAGGTTCTACGTGCTAGAACGGCTAAAACACTCTGAAAACAGGCCTCAGAATACGCTTAACGTGCCTTTAACGCCTGTTCTGTGCACGCCTTGGCACTTGGCGCGAACAGCTGTGCGGCTGTCCCCCGGCCTTCGGCCTCCCCCTTTATGCCGCTGCGCTCTTCACACCAAGCGCCAATGCTGCGTACAAGCTAGGTCAGTGGGCGGCTGATCGCCCATCATGGTCACAAGAGCTGGCAGGCGGTGTACTCAGCGCAGCGGCATAAAGGGGGAGTAGGCGGCCCTAGGCCGCCACGGAGGACAGCCGCGTAGCTGAGTACGCCGCCTGCCAATTCCCATACAAAAACAAGAATAGCAATCTTCAATCTCACTGCTGCACACTCCATCGCCGCAGCTCACGGTGCCGGAATATTAATCTTCAAGTCGCAGCAAGAGAATCATTCCGCACAGCTCTCAATGCCGAAATGTCAATCTTCAAAGTTTGGAAAAAAGACAAGTGGGGTTATTTACCAGCCACCACACGCACCATCTCTAGCGTCTTGTTGCTGTAACCCCATTCGTTATCGTACCAGCTGATAATTTTGACGAAGGTGCTGTCCAGTGCAATGCCTGCGTCTGCGTCAAACACGCTGGTGCAGGTCTCGCCGCGAAAATCGGTGGCAACTACTTTGTCTTCGGTATAGCCCAGCACGCCCTTCATAGCGCCTTGGCTCTGCGCTTTCATCTCGGCGCAAATCTCGGCGTAGGTGGCTTCTTTGTTCAGCTCTACCGTCAGGTCAATCACCGACACATCGCTGGTGGGTACGCGAAACGACATGCCTGTGAGCTTTTTGTTCAGTTCAGGAATCACCACGCCCACGGCCTTGGCAGCACCGGTGGACGATGGGATGATGTTTTCTAAAATACCGCGCCCGCCGCGCCAGTCTTTATTGCTGGGGCCGTCCACCGTTTTTTGGGTGGCGGTGGTAGCGTGCACCGTGGTCATCAGGCCGCGCTTGATGCCCCATTTGTCGTTAAGCACTTTGGCCACAGGGGCCAAGCAGTTGGTGGTGCACGATGCGTTGGACACAATGGCTTGGCCTGCATAGGTCTTGTGGTTAACGCCGTACACAAACATCGGTGTGTCGTCTTTACTCGGAGCCGACAACACGACTTTTTTAGCGCCTGCATCCAGGTGCTTTTGTGCAGTCACTTTGTCCAGGAATAAACCAGTGGACTCAATCACAACCTCAGCGCCTACCTCGCTCCACTTCAGCGCTGCAGGGTCGCGCTCTTGCGTGAGGCGAATACGTTTGCCGTTGACCACCAAGGTTGAACCGTCGACTGACACGTCACCTTTAAAGCGGCCATGCACGCTGTCGTACTTGAGCATATACGCCAAGTAGTCGGGCTCTAGCAGGTCGTTAATACCGACGATTTCAATGTCAGAAAAGTTTTGTACCGCTGCGCGAAATACCATGCGCCCGATGCGGCCAAAGCCGTTGATGCCTACCTTGATGGTCATTGGGTTTCTCCAGATTCAAATAGTCACATTACACGCGGCAGCCTAGCTGGCCTTTTTTCATGTTTTCAAAGTACGTCAGGTCGCCTGGGCAAGCCACTTTGGCTTCTGGCAAAGGCGTGTTGGCCTTGGCGGTGCAGGTGTACGACTTGGTCTTTTTATTGACGCCAGCTTTGGACAATTTCCAGCCTGCGGGGCAGGTGTCACCGGCTTTAGCCACAGGCGCGGCTGCTGCTGGAGCCGCTGCCGCTGGTGCTGCAGCCACTGGTGCTGGAGCTGGCGCTGCGGCTACCACGATGGAGGTTTTAATGTCTTTACCACCGCACTTGAGCGATGAGCCAGCCTTGGTAGGCTCCACCGACACGGTGTAGGTGCCAGGCTTGGCGTACACGTGGTTGCCAATACGTGGTGCGTCTTGGGCTTGGTTCACTTTTTCGTAGCTGCTGGTGCCGTCGCCCCAGTTAAACAGCAAACCACAATTAGTGATGCCGTCTTTCACTTCGAGTTCTGCAGTCAGTTTGACAGACTCGCCGACTTTAGCTTGCTTGGGTTCCAGTTTGACGCCAGACAGCGTTTGGGCTGATACCGTTACAGCCAAGGTGGCTGCAACCAAAGCGAGGATTTGCATTGCTTTTTTCATAAAATTCTCCTTGTATAGGGGGTCAATTCAATCACTGCGCCCAGGCTAACCCGAGCACACCGTAGTCTAACGCTGCTTTAGGGCTGCCAGTACCGTGGCGGCCACGTTAGCAGGTGTAAATCCAAAATGCTCGAATAGTACCGGTGCAGGGGCAGATTCGCCATACGTGTCGATGCCTACCACCGCTGCGCAGCCGTATTTCCACCAGCCGCCGGTGCTGCCCATCTCTACCGCAATGCGCGGCACGCCTGCTGGTAGCACTTGCTTTTTATAAGCCACGCTTTGTTGGTCAAACGTAGTGGTGCTGGGCATAGACACTACGCGCACGGCAATCTTTTTAGTGGCTAGCAGCGCCTGCGCCTTCAGCGCCAGTTGCACTTCAGACCCCGTGGCGATGATGATGGCTTGGGCTTTTTTGTTAACACCTACTTCGCTAGGCTCGGCCAATACGTAAGCGCCTTTGCTGATGTTGTCAAGGCCCGAGGCATCCGGCGCAGCTTTGGACGCGGCCTTGGGTGCGTACAAAATGTTTTGGCGTGACAGCAGCAGTGCGGTCGGTTTAGTTTTATTTTGCAAGGCTACAGCCCAAGCCACCGCAGTTTCGGCCGTATCGCCCGGACGCCACACATCTAGGTTGGGTATCAAGCGCAGCGATGCGGCATGCTCTATCGACTGGTGCGTGGGGCCGTCTTCGCCCAGGCCAATACTGTCGTGGGTAAACACATGCACCACGCGTTTTTTCATCAGCGCGGCCATGCGGATAGCGTTGCGGCTGTAGTCGCTAAAGGTCAAAAAGGTGCCGCCGTAGGGGATAAAGCCGCCATGCAGCGTGATGCCGTTCATGATGGCGGCCATGCCAAACTCGCGCACACCGTAGTTTATGTGGCGGCCTAGTTTGCCGTCGGCATCACGCTTCACGTCACCAGCCGCGTCAATACGCATGGGCGGGGTGCTCTTGGTGTTGGTCAGGTTTGAGCCCGTTAAATCAGCGCTGCCGCCCAGCATCTCGGGCAGCGCGGCGGTAAAGGCCTCTAGCGCGATTTGCGATGCTTTGCGTGACGCCACAGTCTCGGCTTTGTCGTTGGCTGCGATGACGGTGTCCACCACGGTTTGCGCAAAGTTCTTGGGCAAGTCGCCTGCCATGCGGCGCAAAAACTCGTTGGCTAAATCAGGAAACGCTTGGCGGTAGCCTGCAAAGCGGGTGTCCCAGCTCAGTTCAGCTTGCGTGCCTTTGGCCAAGCTGTTCCAGTCGCTGTACACCGTCTTTGGAATATCAAACGGCGCGTGCGCCCAGCCGATAGCGGCGCGGGTGAGGGCGATTTCTTCGGCGCCCAGTGGTTCGCCGTGGGCTTTGCTGGTGTTTTGGCGGTTGGGGCTGCCTTTGCCAATGCTGGTTTTGCAGATGATCAGCGTGGGTTTGTCGGCGCAGTTTTTAGCGTCGGCAATGGCGCGGTCTACGGCGTCTACATTGTGGCCGTCGATTTTTTCTATCACGTTCCAGCCGTAGGCTTTAAAGCGCTGCGCAGTGTTGTCGATAAACCAAGGCGCTACCTGGCCGTCAATGCTGATACCGTTGTCGTCGTACAGCGCGATCAGTTTGTTTAACTTCCATGCGCCTGCCAGGGCTGCCGCTTCGTGGCTAATGCCTTCCATCAAGCAGCCGTCGCCTAGGAACACATAAGTGTGGTGGCCTACGATGCTGTGGCCCGGCTTGTTAAATTCAGCGGCCAATAATTTCTCGGCCAGCGCCATGCCCACGGCGTTGGTCACGCCCTGGCCTAGTGGGCCGGTGGTGGTCTCGACCCCGGGGGTCACGTCAACTTCAGGGTGGCCCGCGGTTTTACTGTGCAGCTTGCGAAAGTTCTTTAATTCGCTCATCGGCAGGTCGTAGCCCGTCAGGTGCAGCAGCGCATAAATCAACATCGACCCGTGGCCGTTGCTCAATACAAAGCGGTCGCGGTCGGCCCAGTGCGGGTTGGCCGGGTTGTGGCGCAGGTGGCGGCCCCACAGGGCTACTGCCATGTCGGCCATGCCCATCGGCGCACCGGGGTGGCCCGAGTTAGCGGCTTGTACGGCGTCCATCGCCAGTGCGCGGATGGCATTGGCCATGTCTTTGGTGTTAGCAGGGGAATGGGGGGCAAGGGTGGTCATGGAGTGCTGAGAAACTTAAATTTGCCGGATGGCGGTGGGTGGGTGTATCAGTCGCAGATGCATAAAGCACAACGATTTTAACGGGCTTGCGGTGCTGGGCAATGGCTCGCAGCGACTTCACGCCTATCTGAGGCATGGCAATTTCAATGCGCGCAAGCCCGCGCATGGCGCTGCGCTATGGCGCAACTTGCCGTAATACAAAAAGAGCAACGCTTTGTTGACCTCTGTTTTAAAAGAACTTAGCGGTTTGAATGCCCCTAGGTAATTGTTACTACATGTAAATAAATAGTAAAATTTATTTACATTTTCAGTCCACAAGACACCACGATGCGAATCATAAAGATTATTAAAAATGCTCGCATTGCAGTGGGCGCAATGGCGCTGCTACTGCATACCATGGGCGCTTTTGCCCACAGCGTTGGGCAGGTGCAAACCACCAAATTCTTGTCCCCACAAACCATTCAGGTTTTGCAAAACCGAATTGCTGCTGGCCAGTCCGGGGGCTTTCAGGTGGGCGACGTGATGACCTACATCATTCAATTCACACCCGTTAGAAATGGAGCCAACACAGGGGTAGCGGGATACATTACCGACTACATACCCCCAGGAACCGAAGTCGTTGGCGCGTCTTTTGTGCAAAAGGATGCCAGTGGTAATTATTCTAATATTGCCCCGTCACTGCCGGGCGGCATAGATAGCGGCTGGGGCAACAGAGGACAAAAGACTTTCCTGGCGACAACACCTTTTGGCACCAATGCCTACGACCCTACTGGTCGGTGCGCGCTGGCTGCCCCCGCATTTACCAGTGATTGCAACGCCCGCTTGACCGAGCTGCACGCCGACACAGGTATTTTTTATTCTACCGATGCGCGTACCGCAGTTTTCCCCGCATTGCCCACGCGCGTACAGCAAAGCACTAACGGCTACAACATTATCCCCACGGCGGCCGGCCAGCTTAACCCCATCATCGGTCAGGCCCAGGCCACTACGCACAACTTGTGGGACGCTAACCAAACCAACGCCTTTGGTAGCGTACAAGGCAATATCAACGGGCTGGCAGCACCTAAATCAGCCGCAATTGCAGTGGGAAACGCGGGCACAGGGGCAACGCCTTATTTTGCAGGCTCTGTAGTAGCGGGCCCTCAAACAGGCTACCAGCTAGACAACACGGGCGCAGTGGGCCCATGGCAACGCATTGCCTATTCGGGTTCGCGTATTGGCGACCCTACTACCGGCCCAGCCATTGCGCCCGACTTATCGTTTACAGCAATTGGCGGCTTGCCTACCTCGGCTGGCGTGGCATTGTCTACCGCCGCACCCTTGCCTGCTGCAACTAATGCGGTGCGCTGGGCTGCGGGCAAGCTGCAAGTGGGCGAGATTAAATACGTCAGTATCAGTTTACGGCTAACTGCATCGGTGCCCACTGCAGGCGTGCAAAACCAGTCAGAGGTATTTGGCGGTGATGCAGCCGATGCTGACAACGGCCAAGACAACGTGTGGCGCTACCATGTGCCCAGCGTGGCCGACAGCAACTCTAATTTGTATATTTACAAGACACCTTGTTTGTATGATCCAACAGCCACTACATGCACGCCACTAGTCGGCAGTGCATATGCTGCTAACTCTATCATCACCTACCAGATTTCTTATCTCAACACTGGAGCAGTAGCGCAAACCAACGTAGTCTTGCGCGATATATTGCCTTGTCAAACATCTAATGGCTCGCAGGTTCGGGTCGGTAGCGTCACGGGGCCCTTGGCGGTATTGATATCGGTGCCGTTTGTTACTACGACGAACGTTGCAGGTAATTGCAACACCACACCCAACACCGGCTACACGCTGACGTTTCCCACCATCACTTCGCTGGCTGCTGGCAGCGGCGGCAGCTTAGTGGTCAATATTCCCAATTCGGCTTCAACCCTAGGCGATGTGGTGAGCAACCGCGCAACGCTGACATCTGACGGCGTGCCTGGCGGCGTCAGCTCTAGCGGCGTGACAGTGGTGGGCAACAACACATTGCCTGTGTTGGATATTCAAAAAATTACCACTACCCCCACCACTGTGCGCGGCGGCACAGCCCAATACACCATCGTTTTGCGTAACCTAGGCACCGGCCCGGCCACGGGTGTACAGATGGACGACTTTTTACCCACAGCAGGTGGCACTGTGGCAGACGCCACGCGGCGGTTTAACTTCTTGCTGCTCAACGCGGTAACCAGCAGTGGCCTAACTACCAGCACCGCCTTGGTCACTGGCACCACAACTGCTGCCACCACCAGCGTGCTAGTGCCCGCCACGCTAGCGCCCTACGACACCGAGCCTGGCGCGGCCAACCGGGTACGGGTGAACTTTAACTTTGGCGCTACGTCGTCACTGGCTGCGGGCGGCATGATCACGCTGACCTTTACCGCCAGTGTAGGCAGCAACCTTACCGCATCGCCACCGCCCTACACCAACGACGCCGTAGGCCGCAGCACGTCTGGCGCCCTGCTGAGGGTAGACGCCACGGCTACCGCCCCCGTGGCCATCAACCGCCAAGCTTTACTGTCGATCAGCAAAACCGACAGCGTCACCAGCGTCAGTGCAGGCACCAGCACTGTATATGCCCTAGTGGCTAGCAATGCTGGCCCCGATGCCGCAAATGGCGCTGTGTTAAAAGACAGTGCTAGCGCGGGCCTGTCGTGCACGGTGGTTACCTGCCCACCCGCCAGCCTGACCGGCGGCGCTACCTGCCCCGCTGCGCCTGGCGACCTTTTACTGGCCACCGGCACAGCGGTGCCCGCCTTACCTGCCAACAGCTCGGTCACCCTGTTGGTCACTTGCGCTGTCACTGCCACCGGGCAATAGCCGTTACCGGCCTAGGTTGCGGCATGATAATGCTGCATGTCTGATTTACCCCCCATTGTTATGGCCGCACCAAGCTCAGCCGTTGCCACCAGCGCGCTAGCCCCAGCCCAAGTCATCATCCTCGCCGCAGGCCGTGGCGAACGCATGCGCCCGCTGACCGACACCTGCCCCAAGCCCCTGCTGCCAGTACGCGGCAAACCGCTGATGCAGTGGCCCATGGAGGCACTGGCTGCCAGCGGCTTTACGCGGCAGTTAATCAACACCGCATGGCTTGGGGACCATTTTGAGGCCTATTTTTTAAGCCTTTTAGCCCCTAAACCCAAGCAAATACTGCTCAAGCAGCTATTAAATTTAGAGCATCTACAAATCACCTATTCACACGAAGGCACAGACTTTGGCTACGCGCTAGAGACGGCAGGCGGCATCGTGCGTGCGCTGCCGCAGCTGGCAGACGTGTTTTGGGCGCTGGCAGGCGATGTGTTTGCGCCCACTTTCACATTTACCCAAGCCGCATATGACAAGTTTGCCGCATCTGACAAGCTGGCCCACCTGTGGCTGGTGCCCAACCCAGCGCACAATCCACGCGGCGACTTTGGCCTGTCTGCTGGCGGCTTGGCGTTAAATGTGCCCAAAGACGCCGGCCACACCCTGTACACCTACAGCACCATCGGCCTGTACAAGCACGCCCTGTTTGCCCCGCCCTTCTGCAAGGTACCAGCCGGCAACCCGCAAGGTATCAAAGCCCCGCTGTTACCGGTATGGCGCGCCGCCATGGACGCAGGACTGGTGAGTGCAGAGCTATTTACAGGCGAGTGGACCGATGTGGGTACACCTGAACGGCTGGCAGAAATTAACGCGCAGGATGATAATCATTTCAAGCAACGCCAAGCACGCGGCGCAAACCGCGTAGAACGCGGCATGGAACTACTACGCAAAGCCCAAGGACTCGAATGAACAACGCCACCCCCCACGCCCTGTACACCGCCCGCCGCGCTCGCGTAGCTGCCCAGCTGGGCAAAGACAGCATCGCGATAGTGCCCACCGCTCCCGAGCGGCAGCGCAACCGCGACAGCGACTTTTTGTACCGGCACGACAGCTATTTTTACTACCTTACCGGCTTTACCGAGCCCGGTGCCACCCTGGTGATCCAGTCTGACGGCAGTACCACGCTGTTTTGCCAGCCTAAAGACAAAGAGCGCGAGATCTGGGATGGCTACCGCCTAGGCCCTGACGCCGCGCCCGAAGCACTGGGCGTAAGCCAGGCTATGACCAGCGCCGACATCGACACCCACCTGCCCAAGCTGCTAGAAAACCAGCACACCGTGTGGTACCCGTTTGCCATCTACCCCGGGTTTGAGACCCGCGTAGACGGCTGGCTAGGCAAGGTGCGCGCCCGCGTGCGCTACGGCGCGCTGTGCCCCGAGCAGCAGCGCGACCTGTGTGCCGTGCTAGACGAAATGCGCTTGTTTAAAGACGAGCATGAGATTGCCACCATGCGTCGCGCCGCGCAAATCAGCGCCGGTGCACACATCCGCGCCATGCAGCTATGCGCCCGCATGATCAAAGCCGGCCAAGACGTGCGCGAATACCACCTGGACGCCGAGCTGCTGCACGAATTTAGACTACAAGGCTCCCAATACCCCGCCTACGGCAGCATTGTGGCCGCCGGCGCCAACGCCTGCGTGCTGCACTACCGTGCAGACGCAGCCCCCGTGAAAAGCGGCGACCTAGTGCTGATAGACGCAGGCTGCGAGCTAGACAGCTATGCCAGCGACATCACCCGCACCTTCCCCGCCAACGGCAAATTTACCGGCCCACAAAAAGAGCTGTACGAACTGGTGCTAGCCAGCCAAGAAGCCGCCATCGCCGTCACCAAACCCGGCATGCGGTTTGTAGACCCGCACGAAGCTGCCGTCAAAGTGCTAGCCCAAGGCATGCTAGACGTAGGCCTGCTGAGCCGCGACAAACACGGCAGCGCACAAGACGTCATCGACACCCGCGCCTACTTTCAGTTTTACATGCACCGCACCGGCCACTGGCTAGGCATGGACGTGCACGACTGTGGTGGCTATAACGAACTAAGCGAGCTAGCCAACACCACAGAACGCAAAGACCCGCTAAGCAACGAGACCATAAAAAACCGCCCCAGCCGCATATTGCGCGAAGGTATGGTGCTAACGATCGAACCCGGCCTGTACGTGCGCCCCGCAGCCGGCGTGCCCGAGAAGTTTCACAACATCGGCATTCGGATTGAGGATGATGCGGTGGTGAATGACAAGGGATGCGAGTTGATTTCGCGGGGGGTGCCGGTGGGAGTAGCTGAAATTGAAAAAATAATGCTAGCGTGAGCACGCGCACTTCAAAACAACCTAACTCTAGGGTTAGTATTGGGATATTTTAGTTAGATAGTTAGTATACTGTATAAATAAACAGTAACTTAAATAACAGGCTCAATATGGCATACGATTTAACTGATGAACAGCGCAACAAATATCGGGCTACCTCCATACGATCTTCTCAACGGAAATCGGCTCTTTTGAGCGGTTTAAATGATACGCCACCGAAAACGAAAAAACGTTTTATTGGAAGGCTTGATCCAAACGATTTAATGCCTCAACTGGAAGCCAACAATCTTACTAGCCTATCATTATTTTCAGGTGGAGGCGGTCTCGATTTAGGGTTTGACCGAGCTGGTTATCAGCACGTATCCTCGTTTGAGTTATTGGACATTTGCGGCGAAACGCTCCGTGCAAATAGACCCGACTGGGATATACGATCAGGTCAGAACGATGGTGATGTTCATTCTGTAGGTTTTACTCCTTTTCGAGGAGTTGATGTAGTTCATGGTGGCCCGCCTTGCCAACCGTTTTCTATCGCTGGTAAACAAGCAGGCGCAGAAGATCCTAGGAACATGTGGGGAGAGTTTGTTCGGTGTGTACTTCAAACTCGACCGCGTGCTTTCGTATCGGAGAATGTGGTTGGATTATTAGACAAGAAGTTTGAATCGTTTGTTCAGCAAAACATTTTTGACCCCCTTAAAGAGAATTACACCATCTTTAAGTTCAAGCTAGCTGCACATGACTTTGGAGTTCCCCAAGCTCGCAGGCGCGTGTTTTTTGTTGGATTTCGTGCCGCACGTGATGCAGCGCGATGGGTAGAGCCTCAGCCCACCCACGGCGATGTAGACACCCTATTTGGGCCTCTACTGCCTCGCAATACAGCGCGCAAAAGTATCGGTCTATCAGAAAATGGCTTAGATCACATGGCACCAACTATACGTTCAGGGTTCACGGGGCCTCGAAATACTACGAGCGTACTTAACAGCAAGGCTTCCATGAAGGTATGGAGTGACATGGGCGTGTGGCCCAATGGAGTTCAATCTACTAGAGCCGCTGCTGATGCTTACACCCCAGAAAATGGCCACTTCCGTATGTCGGTTGCTGACTGTGCCCTGTTGCAAGGTTTTCCCGAAGACTGGAAATTTAGCGGAGCCGTTTATCAAGCGCTGGGACAAATAGGGAACAGCGTTTGCCCACCGGTGGGTTATGTAGTTGCGCGGCAGATTGCTAGAGCTTTAAAAGGTGTTTGATGCCAGTTCAAGACGATGAGCGTGAAAGAGAGCTAGTTAGGGTTTTTAACTTGACTTGGAACCCTTCGCATCAGCGTGCTGGCGTGGATGCGTTACTTAATATTTTTGTGGATGGTAGAGATTACCAATTTGAAGTCGAGGTTAAATCAACCACCGGCACAACTGTATCTACCGCTAGAGACGTTGGTATGGAGCATATTCAAAAATGGCGGACTAAGCTTTTTGTGATCGGGTTTTACAACAAAGAAGCTCGCCGCCCCGAATTAAGAAATTGCTTATGTCTTACCCCAATTGATATGGAACCATGGGTTGCGTCTATAGAGAAGAAAATTGCCACCGATTTCAAAATCGCATTGCGAGCCTCAAGGACTCTTACATTAAGCGATCTTTTTGAAGTGTGCGGGCAGAAACTTACTTACTCCTTAGATGACGCAAAACAGCTTCATAAAATGCAATGGACTTCTGAAGAATATAAGGCCGCATTAGATACAACCGAACATGGGAAGCAAAGTATTTCGCAGCCAAAAATGCTTGAAATTCTACGTTTGAGGGCTAAGTACATTGCGGAGCGTGGTGCCACATTGAATAACCCGCATATCACTAAAGCGCACTTAGATAAGTTTATTGGAACTTCCCGTGAGGTGCTCGATACCTCTTGGGCTGCAAGCATACGTGCGATTGCGACTGAGTTTGTGCAAAATAACCCCAATCATCTGACTGTTAATGCAATCTAATCGTTTGCGGATTTAGCGTAGTTGAGGCTCCGAATCACAAACTTACGTTGACAAAGCTTCGCTTAAATTTTTAATTAGATGTGCAAATGGGCAAGGACTTCTTGGGCATTAGGTAATGTGGCCGCAATGTCTGTGAATTTTATGGGGCTTTGTACGGCTTCGTCTTCGGTGGCGGTGTCCCAAGCTACTTGCCATGCAGCGTCATGGCTGAGCTCGGTGCGCTCTTTAAATGGCATGTTGTCGTAACGGGCGAGCGCTTGATCAATACAGTCAACATCGGCCTTGGACAACAGGTCAAAGTTTGGCTGCCGCAGTGGTTTTACGTTGCGGGCTTGCACATCTAATGCGCCTTCAATCAGTTCAGACAGGCGAGGGTGAATCCAGCCCGACTGGTCGCCACGGGCGGCCTTGAGCAAGTTGTAGGTGGTGGTGGCTACAGGGCCAAATTTCATGGCGACGTAGTCGTCGCCGCTGGCCATAAAGCCAAAATCGGCTAAGTGCAGTTTGTCTGCAAAATAGCGGATTTTTAAAACCTCGTGCACCGTGGGCTGAGCCAGCTTGGACGCGATGTACAACACCGATTCCAAGGCTTTGTCGGGCGAGAAGGTGATTTCTTTGGCGGCCAATTGCTTACTCTGGTGGCTGTATATAAAAACAGTATTTTAACCTGTTGTAGTTGTCATGTCAAAGATTAAGAAATTTGTGACGCAGTGCGTCATGAATTCGCGACGCACTGCGTCGCGTTTGTATCGCCAATATGCTGGTGCGGGCATCGCTGCTGCGGCCCTCGGCGACATCTGTCAAGCCTTTTGCGGCTTCGTCTAGCAGTGCGCAATAGGTCTCCGCGCTGTACGGGCGGTTAGAGCTGGCTTGTTGATCATTAGGTTTTTTCACTCAACATCTCCTACCGCTGATTTGCCTCGTCACGGTTGAACTTCCAGCCATTGAGTCTGCCGCCCGATGTGAGGCAGCTTTGTTCAAACCGGTTCCATTCTTGATCGCGTTGGGTGCTGCCTCCTAGCTGCTCTAGGTAATCCAGTACAACTTGGTTAAGATTTTTGCCCATTTTTTGAGCAGCTGCTTGGGCGCGCTGTGTGACTTGATCGTCTACTTTGAAAGTAATATTTACCACTGAAAATCCTTTGCTAGTCAAAGCGGCTGATTGAGACGAATTATGTGTGTGTTTGATACGGATGCCAAGTCTCAAAACGGCCCCTTCATCTGATACACCAAAAACCCACTCTGCGGCGTGAATTTGTCATACAACGCCCGCGCACGGTAGTTGGTCTCGCGGGTGTTCCAGTACAGGGCGCTCCAGTTGTGGGTTTTGCACTCGGCTATCAGCCAGTCGATCATTTGCTGGCCTACGCCGCTGGCGCGCGCTGCGGGGTCTACAAACAGGTCTTGCAGGTAGCACACGGGGGTGAGCTGGCTGGTGTTTTCGTGGGGCAGGTAGTGGGCTATGCCGATGATGGTTTCGGCTCCGTCGGCAGCGGTTTGTGCCGCAGCGATGGCAAAGACCTTGGGGTCTGCGGCGTGGATGCGTTGCCACAGGTGGGTGGTGATGGCGGGGTCGGGCTCGCGTTCGTAGAAGCGGGTGTAGCCGTCCCACGGGGCTCCCATTGAGTGCGGTCTGCGGGGCTTAGTTTGCGTAGGGTGACGTGGGCGGCGTTCGACATGGCTTAAGTTTCTAGTAGTTTATAGGGTGCCATTATCAATCAAGCAGCTATTAAATTAATAGCTGCTTGAGCAGTATCTACGGCTTATAAGCATTAAAACTCTTGAAATTTTAGCTTATCCACGCTACACCAGTGTTACCACACTCCTACGGCGCACTGCCACTACGCACCCCCCCACACACCTAGCGCACATACGGGTTATTCGGCCTGCGGTCGCGGCTATTGCGTTTTCCGTCGCCATCACGGTCGCGGTCGTAGGCGGTGTGTCGCTCGCGCACCCAGCTGTCGCGTACAAAAATAACGGGTTGGCTGCAGGCGTTGTAGCGGGCGCAGTGGCGCGGCCAGTTGGCTAGTGGGCTGTGGGAACATACAGATAAATCGGTTCGTGCTCAACCACCACCGTGGGTGGTAGCACTACCACGGGCTGTGGCGCTACCCAGCCGGCTTGGGGCACGGGGCCGCCTAGGTTTATCCGGCCATACACGCCGGGCTGGTGCACGCTGATAGATACATTGGCAGCCAATGCAGGTAGCGCTGCGCTGCTGCACAGCACAGCGGCAGTTAATGAGTTGCGTAAAATTTTTGCTTTCATCGCAGCTTTCCTTTTTTAAACACTGATACAGCTGCAGTATTGGCCCAGCGCTTAGACGCAATGTGCCTGCGGGGTAAAGTTACGTAGACAGCTGCAGTGGTTCGCGTCGCAAGCTAATAGCTGCGCAGGCCTAGCGGGCTACTTCTTTTCACAACTCTTGCGATTCGGGCGCTATGTGGCCTGCAGTTTGCACGTTTAATTTATCAAAGCACCATACCCGCCAAAGGACGCGCAGCCTGCTTTTGCTGCAAAACGTGAGGATACTAATCAATGACTATCAAACGCACGCTAGGCTGGATATTTTTAGGCATTCCCGCCCTGCTGGGCTTGGTCGCGGCAGCAGCGGCTGTTTACTACGCTAACGAGGTGCGCAGCGCGCGTAGCGACACACCGGCGCTGGTGGCAGCAGCGTCTAGCCGCTACGGCACGCAGATCAAGCTGGCAGACTTGTCGGCACAGCGCAAAGCCATGCTGCTGGCTATAGAAGACCCTGCCTTTATGCGCCACCGCGGGGTAGATCTAGCCACCCCGGGCGCGGGTATGACGACCATTACCCAAGGGTTGGTCAAAATTTTGTACTTTCCTGACGGGTTTGAGCCTGGTTTCGACAAAATCCGTCAAACCTTGATAGCCCAATACGCACTCGACGCGCTGGTGTCTAAAGACGATCAACTGGCGTTGTTTTTAAACATTTCCTACTTAGGCAACAAAGACGGCAAACCCGTGCACGGCTACGCCCAAGGCGCGCGCAGCTACTTTGGTAAAGACTTTGCGGCCTTGAACGACACCGAGTTTGTGTCGCTGGTGGCCATGCTGATCGGCCCTAATTACTTTAAGCCAGGCACCCCCGCCCACGACGAGCGCATGAAGCTGGTGCAAGCCTACTTGGCTGGCCGCTACCAGCCAGATGGCCTGCTAGATGTGGAATACAAAGGCAAACCGCGAGGCACGCCCGCGCAAGAAGCGCTGATAGCGTTGCTGCGCGTGGTGACCGACGCGCGGCCCAGGAAAGAAAGCTAATTTGGCTATTGATGGAATCAATACTGCGATACGGTAATTAAATGGCAGCACGAACTACTATAAATTCAATAGCTGCTTGAGCAGGATTTACTTGGGTTAATAGCGTATTTGATGCAGAAAATGTGCCTTCTGGAAGGTTATGAAGACATTGCAGATCTTTCAGGATGTTTGCGCTCACTCTCTTACTCGTGGTTGTAAAACGGTGCACATCGGGTGCGTTAGTCGCCCCTGCCTAGTCAGAAAACCTTGCAGACACCCCAACTCCAAGCTATAATGGAAAGCTTTTCCGCATTTGCGTGACGCATTGTGAACGCGGGGAAGATTTCTTTTTTATTCACGTTTAGGTAGATAAATGCCAACCATTAACCAGCTCATACGCCATGGACGCGAGGTCGAAACGATCAAGTCGAAGTCCCCGGCTATGCAAAACTCCCCCCAGCGTCGGGGTGTGTGCACACGTGTGTACACCACGACCCCCAAGAAGCCTAACTCCGCCCTGCGTAAAGTTGCCAAAGTGCGCTTAACCAACGGTTTTGAGGTGATTTCCTACATCGGCGGCGAAGGCCACAACCTGCAAGAACACAGCGTAGTGCTGGTTCGCGGCGGTCGTGTCAAAGACTTGCCCGGTGTGCGTTACCACATTGTGCGTGGTTCGCTCGATTTGCAAGGCGTGAAAGACCGCAAGCAGTCGCGCTCCAAGTACGGTGCGAAGAAGCCAAAGGCAAAATAATCTGCTATTCACGTTAAGTGAGTGTTCCAGATTGGTTAATCGCAAAATCGGTTAATAAAAAATAGGTGCTGTTTCCCGCGTGGCGCGGTGATGCAGCGTAGTGACTCAAGTTCGAGTCGAGTAAGTGAAAACTAAATTCTGGTTTTCGCGGCATCTTAAAAAAGATGTCAACTGAAGCAAAGAGGTGAAAACATGCCACGTCGTCGCGAAGTCCCCAAACGTGAAATTCTGCCCGATCCTAAATTCGGCAATATCGAGCTCTCAAAATTCATGAACGTCATCATGGAGAGCGGTAAAAAAGCAGTTGCCGAGCGCATCATTTATGGCGCGCTCGAGCAAATAGAGAAAAAGCATCCCGGCAAAGACCCGATGGAAGCCTTCACGGTTGCCATCAACAACGTCAAGCCAATGGTCGAAGTTAAAAGCCGCCGTGTGGGCGGTGCTAACTACCAAGTACCAGTAGAAGTGCGCCCAGTGCGCCGCCTAGCCCTGTCAATGCGCTGGATCAAAGAAGCCGCACGCAAGCGCGGTGAAAAGTCCATGGCATTGCGCTTGGCTAACGAGTTGCTAGAGGCCACCGAAGGCCGTGGCGGCGCGATGAAAAAGCGTGACGAAGTGCACCGTATGGCGGAGGCTAACAAGGCCTTCTCCCACTTCCGCTTCTAATCAAGGCGGCTACTGCGCGGCTGTGATCCGTCGTTGCGGGGCTCGTCTGAAAATCCTCATGGCCCTTAAGGCCACTCCGGTTTTCAGCCACCCGCGCCTAGGCTGACAGCCGCTCGCTACGCCGCGTCGCGCTCCTGTGTTGGGGTGCGACGTTTTGCGTTACAGAATTTAATTTACCAAGGAGCCTTTTATGGCACGCGCTACTCCTATCAACCGATATCGCAATATCGGTATCTCGGCACATATTGATGCCGGCAAAACCACGACGACTGAGCGTGTGTTGTTCTATACGGGTGTAAACCACAAAATCGGTGAAGTGCATGATGGCGCAGCGTCGACCGACTGGATGAAAGAAGAACAGGAACGTGGCATCACTATCACCGCAGCCGCCGTGTTCGCGCAGTGGCGTGGTTTTGATATCAATTTGATCGACACCCCTGGACACGTGGATTTCACCGCTGAAGTCGAACGTTCGTGCCGCGTGCTCGACGGCGCCGTGGTAGTGTTTTGCGCCGTGGCCGGTGTGCAGGCGCAGTCCGAGACCGTGTGGCGCCAGGCCAACAAATACTCGGTTCCTCGCTTGGTATTCGTCAACAAAATGGACCGCTTGGGCGCCGACTTTGATCGCGTGGTCGGTCAGGTGAAAGAGCGTCTGGCGGGTAATCCAGTTCCCATCCAGATGCCAATTGGTGCGGGCGACGATTTCCGCGCGATCATTGATTTGGTATCGATGAAATACATCACCTTTGAAGGCGAAAAGGGCGAGGAGCAGAAAGAAAACGACATTCCGGCTGAGTTCCTGGCGGAAGCGCAGAAGCGCCGTCACACCATGATCGATGCCGTCGCCAGCCATTGCGGCGATGAAGAAATCGAAATGTCGTACCTGGACACCGGCACGCTGAGCAACGAACAGATCATGAAGGGTCTGGGCAGTGGCGCGATGTCGTTCAAGCTTCAGCCGATGTTATGCGGCGCCGCGCTGCGTAACAAAGGTGTTCAGATGCTGCTCGACGCCGTGGTCGACATTCTGCCTAACCCAAGAGACGGTCACTCGATCAAACAGTTTGAGATGAACGACGTGCTCAAAACCACGCCGATTCCAACGATTTGCGATCCCAAGGCGCCACTGCGCGCCATGGTGTTCAAGATCATGAGCATGCCGAATCTGGGCGACGTATCGTTCGTGCGCGTGTATCAGGGTACCATCCGTGAAGGTGATGCCATGGTCGCCGCCGGTACCCATCGTACCGAACGCGCAGCGCGCATGGTGAAGTTGGTTGGTTTAAGCTCGACCAAAGTTGACGAAGCCGCCGCTGGCGACATCTGCGCGTTGGTTGGTTTGAAGAATACGCAAACGGGTGACACCTTGGTGCATACCAGCGATCAACATCCGATGGTGCTCGAAGGCATCAGCTTTGCCAAGCCCGTTATCACCATGGCGATCGAGCCCAAATCGAACGCGGATAAAGAAAAACTCGCCTACGCTTTGCAGCGTTTGGAGCGCGAAGATCCAACCTTCAAAAAATGGACCGATCCCGAGACCTCACAGTTGATCATCGCGGGCATGGGTGAGCTGCACTTGGAAGTGTTGTCGCACCGTATTCGCGATGAATACAAAGTGGACGCCGTCGTCGGCAAGCCACGGGTGTCGTACCGTCAGACCATCACGCGCGAACTCGAAGTGCGCGGCAAACACGTCAAACAGTCGGGTGGTCGCGGCCAATACGGCGATTGCGTGGTCAAGATTCGTCCGCTCACCGATTTGGAAAAAGCGGCCGGCAACGAATTTATCTTTGAGAACGCCACGCGCGGCGGCTCGGTGCCTAAGGAATACGTCGGACCTATCGAAGAAGGTGTCCGCAACGAATTGGCGCGCGGCTATGAACTGCCGTTCCCGGTGATCAACGTCCACGTGTCGTTGATCGACGGCTCGTACCACGACGTTGACTCGTCAGAACACGCCTTCGTTGCTGCTGGCCAGTTGGCTATGCGTCTGGCTTACCCTCAACTCGGCATTCAGGTGCTCGAACCCTGGATGAAGGTCGAAGTTGAAACTCCTGACCAATTTACTGGTTCAGTGATGGGTTCGCTGCAGTCGAAACGTGCGATGATCACCGAGTCGCTTGATCGCGGTCCGAACAAGATCATTCGCGCCGAAGTTCCGCTGGCGGAAATGTTTGGTTACACCACCGACCTGCGCTCGATGTCGCAAGGTCGCGCCGGTTACTCGATGGAACCTGCCGAATACAAGGCCGTGCCAAACAGCATGATCGAGAAGCTCAAGAAAGCCGAAGGCACTGTGAAAGCCGAAAAAGGCTGATTTTTCCGAGCTTTGGAGAGCGACTAACCCTGCGTTGGCTGAGCCAACGCAGGGTTTTTCATGGGAAATTAACCTTAATCGTTGGACCACTCAATGACCCTAAAAAACACAGTAGAGAACCATTTTACCGCAAAG
>JANLPQ010000083.1:0-8088 GCA_031367325.1 Polaromonas sp. | reverse complement strand
CCTTTGGCAAAGCCGTCGCGGCCCACCAGTGTTTGCATCATGCGCACTACCTCGGCACCTTTTTCGTAGATGGTGACGGTGTAGAAATTGTTGATCTCTTGGTACGCATCAGGCCGTACTGGGTGCGCCATGGGGCCTGCGTCTTCGGGGAACTGGGCGGTACGCAGCACGCGCACGTCTTCAATGCGTTTAACGGCGCGGGCCGATGGCGTGGCGCACAGGTCCATACTGAACTCTTGGTCGCGAAACACCGTGAGGCCTTCTTTCAACGACAGTTGAAACCAATCACGGCAAGTAACCCGGTTTCCGGTCCAGTTGTGAAAATACTCATGGCCCACTACGCTTTCAATATTGGCGTAGTCCACGTCAGTGGCGGTGGCTTGGCTGGCTAATACGTATTTGGTGTTAAAGACGTTCAGACCCTTGTTTTCCATCGCGCCCATGTTGAAGTCGCTGGTAGCCACAATCATGAAGCGCTCTAGGTCTAGCGGCAGGCCAAAGCGGGCCTCGTCCCAGGCTACGCTGTGCATCAGCGAATTCATGGCGTGCTCGGTTTTGTCCAGGTCACCACGGCGTACAAACACTTGCAGCAAATGGTCAATGCCCGCGCGCGAGGTAATGCGCTGCTCGCGCGCTACCAGATTGCCTGCCACCAGTGCAAACAGGTAGCACGGCTTTTTATGTGGGTCAACCCATTTGGCAAAGTGGCGGCCATCAGGCAGCGTGCCTTGGTCTACCAAGTTGCCATTGCTCAGCAGCACAGGGAACAATGCAGCATCGGCACGCAGCGTCACGCTGTACATCGACATCACATCAGGCCGGTCTAAAAAGTAGGTGATACGGCGAAACCCCTCGGCCTCGCACTGCGTAAAAAACGTGTCTTGGCTAACATACAGGCCCATCAGCTTGGTGTTTTTAGCTGGGTTGCAGGTGGTGAAAATCTCAATCTCACACGCATCGGGCAAATCGGCCAGAACCAGCGTGTCACCGTCCATTTTGAACGAGCAGCCTTGGCCGTTGACCATCACGCGGGCTAGGTTTAGCTCGTCACCATCTAGGCGCAAGGCTTGGGCGGGTATGTTGGCATTGCGGCGAACGGTCATTTTGTTAAGCACGCGGGTTTTGACCGGATCGAGGTCAAAGCTCAAATCGACGGTGTCGATCCAGTACGCTGGCGGGCTGTAGTCGGCGCGCTTAATCAGCGCTGTAGTGGCTTCACGCAACATGGGGGTTACTTTCTAAGTGCAAATTGTCTAAAAATCGGGAGGCTAATAATTCGTTGTAGTCTTTGGCTGAGGCTATCACATGCGGGCCTGCCAGCTCTGCGGCCCTGTGGCTAGTGCAAATAGCTACCGCGCGCATACCGCCGCGCCGTGCAGCTTCTATACCAAAGGGCGCATCTTCAAAGACAATTATGTTGTTTGGTGGCGTATTCATTGCTCGGGCAGCTTCTAAAAATATAGCGGGGTCGGGCTTGCCTGCAAACCCTTGGTCGCCACCGACGATAACCTCTGGCGAATCCAGCATTTTTAAATGTGACAT
Source organism: Polaromonas sp. (assembly GCA_031367325.1). Lineage (GTDB taxonomy): Bacteria > Pseudomonadota > Gammaproteobacteria > Burkholderiales > Burkholderiaceae_C > JAAFIP01. Next base: position 6,546 of record JANLPQ010000083.1, on the reverse strand, counting down.
GGCAAAGGCTATATTGTGCTTATCGCCCGCAGTGCCTACACCAATCTTCAGGCCCATGCTACGCGCTTTGGTGGCAAAAGTTGTAAAACCTGCCACTTCTTTAAACACAGGTGCAAACAGCTCGCGGTAGATGACCTCTTTCTCGTGCACCAAGGGCAGGGCTTCGGCAGCAGTCATACTGCGGCCAAACAGCTCGCCCATACATTCGGTACCCGTGCGGCCTGTGGTTCTTCGCAGCAAGTCTTGCACGTCGATCGTGATGCCGCGCCGCTTGCAAAATTCTAGCCACGACAGGGTGTGGTAGGGCATAGAGTCGATCATGGTGCCGTCCATGTCGAAGATCAATGCAGTGGTGGGGCTGGCGGTAGGGCTGGCGGTGGGGTAGGCGAGAGGAGGGTTTGTATTCACCCCGTGATTGTAAAACGTAGCGATTTAAGCCTTTAACCCACCCAAATCTGTGCAGGTGCTACGCGGATAGTTGCCAGCACACGCTGCAAGTCTTCTACCCTTAGTGGTTTGGTAATGTAGTTGTCCATGCCTGCTGCTAGGCCGCGTGTACGATATTCACTGGTAGCGTGGGCGCTGGCACCGCAGATGTACACTGGCGCGCGTTGCGGGTTTTGCTCCCACTGGCGAATGTGTTGTGTGGCGGTGTAGCCATCCATGTGCGGCATTTCGCAGTCCATAAATATGATGTCAAAAGTGCTCTGCCCAGACCGCACCAAGTCCAGCGCTTGCTGGCCATCGTTGACCATCACAGCCACAACGCCTAAATGCTTAAGCTGGGCACCAATAACCAGCCGATTGATCGCATTGTCTTCTGCCACTAGCACGCGCACATTAGTAAATTGCGGTTTGAGGGCGACTTCTTGACCAACGTTTTCAATCTTGCTGGGCTCTTCAAACACCACCCCCATGGGCAGCGTACACCAAAACACCGAGCCCTTGCCCATCTGGCTGCGCACGCCCATCTCGCCTTGCATCAGCTTGGCCAGCTGGTAACTGATAGACAGCCCCAAGCCGGTGCCACCGTAGAGCCTTGATGTAGACGCCTCGGCCTGGAAAAAAGCGGTGAACAGCCCTGCTTGTTGCTGTGCAGTCATGCCAATACCGGTGTCTTCTATTTCAAACCGCAGATTGGTGTTATGCGCACCGTGCGGGGTTGATGTAACGCGCAGGATGATGTGGCCTTGGCTGGTGAACTTGTAGGCGTTGCCCAGCAAATTAATCAGTATCTGGCGTACACGCAGCGGATCGCCTACTACGGTGCGCGGCAAATTACCGTGTTCTACGTTAAGCACCACGCCCGACTGGCGCGCACGGTGTAAAAACAAGGACTCGCATTCGTCGAGCAGGCCTTGCAGCTTGAAGGGCAGGTTTTCAATTGACAGGCCACCAGCCTCGATTTTGGTGTAGTCCAAAATATCGTTGAGCACTTGCAGCGTGGTCTCGCCCGACTGGTTAATAGTGCGCACAAAGCCGCGCTGCTCCTCGTCCAGATTAGTTTGTGCCAGCAACTGCGACAGCCCAATCACGCCATTCATCGGGGTGCGTATTTCGTGGCTCATGGTGGCCAAAAAATTGCCCTTGGCCTGCGCCATTTGCTCGGCAATAGTGCGCGCCTTCACCTCGGCTTGAAGGCTCTTGGTGTAATGCTCCAGCTCGTTATAAGACTCGCGCACATAGACATAGCCCAGCATGGGAATGGCAGCAAAGTAAAACAAACGGCTGATGGGGGTAAACGTAGTTTCATACACCTCGCCTAGCGCCATGTCGGGTAGCTTGAGAAAATCAGCGATAAAGAAAAAAAGCAAAGCAGTCACTACCGTATTGCGTAACCAGCCTTTGGTTTTTAAACCCAGCAAAATAGCGGCCAGTAAAAACCAAAAGCTAGAGTTGATATGAAACACCCAGTCGCACCAAGTTTGGCCAAACTTGGATTTGGGATTTGCTTCTATATAGCCTGCCCACCACCAAAAAGTTACCAAGTAGCACAGCACGGTGCAAACAATAGCAGCCTGCATATAGCGACGCGATAAACTTTTGTCATCAATCAGGTAGCGCATGAATGCACCTGCAACTACAACCAAAGAGATGGCGCGCAAGGCATGCTCCAACGGAGGGAAAATCTCATGCAGGTCGCCCGGATCCACCCATTTCAAGGCCTGTATTGCGGCCAGAGTTAGCAAGAACATCTCGCGCGCAAAGCCTAGCCCAAAGCCCCATACCAGCAATTGCTCGCGCGGGCTGCTGGTGATCTGGTACTTTTTTCTTGCAATGGCAAATAAAAATCCAAATAAACCTGCTGCCACGACAAAATGAACAATGCCAAAACGTATGCCACCTTGACCACCAGTGACTTGTGCAACTAAGCTCAACAAAATTTGTAGGGAATCGTTCATGTGTGCGAATGTAATTTTTTTGTCACTTTATTATCGAATCAATCTAGGTTAACCTTTAAGCTAGACACAACTTTATTTGTGTGCACTAAAGTACGCTATTTGGTGCGAATATAAAACCGTAAATGCGCTGCTATATGTTGCTGTTGAGCTGATGTGCATGGTGTGCTTATGTATTGACAGGTATCACAAGCCAAGTTGGCAGGCAGCGTCTACAACTTTAAAAAGTCGCGCAGCGCAAACAAGGTGGCGTCGGGTGCTTCGGCCATTAGCGAATGTCCAGCCTGGACGGTGACCACTTTTGCATGCGGCGCAGCGTTGATAAGCGCTTGAGCTGCCATGGGGGTAGTCATTTGATCGTATTTGCCTACTATAAATAGCATAGCTGCTTGAGCAGGTATTACGTGGGTTAGAGCCTCAAAAGCATTTAAATATTGGTCGCAAGCGGTAAACCCGAGGTGAAATACGTTCTCACGTGAATTGCTTTGCAGAATGCGCCGCATCAGTGCCCTAGACCCACCACGCACCCAAGTACCCGGGCCGAACGACGAAGGCGGTGGGCTTAGCGTGCTGTGGCTGAAGGTGTTGACCATGTCGATAGCTTGCATGGGTTGGTTTAACGCAGCGTCCAGCAAAGCGGGCGACACCTTCATGGGGAAAGCCGTGCCCAACATGGCCAAGTGCGTTACCCGCGCAGGTGCCAAGCTGGCAGCATGCAGGGCAATCAGCGAACCCCAGCTGTGGCCTACCAAAGCGGCTTTTTGCACACCTGCTACATCTAGCAAGTTGATAACAAACGCGGCAGCTTCTTCTACCGACCGAGGGCAATGGCCCGCGCTTTTGCCATGGCCGGGCAGGTCAATGGCCATCACGTTATAGCCGTGATTAGCCAAGTAGCGGCTTTGCAAAATCCACACGCTGTGATCGTTTAGCACGCCGTGGATGAAGATGACGGTGGGTTTTGTGGCGTCTAGCGCTTTGCCAGCGGTGTAGCAGTAGACACTATGGCCGTTAACGGTGATGACCATACGATCTCCTGAGCTGGCGGATGACAAACATAAATGTAGGTTGTTGCATCGGCTAGCGCTAATTTAAGCGCTGTATTGATGGGTGATTTTCAACGCACTGCACGGGGTAGCCGTAACTGTGGGCCCAAAGCTGGAAATGTTGGTAAGCGTGGCATTGTGGTGCGCTATCACCTGTTGCGGGGTAAGCGCACTGTTGCCCGCTGAGGTATGCGCATCCGATACCAGCGTCACCGGAAAGCCGTGTGCCAGCGCTTGGCGAGCAGTAGTGTCTACGCAAAACTCGGTGTGCATGCCGCAGATTACCAAGTGGTCAATGTGGTGCTCTGCTAGTACAGCGCCTAGCGAGGTGCGCAAGAACGCGTCTGGGGTAGTTTTGCGTATTTTGATATCTGATGCGTCAATCTGCAAACCCTGCGCTAGCTGCCAATCCGCTGAGCCGTGCGCAAGATAACCAGTATTGGACTCGTGTTGGATAAAAATAACCAGCGCACCTGCAACGCGTGCCTGCTGGGTCACTTGGTTAATTTTTGCAATCAAACCATCGCAGTCATGTGCTTTGCCTTCGCCCTCAGACAGGCCTTGTTGAACGTCGATAACCAGTACGGCTGTTTTCATATTTTTTCTGCCGCCTTTAAGGCGCGTTTTAAATCGTCAATCAAATCATCCGCATCTTCCAGCCCAATCGACAAACGAATGGTGCCCTGCGTGATGCCTGCACCTGCTAGCGCCTCGTCCGTCATACGAAAGTGCGTGGTGCTGGCGGGGTGAATGACCAAGCTGCGGCAGTCGCCTACGTTGGCCAGATGGCTAAATACTTTGAGTGTGTCAACAAATTTTTTGCCTTGCTCACGCGCGCCGCGCATGTCAAAGCTGAACACGCTGCCTGCGCCGCGCGGCAGCAGCTTGTGAGCTAAGGCGTGGCTGCTGTGCGATGGCAACATGGGGTGGCCCACGCGCGATACAAACGGGTGGGCGGCTAAAAACTCTACCACCTTGGTGGTGTTGCGCATGTGCTGGGCCATGCGCAGGGGCAGGGTTTCGATGCCTTGCAAAATCAGCCATGCGCTGTGCGGGCTCATGCAGGCGCCAAAGTCGCGCAGGCCTTCGCGGCGGGCGCGCAGAAGGAACGCGCCCACAGTGGATTCGTCGGTGAATACCATGTTGTGAAAGCCTGCGTAGGCCTCGGTCAGCTCGGCAAATTTGTGTTGCGCGCGCGGCCCCTCCCAGTCAAAGCTGCCGCCGTCCACCACCACACCGCCGATCACCGTGCCGTGGCCGGATAAAAACTTAGTTGCCGAGTGGTAGACCAAATCAGCTCCATGGTCAAACGGTTTCATCAGCCATGGTGAGGTGAGGGTGCTGTCAATTAGCAGCGGCACGCCCGCGTCGTGGGCTATCTGCGCTACGGTGGGAATGTCCAGCACATCAAGCCCGGGGTTGCCCACGGTCTCGCCAAAAAACAGCTTGGTATGGGGCTGCACCGCATTGCGCCAGCTATCAATGTCGCCCGGCTGCACAAAAGTGGTGTCAATACCAAAGCGGCGCAAGGTGTAATGCAGCAGGTTTTGGCTGCCGCCATACAGCGCGGTGGATGCAACAATGTGTGAGCCCGCGCCCATCAGCGTGGCAATGGCCAGGTGCAAAGCGGCCTGCCCCGAGGCCGTGGTAATCGCCCCAATACCGCCTTCTAGTGCAGAGATGCGCTGCTCTAGTACGGCGTTAGTAGGGTTGCTGATGCGGCTGTACACATGGCCTGCGCGCTCTAGATTAAATAGCGCTGCGGCATGGTCGCTAGACTCAAACACAAACGATGTGGTCAGGTGGATAGGCACAGCGCGTGCGCCGGTGGTGGGGTCGGGCGCGGCACCTGCGTGCAGGGCGAGGGTGTCAAAACCGGGGTCAGCGTAGCCGGGCATGCGAGTCTCCAAAGTGCGGGTGTATGTGTGGTCTATGTGCAGCATGGTACGTTCTTTTGGGCTATATTCGAACTCAAGACCACGAGGAGAACCTAAATGATAGTGAGTGACATATTACGCGTGAAAGGCAGCACGCTATACACCACCACGCCAGAAGATACTTTGGCGCATGCCATGCAGCTAATGGCCGAGAAAGACATCGGCTCGCTGGTGGTCATGTCTAACGGGCTGATCGTAGGCATGCTGAGCTTTCGCGAGGTGATTGTGGCGGTCAACAAAAACGGCGGATCGGTAGGTACCACCACGGTGTACCGCGCTATGGACAACGGCCCGCTGACCTGCACGATGCAAACCGAACTAGACGAAGTGCGCCGCATGATGCTGGACCGCCACGCGCGCTACATGCCGGTGATCGACAACCGCATGTTGATGGGGGTGATCAGCTTCTACGACGTGGCCAAGGCGGTGGTGGACAGCCAGAATTTTGAGAACAAGATGCTGAAGGCCTACATACGCGATTGGCCGGAGGCGGATGAATAGGTTTCTTGGTTGGTTTGTTTTTGAAGATGTCTTTCCTTCGACCACGCGGTTTCGCGGTGCAGTGCAGGCCTTGGGGTTGCGCCCCGGTCGGCGGCCCCCTTCGGGGTAAGCTTTGCAGTGCTCGAAATGGGGGAAATTTAGAAACTCGCGCTTTGCGCTCAGACATCTAAATTTCTTATCCCCATTTCTCCGCGCTTCAAGCCCGCCGCCCTGATTTGGGCGCAACCCCAAGGCCTGCACTGCACCGCGAATACTGGGTTGGCGGGTTTATCTGCTGTGAGGCACGCTGGGCGTATTTTGGAGCCTATTTTTTGAGTGTTTTGGGCTACTAACCCAGGGCCCCCTCAAATCCCAAGTGCAACACCCCTGAATTAAACCCAGTAAGGTAGGCGCATGTTACCCAAGACACACTTCAAACAGATTGATGCGCAAGAGCGCATCGTGATCAACCTAGGCTTAGAGCAAGTATTGAGCATGCGGGCTTTAGCCCGCATGCTCAATCGCCCGGCGTGCACCGTCAGCCGTGAGATCGAGCGCAACAGTGGGGGTGCTGGCTACTCATGCACCTACGCCCAGCAAAGGCGCAACAACCGGCGTGTGCATAGCCGTCCAGCGGCCAAACTGGTCGCTGGCAATGCTTTGTTTGAATCGGTACGCCACTGG
>JANLPQ010000099.1:0-41630 GCA_031367325.1 Polaromonas sp. | reverse complement strand
GAAAACCTCCTCTGGTGCGCCCGTCAGGTAGGCGTGCAAGGAGCCATCGGCATAGCGCCACAACACGGCTTTGCTGCGCCGACCGTTGCCCGGATGGCGCAGGCGCACGACCTGGCCTGTAGGCGGCACTACGCTGAGCGCCTTGGCGCGCTCCTGCATGGCCTGCTCCATCGCATCTGGCGCCTCGGCAGAGACCGTGCCAAGCGCAGCTGCAAGGGCCGCTTCTGGCGTTGAAGTCCCTTGCGGCCACACCTGACTTACTTGCATGCGGCTCTCGGTCAAAGTACCCGTCTTGTCGGTGAGGATCACCGTCGCGTCCCCCAACGTCTCAGCCGCGCGCAGACGCTTGACTAAAAAGCCCTTTTTCGATAACCGATAAGCGCCTACAGCCAGCACCATGGTGACGATGATCGGCAACTCCTCGGGGATGACAGCAAAGGCCAGCGACAGGCCGGTCAGTATCATCTGACGAACATCGCCACCGCGTGCAAAGCCGATGAGTGGAATGGCCACAGAAAAGAACAGCGCCACCCACATCAGTTTGATCGATAACGCGGACATCGCCACCTGCAGTGGTGTTTTGGGCGGCTCCACCGTTGCCAATTGCGTGGCCAGTTTGCCCAGTCGCGTTGCGCTGCCAGTGGCAATGATCTCGGCCTCGCCTTCACCGCCTACCACCACTGTGCCCGCAAAAACAGCGCCTGCATCAGCCCCTGCCGTCACATCACCCACGGCCTTTTTAGCTGGCAGCGACTCGCCCGTCAGTGTGGACTCGTCAATGCTCAGGTTGACGGCCCCCGTGAGCTTGGCATCTGCAGCAAGCCGTGTGCCGGGTGACAGGATCAGCAAGTCCCCCTTCACGACAGTTTCGGTGTCCACCATCACCACCTCACCGGCGCGGCGCACCCGTGCTTTGGGTGCAGTGACGCTTTCCAAGCCCTCAATCGCACGCTTAGCCCGGAACTCGCCACCAACCTCAATGGCCAGCAGCGTGAAAATCACTACGAAGATGGTGATTGCGTCGCCAAGCCCACCCCACAGCGCGTAAAACACGCCGACAACCAACAACAGCAGAATCATGGGCTCCTTGAGTTCCTTCAAGGCAATTGACCAGACACTTACTGGCGTGGGTGTAAACAGGTGATTCGGCCCTGCACTGGCGAGGCGGGACTTGGCCTCCTCAACGGTAAGGCCGGCGCTTTTGATAGTGTTCATTTGCGTGATCTCCATGGTTGTGATGTATCGCTCGCTGAACTGTGTTCACATGCTGGTCTTTGCCAGAATGCCGTTCTTAAGTGGCGGTTGGTTGCGCTTGGTGCTGTCCACCCTGTGAAAAGCTTCATGGTGCCAAGCTCTTGTTGATATGGTTGCGGTCAGGCCTGAGCAGCAACAAAACCGCGGCCATTGCCACCAAACCCACCACGAAAAGGTAAGGGCGTTGATCTGTATCCGATGGCAATATCGGAACGACTGAGGGCCATGAGTTTGATGCCGTATGCAGCAGTAACACGGGCACTAAGCTACCTGCGCTACGGTCAAAAAGCCAAGTGTAGAAAACGGATGTCGCGATGATTAATACAAAAAATGCCAGCAAAGAACCTTGATTTTGTGAAGAACCCGCAACGTAAAAAAGCGGCAGGTGCCACGCGCCCCAGACAGCACCCAAGACCAACCCACTTGCGCGCCAGCCAAGTCGTTCCTGAATCGCAGGCAGCGCATAACCACGCCAACCGAACTCTTCGCCCAGCGGTCCTCCCACCATAAAAACCAAACCAAAATTCACCAGCAGCAAGGCGACGTGACCGACAGCGGGCGAAGGCGGTACTACACCGCCCAGCGCCATATGAGTCGCAGCGGCTAAAGTTAAAACTGCAAGGGGCGACAAAAAAGCAAGCGTCATCCAACCCCCTCTACCGCGCCATTGCAGGCAACGTGCAAGCCATGCGCGCAAACCGTCGCGGCCACCAGTCATGCCGACTACGGTGACTGCTGCCAGGCTAGGCCCAAAGCCACCCAGAAAGAAAAGCGCGCTGGAGGCGAAGCTTGAATCAAACTTGACAACAGGTGCGAGCAGCCAGCACGACCAAGACCAAGCAAACGCAAGTGCGAAGAAAGTCAACGAGTGTTTTGAAGCATGCTTCATGTTGTCGCGCTCAACTGTGTGCAGTGTGCTCATGGCTTGCGCTCAGCGATCCGCTGGCCGTCTTTAACCGTCACCGGCGGATACACAATCACCTGCTGGCCCGGCGTCAGGCCGCTGCGAATCCAAGCCGCGCTGCCGTTTCGGGCGCCCAACTCTACCGGCATTTGGCGCGCACGTCCGCCATCGGCTACGAACACGGCAAAACGCGGTGTAGCCATCGGCCTGCCGCTGGCGCTGTCTGCACCTTCTGCTGGTAGTGGGAACACAGCACTGACAGGCACCTGCACAGCATTGCCCTCAGCCAGCGTGACGATGCGCACGCTGACCCGGTAGCCATCACCGAGAGCCTGCCACTGAGATGGCAGGCTGGTGATCTCGATCAACACGCGGACACGCTGCTCCTCGACACCCAGTGCCGAGACTTTAGTAAAAGCTGCTGGCTCAATGCTGCGCACACGTCCTTGCAGCATACCCACGCCGCCCCAGCGTTCAATCATGACGCGGCTGCCAGGCCGGGCCACTAATGCGTCGGTGGTCAGCAACTCGGCTACGATTTCCATGCGGTGCGTGTCGCCGATCTCAATGAGCGGCGTGCCAAGTGCTGCCGCCCCTTCACTGGTTTGCAGCACGCGCAGCACGCGGCCAGCAGACGGCGCGCGCACGGTAAAGCCTCCCTTACCGGAACCCGTATTGGTGCTGATATTGGCATCGGCGCTCATCACTGGTTGCTGCACCGCGCTGATTGCCGCCTGCGCCTGTTCTAGTTCGTGCGTAGCCATGCGCCTTTCGGCTACTGCGGCTTCGAGTTCGCGCTGAGCGCCCAGTGTGGTTAAACGGTCTGTTTCAACTTTGATGGGTGCAATGAACCCTTGCTGCGCCAGCTGCTCGCTGCTACGCACCTCGTTTTTGGCCTGATCAAGCGAGACCTGCGCACGCGCTGTGCGAGAACCAGCACGCGAAACGTTGTCTTGTGCACCCTCCACCCGCGCCCGCAGCTCGCGCAGGGCGCGCTCGTCCAGCATGGCGGGCAAAACCGAGCTTAGCTGTGCCAGCGGCGTGTCAACACTCACTGCATCGCCTTCTTTCAAAGTGATGCGCGCCAACCGCCCAGCCAGAGGCGCGGACACCACATAACGGTCGCTCAAGCGTGTTTTACCGTCTTCATCAATGGTGGTTTCAAAGGCGCCTTGCGTCACTGATGCCAGCTCCACCTCCACCCGTTTGGGTGTAAACGCCCAAGCCGCTGCTAGCACCAGCAGTACCCCTATAGCTCCCCCAATGATCCAGGTTTTGCGTTTCATATTGCGGCTACTCCGTTCTTTATTTCATTACTCGCGGGTTTTTAGCGCTGCCACCATGTCGAGCTGGTCAATGCGCCGCCTTACCACCAGCGCGCTGGCCACGCCCGCTATCAATACCGCTATGCCAGCCCATGCGTAGGTCGCTGGCTCAATGACTACCGGTAGCATGAATTGGTCAGACGACATAGACGCGCTGACCAGATGCACCAGCCCATAGCCCAACACCATCCCCAGCGGCAAAGCAATCGCGATACCGATCGCCATTTCGCCGAGTAATAGCCCTGACACCTCGGTGCGTGTAAAACCCAGCACGCGCAGGCTGGCCAGCTCCCAGGTACGTTCGGCCAGTGCAATGCGGGCATTGTTATAAACCACGCCAACAGCAATCACAACAGCAAAAATCGTCAACACGGCGCTCATGATTCTGATGTTGCGTGCGCTGACTTCTTGCATGTTGCGCAGCACCGTGGCCTTGCTGAACGCGCCAGCAATGCGCGGCAGTTGCTTGCTGGCCTGCAGCATGTCAGCTTCGCGGCCGCGCTCTATAGCCAGCGCAAATTGCGTCGACAGATCACCTTCTTGCAACAGCCCATTCAGCGCTCGGCGCTCCATATAGGCGCTCAAACCCATCATCTCGCGCACGGTTGCAGTCAACGGCACAAACACCGTGCGTTGCGTGCCTTCAAGCACCTCAACGCGCACGACCTGTCCAACGCGCAAGCGCAGCTTGTCTGCCAATCGATCAGCCATCACCAATCCTTCGCCCTCAAGGCTGGCCGCGCGCTTGTCCAGGTCTACGATGCGGCGCAGATCACCATGCCGCGCAAAGCCTTGAATGGCACCACGCTGGCTGATGTGGCCGTTGACAAAACGCACGGGCACGTCACGCCCTGATTCAACCGCCGTCACCCCGGGCAAACGCGCCAGCTCATGTCTAGCACTGTCATTTGCAGGCTCCGACATCCAGACGACGACATCGCTGCGCAGGGCAACATTGAATTGGGCGTCAACAATGTAGTCAATAGCATCTTTAAGGTAATTGCCCATGACAACGATTGCCACCGAGGCTGCAACGCCGCCTATCGATAAAGCCGCACGCAGCGGTCGCCGCTCCATGTTGCGCAGGATCATCCGCAGTGCTGGTGAAATGCGGGTGATGCCCAGCCGTTCGACCACCGTGCGCCGATAACGCCCGGGTGCAGCTGGCCGCATCGCTTCGGCGGGCGCAAGCCGAACAGTCGCAAAAATGGCGTTCAATGTGCCCAGTACAGCGGTGGTTACGCTGATGCCAATGCTGACTGCCAAAAGCCATGGTGCCACCGTGTGCTCTAAATTCGGGAAGTAAAAAGATTGCGCGTACAGCCCAACAAACTGTGTGCCCAGCCAGTGACCGAGCAACACGCCGAGCAACAGCCCCAGCGCCACGATGACAAGCACCAGCTTCAAGTAATGCAAAGCGATGGTGCGGCTGGGGTAACCCAACGCCTTGAGCGCCGCAATTTGCTCGCGTTGTGTGGCCGCCAGACGCGACACCACTACGTTCAACAAGAAAGCGGCTACGGCCAAAAAAATTGACGGCAAAAATGTACCCAGCAAGCGCTGCTGTTTGATCTCGCTGTCCAAAATCGCGTGTGAGCCTTGGTCTTTTCGGCCGTGGGCTTCACGCCCGCCGTAACGCGACAACTGCGCTGAGAGCCGTGCAATCACATCACCTTCTGATGCGCCAGGTGCCAGTTTGACGGCAAGGCGGTTGAATGCGCCGTCCATGTCGTAGGCCGCAGCCAGCATGTCGCGCGGCACCCAGAACACGCCAAACCCCCGCAGGTCAGGCACTCCCTGCTGCCCCGCAAAGATGAATTCAGGTGATAAAGCAATGCCAGTGATTTCTAGCGTGCGGCGCTTGCCATTGATGAGAGCCGACAGCTGTGCGCCCGGCACCAAGCCACGTGCATCTGCGAAGGCGGCCGATACCAGCGCTGGAATAGCCTGGTTGTTAAGCGCCGTGGTGCTTAAAGCCTGACCATTGCGCAGCGTCACACGGTTCATTCGCGTCGGTATTCGCGAGTCAGCACCGATCAATTGCCCAATGATAGGGTCGGCCACCCCGGGCAAGTCCATTCGAACAAACTGCTCAACGGTAGTCTGCACGTCGGCTACACCCGCAAGGGCAAGCAGCGTCTGCGTCAGTGCATTGGGTGCTCGTTTAACGCTGGCGAACACATCAGCAAAATGACCGCTGGCATAAAAGCGGTCCCGCGCCAGTTCCAGCGAATCAACTGCCGATAGCGTCGTGATAAAGCCGCTCACGCCGCTGGCCACCACTAGGGCAATGGTCAGTGCCTGGCTCCACATCAGGCGCAGGTCTCGCAGCAATTTTCGGTCTAGCGCTTTCACCAGCTCAGCTCCGAAGGGCTAACCTTATGCGTGTTAATCTCGACTTTCTGGATTCGCCCGTCACCCAGATAGATCACCCGATCCGCCATGCCCGCAATGGCTGCGTTGTGCGTGATGACGATGGCCGTTGTGCCGAGTTCAACGTTAATTTTTGCAATTACTTCAAGTACCAGTTTGCCAGTCACGTAGTCAAGCGCACCAGTCGGTTCGTCGCAAAGCAGAACGTCGGGCCGCTTGACGATGGCGCGGGCAATGGCCACCCGCTGCTGCTCGCCGCCCGACAGTTGTGCGGGAAAGTGGTCACGCCGAGCCGTCAAACCCACCAGTTCAATCGCTTCGTCAACCGGCATGGGGTTGCTCGCAATGTCTGTGACCAGCGCCAAGTTCTCACGCACCGTCAGGCTGGGAATCAGGTTGTAGAACTGAAACACAAAACCGACGTGTTCGCGCCGGTAGGTGGTGAGTTCACTGTCACTGGCACCCGTCAACGCTTGGTCACCAAAACGAATTTCACCGCTTGATGGTAGATCAAGCCCACCTAGGATGTTGAGCAAAGTTGACTTGCCGCTGCCCGATGCGCCGAGTAACACCACAAACTCGCCACGGCATATGTCGAGATCCACATCGCGCAGAGCGTGAACCTCTACTTCACCGCTGCGATAAACCTTGCACAGGCCGTGACCAGAGAAAACGACCTCGCTGGAAAGCGAAGCGACGGGCATGGTTTGCCCGGCGACTTTAGGCGGCACAGCATTGCCCGGTGCATCGTCTGCTATCTCAAATGGCGCTGATGCGGCGGCTGGCATGGTCTACCTTGCGCGTGATTTCAAAGACCAAAACACTGTAGCACTGCCCGCTGTAAACACAGCGGCTCCGATGACAGCCCATGTTGCTGAAGGGCGTTGAAGAGGAACACAATGCGCAAAACAGAGAAGCGGGTCCATTTGTGCGATCCCCAGTCCCTGGAGCAGCCAAAGCGCACCTAGCAACGCGGCTATCAGGCCTATAAAGAATGCAACTTTTTTCAATTGAATTGTCCTTTCTACAGGCTGGACGCTTTGCCGTTTGCAGGCGTCAGGTTTTTCGATTGCACCAGCAGCACCACGCCTAGAACCCCTGCAACGATCAAACCCAAGTCAGCCTGAACATCAAACATAAATGCAGCCTGGCTACCTACACAACACCACGAGACTGGCACGACAAATACGCTGCGTGGATAGGGTTTGACTAAAAATGACAACAACCCAATGGTGAACACAGTGGTGGGACAGGGAAGGCCAAAGGTGGGAAAAGCTGGGTAGCGGTGCCCGGCCAAATAAGTCCAGGCGGGATATACAAACCAAGCAAAAATCATCAAGCCCCAACCCACACGAGCGCGCCAGCCATCCGTAGTTGCGGTTGGTTTGAAATTCAATTTGCGCCGAATCACGCCTTGCCAAAAAAACACCCCCGCTCCAGCCATAAATAGCGTAGCAAAGCCATAGGCCAGTGGATTGATCGCCGTGAAAAACGCCAAGTGGTATGCCAGCGCTTGCCAAACCCACAACGCTGTGATGATGACCGAAATGCCCACGCTGGAGTAGCTGCGTTGTCTTACCAAGAGTACGATGGCCAATACACCCAGCGCCATCAAAAGCAATTGCATCGGCCACACGGCTGTGTTGTAGGCGCTGAACACGTCGTAAAACTCGGTAACGGTGAACGGAATGTTCATTCGGCCCTTGCCCCTAGCCGCTCTAGTTTTTTGAACCATTTGGCAGCGTCCTGCGCCTTCATGTCGCCGGTCAATCCAATCAATGTTTCATGAACCGGGGCGATGCCAACGAAGCCGAGGATGTTTCGCTCCAGTGACTTGACGCTGTGCGCGCGAAAGTACCAGCGATACACCAGCGCGGGCATGCCCATGGTGACTACAACGCGCGCCGAGCGACCCGTCAAGGCTTTTTTGCCCCAAGGGTTGCCGCCTTCTTCATAGACAAAAGCGAAGCCCGGACGGGCCACCTGCTCAAGAAAACCTTTCAGCAGGGCTGGCATATCGCCCAACCAAAGTGGGAAAAAGAAAACGATGTGTTCTGCCCAGGCGATGTCTTCCTGAGCGGGCTTCAGGCTGGCAGGAACACTGCCATTTTGCCAAGCTTGCTGGCTGCGCAGCAGAGGGAAATCCAGTTCGGCCAGCTTGATATGTCTCACAGCATGGCCTGCACCTTGTGCGCCCTGTGCATAACTGGATGCCAAAGCATGACACAAGTGTGGCTCACCCGTGTCAGGGTGACCCTGGATCAGCAGGATTCGTTTAGACATCATTGACCTCAGTTTGGTTGCCGTATTGACGAGACTCGGGTCTGATTGGGAACGCTTTGATGGTCACGCCGAAGCCGCTTTTTGTCTGTGCGCCAGCGCACTTATCACCATACTGAATACCAGCTTGCGTAGCTCGCTGTAGATCAGCACCACGCTGGCCATAGCCAAGCAGATCAACCATTGATCTAGGCTAAGCGGCACTGTGCCAAACGCGAGATTGAGAACTGGCACATTAATGACTGCGATCTGAAGTACTGCAGACAGCGCTACCGCCCCCCACAGCCACGGGTTGACGAATAAGTTTTTGAATGCGCTGGTGGTTTCTGATCGCGCGTTGAAGCATTGAAATAAATGCGCTATCACCAACACCGTAAACCCTGCTGTTCGAGCAGTAGCAATATCGCCAGTTCCCCCTATTGATGCAATCAGCCCCCCCGGCAGATACATGTCCATACTGAGCAGCGCCACGACTGCAATCACCAAGCCGATCTCAAACACACCAGCCCACATTCGCAGGCCGATCACCCTGTCGTTCATGTGGCGCGGCTTGCGCGCCATCACGTCATCGGTGGGTGGATCAATCCCCATGGCCAGCGCGGGCCACGAATCGGTAATGAGGTTAAGCCAGAGGATTTGTGTGGCTAGTAGCGGCAGCACCAGTCCATCGCCCCCACTGGCGGGCGTGCTGAGTCCAATCACACTAGCACCCACTACGCCCAAAAATACAGTCAGCACCTCACCCATATTGGAGGACAGCAGGTAGCGTAAAAACTTGCGGATGTTGTCAAACAGGCTGCGCCCTTCCCGCACTGCGTCTACGATAGTGGCAAAGTTGTCATCGGCCAGGATGACTTTGGCAGCTTCCTTGGTAACCTCGGTACCGGTGATGCCCATAGCAACGCCAATGTTGGCAGCTTTCAATGCGGGCGCATCGTTGACACCGTCGCCAGTCATGGCCACCACCTGCCCGTCAGCCTGAAGTGCCGCGACGATGCGCAGCTTGTGCGCGGGTGACACGCGCGCGTACACCGAGATTTTTCGAACAGCCTGTGCAAATGCAGCGTCGTCTAGCCTACTAATTTCTAGACCACTCAGTACAGTCTGACCCGCCTTGCTGATGCCAAGGTCGGTTGCGATGCGCGCCGCCGTGCGCGGGTGGTCGCCTGTGATCATGATGACGCGGATGCCAGCACGGTGTGCCTCGCGGATGGCAACAGCCGCTTCCTCGCGTGGTGGGTCCATCATGCCGACTGTGCCGACCCATATCAAGTTATGTTCTAGATCGTGTACTTCTTCGTGATCGACACCTCGCCCTGATGCCCCGCCAGCCGTCAGGGTTTCGCCATTCGCCAACGGCCGAAATGCAACCGCCAGTGTGCGCAGTGCTGCATCAGACAGCGTATTAACCTGGTCCAGTATCTGACTTCGTCGTGTGCCATCTAGCGAAAATGTTTGCGTACCCACTTGAATGTGGGTGCAGCGCGCGAGCAGCACATCTGGAGCACCCTTGGTGATCAAGATCGCGGCATCTCCTTGGTCGTTATCGGTCTGCAAAGTGGACATCATCTTGCGCACCGAGGTAAATGCGATCTCACCAGTGCGGGTGAACCGTTTGACGCGCAGGTTAGTCACCCCCAGCTTGCGCTCTGCTACCAGAAAAGCTGCTTCAGTGGGGTCACCTTGTATTTGCCACTCACCGTTCAATTTACCGTCTGGCGCCGCACCTTTAGCTTGGCGCAGTGTTGCATTACCTGCCAAGCAGCCGTATATCAGCAGTGCGGTTTGTTCAGACAGCAGGTCGCTATCCTCCAGCTTGACACCGTCCGCCTCTATCTGGCCCGTTGGCGCGTAACCCACACCCGTTACACGCGTGCTGCCCGATGCAGTGATGATTTGCTCAATCGTCATTTCTGCGCGGGTCAGTGTGCCTGTCTTATCGGTGGCGATGACCGTGGTGGCACCCAGTGCCTCTACCGACGACAGCTTTTTAACAATCGCGTTTCGCTTTGCCATACGCCGCACGCCCAACGTCAGCACCACCGACAAAATGGCAGGCAGCCCCTCTGGCACTGCTGCAACCGCCAGCGCCACGCCAAATAGCAGCACAGTCACCACATCGCCTGTATTACGTATGTCTGATACTAGCAATATGGTGCCCACTACCACCACGGAAATGATAACTACCGCCACACCTAAAAAGCGTCCTATGCGTCTTATTTCCTTCTCCAGTGGGGTGGGCTCCTCTGCGGTAACTGTCAGCAGGTTGGCAATTGCACCCATCTCGGTTGCGATACCCGTAGCCGTAACTACTGCGCGGCCCGTACCCTGCGCCACCGCAGTGCCCTTAAAAACCATGTTCAGTTGATCCCCCAGCGCAATCACCCCTGACAGGGTGGCAGTGTCTTTGAGCACCGCTTCGCTCTCGCCAGTCAGCGACGCTTCCTGAACACGAAGTGACGCCATTTGAATCAGCCGCGCGTCTGCCCCCACACTATCGCCCTCTGTCAGCACCAGCAAGTCACCTGTGACCAGTTGCGCGCTGGGCACCCGCACCAAA
Source organism: Polaromonas sp. (assembly GCA_031367325.1). Taxonomy (GTDB): domain Bacteria; phylum Pseudomonadota; class Gammaproteobacteria; order Burkholderiales; family Burkholderiaceae_C; genus JAAFIP01. Next base: position 30,934 of record JANLPQ010000099.1, on the reverse strand, counting down.
TGTCCGTCGCGCATCACACCGGACGTAGCCTGTGTCATCCGCGCCAGCGCCGCCACGGCATCACGCGCTTTGGCTTCTTCCAGATAGCCCAAAGCGCCGTTCAAAATGACGACGATAGCAATGACGATCGCATCAACCGGCCAGCCCACCCATCCCTGCACACCCCACGCCACCAACGCTACCGCAATAGCTGCCAGCAGCAGGTAGATCAACGGGTCTTGAAACTGCGCCAGCACACGCCGCCAAGCCTGCACGGGCGGTGCCGACAGGATCTCGTTAGGCCCGTTCTTGGCAAGGCGCGCCGCCGCCTCTTGCGTAGAAAACCCTTTCTCTAGGTCTGCCCCCAAAGCCTTCGCTATATCAAAGGGTTCTTTGCCGCAAGCAAGGTCCTGGGTGCTGGAGTTAGCCATTGCTTAACGCGGGGGCGCAAACTCAAACGAAAGTGATGTGACCTTGCCGCGGTAGTAGGGTTTGATGCCATCGGGCATCACCCAAGCGACCTCACCTTCCAGCGGCACGCGTATGCCGTCACGCATCGCGTAGTTCCAAAACCGGCCTTGCCATGGTGCGCCGCTGGGAACACCGTTCACTAGGCGACCACGCGATCCGGCGCGGGCAGACTCAATCAGCCCGTCATCCTGAAACCGGAAAGTCAGTGTTAAGGTTAGTGTGCCGTCTATGAGTGTGGCGCGGGCCGACTGGTCATCCACTGCCTCCCATCGCACGCCTTGGCTGGGTAGAAGTGCGGTGGGGTACCACAGCGCCTCCATAAAGTAGCGCATGAATTCACCTTGCTGCAGCTCTGGGCTGTCGGGCATGTTCACCACGGGGATTAATCCCAATATCGCGCCGTGCAACATACCTTGGCCTGCGACGTAGGCGTCATGAATATGCACAGGGACACTGGGAAATATCATGATGCGGGCATCCCAGTCAAATCCTGGTCGCTGGGTGATGACCCGCTGCTTTGCCGTGAATGGCTTCCATTGCTGGGCTGTTTCGCTCATATTGAACGTTCCAGCTTGGTCAAGTGATGCTGCGGCGATGATAGGCTGACCATCCTTGAGCACCGCACGAAAGTAGCGTTGCACAGGTGCCGGCAGGCCTTCGAGTTCTTGCGCATCGTAGCGGATGGGCAAGATTAAAGGGTACGGCGTGATGCGAGCCGCTTCAAGCCGCACCAAGATGGACTTTGTGCCTTTGTCCCAGCTACACGAGCCGTAGGCTACGGCACCAATCCCAACTACAAAAAGCACGGCTAGTGCAATACCTGACCATTTCAACCAAGTCATGTTGCAACGACTGCAGTAGCATCCGAAGGGGAGCCCAAACCCGATGTACCTGACGCAGGCGGCTTGCGTCCAGAGCGAACCTGGCTGTACAGTTCAAGCGCGCAGGCACCGGTACCCAGCAGCATGATCGCAAGGAGAATCAAAAATCCAATAAACGGCACGCTACCCAGCAGCAATACCAGCAACAACGCCAATGCAAAAAAACCGATCACCGCGGTGCCTGCCGTGCTGGATGCATCTTTTTGAATGGCCCGCTGCACCCGCTGCGCAATGCTGAAGACGCCCACTATCCAGCCCACCAGCAGCAGCAAAGGAAACAGCATCATCAACGCGATGCCCAACGGAATTCCAATCAGCGTGATGCACAGCAGCACTGTCAGAAAGGGTGTGCCCAGCAAAACCGCCAGGCCCGCAGCAAGCGCTGGCCACGGCGTTACACGCAGCCTCAGTGCCGCCCTCTGCGAGAACCCGGTGAACACCAGCAGGAACAGTGCCGACGTAGCCAGAAGCACAATGAAGCTGGCAATGCCCCCCGCCCAACTGGGGCCACTGCCCATTACCTGCCCATGCCACTCCCGATCCTGATGCGTGTCGGGTCGGCCATTTATGGCGTCCCCGCGCGTGACTTTGCCACCAATCGCCACGCCCTCTGCCGTTTTGAAAAGTGCGTTGCTCGAATAGCGCAATGCACCCCCCAGCTTGGCGCGTGGGCCGAGTTCAATTTCTTCGGCATTGATTTCTACATCTCGGGCCACTTCACCGTTAATGACAAGCTTTTGGGCGTAAATCTTGAGCGGGCCATTGATCTTGCCTTCGATATTGACATTACCTGCGTAAAGCGTCACAGCATCTGCCACCGCAGCGGAACTGCCAAGTGTGATGTTGCCGCCAGAGGCATAAAGCTCACCACCCACAGTACTTTCGATGTGGATATCGCCACCTGCCGCGCGCAAGTCTTCTCCGATGGGGGCGCGTACGGTCACTGCGCCACCTGCCAAAGTGGCGTCGCCCTGTACCGGCTGCTCAATGGTGACGCGGCCACCAGCTGCGTAGAAGTCACCCCTGACCGGCGCTGTCAGACGCACATTTCCCCCTGCGCGATAGACATTGCGCCCGGTGGACGACGCGCCGCTTTCGCGTGTGGCGTCTGTTGGCATTGGCTTGAGATCAGGCACCTGCGCCTGTGCTGGCAGGAGTTGGGCAAGCGCCAGCATGGCCACCATCCAGAAGCATCGCAATACAGCGCGGGTTACGGGCAAGTTGAATTGGGCTTTGTTCATTTCAGTATCCCCCGTTAATAGCGGTACGGCCGCTCAATCAACAGCAAAGTTCAACACCACGCGCGCCGCCACATCGCCGCGTTCTAACCGGTCAAGTACTTGGTTGATCGCAGACAAAGGTTGCAGTTCAATATCGGCTTTGACCTTGCCTTCAGCGGCGAAAGCCAGCGCCTCGGCCATATCTTGGCGTGTGCCTACCAATGACCCGCGCACCGTAATGCAATTGAGCACCACGCTAAACAGCGGAAACGGAAACTCGCCAGGCGGTAAGCCTGTCAATACGCAGGTGCCGCGCTTTCGCGTCATGGCGACGCCCTGCTTAAATGCCGCTAGCGAGGGTGCAGTAATCAACACGCCGTGAGCACCCCCGTCGGTAGCTTTTTTAACTGCATCAACAGCATCGCCTGTTTTGGCATTGACTAAGGCATCGGCACCCAATAGCTTGGCATGGGCCAGCTTGCCATCGTCAATGTCTACCGCACAGACATGCAAGCCCATAGCTTTGGCATATTGGATGGCTAGGTGGCCTAAGCCGCCGACGCCAGAAATCGCAATCCAATCACCTGGCTTGGTGGCTGCTTCTTTGATACCTTTATACGTAGTGACCCCTGCGCAGATGATGGGAGCAGCATCGATAGCACTTAAACCAGCGGGAATGTGCGCCACGTAATTCGGGTCGGCCAAAATATATTCGGCAAAACCACCGTCCTTGGTGTAGCCGCCGTATTGCACTTGGCCGCACACCGTTTCCCAAGCCGACAGGCAATGCTCGCAATGTCCACAGGCCGAATAGAGCCACGGCACGCCGACACGATCACCCTCCTTGACGGCCTGCACGCCAGCACCGATAGCGGCTACACGCCCGATGCCTTCATGGCCTGGAATGAACGGCAGCGTAGGTTTGGCAGGCCAGTCACCGCGCGCGGCATGCAGGTCCGTATGGCATACACCGCAGGCTTCAGTCTTCACAAGAATCTGACCCGGGCCGGGTGATGGAACATTCCATTCACGAAGCAGCAGAGGTTTGCCAAAAGTTTCAACGACGGCGGCTTGCATCTTGGCTGACATATGAATGCTCACTTTCAAACTGTGCGGTAGACGATTGCATGCAGCACCGTTGAGGCGAGTCCTCAAGTACCGCGCTTACCCGTGATGGGCACTACAAAATATCAGTCTGCACTGTGGCAACGTCGCTCGTATTGATTTTGGTCAAGGCAACCTGAAAAATCTGTACTGCAATTTAGGCCAGATGGATTGGCAGGCATTGAACTGCACGCGTTTGTGCGTATACCAAAAAAAACGGAGCCGAAGCTCCGTTTTTTATGATGGCCAACAACTTTTAAGCTGCGGTAGGCGCCGGGTTAGCCACCACAGGCGCGCCGCCCGAGCCACCACCGTCACCGCCTTGTGGCGGCACCCGAGGTGTCCAGTCTTTGGGCGCAGTGGGCGTTTTGCCTGCCATGATCTCGTCTAGCTGGCTCATGTCGATGGTTTCCCATTCGAGCAGGGCTTTGGCCATGGCGTGCATTTTGTCTTGGTTGTCTTCGATCAGCTTGCGCGCCAGAGCGTACTGGGTATCGATGATTTTGCGTACTTCTACGTCCACCATTTGCATGGTGTGCTCACTCATACTGGTTGTCTTGGTAACGCTGCGGCCCAAGAAAACTTCGCCCTCGTTCTCGGCATACACCATGGGGCCTAGTGCGTCGGTCATACCGTAGCGGGTCACCATGTCGCGGGCTAGCCCCGTAGCACGTTCAAAATCGTTACTGGCACCGGTGGTCATTTGCTTCATGAACACTTCTTCGGCAATACGGCCACCAAACAGCATGCTAATTTGGTTCAGCATAAATTCTTTGTCGTAGCTGTAGCGATCTTGCGCAGGCAGGCTCATCGTCACGCCCAGCGCACGGCCACGCGGGATGATGGTGACTTTATGCACCGGGTCGCACTTGGGCAGCAGGCGCCCAATCAGGGCGTGGCCAGACTCGTGGTAGGCGGTGTTGCGGCGCTCTTCTTCAGGCATGACCATGCTCTTGCGCTCAGGGCCCATCAAGATTTTGTCTTTGGCTTTTTCAAAGTCCACCATCTCTACCACGCGGGCGCTGCGGCGGGCAGCCATTAGCGCGGCTTCGTTGCACAGGTTAGCCAAGTCAGCACCGCTCATGCCGGGCGTGCCGCGCGCAATGATGTTAGCACTAACGTCTTGGCCCAAGGGCACTTTACGCATGTGCACAGCCAAGATTTGCTCGCGGCCACGAATGTCAGGCAGCGTGACGTAGACCTGACGGTCAAAGCGACCGGGGCGCAGCAAGGCAGCGTCCAAAATGTCGGGCCGGTTGGTGGCAGCCACCACAATCACGCCCACATTAGTTTCAAAGCCGTCCATCTCGACCAGCATTTGGTTAAGCGTTTGCTCACGCTCATCGTTACCGCCACCCAAGCCTGCACCACGCTGGCGGCCTACGGCGTCGATCTCGTCGATAAAGATAATACAAGGCGCGTTCTTTTTAGCGTTGTCAAACATGTCGCGCACACGGGATGCGCCCACGCCGACAAACATTTCCACAAAGTCAGAGCCAGAGATAGAGAAAAACGGTACTTTGGCCTCGCCAGCAATTGACTTGGCCAGCAGCGTTTTACCCGTACCCGGAGGGCCTACCAGCAGCAAGCCGCGTGGGATGCGTCCGCCCAGCTTTTGAAACTTGGACGGGTCTTTCAAAAAGTCGACGACTTCTTTAACTTCTTCTTTGGCCTCGTCACAGCCTGCCACGTCGGCAAACGTGACGGTGTTGGTGTTTTCATCTAGCAAGCGGGCTTTAGACTTGCCAAAGCTGAACGCGCCGCCTTTACCGCCGCCCTGCATTTGGCGCATAAAGTACACCCACACACCAATCAGCAACAGCATGGGGCCCCAGCTGATCAAAATGGTCATTAGCAGCGAGGTTTCTTCACGGCCTTTTACGTCAAACTTGACACCGTTGGCAATCAGGTCGCCCACCAAACCGCGGTCAAGGTAGGTCGCGTTGACGCGGATTTTTTTGCCTTCCGTGGTGATGGCCACAATTTCGCCACCCGCACCGCCGTCAGGCACCACGGCTTCTTTAATGCGCTTGGCTTTAACTTCTTCTAAAAATTCCGAATAAGGCATGGTATTGCTACCCGCCCCGCCCTTACCTTCAAATTGCTTAAATACCGTAAAAAGTACCAGCGCAATTACCAGCCAGACGGCAACTTTAGAAAACCATTGGTTATTGTTCAAAGCAAACGCTCCATGGGCACTATGCCCTATGCATACACAGATGTGTCACATTTTAGGCTTTTCAAGTCGGGTTTTCGCAGTTTCTGGGGGTAACAAGTAGGTTTGAAGGGCTATTGCAACGCGATTCCGGTAATTTCACTCACAGTTGCGGGGCTTGCAATGCTTTTGACATCAGCCGCTCCCAGCCAATTCGGCCTTGCTTGGGCACGCCGTGGTCTTGAAAACCTGCCTTGGTATAGGCGCGAATGCCTGCGGTGTTGGCCTCGTCCACTGACAAAATAAGCGATTGCGATTCAGGCCAATTTTGGGCCAACCAATGCGGTAAAGCTAACAAAGCTGCAGCCCCCAAACCTTGACTTTGCCGCGCTTGGTCAATGCGCATGGCAGTGATGGTGGCTGCGGCAGGGTTTGCCCACTCAGGTGCTTGGACCTGCGCTTAAGCAGTAAAAATCCCATTATCTGCGCTTGCACTTCAACGGCAAGACCGGCTACATCGTCTTGGCTATCGGCTTCGCAATGTGCAATAGCGCAGTGTACCGTGCCCGCGTATTCCGATTGCTGCGCGCTGATGACAAGCTGGCGCACGGTCGCTTGGTCAGTTAGTGATAAATTTTGCCAGCGCTTGAGCACTAAAAGTGGCACTTTAACTATTGGCGTTGCCCTGTTTTTTGCGAGCTTGTTCACGCAACTTCACCAAACCTGCGGGTTCTGAGGGAAACCAAAACCATTGGGTATCCGTGCCGCCGTAACGCAAGATAAACTGATTAAATGCCATCATCATCGCCGCAGCGATGGCCAGTAATACAAACAGTGCAGCAGCCCCCAAGGCGCAATACGACAATATCGAGTAGACCGACACAGTGGGTGCTAGCTTAGAGCCTGCTGCCACTGCCAGTAACCCCAAAAGTACCGTTGCTAGAAGTAGTTTGGAAGCAAGTTGTTGGTTAGATTTTGACAATAGCATTGTTAAACCTTATGTGATTTATAAGCATTTAACTTTACAACTTAAATCTACAGTCAACAAGTAGCTTTTTGTATCGTCATTTAACCCTGCTCCGCACGGTCTGTAGCTATGGCGTAGCTTGCAGCGACTTCAACCCCATTCCCACCAAAAACGTCTCTGACGATTTATCGCGGCTGGACTTGGGTTTGAAGGGTTTGACCACTTTGAAAGTGGCTCTGAACAGCTTAACCAGCGGGTCGTACGCGCCGCCGTGAAACAGCTTGACCACCAGTGCGCCTTCGGGTTTCAGCTGGGTTTGGGCAAAGTCCACGGCCAGCTCGATCAGGCCGATGATGCGGGCGGCGTCGGCAGACGCTATGCCTGACAGGTTGGGGGCGATGTCGCTCACCACCACATCGACCACGCGCATGTGCGGCAGGGGTTGTGCGTCGTTTTCAGCCTTTTTAAGCTCGTTTTTTAATGCTAAACCGGGCTGTAACCCAAGTAAATTATGCTCAACCAGCTTCACTTTTGATAGCAGTTCGTCTAAAGTGGCCTGCTCGGTAAAGTCGCCCAAAATAAACTGCACGCCCTCTACAGGGTCCATTGGCAAGATGTCTAGCGCGATGATGGTGCCGTTCAGCGCGCCCACGGCGGCCCCTGTGGGCGACAGGCGGCGGCGCACGTACTGGCTCCAAGCACCGGGGGTGCTGCCTAGGTCCACCACCACATGGCCAGGTTTGATGATTCTGAAGGTTTCGTCAATTTCCTTCAACTTGTAGGCCGCACGGGCACGATAGCCGTCGATCTTGGCTTGCTTGACGTAAGGGTCATTCACATGGTCGTTAAGCCATGATTTATTGACCTTTTTGGATTGGGTTTTAATCTTCATATATTGTGGGACAGACCGAAATAGTACCCCCCATTTTGCTCTGTCCCCAACTGATTAGAGGATGTTTCTTTGCAGGACCAGCACATTAAAGACGATAATTGTCCCATGACCAGATTAGTACTCTCCATCCAAGACCGAAAAGCCCACCGCGCCGAAGCGCACCACCTTGACCCAGTGGTGATGATAGGCGGCGACGGCCTGACCCCCGCCGTCACCAAAGAGGTAGACCACGCCCTGAAAGCGCACGGTTTGATCAAAGTGCGCGTGCTAGGCGACGACCGCGAGGCCCGCCTAGGTTTCTACAACACGCTAGCCGATGAGCTGGGTGCAGCGCAAATTAACAGCATCGGCAAACTGCTGGTGCTTTGGCGGCCCAAGGCAGACAAGGTCAAAGTGGTAGACGAAGACCGCATGGCCGGCCCCAAAGACGTAAAAATCCTCAAATACGCCAGCCGTGGCGGCCAACGCCCTGAAGTGAAAATCTTACGCGTTCTGGGCAACCAGCGCCTTACACGCGGCGGCACTGTCAAGCGGGCCAAAGTCAAGCAAAAGTCAGTGAAGAAGTCTTCCCAGGGGTCGGGGCTTTAAACTCCGAAAATCGGGTACGGGTACGGACTGCCGGACGCGAAGGGCGCTAAGGTTGCGCGAAGGACGCGAAAAAGAATACCAAAATTTGAGGGTACGCAACGCGTACGCCAAACGTTAGCAAAGCACTTTAGATTTTTATTTTTTAATCTATAAATCCGTGTTGCTACCATCAGCTTTAGTGGTTCTAATTCAGCTTCTGGCATTTTTTGGTATTCTTTAATGTCCTTCGCAAAACCTTAACGCCCTTCGCGTCCGGCAGTCCGTCTTAAAAACCGTTGATCGCCAACCCACCCTTGAATTCACCACCAAAGTCAGCACATAAGCCACCATGAACAATCCGCTTTTAGACTTCACCGACCTCCCCCAATTCGCCACCATCACCCCCGCGCATGTAGCGCCTGCGGTAGAGGCACTTTTAAAAAACGCCAACGCGGCACTGGACAAAGTGACGGCAAATGACTTTCCAGCCGATTGGAAAACCATGTCTGCGGCGCTAGGCGTACCCACAGAGCAACTAGGCCGCGCCTGGGGCGCCGTCAGCCACTTAAACAGCGTGGTTGACACGCCCGAGCTGCGGGCGGCATATAACGAATCGCTGGCTAAGGTGACTGAGTTTTACACCCGAGTGGGCGCTGACGAGCGCTTGTATGCCAAGTCCAAAGCAATGGACGTAACTAAGCTGAACGCAGAGCAAACCAAAGCGCACAGCAACGCCATGCGCGGCTTCAAACTAGGCGGTGCCGACCTGCAAGGCGCGGCCAAAGTGCGCTTTGCCGCCATCCAAGAACGCCAAGCCGAGCTGAGTCAAAAATTCAGCGAAAACGCGCTGGACAGCACCGAGGCGTACGCCTACTACGCCACGGCAGACGAACTGGCTGGCGTGCCCGCAGACGTAGTGCACACAGCGCGCGAAGCAGCCAAAGCGCAGCGCGCCAAAGACGGTAAAGCTGACGACGCCGCCCTGCACAAGCTCACGTTAAAAATGCCTTGCTACCTGCCCGTGATGCAGTTTGCCACCAGCAGCGCGCTGCGCGAGAAGCTGTACCAAGCCAACAGCACACGCGCATCAGAGTTGTTTGAAGTAGACGGCCAAGCCAAGCCCGAGTTTGACAACACCGCCATCTTGCGCGAGATACTGGCCCTGCGCCAAGAAGAATCAGTATTGCTGGGCTATGACAATTTTGCAGAGGTCTCACTAGTACCCAAAATGGCCGATTCGCCTGCGCAAGTCACCACCTTTTTGCGCGACCTGGCCCAGCGCGCCCGCCCGTTTGCCGAAAAAGACCTGGCCGATATGCGCGCCTTTGCTGCAGAACACCTGGCGCTACCCAACCCGCAGCCGTGGGATTGGCCGTATATTTCTGAAAAACTCAAAGAAGCACGCTACAGCTTTAGCGAGCAAGAGGTTAAACAATACTTCACCGCGCCCAAGGTGCTGGCCGGTTTGTTCAAAATTATCGAAACCTTGTTTGACGTGGCGATTGTGCGTGACACCGCGCCCGTGTGGAACGAGAAAGTTGAGTTCTACGCCTTGCAGCGCCAAGGCAAAACCATCGCCCAGTTTTACCTAGACCAGCCTGCCCGCACCGGCAAGCGCGGTGGTGCGTGGATGGACGATGTGCGCGCCCGCTGGCTGCGGCCCGACACGGGCGTGCTGCAAACGCCCGTAGCGCACCTAGTGTGCAACTTTGCCGATGGCGTGGTAATAGACGGTGTGGCCAAACCCGCCCTGCTAACGCACGATGACGTCACCACCCTGTTCCACGAATTTGGCCACGGCCTGCACCACATGCTGACGCAGGTAAACGAGCGCGACGTCAGCGGTATCAGCGGTGTGGAATGGGACGCGGTGGAGCTGCCCAGCCAGTTTATGGAAAACTTTTGCTGGGAATGGGATGTGCTCAAACACATGACGGCGCATGTGGACACCGGCGCGCCGCTACCGCACGCGCTGTTTGACAAAATGCTGGCTGCTAAAAATTACCAAAGCGGCCTGCAGACTTTGCGCCAAGTAGAGCTGGCACTGTTTGACATGCTGCTGCACCAAACCGCTGCGCAAAACGGCGGCGACGCGCTGCAGGTGCTGCGCGCTGTGCGCAGCGAGGTATCTGTCATGCCAGCACCTGCCTACAGCCGCACGCCCAACACCTTTAGCCACATCTTCTCAGGCGGCTACGCGGCAGGCTATTACAGCTACAAATGGGCTGAGCTGTTGTCTGCCGACGTGTACGCAGCTTTTGAAGAAGCTGTTACACCAGCAGGCGCGCACAATGCATCACCTTCGGCTAACATGGCAGCGGGCCAACGCTACCGGCGCGAGATTTTAGAAGTGGGTGGCAGCCGGTCTGCCATGGACAGCTTTAAAGCCTTCCGGGGCCGCGAACCTAAAATTGACGCGCTGCTGCGCCACCAAGGAATGGCTTAAAGATCAATTGAAAAGCGCACGCAGATGCGCAATTTGATACCGTAATTTCATAAGGGGTCACTATGAATGCTATGAAAACCGCAGCTGCTCTAGCAGTATTCACGCTTATTACCGCCAGTATTTCATTACACGTTAACGCCCAGCAGCTGTACAAAATAGTCGGCCCTGACGGCAAAGTGACCTTTTCTGACCAGCCACCACCAGCCGCTGCAGGCGGCAAAGTGACTGCTGGGCGCGCAGGTAGTTTAGGCAACACCACAGCCGCTGACACGGCCGCACCCAATACTGGCAACCTGCCGCTAGATGTGCGCACAGCAGCGTCCAAATCACCCGTCACCCTGTACACCAGCAAAGACTGCGCACCGTGCGGCTTGGGCCGCAGCCTGCTGGCCGCACGCGGTGTGCCGTTCAGCGAAAAAACCGTCGATTCTGTCGCCGACAACCTGGCTCTGCGCAAACTTACGGGCGACACCACCATGCCCGTCGCCATTATCGGCGGCGTGCAGCTAAAGGGTTTTAGCGAATCGCAATGGACCGACTATTTGGACGCCGCAGGCTACCCCAAAACATCCGCCCTGCCGGCCAGCTACCGCAACCCTGTAGCCACCTCAGCCGCCCCCCAACCACCCGCCTCCGCCCCAGCGGCTACTCTGCCACCGCAGCCTACGGTGCAAGACATCAGCCCCAAAAGTGATGCAAAAGGCATTCAGTTTTAAGCCTTTTAGGCTGTTTAGGCCGTAGAACCTGCTCAAGCAGCTATGGTATTTATAGTGATAGTGAGCAACTGAGGTTGCAGACAAGCTCGCAGAGCGCTGTAGCTTTTTCTGAAACAACCTATCTTTGTTCGACTTAGCTTGCAATACGATCTGCTTGTGTTGCTCCTAGCTTGTTTATGAGCTAACGGCATGCCGGGAGCTGGTTACTTGATTAACGTTGCTTACTGTTGAGTTGGTTATTTTGCTTAGCGTGCGCGCCGGGGAGCTGGACTCGAGCCGGGCATCTCGCTGCAAAAATATTCCGCAAACACGCGCGAATTGAGGTCTGTGTTTATCTAAGATTGTCAACGCGCGCCTTGCTGCATATTTTTCATCGAGACGGACCCGACTCGTCGCATTATTCTTTGCTTGGTTTTAACAGCCCGCGCGCTGGTCAGGTTTTTCGGTGACTACCCTTAGTTTCGTCAAAATATCCACAGGCGACTACCGGTAGGGTGCCACCATGGCAGCAAGTGAGATAGCGTATGCCGACCGCCCGATTTCTGGTACCCCCAGTTGAGAGGGCGGTTGGCATACGCTATCTCACCACCCAGAGACTACGCTGATGCAATACGATTACCAACAATGTCAGCCAAGCGGTGATGGAGCGTGGTCGTGATGGAAATCTGGAGAAAGGCGCGCGGTACAAAAGGCAGCCTAAAAAACCATCAATATTCGCGCGTGTTTTTAGTCAAGATTTTGCAGCATGACTTCCTCCATCGCCGCAGCTCACGATGCAGGAATATCAATCTTCAAAACTTACTCAAACACAAGAGCCAATTCAGTACGAACAAAGTGAATTTTTCATTAGGCACAGTACTAACGCACTTTAAACACGTTAAAAACCCATTCAAATCCCCCACCCACCCCCAGCTGCCCAACCACCCCACTACGCTAAATGTGGTATTGCGCACAACCCTATTTGCGCTTAAGGTATTCCAAGCGCTGGCACGCCAGCGCACTGGAGGACCACATGGCGGATACCAAGCTGATTCTTGACTATGTCTACGACCACGAGGCTGCGCGGGGGCAGCAGATTTTACTCACCCAGCCTTTAGCGGGCGGTGTGGTGGTGGACTACACCTGGCAGCAAACGGTGGACCAAGCCCGGCGCATGGCGGCGCATTTGGTGAGCTTGCATTTGCCGCCCGGCGCGCGCATGGCTATTTTGTCTAAGAATTGCGCCCACTTCTTTATGGCCGAGCTGGCGATTTGGATGGCCGGTGGCACTACGGTGGCCATTTTCCCTACCGAAAACGCCGACACCGTGCGCTACGTGCTAGAGCACAGCGAGGCCAGCTTGCTGTTTGTAGGCAAGCTAGATACGTGGGACCAGCAGCGGCCCGGCGTGCCCAGCCAGCTGCCCATGATCGCCCTGCCGCTGGCCCCGCCCGCTGCGCTAGAGGCCTACGACAACTGGGACACTGTCACCAGTTGCACAGACCCTTTGGCAGGCAGGCCACAGCGCCAGCCCAGCGACCTGGCCATGCTGATCTACACCTCTGGCTCCACCGGGCAGCCCAAGGGCGTGATGCACAGCTTTGATTGCATTACCAAGGTGATGCCGGGCCTGGTATCGCAAACCAGCGACGTGTTGGGCAACGACACCACCATTCGCTACCTGTCGTATTTACCGCTGGCGCACATCATGGACCGTACTTTTGCAGAGTGCTTGGCTTTTTATGACGGGCGGATGCACATATTTTTTGTGGAAGCGTTAGATACTTTCTCGCGCGACTTGCAAGTGGCACGGCCTACGTTTTTTATCTCGGTGCCGCGTTTGTGGATGAAGTTTCAGCAAGGTGTGTTTGCCAAAATGCCACCCGAAAAGCTAGACCGATTGTTGTCTATCCCCTTCGTGGGCAAGCTGGTAGCACGCAAAGTCTTGCGCGCCATGGGGCTAGACCAGGTAAAGCTGGCGGGCAGTGGGTCAGCCCCCTTGCCTGCAGAGCTTATCGTGTGGTACCGCAAGCTGGGCCTGAACTTGCTAGAAGGCTACGGCATGACCGAAGACTTTGCGTATTCCCACCTGTCTACCCTAGCGCTGAATGCGCCCGGCTATGTGGGCGTACCTTACCCCAACGTGCAAGTACGCATTAACACCCAAGGCGAGATTGAAATCAAATCACCCGGCCAGATGGTGGGCTACTACAAGCGCCCTGATCTGGATGCCGAATCGTTTACCGCAGACGGCTTCTTTAAAACCGGCGACTTGGGCGACAAGCTGCCCAATGGTTTGCTCAAACTGACTGGCCGCTCCAAAGAATTGTTTAAAACCTCCAAAGGCAAATACGTGGCCCCTGCGCCCATAGAAAACCGCATCAACAGCCACCCACTGGTCGAATCCAGCCTGGTGTCGGGCCTAGGCCAAACAGCCGCCTACGGGCTGGTGGTGTTGGCCGAAGACGTGCGCCCCAAAGTGGGCGACCCTGCGGTGCGCGCGCAGGTGACTGCAGCGTTAACGCAGCTGCTGCACACCGTTAACACCAGCGTGTCTGACTACGAAAAACTGCGCATGCTGGTTATCGCAAGCGAGCCATGGTCGATAGATAACGGCTGCTTAACGCCCACCATGAAAATCAAGCGCAACCGTATTGAGGCTAAAGTTGCCACGCAGCTAGACGAATGGTACGCAGCACCTGAGCCGGTGGTGTGGGCTTAAACATTCCCCTTTAACCGTACCAATCAATATTAATGGATGGGTTAGCTATGTGAGCTTTTGCATATTGAGCCGAGACATTCAATTGCTGAAATGACATCTCGTGTAAGGGGGCATCCTAAGCATATTCGAAACGTAGTCGAGCCTATGCTGGACGCAGAAAATATTTGGCCTGGTGTAATTGAAATCCCCTTTGTCAGCGCAGCAGCGCAAATTTTATTCGTGTCAAGTATCGTAGGTAGCTCAATCCAGAAAATGTAACCTCCCGCTGGTCTGCTTACACGTGTTCCTGATGGGAAATTTTTTATAACCAACATAAAAATTACAGAAGAATAGTTCGAGAGTCTCTTTTTCAGTATTTTTATATGTTTATCGTAATAGCCTTTTTTCAAAAATTCCGAAAGAATTATTTGTGGTAAAGAACTATGAGAGAGATTACTATTAAGCATTTGATATTCTATTTTTTTATAAAATATCCCTGGCAGACACCAACCAATTCTGTAGCCTGGCGATATTACTTTAGAGAAAGATGAGCAATAAATTACTATTCCCTTTTCATCGAAACTTTTTATCGGGCGTAGCTGATTTTTCTCATCATATAAATCATAGAAAACGTCGTCTTCAATCAATACAATTTTTTTCATGTTAAGAAAATTCATAAGAAGTCGGCGATTTTCATTCGACATAGTAAATCCAAGCGGGTTATGCAATGTCGGATTTAAAAATACACAAGCAATCCTGTTTTTATGCACCACATCCCTCAAGTCATTCAAGCAAATTCCGTTATGTGGATCGGTAAGGATTTCAATTGCATTGAGTCCTACTTTTTCAATTGCCTGGAGTATGCCGAAATATGTTGGGCTTTCAATTGCAACACTATCTCCTGGATTAGTAACAGCTCGCAATGCCAATTCGAAGGCAGCGCCGTCACCAGCTGTAATTAATACATCGTCTGGTCTGCAAACTACCCCCCTAGTTTGCATCAAACGAGCTATACCGCGTCGCAGATCTGTTAGACCTGGTGGTGGAATAAGTCTGGCATGCGCTAAATTTTCACTTTTAGATATTGAAACTAGGATTCGATTCAGTAAACTCTTAGGTGTGAATGCCTCATCGAGAACTGCTGATTCAAATGAGATTTTCTTTTTTTGCTGTGAATTGGTGGGGAAGTTTAAATGAGAAACTTTTTGATCTGGTAAATTTGATGCTAACGTAACTTGAAGAGCTTCACCTTGAATATCTTCAGAAACAAAATAACCCGAGCGACTTTGAGAATAAATAAGCCTCTCTGACTCCAATTCTTGAAATACTCGATTGGCTGTAGCAAGGCTAATAGTTTCACTTTCCATAAGATAACGAATTGAATAAAATCGTTGGTTTGGGTTGAATAGCCCATTTTCAATTTGGGTTTTCAACCTATTAAATATAGTTTCATACTTAAAGGATTTACGTTTAATTATCTGGTCACCCATGACATTCTCCTGTAATAAGTAAAAGTGCCTCTATAAGTCTATAACATTGCTTACGCTGATCTTTAATTGTTACAGGCTACGCAAAATCAGTTAACACTTACTGAAAATGGCACTTCTTTTCGCGGAAGCTTTGTACAAATTCTGACCTGCTCCTATCTTCATATATCCTATTTAGTCTGGGCAGGATGTATGAAAATCAACAGCAGCGAAAATTCAAATACCAGTATAACTAGACGGGTAGCAACTATGATGACAACCGCTAAACTATGAGAACCACATGAAAATCAGACATTCAAATTCAAATCGGTATCAACTTGAATCAGCAGCTAAGCCACGCAAGTATGGACTTTATTTGTAAATGGGGTCGCATTAATCAGACATTGCTGGTCGCCGATACGAAATTAATTAGTCATCCCTGAGAAACCCCGCAAACCCAACATCCATGCGGGTTAGCGGCCTATGCAGTGGTATGAATATTGCAAGGTTTAAGTCCATATTCACCTTAAACCTTGCAAATTTATGGCCCTACGCGAGATCATCCACGAAGCTGAAATAGACCTCTTTCGCCAAGAGCTGGTCAACTTGGTAGACCTGCGCCACGCGCTATGCGTGCTGGCTGGCAAGATCGACTGGGCTGCCTGCGAGAGGCAATTTGGCGGCTTGTACGCAGCAGGCATTGGCCGCCCAGGCCACCCCATCCGCTTGATGGTGGGGTTGCAACTACTCAAGTACATTCGCAACATCAGCGACGAAGAAGTCGTTGCCGCTTGGCCCGAGAACCCCTACTGGCAATACTTCTGCGGCCAGCAGTACTTCTGCCACGATGTGCCCATTGATCCCAGCCTGATGACGCTGTTTCGCCACCGTATTGGCGCCCAGGGTTGTGAACTCATCTTGGGCCTGACCGAGCAAACGGGCCTGGCCACCCAGACGATTGCAGGCTCCTCTTTGGCCGTGGTCAACGTGGACACCACGGTGCAAGACAAAGCCGTGGCCTTTCCCACCGATGCGCGGCTACTGAACAAAGCGCGCAAGTCGCTAGTCAAACTGGCCATCCAGTGCGGCATCACGCTGCGCCAGAGCTACACCTTCAAAGGCCAAGCCGCCTTTGCCCAGTCTGCCCGCTACGCCCACGCCCGCCAGTTCAACCGCGCCGCCGCCCAAACCAAGAAGCTGCGCACCTTGCTGGGACGGGGTGAGCCGGGACACCCAGCGCAAGTGTGAGCGCATGGTGCTATCTGCCAAGGCGCAAACGCGCCTGGCTAAGCTGTTAGCTGTGGCCAACCGACTCCACAGCCAGCCACGTGTGCGCAGGGAAGGTGACGCACCCAAGGTCTATGGAGGTGATGTCAGTTGTCCACATCTGGTTGGGTTGCGGGGCATGAAAGTTGCGCGCCAGCAAATTGTCGGCAATGGGCAACTGGTGTTTGCTGTCGGTGGTGAAGACATACTTTCTCTTGCGCCGTGCGCGTATGCCGTGGCGTTGCATGAGTTTTCTGACGCGCTCTTTGCCTACTTTGAGGCCCCTGGCTAACAATTCTTTGTACACCTTAGGCCATATATATTCGCCTTTGACCTGTGCTTGGATAACTCGGATGTGGGTGAGCAATGTGGACTCGTTGATGCGGGTGCAGGGCTTGGGCCGACAATATTCAAAGTAACCACTGGCACTGACCCCCCAGTGCCTAGCAGGCTGTGGCCAGTTCTTTTTATACTGCACTATGCAGGCATATCTCACAGCTACTCTGCGCGAAGTACACCGTAACTTTTTTAGGATGTCACGCTCCATCTACGTTGCGCGGACTTGCTCGAAACGATATATGGTCGCTGGCCACGACTTTCAGCTCCAATACGCACACAATTAACAGCTCCACCTCCAGCAGGTCATGCTAAAGCCAGCTTACAGCGCTAATCTGTATCTAAAAAATTAGTAGATTCTGTATCTTACACAACATCTCCTCGGTAACTAATATCCACGTTGGATGTTTAATCTTCGAATCACTTAACGTAATTAATAATAGTTCGAGTATTGATTATTAGATGCATTCCGAAGGTCACTATCGAGTTTGAAAATTTCGTTTTTTGATGGGATTAATCATGAATAAATTGTCTGATATTGTTAATGATAATAATTTTTTAAAAATTGAAGGATTCAATTTAGATAAGCTTTTCCTGAAACTAGAAGCTCTTAACCCGGCTGGCTCTATCAAGATGAAAACTGCCGTAAGTATGGTTACTGATTTTGAAAAAAAAGGGAAAATTAATTCGGAGACAATTTTGATTGAATCGTCTTCTGGAAGTCTTGGAGTTGCTTTGAGTCTTATTTGTTCAGAAAGACGCTATAAGTTTACGTGTGTAGTTGACCCAAACACTTCGCATAACAATATAAAAATGATGGAAGCGTTAGGCGCTAGTGTGGTTATAGTAGAAAAAAGAGATGAGAATGGTGGATTTCTAGGTACCAGAATTGCGTACATAACCGATATTTTGAAACGAGACTCACGGTATCAGTGGTTCAATCAATACGCAAACGAAGAAAATCCAAACGCACATGCAAGAACAACTGCACATTCTATATATATAAATTTTGAACAAGTTGATTATTTGTTTGTGGGGGCAGGAACTACGGGCACACTTATGGGATGTGTAAACTATTTCCGTAGGCACTCTCCGAACACAAAGATAGTTGCGGTTGACAGCGTTGGCTCGGTTACTTTCGGCCTACCAGCAGGCAAACGATTTATTCCAGGTTTAGGTACGAGTCGGTGCCCAGAGATATTTTCAAGCCAAGATATATTTTCACTTGAGTTAGTTGAAGAGGCTGAAGCCATAAGAATGTGCCGCTATCTTGCATTGTCACAAGGACTTCTTGCGGGTGGATCAACTGGGACTGTCATGGCATGCATAAATGCGTGGCGTCATAGGTTACCTCCGGACGCGACTATTGTTGCAATATCTCCAGACCTTGGCGAAAGATATCTTGATACTATCTATGATGATTCTTGGGTAACAGCTAATTTTGGAACTGACGCCCTCGCTATTGATAACCTGGTTAACTCATCAAACACCAATTACCACTTAATTGACAAGCAGATGACATCGAAGGAGTGCGCATGGCCGATTTCCGTGTAGTGCGCGGAAGCTCAATAAAAACTATATTGAGCGAAAATCCACAACGCAGTATCGACATGATTGAGGCAGCTTACCTCGCACATCATGATGGTGAAACTATAAATCCTGATAGTTATTTTCTTAAATTTTCAGCGAAGAGTCCAAATCGAATTATTGCGTTACCGGCATCTATTAATGCTGATATCAACGTCTCTGGAATAAAGTGGATTGCTAGTTTTCCTGAGAATATCAAGAACGGTATCCCACGCGCATCTGCGGTTTTAGTTCTCAATGATCAATCAACAGGATATCCTTTTGCACTATTGGAAGCATCATTTATAAGTTCCTCAAGGACTGCTGCATCAGCCGTGTTAGCCGCATATTGGCTTAACGAGAGAAATAAAAAAGTCGACTCATTAGCTTTCGTGGGTGCTGGCGTTATAGCGAGAAATATTTTTGACATGTTTATTGCTACAGGTTGGGATTTTGAGCGGATCATTATTAAAGACTTCGATAAAACGTCTAGTCACGCCTTTTCAGAGCATATCGCCAAGAGTCACGTTTGTGAGTTGGACAGTAGTTGTGATGTCAATAAAGCGCTAAATGCAGACATACTAGTCTTTGCTACTAACGCAGCAACTCCCCATATTAGTCCACCACATAAATTTCTTCCAAATCAAATCATCCTTAATATTTCACTTCGTGATATTTCGCCCGATTTGATTTTGAATGCAGTAAATTTATTTGATGATGTTGATCATTGTCTGAAAGCAAACACTTCACCCCATCTTGCCGAACAGAGCATTGGGAATCGAAGTTTTGTCACGGGAACACTTGCAAATTTGATTCGTAATGAGATAACAATAGATCGATCACTTCCACTTATTTTTTCTCCCTTTGGTATGGGTATTTTGGATCTTGCGCTTGGAAAATACGTGTTTGATGAAGCATGCTCTCGCGGCTTGTCAATTCTAATTACTGATTTTTTTGCGGAAAATGAAAGATGGTAGATCATACAAATGCCGACACATGTCAGGATGCTCTACGCATAGGGATCATTGGTCTTGGTTCGCGCGGCCTTAGTGTTTTGGAGCGTTTGCTTTGTCTCACGGAAAGGATGAAAGATATAAATGTTCAGATAGTAATTTTTGAACCCAATGAACCTGGTGCAGGGCTGCACGATTGTCGGCAACCTAATTATTTATTCCTCAATACAATCGCATGCCAACTCTCAGTTTTTCCAGATAATGCTGCAATAAATTCTACGGATGTACGCGAGGGACCTTGTTTATTTACTTGGTGTGTTGAGCATAACGTTCAAATTGATAATGATGGGCTACCCTGCCAAACTGGAGGTCGTCCTGTTCAATCAACAGACTTTCTTTCTCGTCGACTTCTTGGAGAGTATCTTGCATGGGTGTACAAAAAAATAACACTTGATATTCCTGATAACGTCGAGATAGTCTTTCATCCTGAAAGTGTAGTGCGAATAGCTCCCATGTTGGATGAGGAAAAATATTTACTATGCTCCGATTGCGATACAGAAGAAATAGTTGATAAGCTGTTCATAACTATCGGGCATGGTGAGCAAAAGGTCGTGAGAAATATAGGGCATCCGTCTCTAAAAGAGTTTTACGCTTATCCTATTCCCAACTCCTTGGAAGGTATTTCTTCCGAAATGTCCATCGCGATTGAAGGCTTTGGTTTGTCTGCTATGGACACAATAGCGGCACTAACTGTTGGACGCGGTGGTAAATTTCGGAGAAGTAACGACTCATTGACGTATGTTGCGTCCGGTAAAGAGCCAGAAATTATGCTTTATTCAGGCAGTGGACTGCCTTTTCGTGTTCGTCCCGAAGGACTAAATAGTCGGGAAAAACATCAAGCACTTTTTCTGACACCGAACACAATTGAAAAAATGCGATTAAGACAAGTTGATAAAAAAATAGATTTCATTTCTTCGGTATTGCCTCTAATAGAATCGGAAATGCGCGCTGCTTTTTATTTAACATGTAGTGATACTAAGAGAATTGGAACTAGAGATGCGAATCGATTTGCGCTGAGTTGTGAGATGAGACATGCATTTTCTGCTGGGAATCTTAATGAACTATTTGAAAAGCTTGCGTTTAAGTATGGAGATTTTTCTCCAAAAGATCATTTGTTGACAAGTGTACCTAATGGGTTAACTGGGAATGACTATAAAAAATGGGCGAAAGTTTTTATAGAAAATGATTTGAATGAAGGAATAAAAGGGCTTTGCGCAAGCCCACTCAAAAGTGCACTTGAAGTGTGGCGAGACCTTCGCGATACCATTCGCAGCATTGTTAATTACGGAGGTCTTACCGACGATTCGCATTCCATATTTTTTACGACATATGCTAGGCTAGTTAATCGAATTGTGGCTGGCCCACAAAAAGAACGGCATCAGGAACTACTCACTCTTATCGAGGCTGGTTTTGTAACCATAGCACCTGGTGTGAATCCAAAGATAAATTGGCTTGTAGATGCCGCGCAGTTTAAATTATCATTTAATAATAATATAGAGCAAACAGTTTTCTTAGATGCAATTGTTCATGCACGAGTACAAAATAGTCTACTCCTTGATAACAACACTTCACTACTAAGTGACTTGTATAAGGCTGGGTTAATAGTACCAATTGATCCTGTTCCGGGAATAAATGGAGTGAAGGTCAATGCCAGTAGCCATCCTGTAGGTGTGAATGCGAATATCAATCAAGATATCTGGATATTAGGCCCTTTAGTAGAAGGTTCGACTTATTACAACCACTATGTTCCGTCTAGTGGTTCATATTCGAAGGCCATGGCAGATGCCCATCATGCAGCCTTATCTTGTTTGAGCAGTAATCGTTTGGTTGAAGATACGGGTCTTAAGGTTCTAGCATGATGCTTATCTGCCTTGACATTGAAGGTGTTCTTCTGCCCGAATTATGGGTCGAAATTTCTATAGAGACAGGAATTTTTGCACTGCGTAAAACAACACGCGATGAACCAGATTTTGATAAATTAATGCAGTTTCGCATTAACTTACTTAAGGAAAATAATGTTAGTTGTTTAGATCTAGTTGAAATAGTTCGTGGAACTGAACCTTTAAGTGGTGCTAAGGGTTTTCTTGATGAGTTGAGATCAATTTGGCCTTGCGTGCTTGTATCTGATTCATTTTATGAGTTTTTACAACCAATTTCACCGAAGCTAGGCTTGCCTACAATTTTTTGCCATAACTTATCTGTTGATTCTAATAGTTACCTTACTGATTGGATTCCTCGTTTAAGGAATCAAAAATCGAAAGTTGTGAATTGTTTCAAATCTTTAGGCTTCACTGTAGCGGCAGCTGGAGATTCTTTCAATGATCTTGGCATGTTAGACGCGGCCCATTTTAGTTTTTTTGTAAATGCGCCTTCGCATATTCGCAGCCTAAACCCAACACGTTTAAATGTTAGCGATTTAAGTGATCTTTTGGAAGCCTTGCGCAATATCAAACCAATTTGATCAGTGTACTTTTCTAAATGAATTGAAAGGAGATACAAATTTCTATTAATAATTTCATCGCTTTTTAAGCTAACGACAAGTTTTTAGCTTTAAAAATTTAAATTCATTTTCAACAGAACTTAATTTACGTACGAGGGGTATTATTCAATGCTAATTCTTTCATTCAAATCTGGCCATGATGGAACACTTGCGGCTATTGATAATGGGAATCTTCTTTTTTCTCTGGAAGCTGAAAAAGATTCATTTCCTAGATACGACCGCATTACTCCAGAACTAATCGCTGTTGCGGCAAAACGCTTAGACCGTATCCCAGATGTTGTTGCAATTAGTGGGTGGGTTAAAGGATTTCATTCCGTCGAAAGACCGACAGAAGCAGGCTACTATGGACATAATGCTTCAGGCATAAAAACACGTGAACAAAACTTTATGGGTAAAACTATAAAAGTTTTTTCTTCAACTCATGAGCGCTCACATATTTTAGGTGCTTATGGAATGTCTCCATTTGCACAAGGTCAGTCTGTTTACTGTTTAGTTTGGGAAGGAAATATAGGAGATTTTTATGAAATAGATGGAAATGTATATGTCAAACATATTGGCCGTGTACTTACCGATCCAGGTAACAAATACTCATCACTTTTTATGATCGGAGATCCAAGTTTTCCACCAATAAAAGGTCATTTTAGATATGAAGATGCCGGAAAATTAATGGCTTTGGCCGCGTATTCAGATCGCGCACCTATTACTCCAGAAGAGAAAAAACTTATTGATCTCGTCTTAGACAGTGATGGACTATTATTAGGAGCCCCTAAAGAGAGCTATCAGTGGACGAAGTTTCACGATATCGGAGTGCAATCGATCGAGTTCAAAAATCTTGCTGGGAAATTCAGCGACGCTCTTTTTGAACGTTTCCATGCTTTTGCAAAGAAACACCTTACGAAAGGATATCCCCTTATCATATCCGGAGGCTGTGGATTAAATTGTGATTGGAATTCAAATTGGGAAGAGTCCGGACTTTTTTCTAGTGTCTTTGTGCCACCATGCCCCAACGATTCTGGTTCTGCTATTGGGACTGCAATCGACGCTCAACATTTTTATACAGGTAATGGCAAGATCACATGGAATGTCTATGCTGGGGACGAGTTCGTGGAGGATGTGGAACAAGTTCCCGAAGGATTTACTGTTCATAATCTTGATCTTGCAGTAATTGCACTTCACCTTGAAAAGGAACATATTATTGCTTGGGCTCAAAATCGATACGAAATTGGCCCGCGTGCGCTCGGAAATCGGTCTATTTTGGCATCTCCATTTCGTACGGAAATTACTACTAGACTAAACAAGATCAAAAATCGAGAAGGTTACAGACCAATCGCACCGATATGTTTAGAAGAGGATGCGCAAGCGCTTTTTGGGCGAAATACACCTTCGCCATACATGCTTCACTTTAATAAAGTCAAAGCGCCCAAGCTAAAAGCAGTTACTCACGTCGATGGCAGCGCACGAGTTCAGACTGTGAGTGAGGAGAATAATGCTCCACTTTACGAGTTACTCAAAGAGTTTAAACAACTTACTGGATACGGTGTTCTTTGCAACACATCATTAAATTTCAATGGGCGGGGTTTTATAAATCGTACCAGTGATCTTGCTGAGTATTGCCGAGATCGAGGATTGGATGGTTTTGTTGTCCAAAACAAATTCTTTCTTGCTCACGGTCGCTCGTTAAATGGAGCTATTGGCACAAGCTCAGCGCCCATCAAAGATGTAGCAAGTGTTTAGGTGTAATTGTATTCGAGTGGTCGCACCTCTAAATTGCATTTCTATTCGGGACGTTTATTTACTCTAACAGTATTAATGTGATGCACAGCACTTCGATCTAAATGGGAAAAAAATGATTTCATTCGAAATATGGCTATTAATTTTGGGATTTTCGATACCCATGGTAATTAGCCCTGGTCCTGGAAATACGCTGTTAGCTGCAGCAGGGGGGAAATTCGGCGTTTGGCGAACAATTCCATTCTTAATTGGTTTCGAAGTAGCCAACTTAACTTGGTGTTTTGTGTATGGTTTAGGTTTAACTCAACTGTTTATATCTCACCCATTCATTAGAGAAATATTGAAATGGGCAGGAGTAATTTATACACTTTATCTTGCCTATGGATTCTTTAGTTCTTCGTCTTTATCTGATCAAATAGACATGAAACCATTAAAAATTATCGATGGATTTTTATCTGTCTCATTGAATCCTAAAATTCATTCAATGATTTTGGTAATGTTTTCTCAATTTCTAAACCCAGAATACCCGCTCTTTTGGCAGGTGGTTCAAATTTCTGTAGTGTTTCTCGTTGTGTGCATCGTGTGTCATTTACCTTGGGTTTATGGTGGTCGTATTCTTTTTAGTCGAATCAAAACTGAAAAATCATTAAAGATGCAAGGCTATGTATTCGGAACCTGCATGATTTTGGTTGCTTTATTTGTAGCTTTTACTTAGGGCCGTTAACACTAACCTGCCCAAGCTATTGAACGCTATGAATTAAAGATTAAAAATAGAGGCAATGACGTCATTGCTCGGCCTAAGACAACTGAGACACGCGCAAAAAAACGTGCTTATCCTAGCGCTGTGGCAGCAAGCCCATTAACTCATAGCAGCGCAACATCGCCTGCAACTGGGCTGGACTGGACTGGCCGAGCTTGTGCTGCGCATTTGCAAAGTCAGGCAAAAGATCTCGGGCTGCTTTAGAACCGTGCACGACGTTGCTACGTTCTTCACCAATCGCTCCTACTTTGCGACGATGAGCAAGCAGAGGGCCAATCTGCATGCTTGACTGGTCAGCGTCTTTCAGGGTCAGACTATCCAGCCCTGCTTTGTGGGTTCACCTGAGCAGTTACAAAAATTGAGTGTCCTAACACCTTTTTCAGTGCCCAGCAAACACACCTGCGCTTTTTGCAGTGCAAACACGCCCACGGTTACCACGCCAGGCCACTGGCTGACTTGCATTTCAAACGCCACGGGGTCGGTGATGTGCAGGCCCAGCACGTCGATGATGTGCTGGCCGTTGTCGGTCACCAGCGGCATGCCATCCTTCATGCGCACGCTAGCCGTACCGCCCATGGCGACAAATTGCCGCGTCAGTTGCTTGGCTGCCATGGGTACCACCTCGACCGGCAGCGGAAATTTACCCAGCACCTTGACCAGCTTGCTCTCATCAGCTATGCAGACAAAGCGCTGGGCCAGGCTGGCGACAATTTTCTCGCGCGTTAGCGCCGCGCCGCCGCCTTTAACCATATGGCCTGCGTGGTCGATTTCGTCGGCGCCGTCGATGTAGACTGATAGCGCGGTCACATCGTTACTGTCCAGTACCGGTATGCCCAGCGCCAAAAGCCGTTCGGTCGACGCAACCGAGCTGCTGACGGCGCCTTGAATGTCGTTTTTGATGCTGGCCAGCGCGTCGATAAATTTATTGACCGTAGAGCCCGTGCCTACGCCTACAATTTCACCTTTAACCACATACTGCAATGCGGCTTTGCCCACTTGGGTTTTGAGTTCGTCTTGTGTCATGAATTCTTTTCCTTTCTGCCAATTATCCAATGTCTCTGCTTCCCTACGCCCTAGCCCGCCCCTTTTTATTCGGCCTCGACCCCGAAACCGCCCACGACATCACCATGGGCAGTATCGCCCGCACCCAGCGCACGCCGCTGGCGCTGGCCTACACGCAGGCGCGGGTGCATGACCCAGTGACAGTGGCAGGCCTGCAGTTTCCTAACCGGGTGGGCCTAGCCGCTGGGCTGGACAAAAACGCCCGCTGCATTGACGGCCTGGGCGCGATGGGGTTTGGCTTTGTCGAGGTAGGCACCGTCACACCGCTGGCGCAGCCGGGCAACCCCAAGCCGCGCATGTTTCGCCTGCCCGAGAAAAACGCCTTGATTAACCGGCTAGGCTTTAACAACGGCGGTTTGGAGAGTTTTATTGAGAACGTTAAACGCTCTCAATTGCATAGCTGTTTGAGCAGTAAAGACGGCGTTAATCGCATGATTTTAGGTTTAAATATCGGTAAAAATGCCGCTACACCTATCGAGAACGCCACCAGCGACTACCTAACGTGTTTAACCGGCGTGTACCCGTACGCCGACTACATTACCGTCAACATCAGCTCACCCAATACCAAAAACCTGCGTGCGCTGCAAAGCGACGAGGCTTTGGACGGATTGCTGGGCGCGCTAGCCGCGCGCCGCGCCGAACTGGCCGACCAACACGGCGCAAGTAAACCGATATTTTTGAAGATAGCGCCTGATTTAGACAGCGAACAGATCAAAGTCATCGCCGCAACCCTTAAGCACCACAAAATTGACGGCGTAATTGCCACCAACACCACCATCAGCCGCGAAGCCGTTAAAGGCCTGCCGCATGCCGAGGAAGCTGGCGGCCTGAGTGGCGCGCCGGTGCTAGAGGCCAGCAACCAAGTCATCCGCCTGCTGCGCAAAGCCTTGGGCAAGCACTACCCCATCATCGGCGTAGGCGGCGTGATCACGGCGCAAGACGCGGTGAGCAAGATAGAAGCAGGTGCAGATTTAGTGCAAATTTATACAGGGCTGATCTACAGCGGCCCGGCGTTGGTTAAATCTGCTGCGCTGGCAATCAAGAATACTACAACTTAATTGAGTCGCCTAAGTATTGATAGACCGATGAAACTCGTCGCAAGTGCCGCGATTCGGCATGTGTCAGTAACCAAAGCTGCGTCTCGCATTCAGGCAGCACATCACTAATTGCGACGATATCGCTGTAGGCTCTAGCTAAAAATATAGGCACTATGCCAACGCCTAAGCCTGCACGCACACCCTCAAGCACAGAAGCAATACTATTGACTTGGTAACGCACCGCCAACCTGGGGTAACGCTGCTTTCGCCACTTGACCGACAAATGCTCGGGCAATGCATCGTCGGGAGCGATCCAGTCCGCTAAAACCAAATCTTCGCGCAACTTTGGCAAGCGTAATAGTTTTTTAGATGCAAATACCGCTACATCAATAACGCCCAAATTACGACCTACTAAATGGGGTGGTGGTTTTTTAGTAGCGCGTAAAGCGATGTCTGCATCGCGTTTGGTCAAGCTAGCTACCTCATTGCTTGCGGTTAGTTCAAATGCAAGCAATGGTTGTGCTGCCGCCAAATTACGCAACGCAGGCATGAGCAAGCCATGCAATAAGGTGTCCGTAGTGGTAATGCGCACGACACCTGCAATGTCAGCTTGGGTGGCATGCGTGGTAGTACGCGCGGCCTCTAGCTCAGCCTCTACCTTTTCTGCATGCTGGGCCAATTGCAGCGCTAGCTCATTAGCAGCAAAACCACTGCGCGAACGCACAAACAGCATCTGCCCCACAGAGCGTTCCAGCTGAGTAATATTGCGAAACACAGTCGAGCTGTCCACCCCGAGTCGCACACTGGCTTTAGCCAAGGTACCTGTACGCACTAACGCCAGCACAGTTTGCAACGCATCAGCAGTCAATTGATATTGCTTTTTTGCAACCTTACTTTTCATATATACCTATATTCATTGCTTAAATGCAATGTTAAATTATCAACCTGAGTTCGCCCGTTTGTAAAGGATAAAAAATGCAAAACTCAATCCAAATTGGCGCTACTATGCTTCGCGTATCGCTAGGCACTATGTGGATAGCGCATGCCTTGCTTAAACTGCTGGTGTTTACGCTGCCCGGTACCGCGCAATTTTTCGTATCTACAGGCTTGCCAGGTGCATTGGCGCATCCGGTATTTGCCGCCGAACTGATAGGCGGATTGATGATGGTGTCAGGCATGTATGCGCGGCAAGTATCGTTGCTGCTGATACCCATTCTTCTCGGCGCGCTGTGGGTGCATGCACCCAATGGATGGGTGTTTACTGCTCCTAATGGAGGTTGGGAGTACCCGGCATTCCTAGCTATTGCATCACTCTCACAGTGGTTGATTGGTGATGGGTTTGGTGCGCTTCGCAGCAGTAATCGCTGGGTACCTGCTTCGTAGCACTAATACCGTTAGTGGTTGTTCATCGCCTGATATGCATTCACAAAGAACGATTGATGTCCACACTTCCCGAAAAACTCATACTTGTCAGCCACACCTTGTGCCCTTATGTGCAGCGCGCAGCCATCGTTTTGGTTGAAAAAATGTGACTTTTGAGCGTGTTTATGTTGATCTATCAAACAAGCCCGATTGGTTTTTGAAAGTTTCGCCCTTGGGCAAAACACCAGTGCTGCTGGTGGATGGGCAGCCTATCTTCGAATCTGCAGTAATTTGCGAATACCTGGAAGAGGTCTACTTGCCAGCGCTGCATCCTCACAACGCATTGCAACGTGCAAAGCACCGCGCCTGGATGGAATTTAGCTCTAGCATTCTCAATAACATAGCAGGGTTTTATTCAGGGGCAGATTGCGTGGCGCTCTATGCACGGCGCAATGAGTTGTGCGTTAAGTTTGCTCAATTAGAAGCGCAGTTATGGCAACGCAGCCAAGTTGGGCCATATTTTGAAGGAACTCAGTTTTTATTAGTAGATGCGGTATTTAGCCCCGTTTTTCGCTACTTTGATGTATTTGAATCGATTGAGGCATTTGGTTTTTTCGATCACACTCCACGCGTTCAATCATGGCGTGAGCACTTAGCTGCGCGCTTATCTGTTCAAAATGCAGTTAATGCAAATTACAATCTTGATTTACTAGAATTTTTGCATCGAAAAAATTCTGCAATTGCGCAGAAAATAACAATCAAGTTAAATTGAATATGCTCAAGCTTAGGATCTAGGCACTGTAGGAACCTTGGCTTGCATTTCAGCACGGCGCTGGGCACGCAGCGCTTGCTTGCGCACTTCGATGATTTTCAAACGAATTTCCTCGTCGCTAGCCGTAGGCGCGGGCTGCGTTGCGGGCATAGGTTGTGCAGCAGGTACATAGTGCACGGCAGACGCAGGTCGCGCAGCAGCCAGTGGTACGGGCTTAGAGACTTGTGTGGACAATGGGATGGGTGCAGATTCAGTTACAGATTCAGGTGCTGAAGCTGAGGTGTAGATATTGCGAGGCAATTCAGCAATAGCCGATGCATTTGGTGCGCTAGACGCCATAGACCGCGCCATCGCAGGCATTAGAGGGTCACGCACCTCATGCAAACCGCGCTGCAGGCGAAACTCGGCCTTCATTTTTTCAATCTCTTGCACCGACATCTCATCGCCCCGCTCACGGTCTGGCTCGTCTTGCATCAGCAGCATGGTTTTGACGATAAAAATTCCCGTGAACAAGATAACGGCAAACATCATCCCGCCCAAAAACAGCGCGATCACGCCATCCATCATAGATTTTTGGGTGAAGCTGTAAATAAGCACGATGGCGATAGCCACCCATATCGACATATTGCGCGCCAAGGCCAAGCTTTCAGCATTGGTCAGCACACCGACCGACAAGCACTGCCTGCGGTATAAAACCACCCCTGTACCGCCGCCAACTAAAAACGGTAGCACCCACGCCCAGCCGCCAATTGTTTTTTGCTTAAGCACCAGCAGGCTGACGGCGTAGCACACCAGCCCCACGGCAGCTAGCGCCACCGCGGGCAGCAAACTGTCTTTGGTGATCAAGCTGTCGTCTAGCGGGGCTAGCTCTGTAGTTTGATCGGGCGATATTGCCGGCATAGGTATTTAAATGAAACAAACATAGTTGATATTTAACACTATTTGCGCCACCTCATTTCCAGTGCATTCAACGACTTTCGTGTCAGCTTGTAACCCGCAGTCTGCGCCGAACACCTGCACGAACGTGTCGGCATATCTAGTGCAGCTTCACACCCGTCTTGGCCTGCAAAGCCTCCATCGTCACGCCGGGCGCTAGTTCGACTACTTTTAAGCCTTCGCTGGTCACGTCCATCACAGCCAAATCGGTGATGATGCGATCAACCACGCCTACACCGGTCAGTGGCAGCGTGCATTGCGGCAAAATCTTCAGGTCTTCGGTGCCGTCTTTCTTTTTAGCGACATGCTCCATCAGCACGATGACGCGCTTGACGCCTGCTACCAAGTCCATCGCACCGCCCATGCCTTTGACCATCTTGCCCGGAATCATCCAGTTAGCCAGGTCGCCCTTCTCGCTAACTTGCATAGCGCCCAAAATAGACAAATTAATCTTGCCGCCGCGAATCATGGCAAAGCTTTCTTGGCTACCGAAAATACTGCTGCCTTTGATAGTGGTCACCGTTTGCTTGCCTGCGTTAATCAGGTCGGCATCTACTTCGTCTTCGTTGGGGAAAGGGCCTATGCCTAGCATGCCGTTTTCACTTTGTAGCCAAACTTCTTTGTCTGCGGGGACAAAATTGGCTACCAGTGTGGGGATGCCGATGCCTAGGTTGACGTAAAAACCGTCTTCTAGCTCGTGGGCGGCGCGTGCGGCCATTTGGTCTTGGGTCCAGCTCATATCAAACTCCTCCTGTATCAGTAACGGTGCGCTTTTCAATGCGCTTCTCGGGCGTAGCGTTCAGCACGATGCGGTGTACATAAATGCCAGGCAAATGAATATCGTCTGGCCCTAATTCACCTACTTCGACAATTTTTTCTACTTCCACAATGCACATCTTCCCCGCCATGGCAACCGCCGGGTTAAAGTTGCGCGCGGTTAAATTAAAGCGCAGGTTGCCGCTTTTGTCGGCTACTGCAGCTTTCACTAGCGACAGCTCGGGCAACAAGGCGCGCTCCATCACATAGGTTTCGCCGTCAAACTCGCGCAG